>CAWUSQ010000023.1:0-30963 GCA_963925275.1 uncultured Rhodoferax sp.
CATTGCATACGTGTGACGTCCAGACAGTTTGGTGACAGTTTGAGCGCCGATGCTTTCTATTTTTCAATGAAGTCAGCTCGGTACCGACAAAAGAACGGTACACCTCGCGACTTGATGCAGCGCAATGCTCGCGTTCCGGCTGTGTACTTAAGCCGCAGCGCTGTCACACTTTAATGCGCCTCACATGGAAACTCTAATCGCATCAGCTGCTTGCCGCAATGTCTATGGGCTTGGCTGTGGCTGAGCCTGATGAGGGCTGGGCCGCCTTGAGCGTAAAGACTATACGACTGCATTCAAGGTATGGGAACAATTAGCACAGCGCGAAGATGCCGACGGACAGTTCTACTTAGGCCTGATGTAAGAACAGGGCAAAGGTGTCGCTCAAGACTACACAGAGGCTGCGTGTTGGTACAAGTTGGCAGCCGCTAAGGGTCTTGCAACTGCACAGCTCAACTTAGGCGTGGTGTACGCCCGAGGTGAAGGTGTTGCACAAGATTATGTACGTGCCTATCAGTGGACTAACTTAGCAGCGATCAAAGGTGATTCATATGCAGTTGAAAGTCGAGATATCGTTGCCAAAATGCTGACCCGCCAGAAAATCGCAGAGGGTCAGAAGATGGCTCGGGAGTGTCTGGCGAGTCACTACCAGAAGTGTGACTAAGGCTGGGTCTAATCTCTTTCGAGCTGCGCTTAGGAAGAACAGGCGCAGGGGCTTGATGCCATTTGATTACCATTCAAATACGGATTTTTTGTCTGCATGAGAAAAGACGCGGTTTCGCCCAGCCCCGTGCTTTCGACTTTTCACGCCCCCTACGCGTCGTTACGGCCACCAAGTGCCACGATTCGACGTGGCCTGGTGCTGCTTAGAGGCTCAAAGTTTGGAGCCTCCTCTATTTCAGAGGCCCTTCAGGTGGGCTATGATCAAAATTTGCTACTGTGTAATTCATAATTGATGTTCCCAACCGATCTAGCCTCGTTTCTTGAATTGTTGCGCCTACACGGTGATGAAGCCTACGGCCTAATCTTCGCTTTCGCTGCATCGCATAGCCTGCTGCTCACTTTGTTTGCCGGTTATGCCTCCAGTTCAGGCGCGCTTAATCTTGGCACCCTCATTGCTGTTGTATGGGCTGGCAGTTTTCTGGGGGATACGATCCGCTTCTGGATCGGACGGAGTTTCGGCAACCAATGGCTTTCACCTTTTCCGCGGCTTTACCGCACCAGCCAGATCGTGGTGCGGTTGGTGGATCGCTACTATGTATGGCTGATTCTGTTTCATCGCTATACGCACGGCATTCGCGGCGTCGCCGGTTTTGCCTACGGGATGTCACGACTACCCTGGCCCACATTCCTGGCGTTCAATTTCGTCTCGGCTGGACTTTGGTCTGGTGTAGTTCTTTCGATAGGCCATGCGTTTGGCCAAATCTCGGAGAATCTATTGAGCGGTGCTTTCTCTGGTCTTGGAATGGTCATGCTGATTGTTTTTCTTGTGCTGTCGTGGATCCTAAGCAGGAAACTCGAGCGTGTCGCCGAGCAAAGTTGAACTGGTACTCCCCAAACCCCTAGACATCTTTCATAACGCAGTTTGGCACTGCCTCTTGAACTCCCGCGGCGGAACCTGCTTGCCCTCCAGTATTGGCACATCGGCCGCTTCAGCGCATATGCTGGAGCAACAGCCAACCACCCCAAGCCATAAGACCCAAGCCTGCAATTCGCGCCACATGCCATTGCCGAGGAGCAATTTTCTCAACGAGAACGAACACGGCAATGGCAGCGACCCAGAGTAAATTCATGACACCACCGACAAACAAAAGCGCCATCAATGCCCAGCAACACCCCGTGCAGTACAAGCCGTGATGCAAACCCATTACGAGTGCGCCTGTCGACCCCTCGCGCCACTCGTTAAGAAGAAAACTCAGTGGAGACCGACACTTTGATAGACAGGCTTGTTTGAGCCCACTCCATTGGAAAGCACCTGCCGCAATCAGCAGCACACCGCCCAGCAGATGGCTGGTGCTGATCATCATCGGCGAAAGCAGCGCCGCTTGGTGTAGCCCCCACTGCCCCAAGGTGGCCACCAGACTGAAGGTACTCCACACGATCAGGTACCCGGCAACAAAGGTCGTCGTTGGGAGAGCGACGTCGCCCTTGGTCTTGCGTCGGTAGATGGCCGTGAAAGTGAGCATCATCGGCGAGGCCGATGGCACCATCATCGCCACCATCATCACCACCCACATCAATAGCATGAGTGCAAAATCGACAGGGCTCCAAGCTTGCCATTGCGCCATGGCCATACCCGTCATCGGCATTTGCATCACGCTCATGCGCTGCACCAGATACATCAAGTAAACCCACGACAGTGTGACGACGCCAGCCAGCCCGGCCAGCACCACGCGCCTGTCGCGGCGGTAGATCGAATTTAGGTCGACGGCAGCCATTTTTTTGCTTTCTGGGCATAGAGACTACGTGCAAACCGTCTGGCCTGAGTTGAATAAGCCAGCCCCGTCACCCCGCGTCAGACGCCTTACCCAGCCTAAGCGCTCTGATAGGAGAAGGGTGAATGAAAGCCGCTCTTGTTGCTGAACTTCCAGTTCAGGCCATGATCCTGGTAACGCACCTCTTTCGTGCGCGATACGACACCAGCGTGGGCGGGTGCAATACACAAGGGGTGGTTATTGATGGTCACATCAGCTCCGCCCTGACCCTCGATGCTCTCTATCTTCATGTCGGCAATGTCCCCCATTTGCAGGCTGCGTTGTTTGCCTTTGACTTCGAAGGTCATCGGCGTATTCTTAACACCCAATACTTCTCCTATATGCGATGCCAGCATGGCTGGGTGCCCGCCCGCCTTACCCGCAAAGATTTTCGTCAACGCAGCACTCTGAGATTCATTGGCTTTGTCATCCAGGTAGAGCGCAACTTTCCACGGCACCTGAGCCATATGGCCGGGCGAGTGCACTGCAAGGGCAACGTTCATACCGTCCAGTTTCACGTCATCGAAAATTCCGTGGTCAATGTGCCAAGCAACAAGTGCTGTGCATTCCCCGTCTGTGGGCGGACCAAGGAACAGGCACGGACAGGCCGCCTCGCAATTGCACGCCTCGAAATAGCTTCCTTTCAGATTCCAGTTTGTATTTGTCATGATCAATCTCCAACATGTCAGAGGGATAACGCACCGAATGGAGTGGTCAATATGTCCCAGAACGGCGAACGACACGGGCTGACGAATGCAACCTGCGTTTTTAGGCTACACCTTATTCTTCAATCGGTCGCACTCGGATCTCATCAATCGGGGGTAATGCAACGGTTATGTTGACTTGGATCATGTAAGCCTGGATTTCACCCGCTTTTATAGACACCTGTCAGGGTCGAAATTGAAACGGAGAATGCGTCATGAAGAGAACAAAGTATCCAGCCGAATTTAAGGCTGATGCGTCCTGCATCGTGGCGATGCCGAGGGGTTAGCGCCATTCAAGATGCATCCCCGAGGGTTTTCACTGATCAAGACAACTGACTAAAGACACGATACTGCGGTCGGTTGGGCTTAGTCTATTCATCTTTCCTTGGAGACATCATGAAAAAACGGGACATTGCTTTAGTTGTTATTAAATCAGTAGCTTCATGCGTTTTGGTAACGGGCGCGCTTGGCATATTGGGTGTCGCACAGGCTCAGACTAAGCTCAAATGGGCGCATGTCTACGAGACCTCAGAGCCCTACCACAAATGGTCGGTTTGGGCTGGTGATGAGATAAAAAAGAGAACCAATGGTCGCTATGAAGTGCAAGTATTTCCCGCTTCCTCTCTGGGTAAGGAATCCGACATCAACCAAGGTCTGACCCTTGGTACTGTGGACATCATTCTCACAGGTTCGAGCTTTGCCGCGCGCAGTTACCCGCCCTTGGCCGTGTCCTACTTTCCCTTCATCTTTCGCGATGCCGAGCATCAGCTGAAGTATTCAAAGAGCAGCGTGTTTCGCGAACTCACCAAGGGCTATGACGACAAGACGGCCAACCACGTCACCGCGATGACCTACTATGGTGCTCGCCACGTCACGTCCAACCGGCCCATTGTCAACCCCGAGGACATGAAAGGCCTGAAGATTCGCGTGCCCGATGCGCCGGCCTACCTTGCTTTCCCAAAGGCGCTTGGAGCAAATGCCACACCTATTGCCTTTGCTGAGGTGTATCTCGCACTGCAGAACGGCACTGTGGATGCCCAAGAAAATCCGCTGCCAACGATCGAGGCTAAAAAATTCTACGAAGTGCAAAAGAACATCTCGCTCACCGGTCATATCGTGGACTCGTTGCTAACCGTTGTCGGCGGCCCAACCTGGACCAAGCTGTCTGCTGCTGACCGGAAGATTTTTTCCGAGGTAACGCAGGAAGCTGCCGAGAAGGCTAGCCGCGAAATTGCAGCCTCGGAAATTCGCCTTGCCAGTGAGTTCAAGAAAAAGGGAATCAACGTGATCACGGTGGACAAAAACGCCTTCCGTCAAGCTGTTCTGAAGAATGCGAAACCGACGGACTACGGTTATCGTCAGGCCGATTACGACAGGATCATTGGTCTGAAGTAAGACTGCTCATGCAAGACATTGACTCCTTGCCGAAAGTGATGGGGGACGATGGTGAATTCCATGCGCAGGATGAAGCCATCGACCTTTCCCACACCACGCTGGAGGCCTGGGTGGCGCTGGGCATATTCTGGTTGCTCGGTGCCACTGTGTTCTACCAGTTCTTCACACGCTACGTGCTCAACGACTCCGCGGCATGGACAGAGGAAATTGGGCGTTACTTGCTGATTGGCACCGTGTTCATTGGCGCAGCGATCGGTGTGACGAAGAATAACCACATCCAGGTAGATTTTTTCTACCAATTCATGCCCGGCAGACTTGCCCGTGTGATGGCAACAGGCGTGGACCTTTGTCGCATATTGTTTTTTGGATCCACGGTGATGCTCACGCTGATGATGATGAACAAGCTGGGCAGCAACTCGCGTATGACCCTGATCGACCTGCCGATGAATGTGGTCTACGCTGTCTGCCTCCTAGGATTTATCGCCATGACCTGGCGCTCGGTTCAGGTGGCGCTGATTCATCTGCGACGCGGCTACAGCATTCTTGAGCGCCCGGAAACCACGATGGAAGACCGTTAAGCGGCCTGCATTCAGACTAGACACCATGCTCAAAATTATTTTTCTGCTGCTCATGATTAGCGGCATTCCGGTGGCCATCGCCATGGCAGGCTCTGCCCTGATCTACATCTGGTGGACTGGGAATCTGCCAGCCTTTGTTGTCATTCACCGCATGATTAGCGGCATCGACAGCTTCCCACTTTTGGCTGTTCCCTTTTTTATCCTCGCTGGCAACCTCATGAACAACGCCGGCATCACCAACCGTATCTACAACTATGCACTTGCTTTGGTTGGTTGGCTCAAAGGCGGTCTGGGCCATGTGAATGTGGTGGGCTCAGTGGTTTTTGCCGGTATGAGTGGCACAGCCATCGCCGATGCAGCAGGGCTGGGAACGATCGAGATCAAAGCCATGACGGACCATGGCTATAGCAAGGAATTCGCGGTTGGTGTCACGGCGGCATCGGCCACGCTAGGGCCGATCATTCCACCTAGCCTGCCTTTTGTGATTTACGGCATGATGGCCAATGTCAGCGTGGGTGCGCTGTTTCTTGCAGGCATTTTGCCAGGCCTCATGCTGGCATTTTTGATGATGCTGACGGTAGCCTACTTTGCCCACAAGAATGGCTGGGGGGCCGACACCAAATTTGAATGGCCGCGTGTGATCAAGGCGCTGCTAGAGACCCTGGTCGTGATAGGCTGGCCATTGGCTTTGTGGGTGCTGATCACCGTGGCTGGTTTGCCAGCGCAAGCTACTGTGTTGGTCGGTCTGATCGCTTTGTTTGCGGCAGACAAGGTTTTTAAATTTCAGGCCGTGTTGCCCATCATGACCCCGGTGTTGTTGATAGGCGGTATGACCACGGGTATCTTCACCCCGACTGAGGGTGCTATTGCAGCGTGCATCTGGGCGCTGGTGCTGGGTTTTGCTTGGTACAAGACACTCAATTTCAAGATGTTTGTGAAGGTGAGTCTGGACACAGTGGAAACCACTGCGACTGTGCTCTTCATTGTTGCTGCTGCGAGCATCTTCGGCTGGATGTTGACCGCCACCGGCGTGACCGCTGCAATCAGCGAATGGGTGCTAGGGTTTACCGACAAGCCCTGGGTGTTTCTGCTGTTGGCCAATCTGCTGATGCTCTTTGTAGGTTGCTTTCTCGAACCCACGGCAGCCATCACGATCCTGGTGCCGATTCTGGTTCCGATCTGCCAGAAACTTGGTATTGACCTGGTTCACTTTGGTCTGGTGATGGTGCTTAACCTGATGATCGGTCTGTTGCACCCGCCAATGGGCATGGTGCTGTTTGTGCTTGCCAGGGTGGCTAAACTTTCGGTGGAAAGAACCACCATCGCGATCCTTCCTTGGCTCGTTCCGTTGTTGGGCAGTCTGGCCATCATCACTTATTTTCCCAATCTCGTACTCTGGCTACCTAGGCAGTTTTTCTAGTCCATGACGCCTTTCATTCGACTTCACCCCAGTGACGAGTACTGACTGCCCGAACGCAAGGCTTCAGTGGCCAGTCGGCTGAAGGCATTGCGCTCAAAGCGTTGATTGCGCCCGTGTCCTCATGGCAGTTCGAGCCGTAGTTGCCGTTGAGTCCGTGCGACGCTGCACCCAGCTTATTGGTTTTGCTTAGAAAGCAATCACCGCCGGTGAGCATGTGCATACCCACAAACTCGGCATGGGTCCCAACAAAGGCGACTTTGAATGCGACCATGTGTTTAGCGCAGACCTCAAGCCTGAATCGGCCAGCCCGCGCGCGTAGATCGCGGCTTAGTCGGCGACCATCTTGGAAGTGCTGGCAAGGACTCACTGTATTCGTGCAGACCAATGTCCTATGGGCAACTAAGCGCTGGCGAAAAATTAACGATCGATGAAGCCAATACCCCCAATCGCACCAATCTCATCCCAGGCGGAGCTAACCTGATCGGCGGCATTTTGTTCCTGTGGGTACAAGGGTAATTGCGGAATGGATCGGTCGAGCAGTCTGGAAAAATCGATCCTCGACTCTCCAGTTCTCAGGTTGGACATCAGTGGTACCCTCATCACAAGGGTGTCTTGCGTTTTTTTAGACGATCGGTATCTCATGAGCCTCAAACAAAATATCCAATTCTGTACCAGCAAGGACGGTGTGCGGTTGGCCATCGCGTCGACCGGCAGCGGCCCGCCCTTGGTGCGCGTGTTCAATTGGTTGACCGATGTGGAGAAAGACCTCACCAGTGTGGTGAACCGGCACTGGATCACCGAACTCAGCCGTGACTATGGCTACGTGCGCTACGACTCACGCGGCTGCGGCTTTTCTGACCGGAACATTGAGCGCATGTCCCTGGACGCCTGGGTTGAAGACCTGGAAGCGGTCATCGACGCGATGCAGCTGGAGCGGGTGCCGCTGCTAGGCATCTCGCAGGGCGCTGCAGTGGCAATCACCTATGCGGTGCGTCATCCGGAGCGGGTCAGCCAACTCGTGCTTTATGGTGGATTCGCGCGCGGTCTGCTAGTACGCGACTCCTCGCCGCAGGCTGTCGAATGGACCCAAGGCCTGTTGAAGGCTGCAGAAATAGGCTGGGGTGCTGACGACCCCAATTTCCGTCAGGTCTTCGTCCACCGTATGTTCCGTGAGGCCACCACCGAACAGCTGCGCGCATTCGACGAGGCTCAGCGCCACACGATTTCCGGTATAAACGCCGCGCGCTTCTTGAAGATCGGCTTTGACGTCGATATCCAGGATCTGGCGCGTCAGGTGCGTTGTCCGGTGCTGGTAGCCCACACCAAGGACGACCAGTTGGCGCCGTTCAGCGAGGGCTTGCTATTGGCCTCGCTGATCCCGGATGCACGATTTGTGCCGCTCGATGGCAGCAACCACATTCCGTTCGAGTCCGACACGGCGTGGCCGCAGTTTCTGGCAGAGCTCCGCGCGTTTATGCCGGCTGTCCCCTCGGGGCGGCCGTGTACGGCCGATGCGGCAGCCGCGTCCAGCATCTTGACACCTCGACAACTCCAGATCCTGCAGGCTGTGGCGCAGGGGCAGACCGCCAAGCAGATTGCTCGCTCACTGGATCTGAGCCCACGCACTGTCGAGATGCATGTCGCCCGCGTCCTGGCGACCTTGCAATGCAGTAGTCGTGCCGAGGCCGTGCACAAGGCCAACGAGGCCGGCTTACTGGCCTAAAGCCATCTGCTGCGGCAAGCACTACTACCGTAATCACCGGACTCGATAGCAGTAATTCAACGACTGTCGTCGTCTCTTGGCGACGGCGACACTGCTACCGTGCCGCTGAAAGAGACGCTAAACCGCAGGGTCAACTCAGCATCGGCGCACACGCTTTTGGGCACTGTGTCCACTGGCCTGAGTTTGATCAACCACGAAAGAAAATCATGAAACGTACATCAGTAATTGCATGGATTTACGGCGCGACACTCGCGTTTTCTCTGGTAGGCACGGCGTTGGCTGCGATACAGGAAGAAGCCGTCACCTACAAGGATGGCGATACCGTATTAAAGGGTGTCGTCGTCTACGACGACGCCATCGCGGCAAAGCGCCCCGGCATCATCGTTGTGCCAACGTGGTGGGGCATCAATAAGCACATGCACGACGAGGCGCGCTTGTATGCCAACGAGGGCTACACGGCGTTCATTGCCGACATGATAGGCGAAGGCCAGAGCCTGGACAACCCCAAAGAAGCAGGCCCGGCGCTGATGCGCATGCGCAAGAACCCTTCGGAGATGCTTTCACGCTTCAATGCTGCTAAGGGTGTACTTTCAAAGCACAAGACAGTGGATGCATCCAGAATCGGCGCTGCTGGCTATTCTGGAGGCGGTGCGTTTGCGCTTGATGCGGCCCGTTCGGGCTCCGATCTCAAAGGCGTAGCGGGGTTTTACGTGGGCATGCTCCCGAGTACGTTGGCGCCAGCAGATGCTGGAAAGATGACATCGAAACTACTGATCATGAATGGAGGCGCCGATCCGCTCATCAAGCCAGACGCGGTTGATGCATTCAAGAAGGAGATGACCGATGCCAATGTCGATCTTCGTTACATCAGCTACCCGGGTGCGCGGCACTCGTTCACCGATCCAGATGCCACCGAGAAGGGCAAGCAGTTCAACATTCCATTTGCGTACGACGCCGAAGCGACGTCGCAGTCTAGGGCCGAGGCATTGAAGTTTTTTGACGAAGTCTTCAAATAGGGGGCTCCCTAGAGCGGGAGCAAGGGCCGCCTTATGACGGCCGACTTCTCGACACGCTCCTGAACCGGACAGGCCCCCATCATCTGTATGGTCGTCAGCGCTCGTGACACGAAGATTGCGACTCGGACGACGCCCAAGTGCCCTGGCCGCAGTAGGTGGCTGCGCTCACTTGCCGGATCGCCCTCAGTCCGCGCGCCGGTCAGAAACTGCAGACAGCGCAAGGTGCCATGCCAAGGGATCCAGGCTTCGACCAGGGACTTGCGCCCACACATGCGGTTTCAGCCTACGCGCCATGGAGCATGGCCAGGCCGACGGTTAAGGGGCTGTAAAACCTGCGCCGCTGGAGCAGCTTCAACCGTTAAGTGCATCGGTGCCACGTCAGCTTCGTGGCGGCGACTTCCTAACTGTGGATGTTTCTTTTGGGCACTGACTTGAGGGTCAGCCCCGCTCGGCGAGGACCCGTTCTGTGTCTAAAACTGCCCAACGACTTGCCAGGGAGCAGCCATTGAAATCAAAATGCTCAATCACCAAGCGTCACTGCAGCGTGACAATCCTGATGAGTTCTAGCGAAATGTGACATCATAAAACAATCATAAGCCATTGAATTATAAAGATAAATTTCTATTTTAATGCACGAATACCTGGCTCGATGCCAGGGCGGGGAACCACTGCAAACCTCATGGCATAGAAAGCCTGCTACTTAACAGATAGCAGGATTTTTTGTTTATGTGGTTCGGATACAGCTGCTAAAGTCAATTTGTTAGGAGCTGTTCGCCTGCTTCACGCGCAGTGCTGAAATCTGGTCAATACGGGATTGCATTAGCGTGGGTTAAGACCGCATTTTTGGACGTTAGAGATGTGCAGGTGGGCTCGGATGATGTGGTTGCCCCAGTGACGCAGAAGCGTTGCATCTCAGGGCAACAAAGCTTGTTTGTCTGTTACTTATGGATTGGGCTCTGCGCCGGAGTGGCTACACTGCTATGCCATGGAGCCCATCAGTTGAGCAGCAATCAGTTTTACGCCGACATCCCGGCTTTTGACGAATTTTCCGGGATTGCCGATGGCGACAATTACCGCGTTGCGCCCGAGGACTGGCACGTCATCATCGCCGACGTCAAGGGATCCACCAGGGCGATCGCCGATGGTCGCTACAAAGACGTCAACATGATCGGCGCCGCCTGCATAAACGCAGTTCTCAATATCAGCCAGAAACGCTGCGTCCCCTACGTATTCGGCGGTGATGGCGCCACATTGATGGTGCACTCCAGCGACGTAGTGACTGCCGCGCAAGTTCTGCTCGGCGTTCGCAACCTGGCTGCCAGGCGTTTCAACCTGGATTTACGCGTCGGTATAGTCGCCGTTGCCGAAATTCATCGCCAGCCCGGACCCCGGGTTAAGGTGGCGAGATATCGCCTCAGTGCCGGCAATGAACTCGCGGTATTCTCAGGAGGCGGCATGGAACTCGCCGAACAATGGATCAAGGGTGGCGACTACCTGCTTGAAGCAAGCCATGACAACGACCCTGACCTCAGCGGCCTGTCTTGTCGCTGGGAACCCCTGGCCTCACAAAACGGCGTCATGCTGAGCGCGTTGATGCAGGCCCGCGCGGCCGACGATATGGCCAATGCCGATCTCTATCGCACGCTGATCAAAGACATTGCCCGCATCACTGAAACCGGCACTGGCCCGGTAAACCCCGTCTGCGACGCTAACATGAAATTGCGCTGGCCACCGCGTGGTTTGCGCGCCGAAATCGATGCCACGGTTGGGAGTCGCAAACGCGCACGGTACGCGCTCGAATTGTATTTCTACAGCCTGGTGCAATGGGTTCTTGACCGCTTCAATATCAGCGCAGGCGGCTATCGTGGTCGCGGTTACCGGGTGGAATTACGCAACAACACCGATTACCAGCGTTTCGACGATACGCTGCGCATCCTGATCGATTGCAAGCCCGCGCAGGCTACCGCGATCGAAGCCATGCTCGAAGCGCATGCGCAAAATGGTGTCCTGCGCTACGGCGTGCATCGTTCCGACTCGGCATTGATGACCTGCCTGGTATTCAATATCGACAAGGGCGAACACATTCACTTCGTCGACGGCAGTGACGGTGGTTTTACCGCTGCCGCCAAAAACATGAGGTCCAAAAAAGCCACGGCTTGACCTGCCAGGCAGGCACCCGGCTCAGCGGGATTCAGGTTTTTTTGACAGGCCTGTGCCTCGGTGGCTGTGCCCGATGCCTCTGTCATGGTGGTTGCCACTGGGGTCAAAGGTGCTGCAAAGACGGTTGGCGCTGTCGCCGACGCCGTGATTCCTTGAATCCACCGCCAAGGGATAATTCGCCAATGAGAATCAATCTAGTCACGCCGTTCGCAGAGAAAGATGAGGCCAAAGCCATGGGGGCACGCTGGGATGCTGCCAAAAAGTGCTGGTACATCGTTGATATTGCAGACCTCACGCCCTTTCTGCGCTGGATCCCCAATAGAGAGGCAGCCATGGCGGGTTCGACTGATGGGGTAAACCGGCTACGGAAAGACGCCTCAAAGAATCAACTCAATGCGTTCAAGGGGCTCACAACCGGTCCCACCGAAGTGCCGCACTGTGGTTGCGACGTTCGGCCTTGGGAAGATTGCATGCACACTGTGAAGTCGTAGGTCCCCGGTTAGAGCCCAGGTCAAGGAGCCGAATTACTTAAACAATTTCAGTCAACTCCTGCTATGAACTGTCGTCAGTAGGCATTGCTGATTATTTTAATGAGAAGGTGGTTTACTCCACGAAAAGTCCGTTTAGAGCGCTCTGTGTACCCGCATATTCACAACTCCTTGCGGTTCCGCTTTGAGCAATGTGTGTCGAGTAGCGGAGATGGCCATAATGGATCGGCACAAACCTCGGAATTTTTTTCAATTTCTAGTCGGCGGTGACATACAGACTGCCTGGTAACGGAATTTTTTATTGGAAACTGTCGACTGCGAACACTCAAGACAGCCAAAAAGAAACCCCGCCGTGGCGGGGTCTGTGTCAGTGCCGAGAACCATGCGGCTTATAGTTTCTTGCGATGCCCAAGCGAATTACGCGCCTCATGAAAACCGGCGTAACTCGGCTCGGTTGACAAACGGGTTCAGTACTTCAACTTCAGTTTGTCGAGTTGCTCTTTGGTTATTGCAGGCACATCGCCACGCGCCTTGAAGCGATTCAGATTCCACCCGCCTTCGCCAACCCAGGCCTTGACCGTTGCTAGGTTCTTCTGGCGCTCGGCATCATCCTCACCCAAATTCTTGTACATGTTACCTGCCTTGCCGCTTTTGACCGACTTTCCGTCGTCCAGTCGGCGCATGATGGCGCCGGTGTCAGGCCAGCCGATATAGTAGATCAACTCATCATACGTATTCATGCGCGGCCCGGTCTTTTCCTTTTTGTATTGCTCTTCATTTGCCTTGAAGGCATGGAGGTCAGGCGAATCGGCGCCGTGGCACTCCGAACACAAGTTTTTGAACAGCGGCGCAATATCCTTGGTGTAAGTCACATCTGCCGCCATTGCAGTAGTTGAGGCAGCGGCCAATATCAGGGTTGGGATGAATTTCATCAACATAAGGTTCTCCAGTATGGTGAATTAGAAAATCCTGCAACACTGCATATCGCCATCGGGTGGTCTGACAGCAGTAGCACAGGCCAGGTGTAGAACATAACGATGACGTTGCAGATCTGCCTTGACTTGGATCAAATCAAGGTTGAACCACGAGTGCTGTAGCATCGAATCCTCAGCACCGTGTATTTGACCAGCGTTAAATTCTGATCCAGGTGCTGTGCGTGATTGAGACCGTCCTTGGCAAGGGACTACGCGGCCACCCGAAGTTCCTGGACTTCATCAAGAACCGCCCAAAACTGGTATTTGGTGCAAGTTACATCTTTCGATACGTTTACAGGAAGATGCACCATTACAAGCCTGGTGGCATAGAAAATACGCTGCTTCAATGATGGCTGGCTTTCTTGTTTGTTTTGCCATCTAGCCATTGGCACATGGCATTGCACCAATGTCGCTACCATCAAACAAGAACTGGCTTTACGCAATGCCGCCTGGCGCCGGAGACCTTCACATGTTGTTGGTGAACCCGTTACGCAGCTGGAATTCCCCACCTGTTCGTTACGCCAACTTGCTGAGTAGAGGGCAGGGCGGTAGGGCCAGAGTAAGTGACCTCGCCACAACGCAGGGGGCGGAAGAATTTTTTTATTGCGCTTTGATGGCCATGTTGTCGCTTCCTACGCACAAGCCATGGTCACCAATGGCTCACCTATGCCAAGCAGCCGTCCAGCTCCCCGCTCATACATCCCTTGTCCAGCAAATAGCCGTTACCTGGCACCACGTTCAGGGCAATAACAATCAACTCACGCCTGCGATACGGTGATGCGCTCATGTCACCGTTTCGTTTGACCCAGTGACGATGCGTCGGCCTTTTTCAGGTAGCGGTAGTAGTCGCTGTCGGTTGTGAGGATCACCGTCGAATTCGTGTTCTGAGCTGACTTGTATGCCTCCAGGGTCCTTGAGAACGCGTAGAACTCGGGGTCTGCACCATATGCTGAACCGTACACCTGGGTTGCCTCGGCATCGGCCTTGCCGCGCACTTCCTGAACCCGCCGGTAGGCGCTAGAGCGAATTTGGCGCAATTCCTTCTCCATGGTCCCGAGTATTTCGGCGCTCTGGCCTTCGCCCTCAGACCTGAATCGTGCTGCGATGCGCTTGCGTTCCGAGATCATGCGAGCGTAGACTTTTTCCCGCACGCTCTCGACATAGTCCAGGCGCTTGATGCGCACATCCACCAGTTCGATCCCGTATTGGGGAACAACCTCGCGCGCCTTGGTAAGAATGGTGCGGGTCAGTTCCTCGCGTCCGCGCACCACTTCCTTCTTGAGTTCAGCCTGCACCTCGGCGGGTACTTCCTCCAGCACGTCCCCCTTGGGAATCACCCACGAGGCGCTGCGCACCAGCTCCACGAGTTCACTGCCTGAGACCTGGTCGCGCACGACTGAGTCGATGATGTCGTTGAGCCGGGAGCGTGCGCCGGCCTCTGTGGCCACGCTTTCGAGGAATTTCTTGGCATCAGCGATGCGCCAGCGCGCCATCGTGTCGACCCAGATGAACTCGCGTCCCTTGGTGGGAATCTGGTTAGGGTCGCCATCCCAAATCAGGATGCGCTTTTCAAAACGCCACACTTCCTGCACAAACGGCAACTTGACATGCAGCCCAGCCTCGGTGATAGGTGCTCCCACGGGGCGGCCGAACTGCACGATCACCGCCTGCTCGCCTTCTTCCAGCGTGTAGAAGCCGCCTATCACGGCCACCACGAGTGCCAAGGCCGCCAAACCCCCACTGACTTTCAGTAAGTTCTTCATGGTTGCACCCTTACCGCGTTGGTTTTTGCAACAGCCGACCGACTCTGGGCGGTGGCTGCAGGCAGTTGTGGGGAATCCAGATTCAGTAGCGGCAGCAGTGTTTTCTGATCACTGTCGACGATGTACAGCGCCTTAGCCTGGGGTAGTATGTCCGCCATCGACTCCAGATAGAGGCGTCGGCGCGTGACTTCCGGCGCGCGTTGGTACTGCGCCAGGATTGCCGTGAAACGCGTGGCCTCGCCGTTGGCGCGATTGACCCGCTCGACAGCGTAACCCTCGGCCTCGGTGACGGTGCGTGTTGCTTCACCGCGCGCCTTGGGGATCTCGCGATTGGCTTGTTCCTGCGCCTGGTTGATCGTGCGCTCGCGGTCTTGGCGTGCTTCGTTTACTTCGTTGAAAGCGGGCTTGACGGTGTCCGGTGGGGTCACATCCTGTAACTCCACAGTGACCAGCCGGACACCGGTCTCGTAGGCACTGAGGATCTTCTGCATCTCCGTCTTGACCTCGGTGGAGACGGCCACGCGGCCCACAGTCAGCACGTCGCTGCCCAGTCGGTTGCCAACGATCCGGCGCATGACGGCCTCAGCGACATCGCGAACTGTTTGCCTTGACTCGCGAACTTGAAAGAGATAGCGCACTGGGTCTTCGATGCGGTACTGCACGATCCATTGAACATCAATCACGTTCAGATCACCCGTCAGCATCAGCGAGACTTCCTTGAAAGTCTTCTTGCCGGGCGCGTATTGCGTTTTTTCACCTGTTACGAGGGCGGTCGTGGCGAAACCAAATTCTTCTTTCAGAACGCGCTCGGTAGGCACCCTTCGGACCTTTTCGATGCCATCTGGCAGCTTGAAGTGCAGTCCCGGGCCTACTGTTCGGTTGACGGCGCCGAACCGCTGGATAACACCAGTCTCTTCGGGCTGCACCGTGAACCAAGTTGTCCAGACGAGCAGAAGTAGCAGCACGCCTGCAATTCCTGCGCCAATGGGCAGATTGCCGACGGTGGAAAAGCGCTTACGAAACTCTTCGACGAAGTATTCGGGGTCTTTGATGGGTACGCTCATGTGATCAATCTTTCATGTAGTGACCTAGGTGGCAATCGGTCCAGTGAGAGAAAACTTCAGAAAGCAACTGTCCGTGCCGGCATTCGTTGCGAACATTCAGATAGCCAGCCAAAAAGCGGGCTGGAAAAATGCAGTCAGATGGTTTTCTGAGCCTTGAACAAGAGGTCGATAAGAACGGGCAAATCGACAAGTTCAAAATGAGGGGTAGTGAACCCGTTGAGGCGTCAAAACGGCAGTAGAGGGAACGCGCCTCTTGACACAGAAGCTCAATTATATTTGTGCAAATATAACATAGGCTATTTGACTCGGTTCGATAGGGCGATAAGTGTTGCGAGCACAGCCAAATTGACCAAGTGTGAGGAGACTCGGTAACCGGGTCGGCTTCAGACGGAGGTGGCTGTGAATCGCCCAGGGTTTCAATGAGGCCAGTTGGTTTAAGTTAACGCCCGGCTTTTCATTCTGTAAAAAGCGGCCACGCCCCTCAATGGAAAAATTTCTCTACCTCTTTGTGGCGTAAATACCAATGGTGAAAGTAATGGTTAACACCCTTATTTTTGGTCATCACCAAAAATTGAGGGAAGTTGCCATGCAGCTTGCTTCACTGCTCAGGGAACCCGAAGAGGACATTCTCGCGGAAATTGGAGGGCTTCAAACTTTGCACCACCATGCGCACCAAACCCCTTCAGATCGCCTTCCTGCTTTCAGATGCACCCTCGAGGGCTAAGTGCTTGCCGGGTGTGGTGGCGCGTACAGCTAGAGGCGCCGAGTAACTTTTATCGTTGATTCAGATCAATGAAGCTTTTTATCCCCAGATTGGGGGATAGGCAACTTGTCGATTTCTCTCTATGGTGTACCCACAGTCACCTTGTTGTGCCTGCACTTTGGTTAATTGTGGGAGAAACTGATCATGGAATTCGTGGCTTGGTTGGCGGCTGCTCTGGTGTTCACCTCGTTCTTCATGAAGACCATCGTGCCGCTGCGGACATTTGCAATCGTGAGCAATCTGGCCTTCATTGCCTACGGTCTGCTGAGCATCCGTTACGGCATCTTCAGCAAGGTGATGCCGATTCTTGTTTTGCACTGCGCCTTGCTACCGCTGAACCTGCTGCGTTTGCGCGAGGTAACGAGCACGATCAAGGCCATCAGGTCGATGCAGAGTCGTCACGATACGGCCGACTTCCTGACGCCTTACATGAAGCCCATATCCTGCCCTGCGGGCACGGTACTGTTCAGGCGCGGTGACCGTGCCGACAAGGTGTACCTGCTCAAGCGGGGCGCAGTCCACATTGTTGATTTTGACAAGACTGTGCAGGAGGGCGATCTCTTCGGCGAGATCGCTATTTTCTCGGAAGGTGCACTGCGCTCAGCCACGGCGGTGTGCGAACAGGACTGCGAGATGTTCTGCGTCGCCGGAGGGAAAATCTTGGAGTTGTTCTATCAGGACCAGCGCTTTGCGTTCCAGATCGCACGGCGGCTTTCGGGTTACGCCTGAAGTCTGGTCATCAGTGATTAAAGCGAAGGCTTTTTTTGGTCGTGCCGAACATCGTAATATTGAATCACTGCTTTATCGGCCGCCCCAACTAAGGCATCTGCCGCCGCATGCTGTCGTGTTTCACAAAGCGGTGATCTGTGAAGTTTTTTCTGGCCGTAGTGGAATCAGGTAGTTGGTCTTGTGCAGTAATGCCCTTACTCTAGGGGCGTCCAGAGGTTTGGAGAATACGCCTGGTGGCGTGTGAGGGGGGTGTGGCATTGGTTGCCAACCTGAGCTGGCAGCGATCGGTGCCAAGTGGAGCTGGTGCAATATCTGTAACATCCAATTGCTTTGGTCTAACTCAACAGGCGTGAACATGCTAAGCAAGCTCTCTTTTTTTCAGGTGTGCGTACTGCTCATACTTGGCCTCGCCGGTTGTGGCACGGCACCACTGGCGCAGCGCGATCCTGCGGCCATTGCAGCTTCAATAGTCCCGTCAATACTGTCGTCCGACCAAGCCAACGACGTGACCCTGTACGCCGTCGGCTTGGTCGGCACGCCCTACCGCTATGGCGGCAATACCCCCGACACCGGCTTTGACTGCAGTGGACTGATTGCTCATGTCTACCAGTCCAGGGCCGGCATGGCACCCCCTCGAACCGTCGCAAGCATGCAGCGTTGGGGACAACCTGTGTCCAGTGACAACATTCGCTCTGGCGATCTGGTCCTTTTTGCCCAGAGCGACGTGGCCACCCATGCTGGTATTTATGTCGGTGAAGGCCGTTTTGTGCACGCACCGTCAACGGGTGGCGAAGTCCGGTTGGACCGATTGAACTCAAAATATTGGGCCGCCCAGCAGGTGGCATTTCGCCGTCCTTAGCCTGCACATCCCATGACCCACTCCACATCCTTGCCCCATGAGGCCTTGCGTGATGCAAGCCGGCGCACGCTGGCCCACTACGACACCCATGCCGACGACTTCTTTGCCGGAACGCGTGACCACGATGTGCGCCAGAACATGGACGCCTTGCTTGGGCACATTGACGCCCAGGCACCCTTCACCATTCTGGACTTTGGCTGTGGACCAGGGCGCGACCTGAAGGCATTCAGCGCGCTCGGGCACCGGGCCGTTGGACTCGAAGGTGCGGGGCGTTTTGCCGAGATGGCACGAACCTACAGCGGCTGTGAGGTGTGGCAGCAGGATTTTCTGACGCTTGATTTGCCCGCCAATCACTTTGATGGCGTGTTTGCCAATGCCTCGCTGTTTCACGTGCCAAGTCAAGCCTTGCCAAAGGTTCTGGCACAACTGCATGACACCTTAAAGCCGCAAGGTGTGCTCTTTAGCTCAAATCCCCGTGGTCAAAATGACGAAGGTTTTAACGGTGAACGTTACGGCACCTACCACGACATTGCCGCCTGGCGCCGGTACCTGACGGCGGCCGGTTTTACCGAGCTGTTGCATTACTACCGCCCACCCGGTTTACCGATTGAGCAACAACCCTGGCTGGCCAGTGTCTGGCGCAAAAATATGGATCAGCCAGGCAGTTCAATCACCTGCGCCAACGGTCCACCGTCCAGCACGTCATAGGGCGCCACGGGACAGTGCTCTGAGCTCCGCCAACTTGGTTTTGACCCGGTCAAGTTCAATTCCAACATTCAAACCTGGTGCTCGTTGAATCTTGCACTTCCCACGCTACGTTAGGCTGCTCGGGCCTATGATGCGCTTACGCATGTTTAAACGAGGCACATGAACAACACCCATTCAATCGCCAATGATCCCTTTGTGCACTTGCCGCACTTGCGAGGGCGCTTTATTTCCCCATCGGAGTCCAAAGCACGCGTGACCCCAAAGGTATTGGAAAAGTGGGACCAGAGCGCGCTCGAGCGCGGCAGCGACATCACGTGGCGCTTGCCCGACGATGTAAGAGAGGCATCGCGGCGCCACTTTATGTCCCAAATCGAGCATGCAGGTGATATCTGGGTTTTTGCTTACGGCTCACTCATGTGGGACCCTGCGGTTTACTTCGAAGAGGTGCGTGCCGCAGCATTGGTCGGCTACCAGCGCCGTTTCAACTACAAAGTCATTGGCGGTCGCGGTACGCCCGAGCAACCTGGCTTGGTGTTGTCACTGATGCCCGAACCTGACGCACTTTGTCATGGCCTGGCTTTTCGCATCGCCATGCCCCAAGTCGACGAGGAGACGGCGATTCTGTGGCGGCGTGAAATGTTGCGTGGCGGATATGCGCCCGCTTTTTTGCCGATGGAAACCCCTCAAGGCAGCGTGCACGCCATCGTCTTTGTTGCGCACGCCTCAAATCCTTCATACGCGAACGACTTGACGCAGGAACAGACTGCACACATTGTTGCCAACGCAGCTGGTCACTTGGGAACCAATGGCGACTATCTCTTTCAACTCGCTCGCCAATTACGGGCCTTGGACATCACTGACGCTTACATAGAAGACTTGTACCAGCGTGTCACCCAGCTCTAGTGCACGTGGATGGCATCAAGTTGTCACTGGCGTTCGTGGGCCCTTCAAGCCAGCGGTTACAGCACTGGTCAAGCCTATGTAAGGCGCACTTTCCCTTCCTTCTAAACGCCTGAGGCTGAGCAGTTGGTGCCCGGTTTCGCCATTGCCCGTCCCGTAGCGGTGATGGTTATCGGGTATTGGGTGTTTATCCGCCCGCCGGTGAACCCTTGATGCGCTTGGGCTACCAGGAACCCAATGGCTGGAGCGGCGCCCAAACCTTTGGCTTGATTAAGGGAAAACCCTTAACTTGATGAACCTCAACTCACCTAGTATTCGGACATTCGAACAACTGGAGTGACAAGTGTCGGTTAACTTAACGGGATCACGTCCCAGTCAAATCCACCGAGCTTCTCTGGGGCGCTGCCTGCAGGAGTTTGTGGTGGGTGATGTATACGAACATTTCCCAGGCAGAACAATCACCGAAGCCGACAACATTCATTTTTCCTTGCTGACCATGAACCAGCATCCACTTCATTGTGATGCGGCCTTTGCAGCGAAAAGTGAATTTGGCAAACCACTGGTCAATAGTGCGCTGACCCTGTCCATTGTGGTGGGAATGTCTGTGTCCGATGTCAGTGGTCAAGCTATTGCCAACCTGGGCTGGACAGACATCCGGCTCATTGCGCCTGTGTTTCCTGGCGATACGGTGTACGCCTCCTCCGAGGTGTTGTCGGTGCGTGAATCCAAATCGCGCCCTACCCAAGGCGTGGTCACCGTGCGCACAACGGGGACAAAAGCCGATGGCACGGTGTTCATGACTTTTGAGCGAACAGTGTTGATCCCCAAGCGCGGCTACGGCGTGCAAGATCGACCCGCGCAGGCTTGATGCTAGCGCCTAGAACAGTGGTGTTCGGGGGAAATCTGATTACCCGTTTGACTTTTGGATTGGGCGCACTTCGAGTGCGTTGCTTAGGACAGGCGTCTAGCCGCGTGACGATGCGCACGGCAGCAACTCTGCAGATCGCCCTGGCGAACCCTTCCTCTATGCAAGTATGAACAGTGAGTCAATAACCATGAACAAGGCAGATGAAGAAAAAATGATCCTGGACGCAGTGGATCGATTTTTGGACAGCGAGGTCAGACCGCACGTACACAGACTGGACAAAGACGATATCTATCCCGCGGAAATTGTCGAGAAGATGAAAACCATGGGGCTTTTTGGATGCATCATTGACCCGGCCTACGGTGGCATGGGTTTGTCGATATCAACCTATGCAAAAATCATTGAACACATCTCTTGCGTGTGGATGTCGGTGTCAGGTATCCTTAATTCGCACCTGATCATGGCCTGGGCTGTACAAAAAAATGGCACGCCCGAACAAAAATCCCATTACCTGCCCTTGTTTGCTACCGGCACATTGCGAGGTGGCATTGGATTAACAGAGCCTGATTGCGGCACCGATTTGCAAGCCATTCGAACCACAGCCGTTCGAGATGGCGATGACTATGTGGTCAACGGTGCCAAAACCTGGATCACCAATAGCCTGTATGGCAATACGATTGCCTTGTTGGTGAAGACCGACCCCAAGGCACAACCACGGCACAAAGGTATGAGTTTGTTCATCGCCGAAAAGGGGCCAGGCTTCAACGTGACCCGCAAACTAGAAAAATTGGGTTACCGTGGCATAGACACCTGCGAACTTCAATTTGACAACTACCGGGTGCCCGCTACTTGCCTGATTGGCGGTATCGAGGGCCGCGGCTTGCAGTACGTACTCAATGGACTGGAGCTCGGACGCATCAATGTAGCGGCCCGTGGTGCGGGGGTTGCGCGAGCCGCATTGCAGGAGGCCGTGTTGTACGCCCAGCAACGCAAGACCTTCGGCAAGCCCATCTGTGAGCACCAGGCCATCCAACTGAAATTAGGGGAAATGGCCACCCGAGTGGAGGCGGCTTCGTTGTTGGTTCAGGCCGCCGCAACAGCGTTTGACCGAGGTGAACGCTGTGACATGGAAGCGGGTATGGCTAAATATTTCGCTACCGAGGCCGCTATGGAAAACGCGCTTGAATCCATGCGCATTCATGGCGGCTACGGTTATTCACGGGAGTTTTCGATTGAGCGCCTGTACCGTGACGCACCGTTGTTGTTGATAGGCGAGGGTACCAATGAGATGCAGCGAATCATCATCGCCAAGCAATTGATTGAGCGCAATCGCATATGAAGTTACCACTTGAAGGAGTTCGCATTCTTGCCGTTGAGCAGTATGGCGCGGGCCCTTTTGGCTCTCTGCATCTGGCCGACATGGGGGCAGAGGTCATCAAAATTGAAAACCCGGCCGATGGCGGCGATGTGGGACGTGGCGTTGGTCCTTATTTTTTTGGGCCTGGGGACAGCCATTTCTATCAGGCCTTCAACCGGAACAAGAAAAGTCTTGCCTTGAACTTAAAGGCACCCGAGGGCATGGCTGTGTTTCACCGTTTGGCACAAACGGCTGATGCGGTGTTTGACAATCTGCGTGGTGATCTGCCAGCCAAGCTTGGACTTACCTATGACACGCTCAAGCATGTGAACCCCAAAATTGTCTGTGCGCATCTGTCAGCCTACGGTAGAGAGGGGTCTCGAAAAAATTGGCCGGGCTATGACTATCTGATGCAAGCAGAGGCGGGCTATTTGTCGGTGACCGGTGAACCCGATGGTCCGCCGGCTCGAATGGGTTTGTCGGTCATCGACATGATGACTGGCGTCACGACGGCCTTGGCCATGCTGGCGGGCATCATCGATGCACGTGCCAACGGCAAGGGACGCGATATGGATGTCAGCCTGTATGACGTTGCCATGAGCAATCTGAACTATGTCGGCACCTGGTACTTGAACGAGTCGCAAAGAGTCCAGCGTCAACCGCGGTCTGCACATCCGTCTTTGACGCCGAGTCAGTTGTACCGAACTCAGGATGGCTGGATTTTTGTGATGTGTAACAAAGAGAAATTTTGGCCTGTTCTTGCCAATGGTTTGGGCATTCCTGAATTGGCCACTGATGCGCGGTTTTGCAACTACAAGGTCCGACTGAGCAACCGCGAGGCGTTGACCGAGATTTTGGATGCGAAATTTGGTGAACAAACCACCGCTGTCTGGCTGAATCGCTTGGCCGGGCTGGTACCCGTCTCACCGGTGTATGACGTGGCGCAGGCCCTGGACAACCCGTTTGCAGCTGAGCGAGCTTGCATCATGCAGGCACCCCATCCGACTCGGGGCACGATTCGCACCATGGCAAGTCCGATTCGTTCGCCTCAGTCGGTGGAACGGGTTGGCATCGCTCCTGAACTTGGCGCAGATACCGATTCCCTGCTTCAGGAGCTCGGTTACGACGCGGCAGCGATTGCGAGATTGCGTGATCAAGGTACGGTATGAGAAAGTCTCACAACCGCTAGGCGGACATCCAAGAGACGCCACCTGGCCGCAAGCGCAGTGTTTCAGCCATCATTCACGTGGCCTATTCATTGTGCGGGCAGTGGCGTTAATTTGGCTTGGGTGTCGACACACCCAAGAGAGCGTATTGCCCTGAGGTAGACTGATTCTTTAGGAGGTCGCTCAGGTGCTGGAAAGAATTCAACTGCCGATACCCGCTCTCGGGCGCGTTCTGTCGGATTTTGGGGCTGTCTATGCGGCTAACGCTGTGGTTGCGTTTCTGTTTGCCGCAAGTGGCCCGATAGCCATCATCCTGGCGGTCGGGGCCATGGGCGGACTGTCGGAATCGGATATTTCATCCTGGATCTTTGGCTCCCTGTTCATCAATGGGATCATCACGATCATTTTCTCGCTGCTTTACCGCCAGCCATTGGCTTTTTTCTGGACCATTCCTGGTGCTGTCTTGGTTGGGCCTGCCCTGGGACACCTGAGCTATCCAGAGGTGATTGGCGCTTTCCACGTCACTGGCGTTTTGATGTTGTTACTTGGTCTGTCGGGCTGGGTACGGCGCACCATGGCCTCGATTCCGATGCCGATCGTGATGGCCATGGTGGCGGGCGTTTTTCTGCGCTTTGGCACTGGCGTGGTACATGCTTTTCGCGACGATATAGCGGTTGCCTTACCGATGGCCCTTGTGTTTCTTTCGATCTCATGCGCGCCGCGCATTGCACGCTATGTGCCGCCGCTGATTGGCGCCTTGCTTGCTGGGGCGCTTGCCGTCTGGCTACTGGGAAGTTTCAGGCCGCCGTCTGGGGCGCTGTTTTCATTTGCTTCCCCTAACCTGTATCAGCCGCAGTGGTCCTGGGCCGCCATGGTGGAACTCGTGGTGCCGATCGCCATCACCGTGCTGGTGGTTCAGAACGGTCAAGGTATGGCCGTACTCAGCGCCAGTGGTCACCGAGCACCCATCAACGCCATTACCGTGGGCTGTGGCGCCGGATCGGTGTTGGCTGCGCTCGTTGGCACCGTTCCAACCTGCCTGACAGGGCCAGTGAATGCCGTGATCACCAGCAGCGGCGACAAGCACCGTCATTACACGGCAGCCATCGCAGTTGGTATTTTTGCAATTATTTTTGGATTGATGTCGCCCCTGCTGACGCGGCTAATGTTGGGCGCCCCGCCGGCCTTTATTGCAACGCTGGCTGGGCTGGCCATGCTGCGCGTACTTCAAAACGCATTCATCGCCTCATTCCGCGATCGGTTCAGTTTTGGTGCGCTGATCACGTTCATCGTGACGGTTGGTGACGTGGCGCTTTGGAACATCGGAGCCCCATTCTGGGGTTTGCTGATTGGTATCGCTGTGTCCTGGCTGCTCGAACGCGAGGATTTCAAGCGTCCACGGGCTCAGGATAACTAGCCCTTTAGACGGGACGTGCCGTTGGCTGCAATGCAGGATAGGCCATGGGCGGTGAATCACCGCTCACCCAATGAAGCGAGCTTGGCGATTCAGGACGCGTCGCGCAGACACACGTTCACGGGGGCACCGTGTAGACCGCACAGCACCGTTTTGTAACGAGCAGTCTACAGACTTGGTTAGCTGCGCTTGCCTGGGGTGCGCTGTTCAAGCAAGGTGGTCGAGGTCTTGGGTGGTGGACGCTCACTTGGCGGGTTTCAGTGACCCGGTGGCCTGGCGCAGACCGACTCGTACGGGTAACGCTCCTTGATCGCGCCATTGAACGCGTAGATGTCCAACATGCTCTGGTAGTGGGCGTCGGTGATCGCGATCTGCTCTGACCAGCAGCCCAGTTTTTGATAGTCCTGCAAGCATTGCGTGAGCACATTGTTCTCGATGTCAGGAAAAAACGGGCTAAGTTCGTCTGCCAGCTGCGCAGCAGGGGCATGTACCAAGTGCGCTTTGGCCGCTTTGTAAGCCTTGGTGAACGCGATCGCCTGCTCACTTGCGAGCCATTTCCGCGTAGCCGCAAGACTTGAAAAACCACATTGACCCACAGCGGGCCCGACTGCGGCCACGATGCTGCCCACACCATCTGCGACCAGTTGTTGCGGCACAGGTCCCTGCTGATGGATGTAGTCGCCAAGGCCTGCTCGATACGCTTTGTCCATCTGATCCGGGGATACATTGATGAGCTCAATCTTGTTGAAATCAATGGATTGCCTGTGGCAGGCGTACTTGAACATCTGCATGGGCTGGCCACCGTGCAGAATCAACAGCTTAGCGCCTTCAAGCTTTTTCCAGGTAAATTGAGGCTCATCTTGACGCCCGGTTATGAAAAAACCGTCGGTCTCGTTGACCAAACCGAAATGCAGGCAGGGCGAAGATTTCCCTTGGCTCAGAAAGCCAAACGCATTGGTCAGCGTTGTTTGAACAACATCTGCAGAGCCGTCAACCAAGGCATCCACGGCAGAGTGCCCAGGTGTGGCGACAGTCCAGGTCAGCCTGAGGCCCTGAGCTTGCAAAAATGAGTCCGTCAGCATGACAACCATCGGTGAATAAAACGCCGTGAGCCAGGTGAATTGAACGCGAATTTCTTGCATGAATAAATACTGCCGAGGCCATTTCGGGGGCGCTGTTTGCTACGCGCCTGCTACCAAAACCGAGCTCAATTCAGAGCAGTAATCGGCACCAGTTGATAGAGGAATTTTGTTTGTTTTCGAGTCCCAATTATAAGCTGGCACCTTGTCCAGACCTGTGCAAATGCATGCGGTGAGATTGCCCATTGATACGCCGCCTTTTTCAGGGCGCGCCGCAGACGCTGACAGTCTCGTGCGTGAGCACTGAGCGGGTCGGTATACTTGTCTTAGACAACCGAATTCAGGTGCTTTGTTGTGCCCATTCATCCGCTGCCCGCGGCCGGCCGCATCGTCCAGGTAATGATCCGACTCGCCGCCTTCGACTCCCCCCAATGAGATGCGTGCAGAACGAACTGAGCAAAAGCGGAACTGGGTGTGCCCGCATTAGCCACTGCGTCCTAGCCAAAGGTAGACGTCGTTTGTACCGTGTAGTGAGCGTGTTGACGCCGACGCTAGATTAACCACCCAGCCCATGTTGACTGACCAGTGAAGGTGGGCCCAAAAGCCAGGCATGAAAGCCATGAATTTACTCAAACAGCTCCTGAAACGTCAGCAACCCTTGTCTGCACAGCAACGTGCGAACGACCTGATCAAAGCCATCGACGCCGGTGGTATTCCGCTCAACCCGGCAGTGGTCAACGACATCGCCAGGAAGTTGGGGCTGGCAGTGCTGGTCACGGCGCCGATGAACGAGACAATCGAGCGGATCCGTCTGGCCCTTGAGAACGTGGCCAGTTAATCACTGGTCAAATCTGTCTCGGCGAGAACACCGTCACGCAAATTTCAGGGCTGAATCAACTTGAGCGCCGTCAGCTCCGGTGCACGCCATACGATGACCCGGTTGTTTGTGGCGAAGTGTTGTGCCTTGTCAGACAGCTCGCCCAGGGCCACGAAAATAACATCGTCTAGACCGACCTCGTCTGCAGCTTGGCGCAGCGCACTCAAAGGTTCGATGCCGGTTTGCGTACTCTTGAAGCGCCTTGCTAGCAGCAAGCCTTTGCGGCCGTCTTTGTACAACTCAAAATCCGCTTCAGCCCGTGGACTGGCCTCAACCACATAGCCCTGGCGTCCCAAGGCTTGTTGTAACAAGGGTGACAGTCGAGCCCAGTCCAGCGCTTGCAAGCCCTGCGAGGTGCGCTCAACCATGGCTGCGCTGGGTTGTTTCCACTGGCGGCGCATGGCCAACACGCCAATCACAACAAAAGGAAAACTGCCGAGTACACCTGCGGCTCTCAGGTTGACGGGAAACAGGGCGATGGCTACCAGTGACACAAGCAGGGCCAGCGCAAAGCTGTACCACCAGGGCGAACGCAACAAAATGGCAAACAGCGAATTTTTTCTAGGTTTCCACTTCATGGGGTACTGGACTCGTAAGAGCCTGAGAGCTGAGGTATTTGCTCAAGACACGACTAAAACACGCGCCTGTAGCGCCATGATTGTAGGCAGGCGTTTGGTGCAGGACACGCGCGGTACCTGCAGAGGTACTGTGAAGATTTCAGTTGTGTGCGAGTGCACGATGGTGGCGCAGGCACATGGTCCAGTCTGCCTATGCACTTGTCTGACTTAAACCATACCCGAAGCTTCGCCCGAGGGTGGTTTGCTTGAATTGGCTGATTCTCACTTCCCCGCTTGGACGTCATCGAAAAAGAAGTGGTTGGTGCGCTTTTGATCAGCATCCTCAACACAGGAGCAGGTGCGTACCTGGGCGACATAGGCGGGCCTCTCGCTCTCACCGGAATGCAAGATGGCAAAGGCGGCGTAGCACAGGGCACCTTGGGCTGGCTGATGGGCAACGATTGGGGTGGACTCTTCGCGAAGAACTGTGGGCAAGCTGTGCAATCTGAGGCTGCTTAGCTGAACGTGGTGGCAGTCGCCAAGAGGAGGGCGATCATCGGGAATGGGGTACGCACAAGGCTTTTTGTTAAGTGATGTTGGTTTGCTTCACGCCCTGATAACGGCATTTGGCGATGGCTGCATTGCATTTTTACGTCTCACTCCTTTGAAAAAGCAGCGGCTTACTGGGTATGGCAACGTAGAATTTGCATTTCTTCCCCACAACAGATCCACGCCCATGTCCGAAAAAATCATTCCCATCCTGCCCATCAACCGCCGAAGCGCCAACATCACCGAA
Organism: uncultured Rhodoferax sp.; assembly: GCA_963925275.1. Lineage (GTDB taxonomy): Bacteria > Pseudomonadota > Gammaproteobacteria > Burkholderiales > Burkholderiaceae_C > Rhodoferax. The sequence continues at coordinate 27,827 of CAWUSQ010000023.1, forward strand.
GGCAAGTCCCGAGCGCCCAACCGGTCCATGTACTACGCCATGGGCTATGAAGAGTCGGACTTCAAAAAACCAATGGTCGGTGTGGCCAACGGTTACAGCACCATCACGCCTTGCAACAGCGGCTTGCAAAGGCTCGCTGACGCGGCCATAGATGGCATTGAAGAGGCAGGCGGCAACGCCCAGGTGTTTGGCACGCCCACTATCTCCGATGGCATGGCCATGGGCACTGAGGGCATGAAGTACAGCCTGATCAGCAGGGAGGTCATCTCCGACTGCATCGAGACCTGCGTACAAGGCCAGTGGATGGACGGCGTGGTGGTGGTGGGCGGTTGTGACAAGAACATGCCCGGCGGCATGATGGGCATGTTGCGCGCCAATGTGCCAGCGATTTACGTCTACGGCGGGACGATTCTTCCTGGGCTCTACCAAGGCAAAGATCTGAATATCGTGAGCGTGTTTGAGGCCGTGGGGCAAAACGCAGCAGGCAATCTGAGCGACTTTGACCTGCACGAGATCGAGCAGCGCGCTGTCCCAGGAACCGGCTCATGTGGTGGCATGTACACCGCTAACACCATGTCCAGCGCATTTGAGGCCTTGGGTTTGTCATTGCCCTATTCGAGCACCATGGCCAACCCGCATGACGAAAAAATGAATTCAGCCAAAGAATCAGCCAAGGTGCTGATTGAGGCCATCAAAAAAGACATCAAGCCCCGCGACATCGTCAACCGCAAGTCGCTTGAAAATGCGGTGGCCGTGATCATGGCCACAGGTGGATCGACCAACGCGGTGCTGCACTTTTTGGCCATTGCCCACGCCGCCGAAGTGGAGTGGACGATAGACGACTTTGAGCGCGTGCGCGTCAAAACACCTGTGTTGTGTGACTTAAAGCCCAGCGGCAAATACCTGGCAGTGGATTTGCACCGGGCCGGCGGCGTTCCGCAGGTCATGAAAACCTTGCTCGCAGCGGGCCTGTTGCACGGCGACTGCATCACCATCACTGGTCAGACCATTGCCGAAGTGCTCAAAGACGTGCCCGATGTGCCACGCGCAGACCAAGACGTGATTCGCCCCATAGACAAGCCCATGTACGCCCGTGGCCACCTGGCTATCCTCAAAGGCAATCTGTCGCCCGAGGGTGCGGTGGCCAAGATCACTGGCCTTAAAAAGCCGGTAATGACTGGGCCGGCACGCGTGTTTGATGATGAACAATCGGCGCTCACAGCCATTTTGGCTGGCAACATCGTGGCTGGTGACGTGATGGTGCTGCGCTACCTGGGCCCCAAAGGTGGCCCAGGCATGCCCGAAATGCTGGCACCCACCGGCGCCCTGATCGGCGCGGGCTTAGGCGAAAGCGTGGGCCTGATAACCGATGGCCGCTTCTCGGGCGGCACTTGGGGCATGGTGGTGGGCCACGTGGCGCCCGAGGCCGCAGTCGGAGGCACGATTGCGCTCATCCACGAGGGCGACTCGATCACCATCGACTCCCACGCCTTGCTGCTGCAACTCAACGTACCCGACGAAGAAATTGCCAAACGCCGCGCGGTCTGGACCGCTCCCGCGCCCCGTTACACCCGTGGCGTGCAAGCCAAGTTTGCATTTAACGCATCCACCGCCAGTAAGGGCGCAGTGCTGGACAACTACTAAGCTGGTTCACACCATGCGGGTTTTGAGCGCTTACTCGCCTGATGACATGGACGTGCTGATGTTCTGAGCAAACTGGCTATGGAAGGCCAGTTGCCAGTTGCCAGTACGAGGCACCAGCTCAGCATAGCTAATGGGCTTGCTGCTCTTGACCGTGTCATTGTTCAAATCGGTAGGATGGGAAGCACTGCCAGCGGTGCCTGTGCTTGAGCCGGCTTGGGTACTTTCAGCCTTCCCATGTCTCTCAAAAGTTGGAAGATGGTCAAAAGACACCTGATCGGGGGATATGCAGATGGCCGAAAAGTCTTTAGTCTCAAACTGTACTGCTAATGGGCTGCATTAGTGGACTTCCTTTAAGAATGATCGAAGCCATGAAAAAAATACTTGCATTCGTTTTGTTGACAGTCTTTTCATGCAATCTGCTAGCGCAAGAGCAATGGTCAACAATTCAGGCGGCATCTGGAAACGGGCCCATACCAATTTTCTCTATTGATAGAGATGATGCAATTGCCACCGTTGTCCTCCTTCCCGGCGGACCATTCACCATCGGAAATAAAAGTGCTGACACAGGGAGACCTGATGGAATAAATTTTTTAGTTCGAACTGTTGGTCAGTTTTCGTCGGAGAAATTGAATGTGGTCTTGATGGGGAAGCCCCCAAGGGCGGGGGATCTGTGGAATGGGCGGAGTCGCGAATCTGATGACCATGGTTCAGACGTAATGCAGGTGGTCGAGTTCGCGAAAGAATTGAAAAAACCGGTTTGGCTGATTGGAACGTCACTGGGGGCGATTTCCGCCGTGAATACTGCACTTATTGACAAGCGCGCAGTGCTTTCTGGGATCGTGTTGTCATCAATGACATTCCGTGCTAACAAGAACAGTGGGGTACTTTCAATGGACGTAGAGAAACTCACAATTCCTATCTTGATTTCGGGTCACGAAAAAGATGAGTGCCCCGGAAGCAATCCAAAACTGATAGATGAACTGAAGGCAAAACTCACATCCAGTAAAAAGGTTGGCGTTGCTATGATTTCCAGTGGAAATAACCCGACAGGAAAACCTTGTGGACCTAATCATTGGCATGGTTATATCAACGCTGAGGCTGAGGCCGTTCGAAGCATTGCTGATTTCATTCGCAGCAACTAGAGGACACATCCGCCGGATGTCACCGGTAATCTTCCCAGCCACACTTCGGACCTGAGAACGAGCCCAGCTACCGCACGCCACCAACCATGGCAAGAAGTTCACCCCTACTGTTCATTACCACCTCAGCATAGCTAATGGACTTGCTGCTCTTGACCGTGTCATTGTTGAAGTTGGAGGGCAGCGTTGCCTGCGCTGCAGCCTGCTTGGGTTACAAGAAAGAACGTTTAGCCCTCAAAGCGCACAGGCGTTCGAGCGGTATCGAACAGGGTTATCAACTACCTGTAATGATTTTGGGGAATGCCAGACACAGCTGCATCACGTTGGTACGAAGGAGGGAGGTCAGCTTTAAGG
>CAWUSQ010000024.1:0-36677 GCA_963925275.1 uncultured Rhodoferax sp.
TCTTACGCGCTGATAACAATCAGTTTTTGCCGCGGTACTTTCTGAGTGCTGCAATTTGCGCAGCCATGACGGCCAACTCAGAGGACGCTCTGGCGAAGTCGACTTCAGATTTGGCGTTGCGCAAAGACTCCTCGGCTGCCAGTTTGGCGGCATTGGCTTTTTCTTCGTCCAGATCAGCACCACGGATGGCGGTGTCAGACAAAACAGTCACGCAATTGGGCTGAACTTCAAGAATGCCGCCAGCGACGAAAACAAATTCCTCACCGCCGTCAGCCATCTCAATACGCACGGAACCAGCCTTGATACGGGTGATCAAGGGTGTGTGGCGTGGGTAAATACCGAGTTCACCAGCCTCGCCAGGCAAAGCTACAAAGCGCGCTTCACCCGAGAAGATTGATTCCTCTGCGCTAACCACATCAACATGGATGGTGTTCATAGGGTTTCCAATCAGTGCGACACCAGCGCCGTGGATGACACGGCACTTGGGGTCACTGGGTTTTAGATCTTCTTGGCTTTCTCGAAGGCTTCGTCGATGGTACCAACCATGTAGAAAGCCTGCTCAGGCAAGTGATCACACTCGCCGGCCACGATCATCTTGAAACCACGGATGGTTTCAGCCAAAGACACGTATTTACCAGGTGAACCTGTGAACACTTCAGCAACGTGGAAAGGCTGCGACAAGAAACGCTGGATCTTACGAGCACGTGCAACCGTCAATTTATCTTCTGGTGCCAATTCATCCATGCCCAAAATAGCAATGATGTCACGCAACTCTTTGTAGCGCTGCAGCGTCCCTTGCACGGCACGAGCGGTCTCATAGTGATCTTGCCCAACCACATTCGGGTCAAGCTGGCGACTGGTAGAGTCCAGCGGATCCACAGCAGGGTAAATACCCAGCGATGCAATGTCACGACTCAACACCACAGTGGAGTCCAAGTGGGCAAAGGTGGTTGCAGGGGAGGGATCGGTCAAGTCATCAGCGGGCACGTACACGGCCTGAATGGACGTGATCGAACCAACTTTGGTGGACGTGATGCGTTCTTGCAAACGACCCATCTCTTCAGCCAAGGTAGGCTGGTAGCCCACAGCAGAAGGCATACGACCCAACAGCGCTGATACCTCTGTACCGGCCAAGGTGTAACGGTAAATGTTGTCCACAAAGAACAGCACATCTTTGCCCTCGTCACGGAAAGACTCAGCAATCGTCAGTCCGGTCAAAGCCACGCGCAGACGGTTGCCAGGAGGCTCATTCATCTGACCATAAACCATGGCCACTTTGGACTCTGGCAGGTTCTCAAGGTTCACAACGCCGGAGTCTGCCATCTCATGATAGAAGTCGTTACCTTCACGGGTACGCTCACCCACACCAGCAAACACCGACAAACCGCTGTGCGCTTTGGCGATGTTGTTGATCAACTCCATCATGTTCACTGTCTTGCCCACGCCAGCGCCACCGAACAGACCCACCTTACCGCCTTTGGCAAACGGGCAAACCAAGTCAATCACCTTGATACCAGTTTCCAACAGTTCCTGCGAGGGGCTCAGATCGTCATAGCTAGGTGCTTTGCGGTGAATAGAGGCAAAGGTGTCGCTCAGCACAGGCCCACGTTCGTCGATGGGGTTACCCAACACGTCCATGATACGGCCCAAGGTGGCCGTACCAACAGGCACAGAAATGGCCTTGCCGGTGTTGGTCACCATCAGACCACGACGCAGACCGTCGCTGGAGCCCAAAGCAATGGTGCGAACAATACCGTCTCCCAATTGCTGCTGCACTTCCAGGGTCAAGGCGGAGCCTTCGAGCTTCAACGCGTCATAGATGCGTGGCATGTGATCGCGTGAAAATTCCACGTCAACCACTGCACCAATGCACTGAACGATTTTCCCTTGGACGTTTGTGTTTGTAGTATCTTGAGCCATTTGATTCTTGCTCCAATAAATTTAAATCTTGCGCTTGTGCGGATAGACGATCAGGCGGCAATGGCCGCTGCGCCCGAGACGATTTCTGACAACTCTTTCGTGATGGCAGCCTGACGGGTTTTGTTGTAAACCAGTTTGAGCTCGCCAATCACATTGCCTGCGTTATCAGTCGCAGCTTTCATGGCAACCATCCGTGCTGCGTGCTCGGATGCCATGTTTTCAGCCACGGCCTGAAAGACCAAAGCCTCAACATAACGCACCAGAAGGTCATCGATCACGGCCTGCGCGTCGGGCTCATAAATATAGTCCCAACCATGTTGCGTGCCGGCTGCAACGTCGTTTGCTGCTGCATCAGCCTGCATCTGTGATGCTGACAAGGGCAACAACCGCTCCATCACCACTTCCTGCTTCATTGTGTTGATGAATCGGGTGTAGCTCAGGTAAACAGCATTCACTTCACCCTTGGCGTAAGCGTCCAACAGAACCTTAACGGGTCCAATGAGCCGCTCTAAGTGCGGCCGGTCGCCCAGCTGTGTCACGTTGGCCACGACTTGAGCACCGATGCGATTGAGAAAACCCAAACCTTTGTTGCCAATGGCGACCGCACGAACAGACTCACCCTTGGCCTGACGGTCACGGAGCATGCTGGTGACGCCGCGCAACACGTTGGTGTTCAGACCGCCGCACAAACCTTTGTCCGTGGTCACCACAATCAGACCCGCTACTTTTGCGTCATTGAGCTTCATGAAGGCATGCACATACTCGGGGTTAGCCTTACCCAGGTTGGCCGCGATGTTATGAACCTTTTCAGAATAAGGACGCGCCGCACGCATACGGTCTTGCGCCTTACGCATCTTGGAGACCGAAATCATCTCCATGGCCTTGGTGATCTTCTTCGTGCTTTCGAAGTTTTTGATCTTGCCGCGTATTTCCTTACCAGTAGCCATATCAGTCTCCTAATCTGTGCGAGCTGAGCTTAGGCAAAGGTCTTTTTGAATGCAGCAACAGCGGTGTTGAGCTCAACCTCGGCATCTTTGTCCATGGCTCGGGCTTCTTCCAACTTGGCCAACAAAGCAGCATGCTTGTCTTTCAAGTAAGCGTGCAGGCCGCGCTCAAATGACAGGATTTTTGGCAGCTCAACATCATCCATATAACCTTTGTTCACAGCGAACAAGGTCGAGGCCATGATGGAGATGGGCATGGGACTGTACTGTGCTTGTTTGAGCAGTTCAGTCACACGTGCACCGCGTTCAAGCTGCTTGCGGGTCGCTTCATCCAAGTCAGACGCGAACTGGGCAAAAGCTGCCAGCTCACGGTACTGTGCCAAGTCGGTACGGATACCACCAGACAAGTTCTTAATCAATTTGGTCTGAGCAGCACCACCCACGCGCGACACCGAAATACCGGCATTGATAGCGGGCCGGATACCGGCGTTAAACAAACTCGTTTCCAAGAAGATTTGACCATCGGTAATCGAAATCACGTTGGTCGGAACGAACGCGGATACGTCACCAGCTTGCGTTTCAATGATCGGCAACGCCGTCAGCGATCCGGTCTTACCCTTGACGGCACCTTTAGTAAAAGCTTCAACATAATCAGCATTCACACGAGCAGCACGCTCGAGCAAACGACTGTGAAGATAGAACACGTCGCCGGGGTAGGCTTCACGGCCTGGTGGCCGACGCAACAGCAAAGAAACTTGGCGATAGGCCACAGCCTGCTTGGACAAATCGTCATACACGATCAAGGCGTCTTCTCCGCGGTCGCGGAAGTATTCGCCCATGGTGCAGCCTGAGTAGGCGGAAACGTATTGCATCGCAGCGGACTCGGATGCTGTAGCAGCCACCACGATGGTGTATTCCATCGCACCTGCTTGCTCTAGCGCACGCACCACGTTTTTAACGCTGCTGGCTTTTTGGCCAATGGCAACGTAAACGCAGGTTACGTTTTGACCTTTTTGGTTGATGATGGCATCAATCGCGACTGCTGTTTTACCAGTCTGGCGGTCACCAATGATCAACTCTCGCTGACCACGTCCGACGGGCACCATGGAGTCAATCGACTTCAAGCCAGTTTGCATTGGCTGGCTGACAGATTCGCGGGCAATCACACCAGGTGCGACTTTTTCGATCACGTCAGTCATCTTGGCATTGATAGGGCCTTTGCCGTCAATCGGCTGTCCAAGTGCGTTCACCACGCGACCTTTGAGCTCGGGACCAACTGGCACTTCCAAGATTCGACCGGTGCACTTCACCGTCTCGCCTTCGCAGATGTGTTCGTATTCACCCAAAATCACGGCGCCAACCGAGTCACGCTCAAGGTTCAACGCCAAGCCATAGGTTGGCTGACCATCGGAGCCTGCGGAGAACTCCAACATCTCGCCCTGCATCACGTCCGACAGACCATGGACGCGACAAATACCGTCTGTCACGCTCACGACCGTACCTTCGTTGCGCACATTCGCCTCTGAGGAGAGGCCCTCAATGCGGCTCTTAATCAGTTCAGAAATCTCTGCGGGATTGAGTTGCATGACTCGTTCCTTCCTTCTTTGTTGAGGTCTGCGACTTCAGGCAATGCCTTAAGCCGTCAGCGCCACTTTCATTTGTTCCAGACGCGCCTTGACAGAAGTGTCAAGTACTTCGTCGCCTACGACCACGCGAATGCCGCCAATCAAATCCGGCTGCAGTGCAACCGAAACATTGAGCTTTCGCTCAAAGCGCTTTTCCAATACCAAAGCCACATCCGATAGTGTTTGGTCTTCGATTGGAAAGGCGCTGAAAATCACAGCGTCGCTTGATCCGTTTTTCGCATTGGCCAGTGCCCGAAATTGCACAGCAATCTCAGACAAAAAACCCAAACGGTTGTTATCAATAACTGCGCGCAGGAAGTTCTGCGCATGCACATCCAGAGGCGTCTTCATAACGCCCACTATCAATGCATAGGCCTGCTCTGCCGTAGTTTTTGGACTGGCAGCATAAGCCAGCAGTCTGGCATCTGAAGCCACCACAGCTAATTCATCGAGCCATTGCAACACGGTTGCAGCTTCTGATGACGCAGCCTTAAACAACGCTTCAGCATAAGGACGGGCAATAGTGGCAAGTTCAGCCATGGCGTTCTCTTAAAGCTCAGTTTTCAAGCGGCCCAAAAGGTCCGCATGAACAGCCGCGTTGATTTCCTTGTGCAGAATTTGCTCAGCACCTTTGACCGCCAAGGCAGCCACTTGCTCACGCAGTGCTTCGCGTGCTTTGACCGTCTGCTGTTCAGCTTCAGCCTTCGCTGCCGCAATGATCCTGGCACCTTCGTCGACAGCTTTGACCTTGGCCTCCTCGATCATGGCCAGCGCGCGACGCTCTGCATCAGCAAGACGGGCAGTTGTCTCTGTACGTGACTGGGCCAACTCCGCCTCGACGCGCTTGTTAGCAGACGACAGTTCAGCACGCGCTTTGTCAGCGGCAGCCAAGCCGTCGGCGATTTTCGATGCGCGCTCGTCAAGTGCTTTGGCGATGGGCGGCCACACGAATTTCATCGTGAACAGCACCAACAGGAAAAACACCGCCAGCTGCGCAAAGAAGGTTGCGTTAATATTCACAACAACACCTCTCTAAATCAGTGAAAGGTGAAAAAAATCACTTCAACACGAATGGATTAGCAAACGCAAACATCATGGCGATACCAACGCCAATCAAGAAAGCAGCATCGATCAAACCAGCCAACAAGAACATTTTTGTTTGCAGTTCATTCATCAACTCAGGCTGACGTGCAGCAGCTTCGAGGTACTTGCTACCCATGATGCCGATGCCGATACAGGCACCAACAGCGCCCAAACCAATGATCAAGCCAGCAGCCAAAGCCACATAACCGAGAACGTGTTCCATTGAAAACTCCTAAGGATTTAAGTTAAGAAAAAAGAAAACCAAAAATATTAATGATGGTCGTGGGCTTGTCCCACATACACCAAGGTCAACATCATGAAAATAAAGGCCTGAAGCGCCACAATCAAAATGTGAAAAATTGCCCAGCCTGTACCCGCTATCACATGACCAAACCAGAGCCAGATACCCGTGGCAGAGCCAAAGCCAACCGCACCCATCAGCGCAATCAACATGAACAGCAATTCGCCTGCGTACATGTTGCCAAACAGTCGCATCCCATGCGACACCGTCTTGGCTGTGAATTCAATCATTTGCATGGCGAAATTCAAGATCCCCAGAATCAATGCAATCACTGGGTTTTTGCTGGTTCCAAAAGGCGCCGTAACCAACTCATGCGCCCAACCGCCAAAGCCTTTGATTTTGACGTTGTAGTAGAAACACACCAGCAAAACCGAGGTTGACATCGCCAACGTTGTCGAAAGGTCAGCCGTGGGAACCACACGCATGTAGGCATGATGCGGATCGCCACCGGCCGCGCCGTAAATCATCTCCCAAGCCAAAGGAATCAGGTCAACCGGCAAGAAATCCATTGAATTGAGCAGAAACACCCAGACAAACACCGTCAGAGCCAAGGGCCCCACAAACTTGCGTGACTCTGCGTTATGAATGATGCCTTTAGCCTGGGTATCAACCATTTCCAACAGGATTTCGACTGCCGCCTGCAGACGCCCGGGCACGCCAGCGGTCACACTTTTGGCCACGCGCCACATCACAAACAAGCCCAAACAACCCAACAAGGCAGCCCAAAAAATGGAATCAAGGTTGAATACAGACATGTCAATGACAGAAGTCTGCTCAGACGTCTGCCAGTGTTTTAAATGGTGTCCGATGTACTCACCAGCCGTAGGGCCGTGTTGCGCAACATTTCCTTCAGTAGCCATCAGTTACTCTTTGATCAGTTACTTTTGCCGTTAGGCGTTAATTTTTGTACTTCACCGGCCTTGGGTTTGAACGCCAAAGCCAACCAATACACCTTAAGGGTCACAATCAAACCAGCCAGCATTGCAAGCCAATTCAACCCAACAACCCAACGGTAAGCGGCAAACATCACTGCCACCGTTACCAAGATCTTCACGAATTCCCACAAGAAGAAGCTCGCTACAGCCGCCCCTACATTTGCACGAGCGAATCGCCCGGTGATACCTTTTGCAAACAACGCGCCAGGAAGCACTACGGCAAGGGAACCGCACGCGGCCGAAACCGCCGCACGCTCATCAAATACCAACCAGATGAACCCCGCCAGCACCACGCCGAGCGCCGCCTGCACCAACACCACCAACCAAGGCGACAAACTTGGGTTTGCAGCCTTGACCGCAACAATCTGTTGCTCGGTCAGAGGTACCGGTGGCGCTTGATCCTCATCAAACTGCACCGCTTGCGAGTTCGCAGACGTCATCAAAACACTCCCACGCTTTACTCCACACAAGCAGCACCTTGACCGCATTGTTTTCCGTCAAGCCAAAAATTATACGATGGTTATGCGCCGTATGGATGAACGGCGTTAATTTAGGATGCGTTGACGCAACACTTGAACTGCACTGGAGGGCGCCGTCAATACAGGTAAACCCGTGGCTTTAACAACCAAAGCTTGCGCCCGTGCCATACTGAACTGTGCCAGCGCAATCACATCACAGCCGTCGAGCGCGAGCTCCTGCGCCGCAGCGACAACCAAGGCATCATGCCGATGAATGTCACCTTTGTCGAGCGCGTCCATTGCCTGCGTGACCAAACGGGTGCTCAACTTAAGCGACGCAGGGAACTCCATGGGCATGCTGCGCAATGTTGGGGCAAACGATGCGATCAAGCCCACATGAGAGCCCCTCTGCGCCGCCTGTGCAATCATGGCCTCATTGGGCTTTAAAACCGGCATGAGCGGCCGACTAGCCGCAACCGCTTCAATGCAAGCCCCAAATGCCGAGCAGGTAAACAAAATGCCCTGTGCGCCGGCACTTTGCGCATAGGCCGCAAGCACCTCAAAGCGCTGGTGCATTTGCGCGTCAAGCCCTTGGCCACTGCGCGCCAGGTCAGCAGACAGGCTGTCATCCAACAAATTCATGCGAATGCAGTCTGGCCAGGCCGTGGCCATTTCTTCGTTGATTGGCGCAACGGCATGCGCAAGCGCATGGATCAAAGCAATTCGCGCCACCTATTTCTTCTCTTTAGGCGCGGCAGCAGGCAGTCTGCGGCGCTGAATCATCACAACGCCGGCCAACAGCAAACCAGCAAAAACAAACATCCACTCTTTGTCAGGTCTGTCGGCGGCAACCTCAGCGGAGACGATGCGCCAGCCCTGCTCAAAGCCCAATTTGTCCGCTCTGCTGCCAAACTTGACCTGAGATATCAAAAGCGTCTCGCCTTGCGGCATGACCGTCAAGCCCGCCTTGGCAAAGCGCTCACGGGCAGTACCCGGCGCTCCGAGCGGCAGCAAGACACCTTTTTTGATATCTTTCCCATCTAAATTCGTGCCCGCAATCCACAAACGTTTACCCGTGTTGGCTGAGGCCTCCTCTATCAGCTTGCTGATTTGCGAAGCTGGCAGCTCTGCGTAGGGCGGGTACACCATGTCCCACCAAAACCCAGGTCTGAACAATGTGAAGGCCACGAGCAACAAGGCAACGCTTTCATACCACCTGGACTTAACCAGGAAATACGCCTGCGTCCCAGCGGCAAAAACAAGCATCGCAACCACTGCGCTGACGACGGTGATAAACAAATGCAAGGGACCATCTAACCCGATCAACAACAGCTGGGTATTGAAGATGAACAGGAACGGCAAGATCGCTGTGCGCATACTGTAGAAAAAAGCCGTGATCCCGGTTTTTAATGGGTCCGATCGCGCGATGGCTGCGGCTGCAAACGATGCCAAACCGACCGGCGGCGTCACATCAGCCATCAAACCAAAATAGAACACGAACATGTGTACCGCAATCAAGGGAACAATCAAGCCGCTTTGCGCGCCAAGCTCAACCACCACAGGTGCCATCAAAGTCGACACCACGATGTAATTAGCCGTTGTGGGCAGCCCCATGCCAAGAATCAGACTGATCACCGCCACCAGAATCAGCATCAGCATCAAGTTGCCGCCAGACAACAGCTCGACAAGCTCTGTCATCACCAAGCCAATACCAGTGAGTGAGACCGTGCCAACAATGATGCCAGCCGCGGCTGTGGCCACGCCAATACCAATCATGTTGCGCGCACCCGCGGCCAAACCGTCAATCAAATCATAAAGGCCTTGCTTAGCAGCCACGCCCATGCCCCGACCGCCTCGAAAAAAAGCAATGATCGGCTTTTGCGTCACCATCACAAAAATCATAAACAGTGTTGCCCAGAAAGCCGACAGCCCTGGCGACAACTGCTCAACCATCAAGCACCAAATCAACACCACCACAGCCAGCAGGTAATGCAAACCAGACTTGACGGTTGGACCAATCTCTGGCAACTGAAACACTGGCGCATCCGGGTCGTCCAACTCCAGCTCGGGCTGTTGGGCGCCAAACCATAACAAACCAACGTAGCCAGATAACAAACCAAAGCCAACAATCCAAAGTGCCCCAGCGCCTGCCACATCCTTGATCCAGCCAATGCCCCAATAAACAACCCCCGACAGCACAACGAAGCCCGATACGGTCAGAGCAAAGGACACCAGACGCGACAGCGCGCTGGAAGTGCCGCGCCGGGGCAGGCCCACCATATTGGCTTTCAATGCCTCAAGGTGGACGATGTACAGCAGGGCAATGTATGAAATGATGGCGGGTAAAAACGCATGCTTCATGACCTCTATGTACGGAATACCTACGTACTCAACCATCAGAAAAGCGGCAGCACCCATCACCGGCGGCATCAGTTGCCCGTTCACAGAACTCGAAACCTCAACCGCGCCCGCTTGGTCAGGTCGGTAACCCACACGCTTCATCAAAGGAATCGTGAACGTACCTGTGGTCACCACATTGGCAATCGAAGAGCCGGAAATGATGCCGGTTGCAGCAGATGACAACACAGCCGCCTTAGCGGGCCCCCCGCGCATGTGACCCAATAATGCAAAAGCGGATTTGATGAAGTAGTTACCCGCACCCGCTTTATCCAACAAGGATCCAAAGAGCACAAACAAAAAGATAAAACCGCTCGATACGCCCAAGGCAACACCGAACACCCCCTCGGTAGTGAGCCACTGATGACTCATGGCACGGGCCAATGAAAAACCACGGTGTGCAATCATTTCTGGCATGTAAGGGCCGCCAAAGGTGTACCCCAGAAACACCAATGCCACAATGACCATGGGCAAGCCCAACACCCGGCGAGTCGCCTCCAACAGCAGAACCATGCCTACGGCACCCACGTAGATATCCATCGCGATGGGCTGGCCAGGTCGATTAGCCAGCTCACGGTAAAACAAGAACAGATACAAGGCGCAAAAGGTTGCCACCAGCGCCAATACCCAGTCAATGGCGGGCACGCGATCTGTTGACGATCGCTTAGATGCCGGATACGCCATGAACGATAGAAAGACCGCAAAACCCAAATGGATAGCGCGAGACTCGGTGTCGTTGAAGACAAAAAATCCGGTGCTGAATGGTAAGGGCGAGGCGATCCAAAGCTGAAACAAAGACCATGTGATGGCCACATACAAGAAAAACTTGCGTACCAGTGGTCCGGGCACGCGCGCACCGGTGTCCTTGTCTGCTACAAATTTCGCGGCATCCATCGCGGGCACTGCCTCTTTAGTTTTTTTTTCGCCCATCGCTGCACCTTTAGATTTCCAGCTCAAAAAAAGGCGGGCGACACCGCTTGCAGGTGCCGCCCGGTCAACTCAAAATTCAAGAACCCGAATTACATCCAGCCTTTTTCTTTGTAGTATTTCACAGCACCGGGGTGCAGAGGTGCGGACAAGCCATCTTTGATCATGTTCTTGGGATCAAGGTTGCCAAAAGCAGGGTGCAACTTCTTGAACTCATCAAAGTTCTCAAACACCGCTTTAACCAGCGTGTAAACACTGGCGTCAGAGGCTTTGGCCGATGTCACGAATGACGCCATAACGCCATAGGTCGGTGTCGGGTTAGGGTGCCCTGCGTACAGGCCACCAGGGATATTGACCTTGGCGTAGAAGCTGTTTTCTTTAACCAGTTTGTCTACGGCTGGGCCAGTCAAAGGAACCAATTTAGCGCCACAGGTGGTGATGGGATCCTGAATGTTGGCAGAAGGGTGTCCCACGCCATAGAAGAACCCTTCGATCTTGTTGTCGCAAAGGGCTGCGCCGTGCTCATCTGCCTTCAATTCAGAAGCCAGGCCAAAACTCGCCTTGGTCCAACCCATGGAGGAGAGCAGCTCGTCCATTGAGGCAGCGGTACCGGAACCAGGGTTGCCAACATTAAAGCGCTTACCTTTAAAGTCTTCAAACTTGGTGATGTTGGCGTCTTTGCGCGCTAGCACCGTAAAGGGCTCTGGATGAATCGAAAAAACTGCACGCAAATCTTTGACTTGGTTGTCCTTGAACTTGCTGGTACCGTTATAGGCATGGTATTGCCAGTCGGACTGCGCCACGCCGAAGTCCAGTTCGCCGGCCTTGATCGTGTTGATGTTGACAACAGAGCCACCGGTGGACTCAACCGAACAACGGAAGCCATGATTTTTGCGGTCTTTGTTGACTAAACGGCAGATGGCGCCACCGGCGGCATAGTAAACACCTGTCACGCCACCAGTGCCAATGGTCATGAATTTTTGTTGCGCTTGCGCTGCGCCCATTGGTGCCGACAAGGCCATGGCAACAGCGGCCATAGCCAAACCAGAGCTGGCGGAAATTTTGAATTTTTTCATAAGTACTCCTGAGTTTTCAATGTAAGAGAAGCTTAACGCCCCTCGTGGATGCCAAGAAACCAGCTCACAGTGCGCTGGTCTCAGACCTATTTATTGTTTTAACACGCTTTGAAAAGGCCATAGACTGATCAAAGCCAATGTTTAAACAACCTAATGATCAAAGTTTCAATCAACCTTGAAAAGAAGCAATCGCGCTATCAATCGAGAGATGCAGGCGGTGAACAATCTGCACCAACTCGTCTTCAGAAGCAATGAATGGCGGCGCCAGCAGCACATGGTCACCATTTTTTCCATCCACCGTCCCACTCATCGGGTAGACCAACAAGCCAAGGTTCATTGCTTCGCGTTTAATGCGAGCGTGTAACTTGTGCACTGGACTGAACCATTGCTTGCTGGCCCGGTCCTGCACCAACTCAACGCCCCAGAACAAACCGCGGCCACGGACATCGCCAACATGCGCATGGTTAGCGAAGGTGGCTTGAAGTTGCTTTTGCAAAAATGCGCCGCGTGCCTGGACCTGATCCAGAAGACCATCGCGCTGGATCACGCGCTGCACCGCCAAGGCTGCGGCACACGCGACAGCGTGCCCCAAATAGGTGTGGCCATGCTGGAACAAGCCACTGCCTTTGCGAAAAACCTCTACCAGCTTGGATTGCGCCATGACAGCGCCAATGGGTTGGTAACCACCACCCAAGCCCTTGGCTACCGCCATCAAATCTGGCACAACCCCCTCTTGCTCACAGGCATGCAAGGTGCCCGTGCGCCCCATGCCGCACATGACTTCGTCCAGAATCAACAAAATGCCATGCTGATCACACAAGGCGCGAATAGCCTTGAAGTAGCCAGGCACCGCAGTGAGCACACCAGCAGTGGCGCCGCCCACGGTCTCCGCTACAAAGGCCATGACTTTTTCAGGACCCAAAGCGTCTATCGTTTGCTGCAACTCAGCAACAAGCCGCTGGCCATAAGCCTCTGGCGTCTCTGCCTCTCGTCGGTCCCTGTAGTCGTAGCAGGGTGAGACATGGGCCACGTCAATCAGAATTGGTTTGAACTGGGCCCGGCGCCATTCGTTGCCACCAACAGCCAGCGCGCCTAGGGTATTGCCGTGGTAACTTTGCTTGCGGGCGACGAAATGGCAGCGCTGAGGCTGACCAATCTCGACAAAATATTGGCGCGCCATTTTGAGTGCCGCTTCCATAGCTTCAGAGCCACCGCTGACAAAATACACATGGCTCATGCCCGCTGGCGCTGACTCAATCAGCACTTCGGCGAGCTCCTCGGCGACCTCGGTGGTGAAAAAACTCGTGTGCGCATAGGCCAGCTTGTCAATTTGCGCATGCATGGCTGCCAACACATCAGGGTGGCCGTGTCCTAGACAGGAGACGGCCGCGCCGCCTGACGCGTCCAAATAAGCCTTGCCCGCGGCATCAAACAAATAGGCTCCCTTGCCACTGACTGCAACTGGCATGTCGTTGTGCAGTTGTCTGTGAAACACTTTGGAGTCCGCTTGCGTCGCAACGGCTTTAAAAAGTTTGTCAGGGGCATTCATGGTCTAGCGCCTTCATAATAAAAAATAGTTCGTGAGTCGCTGGCCAAAGCGAGCCCAAGCGCTTGGCTTTTGGCTGTCGCTAAAGGATCGTGCGGCGCCGCGAAAAAAATCGCCGTTTTCGTCAACACCAAGGGGCTGCTCGTCGTTTTCTGTCGCATGCCATCTAGCGCCCGAGCCAACGCGTTGAAAGTCAACTTTGACGCACTCAAACGTCGCGTGTGAAAGCCGGTGGCAGAAGGTACCCCGGCGCAACTTAGCCTGCCACGATCGGACCTTTGTGCCCGCTGTGATTTCACAATTCGTCTCCACATTGATCTTCAAGCCCGATGCCCTGGCGCAAACCCGAAGTACGCGCATGCACAGGCGTCGGTCGCTCCCAGTAAGCACCCATTCGCTGCAAAGTGTCTTGTCGCATCGACAGCCGTTGTCGCGCACCGGCTTGCGAACGTTCTGAGACACAGTTCATCAGTGCCTCCGCCAGACACAAGGCGCCTGCCTGAGAATGAAAAAATGAGGGTGAGGCTGCGCTGAACAACAAACTAGCCGTCGCCACCCGTGCCAGAGGCGATAAATTGCTGTCAGTCAATGAAACAATCTTGACCCCACGTGCGGCAACCTCTTGGGCCATTTCCACCACCGAACGGGTATAGGGCGCCTGACTCACCACCACCAGCACGTCACCAGGGCTCATGGCCAGCACTTGTTCCGGCCATGAGCCGCCCGGGTTGCTGGCCAAGTGCGTGCCTGCACGCAACCAGTCGCAGGTGTACTGCATGTGAAAGACAATGGCAAAACTTGATCGAAGGCCAAGAAACACCACTTGATCAGCGCCCACAATGAGTTCTGCGGCTGACTCAAAAACAGCCCGGCTATTGCGTTGATACACCGAAGATGCATTCGCGATCTGACAGGCGCTCAAGGCGCTCAGGCTTCCCATCGCGATGGCCTGGGCGGCGGGTGACGGCACTTCCATACCCATTGTTTGGGCAAAGGCCTGCATGGAGGGTCGACGCATTTCCTCGAAGTTAGCCAAACCCAAGGCTCTCGCCAGCCGAGACATCGTCGCAGGCGACACCGCTGCGGCCTGCGCAGATTGACGCAATGACTGCAAGCCCAACTCAGCCGGGTGTTCGCGCACCCAGCGAGCAGCCTTCTGGAGTTCAGGGCTTAAGCGCTCGAAGCGGCTGTCAAGCAATTGGGTCAGGCGTCTGTATGGCACAAAGTTAGAAATTGGCTTGGTTTGAACTTGCGACTGAAACATTTCAGTCGCAATGATATTAACGGAACATATGTTTCATGTCCAGACAAAAAGCCTCAGGGTTTACCCTGATTAACAATTTTTACGACTGACACAACACACCGCTTGCACCGATAATCGAATCATGCCGCTTTTACCTGCTCTGCCCTGCTACCTTAATGGTGCTTACACCACATTGGACAAGGCACACATCAGTGTGATGGACCGGGGCTTCATCTTTGGCGATGGCGTTTACGAAGTGATCCCCATTTACCAAGGCGAGCCCTTTCGCTTGGGTCAGCATTTGACACGCCTGGCACGCAGCCTAGAGGAGGTACGCATTGCCAATCCCTTGACCGATGCACAGTGGCAAGAGATGGCGCATGCGCTCATTGGACGCTATGCGCAGCACCCCTTGGAGTCAGGTCATGAACAAGACCAACTGATCTACATCCAGATCACACGAGGTGTCGCCATGCGTGACCATGTGATGCCAACTGGTATCACCCCTACGGTATTTGTAATGATCAACGCCATGAAGCAGCCCTCTGACAGCGACCGCGCGCATGGTGTCGCCTGTGTCAGCGCCGAAGATTTCCGCTGGGAGCGCGCGCACATCAAGTCCACCAGTTTGCTCGGCGCAGTGTTTGCACGCCAGCTCAGCCATGATGTTGGCGCAGCCGAGACCATCATGTTCAGGGGCGGCTTTCTGAGTGAAGCTGCGGCCTGCAATGTGTGGGTCGTCAAAGACGGTCACATCAGCGGAACACCCAAAGACAACTTGGTCTTGGAGGGTATTCGCTACGGCTTAATGGAAGAACTGTGCGCGCGCCTGGGCATTGGTTTGTCCTTGCGGCGCGTCAGCCAAGAGGAAGTGCTTGACGCCGATGAGTTGCTATTGACCTCTGCGACAAAAGAAGTGCTGGCCATCAGCCACTTGGATGATCACCCGGTAGGAGCCGGGCACCCTGGCCCGGTATACGCTAAATTATTCGACGCCTACCAGCAGGCCAAAGCCCAATCACGAACCCCAAAAAGAGCGCCCCAATGAGCACAAGCAGCGACTCTTTGATCGAGTACCCCTGCGAGTTCCCCATCAAAGTCATGGGCACCAAAGTGGATGGTCTGGTGCATGCGCTAACCACTATCGCCCAACAATTTGACCCCGACTTTGACGCCAGCACCGTGCAATTACGTCAAAGCAAAGGTGGTAACTACCTCGGTGTGACGCTAACGGTCATGGCCACCAGCCGGGTGCAACTTGACAACTTGTACATAGCACTGTCCAAACACCCCATGGTCAAGGTGGTGCTCTGAGCGTGGCGATTCGTGCGCGACACATGGGTCTCGTGGACTATTTGCCCACGTATGAAGCCATGCAAATTTTCACCACACAGCGTTGCGCGGTGAACGCGCCTGCGGTGGACGATGAGTTATGGGTGTGCGAACACCCGCCGGTCTATACCCAAGGTTTAGCCGGCAAAGCCGAGCACATCTTCAACCCCGAAGACATCCCCGTTGTGCAAACAAACCGTGGGGGACAAGTCACCTACCACGGCCCGGGCCAGATCGTGGCCTACCCCTTGATCGACCTTAAACGCGCGGGTTACTTCGTCAAGGAATACGTGTACCGCATTGAAGAGGCGGTGATCCGCACGCTGATTCACTTTGGAGTAAGCGGGCACCGTGTTGGCGGCGCGCCTGGTATTTACGTGCGACTTGCCGACCCGGGCAACCACGCGCAATTGCCTCAACGCCCGCGCAAGCTCAACCCTAAGAACGCCAATGAGGCCATCAAGCAAGACCCCGACTTCACTGGCTTAGGAAAAATTGCCGCATTGGGCATCAAAGTCAGTCACAACTGCACCTACCACGGCGTCGCATTGAACGTAAACATGAACCTGGAACCCTTTCAACGCATCAACCCTTGTGGCTATGCAGGCATGCAAACCGTAGATCTTTTTACAATAGGGATAAAAGCGGGTTGGGGTGAAGTGGCGCAAGTCTTGAGCCAAAAACTAGAAGCCCACCTTACGCCCTAGGGTCTCCTTAACCATCGTCGCCAACCAGGTGGCGCAGCAGCACAGCACCATGACGCAAGCTACACCACTCATAGACAAGAAAAATCCAACTGTGCGCGACGTACAGTCGCAATCTGACTACAACCCATTGGCCAAGCAAAAGGCCGCCGCCAAGTTGTCGCGTATTCCGGTGAAAGTCCAAAGCGCCGAGGTCCTGCGAAAGCCCGATTGGATTCGTGTGAAAGCCGGCAGCCCCTCCAGTCGCTTTTATGAAATCAAAGACATTCTGCGCAAGAACAAGTTGGTAACGGTCTGCGAAGAGGCCAGTTGCCCGAACATTGGCGAATGCTTTGGCAAAGGAACAGCTACCTTCATGATCATGGGTGACAAATGCACCCGACGTTGCCCATTTTGCGATGTTGGCCATGGCCGCCCGGATCCATTGGACGCCAACGAGCCCGAAAGCCTGGCCAACACGATTGCGCAGTTACAACTGAAATATGTCGTGATTACCAGCGTGGACCGTGATGATCTGCGCGATGGCGGCGCTGCGCATTTTGTGGCCTGCATCCAAACGATTCGCAGCAAATCGCCGCAAACCCAAATTGAAGTACTGGTACCGGACTTTCGTGGCCGCGATGACCGCGCCCTGCAGATTTTGAGCGCTGCGCCGCCCGATGTGATGAATCACAACTTAGAAACCGTTCCCCGTTTGTATAAGGAAGCACGCCCTGGGTCGGACTACCAGTTCAGCCTGAACCTGTTGAAAAAATTCAAAGTGCTGTTTCCCAATGTGCCAACCAAGAGCGGCTTGATGGTGGGCCTGGGTGAAACCGACGAAGAAATCCTGACTGCGATGCAAGACATGCGCGACCACGGCATCAACATGCTGACCATTGGCCAGTACTTGGCGCCATCGTCGAGCCACTTGCCCGTGCGCCGCTATGTCCACCCCGACACCTTCAAGATGTTTGAAGCCAAAGCCTACGAAATGGGCTTTGACCACGCTGCCGTGGGGGCCATGGTTCGCTCCAGTTACCACGCCGATCAGCAGGCCGGTCATGCCTTCGAGCGCGGGCTCAGCCAGTGATTGCTTGAGCATCGTCCAAAGAAATCAGCTGAGCGGCGCGCCAATCAATTTCGCAGGTGCCTTCAGGTCTACTTCACGCACTGCCGCGATGAGCTGAGCATTCCCAGCCAGCCAGTTGGGCTAATCTGGCCTGTTCAAGCAAGCAAGGACATGGCGCAGTCCAAGACACCAGTTTGGCGCACATGGGCTTTGCTTGAGACCTTGCGAAAAACATGCCTGCGCAAGGCATTGTTTGGTACGCGCATCTTCGATCAAACTGTTAATTTGTGAGCGGACGACCGGACTCGCGCTTGACCCCCACCGCCTGCTGACTGTTGAGCGGCAGGCAGCCGATGGCGACACGCACCCGTGGCTGCGCGCCAGGCGCTTGGTAACCAATCGGTAACTCCAATGACACCCGCCTAGAATGCACCACCGCATCGCACTGGCCGCGAACAGCACAGGCTAAAGAAAAAGTGATGCCAAAAACATTTTTTTGACTCTGGAGAACCTCTTGATGAACACTTCTGCGACCCCCACCGCTGAGCTCAACGCACCGTCCTACGTGAAACACGCCCGATTGTTGAAATGGGTGACTGATATGGCGGCGCTAACCAAGCCTGCGCATATCCACTGGTGTGACGGATCACAGGAAGAGTACGAGCGTTTTTGCCAACAGCTGGTTGATGCAGGAACATTTCAAAGGCTCAATCCAGTCAAGCGGCCCAACAGCTACCTGGCCTGGTCCGATCCTAGCGATGTGGCCCGCGTTGAAGACCGCACCTACATTTGCTCGAAGGAGCAAAATGATGCAGGCCCGACCAACAATTGGATGGCGCCAAAAGACATGCGCGACCTGCTGCAAAACGGGTCTGGCGAGCAAAAAGCACTTTTTGACGGCTGCATGCAAGGCAGAACAATGTATGTCGTGCCCTTTTCGATGGGACCGCTGGGCTCACACATCTCACACATTGGCATCGAGCTGACCGACAGCTCCTATGTGGCAGTGAGTCAGAAAATCATGACCCGCATGGGCAAGGCGGTTTACGACGTCTTGGGCGCTGATGCCGACTTCGTGCCTTGCGTGCACACCGTTGGGGCACCACTGCAAGCCGGCCAAGCTGATGTGAAGTGGCCATGCAACCCCACCAAGTACATCGTGCATTACCCTGAGAGCCGCGAAATTTGGAGCTATGGCTCGGGTTATGGCGGCAACGCATTGCTGGGTAAAAAATGTTTCGCCCTGCGCATTGCCTCCACCATGGGGCGTGATCAAGGCTGGCTGGCCGAGCACATGCTGATATTGGGCGTAACCAACCCAGAAGGCAAAAAGCTGCATCTGGCAGCCGCGTTTCCCAGCGCTTGTGGAAAAACCAATTTTTCAATGCTTGTGCCGCCGGCGGGATTTGACGGCTGGAAAGTCACCACCGTTGGCGACGACATTGCTTGGATCAAACCACACGAAGATGGCCGGATGTACGCCATCAACCCAGAAGCCGGCTACTTTGGTGTTGCGCCGGGCACCAACCACCACACCAACCCCAATTGCATGGCCAGCCTGGGGCACGACGTGATTTTCACCAACGTAGCGCTGACTGACGACGGCGATGTGTGGTGGGAAGGGATGGAACAAGACAGCGGCACCATGCCGGCACATCTGATTGACTGGCAAGGCCGTGACTGGACACCCGAGTTGGCACGCAGCACAGGTGTCAAAGCGGCACATCCAAACTCGCGCTTCACCATCGCAGCCACCAACAACCCTGCGCTTGACGCGCAGTGGGATGACCCCGCGGGCGTGGCCATCGATGCGTTTATTTTCGGTGGCCGGCGTTCCAGTACCGTGCCATTGGTGACCGAGGCGCGCAGCTGGATGGAGGGCGTCTACATGGCAGCCACCATGGGCTCTGAGACCACGGCGGCATCCACTGGCCAAATGGGCTTGGTTCGCAGAGATCCTTTTGCCATGCTGCCTTTCTGCGGCTACAACATGAGCGACTATTTTCAGCACTGGCTGGACATGGAGCAGCGGCTGGAAGCGATGGGCAACAGCCTGCCTAAGATTTTCTGCGTCAACTGGTTTCGAAAAGACGAGGACGGCAAATTTGTCTGGCCAGGTTACGGTGACAACATGCGCGTACTCAGGTGGATGGTCGACCGCGTCGAAGGTCAAGCTGATGGGCATGAAACCGCGTTTGGCATTGCACCTGCTTATGCTGACCTGAATTGGACGGGGCTTGACTTCACAGCCGAACAGTTCAAAAAGGTCAGTAGCATCGATCAACCGGCCTGGCTAGAGGAACTCAAGCTCCACACGGCACATTTTGAGCAACTTGCCTACCACTTGCCGCCGACTTTGCTGCAGACCAAGGCCCAACTTGAGCAGCGCGTGCTGGCGCTGGGAACTTAAAAAAGGACACCTTAGCGGCCCAATCCAATTGGCTCCGAACCGACTGCGATGAAGCTGCAGCTGCTGTCTGATTTGCACCTCGAAGTACAGGCCGATTGGCAAGCCCGACCAGCCCCAGGCGCAGACCTGCTGGTCCTGGCGGGTGACATCGGCTCGTACCAGTCAGGCTCCCAACTAGGCGACATCAACTTTGGGCTGACCCGCTTTTCACCTTTGCATGGGTGGCCTTGCCCCGTGGTGTTTGTGCCAGGTAACCACGAATACGACGGCTTGGACTTCGATGCGGCGCACGACCTGCTGCAGACAGTGTGCCAGCGCCTGGGTATCATTTGGCTAGAGCGCCAGGTCTTGGTCTGGCCCACCCTGGGGTCTCGCGGGCAAGCGGTGCGGTTGGTCGGAAGCACCTTGTGGACTGACTTTGATGCATTGACACCCGAATTGGATGCTGCGAAAAATCCAGGTGTCAGCGGCGAGCGTCTCATTGAGCGGCAGCTGAAAGCCAGAGAAAAGGCCTTTCGTGCCGCCAACTACTACCTGAAAACCACTGGAACCACGCACCACGGCGCAGCGATGCTCGCACCTGCTGTACGTGCACAGGCGCTGCTGTGTCGACAATGGCTCACGCAAGCACTTGCCACTCCTTTTGAAGGCGACACCCTGGTCATCACCCACTTCGCCCCCAGTCTGCAGAGCGCGGACCCACGCTACGGTTTGACGCCAGGCACGGCGGGCTTTTGCAACGCACTCGACCACTTGCTGCCTTTGGCGACACACTGGCTGCACGGCCATCTACATACCCCCAACCGCTACACACACCGTGGTTGCCAAGTGCTTGCAAACCCAATGGGGTACGCGCGCAAAAATGAGCAGCAATGGTTCGACCCCTTGATGTGCATCAATGTTTGACGCCTCGACCGGTTGTTCGCAGGGCCTGTTTCTGTAAACTGCAAACCTCACTCTAGGAGAACAATGATGAAAATTCTTCTCGCCGTTGATGGGAGCGCCTACACCAAGAAAATGCTGGCTTACTTGGCCGTACACGACCTGCTTTCACCCAGTAACAGCTACACGGCCATCACCGTACAAATGGTGTTGCCGGCGCAGGCGCGATCAGCTTTAGGCAAAGACGCGGTTAAAAAGTATTACGAGGATGATGCAGGAAAAATCAGTACACCAGCCTCTAAGTTCTTGCATCGACACGGCATCAATGCCAAGTTTGTCAGGAAGATTGGCAACCCAGGTGAGCTCATTGCCAAACTTGCGCAAGATGACAAATTTGACCTGGTTGTCATGGGATCGCACGGCCACAATTCATTGCTTAATCTGATCATGGGCTCAGTGACTACCCAGGTTTTAGCGCACTGCTGCGTGCCCGTTTTGATCATTCGTTAAGGCCAAGCACAGCCGCCGGGCAAGACTCGGCCCTCCAGCGGGCTCCGCCTGCTCTCAGGGGCCCGCCACGCCGGACTCCGGTTCCCGCGAGGGTTTGCATCATGAACCCACGGGCACTTTTGTTGCGGTACGCACAGGCCTGCGCCCTTCCTCATGGGCTTTGAGCAGACAGTCCTGAAACGCCAGCGTCACCCTAGCGCTCTCCGGTGAGACGCGCACGATGCTGAAAAACGAGCAACTGTAATTGAACACCGAGGGACGCACTGCCCGCATGCGATCTAGCCGAACAAAGTTTTCTGCGTAATGGTCCGGCAAAAAACCCAAGAATTTGCCCGAAAGGATCAAGGTGGCGATGGACTCCTGATCGTACCCAGTCGCCTGGCGCGACAAGCGCACCTGCTGAGCCAGTTCCATATTGGGGGAGTGGTATCCCAAGCCAGCAAAGGCAAAGCGACTCAAAGCATCCCAATCAGAGGGCTGTGCTTGTACCGCCCCGGCAAACAAGTCATGCGCCTGACCGCAGTAAAGGTACATGGTTTCATCAAACAGAACCTGATAACTCAAGGCCACCGAGCTGCGATGCCCTGGAATGATGCCCACCTGAAACTGTCCATCGAGCACACCCCGCTCAATCGCATTGAGCGGGGCCACATGCAGATGCAAAGCCACATCAGGGGCTAGTTCTGCGAATCGTGCGATGGCTTGCCCTAGATTCGCCGTCGGATTGCTGGCCGTTTTATCAAATACAGCCAAGTGCAGCTCGCCCCCCATGCGTGCATGGATTTCATCAACCCGGCTTCGAAATGCGTCCACGCCGGCGAGCAGGCGCAAGGTCTCAACGTAAATCTGCTGACCTTCTGGCGTGAGCGCAAAGCCTGCTCGACCCCGACGGCACAAACGCAAACCCAGTCTCGTTTCCAAATCTTTCACATGGCGGCTCACCGTGGACGTGCCAATATTGAGCTCCAACTCGGCGGCGGACATGCCGCCACACTCCACCACACTTTTGAAAACCCGAAGCAAGCGAATGTCCATGTCGCTCAATTTGCCCAAAGCTGCATGTGTTTTTACTTTCATAAATAGGCAACTTAGTAGTGATATTTAACTATTTATAACAGTAAAGGACGCGGCCATAATCACGGACCTTAAAGACCTTATGAAGGCCTGACCATGAACTTAACCGACGCCAAAACCTTCTCGCAGCCACGCACCGATGCCCAATGGCTGGAGCCACACTGGATGCCCTACACGGGAAATCGTGATTTCAAGGCGAACCCGCGTCTGATTGCCAGTGCTCAAGGGTGTTATTACACCAGTGTCGATGGGCACAAGGTTTTTGACGGCTTGTCCGGCCTTTGGTGCTGTGGTTTAGGGCATGCGCGCCAAGAGATCACGGATGCTGCCAGCAAGCAATTGGCCACGCTGGACTATTCACCGGCCTTTCAATTTGGCCACCCGCTGTCGTTCGCACTGGCCAACAAACTCAAGGAGCTCACGCCGGCCGGCTTGGACTATGTGTTTTTCACAGGCTCCGGATCAGAGTCTGCTGACACCTCTTTGAAGATGGCGCGTGCCTATTGGCGCGCCAAGGGCATGGGTCAAAAAAGCTTGTTGATTGGCCGCGAAAAAGGCTATCACGGCGTGAACTTCGGCGGCATCTCGGTAGGGGGCATCGGTGCCAACCGAAAAATCTTCGGTCAGGGCATTGCCGCTGACCACCTGCCACATACGCAACCACCAGCGGGCTCGTTTTACCGCGGCATGCCCGAGCAGGGCATCGATTTGGCAGACGAATTGCTCAAGTTAATCGCCCTGCATGATGCCAGCAACATTGCCGCAGTGATTGTTGAGCCCATGTCGGGTTCAGCCGGCGTGGTGGTTCCGCCCAAGGGTTATTTGCAGCGCTTGCGCGATATCTGCACGGCACACAACATTCTGTTGATTTTTGACGAAGTGATCACTGGGTTTGGCCGTATGGGCGCTTACACCGGTGCCGAAGCCTTTGGCGTCACACCCGATATCATGAACTGTGCCAAGCAAATCACCAACGGTGCACAGCCGCTAGGTGCTGTACTGGTCCAAAAAGAAATTTACGATGCCTTCATGGCGCAGGGTGGGCCCGACTACATGCTGGAATTTGCCCATGGGTACACCTACTCAGCGCATCCAGTGGCCTGCGCCGTCGGCCTTGCCACACTCGATATTTTGGTGCGCGAAAACATGGTGCAACGCGTCAACGAACTCAGCCCCTATTTTGAGAACGCTGTGCACAGTCTCAAAGGCTTGGCGCATATTGCAGACATTCGCAACTATGGTTTGGCTGCAGGCTTTACCATTACATCGCTGCCAGGTGAACCAGCCAAACGCCCGTACAACATCGCCATGGCGATGTGGGAAAAAGGTTTTTACGTCCGCTATGGTGGCGACACCATTCAACTCGCACCGCCCTTTATAACCACACCCGCACAAATTGACAGCCTGGTCAACGCGTTGGGTGAAACCATTCACACAACTTCCTGAGAGCCCCACAATGTCCAATCTTCCCATCATTTCCCACTTGATTAACGGGCAACTGGTCCGCGGCGGTAGCCGCTCACAAGATGTTTTTAATCCAGCCACAGGCCTTGCCGAAAAGCGTGTTGCACTCGCTGACAAAGTAACTGTTGAGGCCGCCATTACCAGCGCGCAAGCAGCCTACCCCGCTTGGCGCGCCACACCGCCGCTCAAGCGCGCACGCGTGATGAGCAAACTCAAAGAGTTGCTTGAAGCCAATGCTGAGCGAATTTGTGCGCTGGTGACTGCCGAGCACGGCAAGGTGCTGGCTGATTCGATGGGCGAATTGCAGCGCGGCATTGAGAACGTGGAGTACGCCAGTTACGCCCCTGAGCTGCTCAAGGGTGAGCACAGCCGCAATGTCGGTCCTTCCATTGATTCCTGGAGCGAGTTTCAAGCGCTGGGCGTTACTGCGGGCATCACCCCATTCAATTTCCCAGTGATGGTGCCATTGTGGATGTGGCCCATGGCTGTTGCCTGTGGCAACACATTTATTCTCAAGCCCTCAGAACGCGACCCCTCGAGTACCTTGCTGATTGCCGAATTGGCACTGCAAGCCGGTCTGCCACCAGGGGTGCTCAACGTGGTACATGGCGACAAAGAAGCAGTCGACACCTTGTTGACTGACCCCCGCGTCAAGGCCGTGAGTTTTGTCGGATCCACGCCGATTGCAGAATACATCTACAGCACCGGCTGCGCCCACGGCAAACGCGTTCAGGCCTTGGGTGGTGCCAAAAACCATGCGGTGGTCATGCCCGATGCCGACATTGCCAATGCCGTCAATGCCCTGATGGGTGCGGCCTACGGCTCATGCGGCGAGCGCTGCATGGCCATCCCGCTGGTGGTGGCTGTCGGTGACGCCACAGCAGATGCTGTGCTTGAGGGCTTGAAGGCTGAGATTGCGAAAATGAAGGTAGGTCCCGGCACGGACGCATCGTCCGACATGGGGCCCTTGGTGACCAAGGCGCATTTTGAAAAGGTCAAGGGCTATGTTGACCAAGGCGTGGCCGAAGGCGCGCAGCTGGTCGTCGATGGCCGTGGCATTAGCGTCAACGGCTATGAAAACGGCTATTTCTTAGGCCCATGCTTGTTCGATCAGGTCAAGCCCGGCATGGTGATTTACCAAGAAGAAATCTTTGGCCCTGTGCTCGGCGTGGTGCGCGTGCAAACTTTGCAAGAAGCCATGGATCTGATTGATGCGCACGAGTACGGTAACGGCACCTGCATCTTCACGCGCGATGGTGAAGCAGCCCGCTACTTTACCGATCATATTTTGGTCGGCATGGTGGGTGTCAACATTCCTTTGCCCGTACCAGTGGCCTACCATTCTTTCGGCGGCTGGAAACGCAGTCTGTTTGGCGACTTGGCCGCCTACGGCCCAGACTCCGTGCGCTTTTACACCAAGCGCAAAACCATCACCCAACGCTGGCCCTCCGCTGGCGTGCGTGAAGGCACCGTGTTCAGCTTCCCGAGCAGTCGCTGAACCTGGCTTGCAGCATGGCCGCACAGGCGATGCTGCAAGGTCCGAAGCCAAGCAAATCAGCGCCCGCGAAGCGCATCATGTCACCCCGCATCGGCCAGTCGGCTTGCGGGGTTCTCAGCTTCAGTCACTTCTTGCGCCCAAGCCGTCAACTTGCCGGTGTCGGAGCGCAAAATTTCCTGCTTCACCGCCAAGATTTGTGCCGGTTGCATCGAAAAGCTACGCAAACCAAGGCCTAACAGCAACTTGGTCAGACTGGGGTCGCCAGCCATCTCACCGCACAGACTCACTGGTTTTCCTTGCGCCTGACCTTGGGCAATGGTGTTGGCTAGAAGTTGCAAAACCGCGGGGTGTAGCGGGTCATACAAATGCGCCACGGACTCGTCAGATCGGTCAATGGCCAAGGTGTACTGAATCAAGTCATTGGTGCCGATTGATAAAAAGTCAAAGTATTTCAGAAACACCTTGGTCATCAGCGCAGCAGCCGGAATTTCAATCATGGCGCCAATTTGTATGGGCCCATAAGCGACACCGCGGTTGTCGAGCTGCGCGCGCGCATGGTCGACCATGGCCATGGTCTGGCGAATTTCACTCACGTGCGCCAGCATCGGTATCAACATGCGCACTTGACCAAATGCAGCAGCCCGCAGGATCGCACGCAGTTGCGTCAGAAACATCGCAGGATCAGCCAGACACCAGCGAATCGCACGCAAACCCAGAGCGGGGTTCAGATGCGCACGGTCATGCAGGCTATCGTCCAATGGTTTGTCCGCACCCACATCGACCGTACGAATCGTCACGGGCAGACCTTGCATGCCGTCTACTGCACGTCGGTAGGCCAGGTACTGCTCCTCCTCATTGGGCAAATTACCGTGGCGACCCATAAAAAGAAACTCACTTCGGAACAAGCCCACACCCACAGCACCACGCGCAACGGCGCTGGCCGCATCTTCAGGCATTTCGATATTCGCAAGCAGCTCGACCTTTTCGCCATCACGCGTCACCGCCGGCGTGTGCAACAAGCGCTGTAAGCGCCCTCTTGAGGATTGGACTTGCCGCTGACGGTAGCTGTACTCGGCAAGAATAATGGGCGACGGATCGACCACCACCACGCCCGCGTCGCCATCGATGATCACCCAGTCATCCTGGCGCACCAGGTGGCTACTCAGGCGCGCGCCCACAACGGCCGGAATATCCAGACTGCGCGCAACGATCGCCGTATGCGAGGTTTTGCCGCCCACATCGGTGACAAAGCCTGCGAAAACACTTTGCTTGAAATGCAGCATGTCTGATGGTGACAAGTCATGCGCCACCAAGATCAGGGGCACGTCGACGGTATCCTCCAGCACCAACTCATGTGGTGCTGCTTTTTGAGTGGCCTGCCCCATCGGGTACACCAAAGTCGAGGATACGCCACGCATGGCCTGCAAAATTTTGTCTGTGATCTGCTCCAGGTCCGCTTTGCGTTCGCGCAAGTACTCGTCCTCCATTTCGTCAAACTGGCGGGACACCACTTCAAGCTGGCTGGTCAAAGCCCACTCGGCGTTGTACAGACGGTCTTTGATCCAGTGTTTAACCCCTTGTTCCAGCTCCTCATCTTCAAGCAGCATCAAATGGACATCCATCAGGGCACGCAACTCATGAGGCGCCTCCTTGGGGCCCATCTGACTGATCGATGCCTGCAGGCGGTGAATTTCCTGAACTGCAGCGTCGCGTCCATCACGCACCCGCTTGAGCTCCGAGGTAACCTGGGACGGCTCAATGAAGTAATGCGCTACGTCCATTCGGCTGGAGCCGACCAATACCGCACGCCCGATGGCCACCCCACGCGCGACGGGCAGACCATGAATTGAGAACGTCACTCGCCCTCTCCAAACTTGTCGTTGATCAAAGCCGTGAGCGCATCCAAGGCCTCTTGCTCACGCTCCCCCTCAGCCTCCAGCGTCACCTCAGTGCCGATGCCTGCAGCCAGCATCATGACCCCCATGATGCTTTTGGCATTGACGCGCTTGTCTGCACGGCACATCCAAACTTCACAGGGAAAGCCCCCTGCCACTTTGGTGAGCTTGGCCGAAGCTCGTGCATGTAAGCCCAGCTTATTGCTGATGGTCGTAGTGGTCTTGATCATTTGGTTTGCGGCCTTGATTTAAAGGCGCGGTAAAAGACACCTGCATCACACCCTGAGAACCGCCCGCCAGCGCTCTGTTGGCCAGCACCTCAAGTGTTTCATTGACATAGTTGAGCGCCCGCAACACCATTGGCAAGTTCACGCCCGCCAAAAGTCGAACCTGAACGCCATCAACCAAACTCTGCGCAACATTACAAGGCGTTGCGCCGAACACGTCGGTCATCACCAAAACGCCTTCGCTACCAAGCTCCTGCAGCAATCCCTTGGCAATGGTTTGTATTTCAGCTAATGGCGCATTGGGCAGCACATCAAAAGCGAGCACGGACCCAGCAGCATCGGGGAAAACATGCAGCGCACACTGGCGCAGGGCTGATGCCAAAGGAGCGTGGGCGATGATGAGAATACCGTTGATCATGGATTTTCACGGGTGCTGTAAGCCATCGGCGCGGATACACGCCGTGGTCTTGAACAACGTCGCTGATTATGCACGCTCACGCACGACCACAGCGACGTCCTGTCTGGATGATTGCGCGTGCAGCGTCAGACTTGCTATCAATTCACGACTGACACTGCAAGTAGCCTAAACGCGCTGCAGCAACAAATGCGGCAATCTGCGCATACAGGCCAGCCATGGGAGACTGAAGCAACACCCGCGCTGAAACGCTCGGCTGAATCTGTCTCGACTGCATTTATTTGGCGCGGTAATCGTCATGGCAAGCCTTGCACACTTTGCCGCTCGCTCCCACTGAGGCTTTGATGGCATCCATGTTGCCAGACTTGGCGGCTACGGCCAGTTTGTCGAGCTCTGCCTGCAACTGCTTGGACAAATCATCAAATTTGGCACGCTTGGACCATACTTCGGCTTTGGCTTTGGTGTTGCCAAGGTCGCTGTCTGGCGTGAAGGCAGCCCAGGGTAGCTTTCCCATATAGGCCGCAACTGCCGCGCTTTCTGCCGCAAGCTTTGCATCAAATGGCGCTTTACCGGAAGCCATAGCCGCCACACGGCTGAAGTTTTGCTGCATCACAAACAATGCACTTTGCCGGTATTTCATGGCATCTTCAGGCTTTGCAAATTGGGCACTTGCAGGCAGTGCCAGGCTTGAGGCAAGGATTGCGACAATGGAAAAAAATTTCAACTTCATAAAGAAACACCTTTCATGGGTAAACTGCCAAGCAGTAAAGCCAGAGTTTAGAGTTCTTAGGCAAAGTCTGCTTGAGTGACAAGGAAATTTCTTATGCACAAGCTTGTAAGGGTATGGGACTTGCCTGTACGCCTGTTCCATTGGGCGCTGGTCGTGTGTGTTGTGGGTCTGCTCGTGACCTCTCAAATCGCAGGGCAGGCCATGACCTGGCATTTTCGCTTCGGCTACGCGGTCTTCACCCTGTTGCTATTTCGCCTAGGCTGGGGCCTGATCGGCGGTCATTGGTCGCGCTTTTCAAGTTTTCTGTATTCCCCTGTGACCCTGTGGCGCTACCTGCGCGGTGCTCGAGGACCAAAAACCGACACCGGTCACACCCCCATCGGCGCCTTATCGGTGTTCGCCATGCTCTTGCTTTTGAGCTTGCAAGTGGTCTCTGGCCTCTTTAGTGATGACGAAATTGCAGCAGCTGGCCCGTTGACAGCGCTGGTGTCCAAACAAGTGGTCTCAACGGCCACCTTCTATCACACTGCGATAGGGAAGTATGCTGTGCTTGGCCTGATCGTGCTGCATTTGCTGGCAATTACGTTTTACAGTCGACTCAGGAACAAGCCGCTGGTCAAAACCATGCTCACAGGCGACAGCCTGGCGGATGCGTCTACACCATCTTCTCTTGACAGTGCTGCCGACCGTCTGCGCGCTCTAGCCTTGTTATTGGGGTGCGCAGCCTCGGCTGGCACACTTTTTTGGCTGCTTTAAAGCAATCACGCCCATCAACACGCCACTGCTTCGCCAACGCGCATGAACACCGACTCATTCGATCTTTTCACCCCGGTAACCCCGCAGGAGCTCGACGGCATCAGAAACCTTTTCTTGGCTTACGCCAGCGACCTGAAGGTTGATTTAGGATTTCAGGATTTCGGGGCTGAGTTATTGACCTTGCCGCAACCCTACATGCCCCCGCGCGGCGCCTTGCGCGGGCTGCGCTTTGGTGAACACCTAGCAGGCTGTTGCGCCATGCGGCCTCTGGACTCGGTGGACTACCCCAACGCAGCAGAAATGAAACGCTTGTATGTTGCACCGCCGTTCAGGGGTACTGGGCTTGGGCGCACCTTGGCTGAAGACATCATGGACATTGCCAGACGTACGGGCTACAGCTGCATCTTGCTCGATACGCTCACAGAGATGGAGACGGCCAGGGCTTTGTATGAAGATCTGGGGTTTGTGGAAATACCACCGTACTACCACAACCCACTGGAAGGCGCGCACTACCTGATGGCGCGCCTTTAAAAAACTGACCCGGACCGGCTTCGGCACCGGGTCAAGTAACTTACGCGCGTGCCTGAGCCAACAGGGTCGCCGCGTCACTGACTTCAAATTTTCCAGGGCCTTCGATATTGAGTGTCTTGACGACACCATCTTTGACCAACATGGAATAACGGGCGCTGCGCAAGCCCATGCCTTTACCGTTTAAGTCCAATACCAAACCAGTGGCTTTGGCAAACGTAGCATCGCCGTCGCCGAGCATGCGCACCTTGTCACCGGTTTTCTGGTCACGTGCCCAAGCGCCCATCACGAACGCGTCGTTCACACTGAGACACCAAATCTCATCAACCCCAGCAGCCTTCAGTTCATCGAAGTGCTCAACATAGCCAGGCACATGCTTGGCTGAGCAGGTTGGGGTAAAAGCACCGGGCAGGGCAAACACAGCAATGGTTTTACCCGCGCTTACTGCGATTACATCCACAGGGTTTGGTCCAATGCTGCAGCCTTCGCCAGCAACTTCAACATATTCCATCAATTTCACCGCAGGCAATTGGTCACCAACTTTAATCATTCATCACTCCTTGAAATTAGGTAAAACGTTTCGTAAAAAACGAAACGGCTCACATTGTGAGCCGTTTCTAGAATCAATGCAGTGGCTTCACTGCAAAGGCTTAAACCAAAGCTGCTTTTTGAACCAAACGGGTAGCAACCCAGTTCTTGGTTTTTGAAATTGGCCGGCTTTCAGTGATCTCGATCATGTCTCCCAGCTTGTACTCGCCCTTTTCGTCATGGGCGTGGTACTTGCTCGACTTACCGACGATCTTTCCGTAGAGCTCATGCTTGACACGACGCTCAATGAGCACTGTCACCGTCTTGTTACGCTTGTCGCTGACAACCTTGCCAGTCAAGGTGCGCTTGAGGGATATTTTAGCTTCCGTCATCGATTGCTCCTCAGTTAGTTGGTTTCTCAGCCGCAAGCTTCTCGACCAAAATGGTCTTAGCACGTGCGACACTGCGGCGCGAAAGGCGCAACGCATTGGTATTGTTCAATTGCTGTGTAGCTTTTTGCATCCGCATGCCGAAATGGGCTTTTTGCAAAGCTTTGATTTCGGTCTGCAAACCAGCTACGTCTTTTTGGCGTAATTCCGTCGTTTTCATATCCATATCTCCTGATTACTGGCCAATCATGCGCGAGACAAATGTCGTACGCAAGGGCAGCTTGGCAGCAGCAAGGCGGAACGCCTCACGAGCCAACTCTTCGGGAACACCGACAATTTCGAAGACGATCTTGCCGGGCTGGATCTCAGCCACGTAGTACTCAGGGTTTCCTTTGCCGTTACCCATGCGCACCTCGGCGGGCTTCTGGGAGATCGGCTTGTCCGGGAAAACCCGAATCCAGATCCGACCACCACGTTTAACGTGACGGGAAATCGCACGACGTGCGGCTTCAATTTGACGCGCAGTCAAGCGACCACGGTCTGTACATTTCAGACCAAAATCACCGAACGCGACCGAGCTTCCTCGGGTCGCAATGCCGGTGTTACGGCCCTTTTGCTCTTTGCGGTATTTGCGACGAGCGGGTTGCAACATATTTATTCTCCTTTGCCGTCAGCTGCTGCAGCTGGCGCGGCTACCTTGCGGACGCGCTGAACGGCGGGTTTAGGGGCTGCGCCAGTGGCCTCAGCAGGCTTGTCGCTGCCATCTGCAGGAGCCGTTGTGGTTCCTGCGACACGGCGTGGTGTGCGAGCGACCGGACGATCAGTACCTGGGCGTGCATCGCGACGCGGACCACGGGGACGGCGCTCTTCTTCAGGGCGCGGTGTCTCCACGGCTGGCAGATCATTACGACCCAAGGTATCGCCTTTGTAGACCCAGACCTTCACACCAATCACCCCATAGGTGGTTTTGGCTTCAGAGGTTCCGTAATCAATGTCAGCACGCAGTGTATGAAGTGGCACGCGACCTTCGCGGTACCACTCGCAACGAGCGATCTCAATACCGTTCAAACGGCCAGACGACATGATCTTGATACCCAGGGCACCCAGACGCATAGCATTTTGCATGGCACGCTTCATGGCCCGACGGAACATGATGCGTTTTTCCAGTTGTTGCGTAATCGAGTCTGCAATCAATTT
The DNA here is from genome assembly GCA_963925275.1 of uncultured Rhodoferax sp. Taxonomy (GTDB): domain Bacteria; phylum Pseudomonadota; class Gammaproteobacteria; order Burkholderiales; family Burkholderiaceae_C; genus Rhodoferax. Next base: position 32,046 of record CAWUSQ010000024.1, read on the forward strand.
GGCATCGATTTCGGGCTTGCGCACTTCTTCGATATTGACGGCGACTGGCACGCCCAGTTGGCGACCAAGTTCACGTTTGAGGTTCTCGATGTCCTCGCCTTTTTTGCCAATCACAACACCCGGGCGTGCCGAGAAAATTGTGATACGGGCATTCTTGGCAGGGCGCTCAATCAAGACTCGCGAAACTGATGCATTTTTTAGCTTGGCTTTCAGGTACTCGCGCACCTTGATGTCTTCAGCCAACATACCCGCGAAATCGCGGTCGCTGGCATACCAACGTGATGACCAGTTACGGCTGACCGACAAGCGAAAGCCGGTTGGATGGATTTTTTGTCCCATATGTTCCTGGCCTCTTTCAGTTACCAACCGTCACGTACACATGGCACGTGGGTTTTCTGATTTGATTGCCACGCCCTTTAGCGCGGGCCGTGAAGCGCCTGAGCGATGCACCTTGCTCGACGTAGATGGTTTTCACCTTCAACTCGTCGATATCAGCACCATCGTTATGCTCAGCATTAGCGATTGCAGATTCCAAAACTTTTTTGATGATCCCTGCTGCTTTTTTCTGCGTGAATTGCAAAATATTCAGCGCCTGATCAACTTTTTTGCCCCGGATCAGATCGGCAACGAGTCGGCCTTTATCAACCGACAAACGAACGCCACGAAGGGTTGCACGTGTTTCCATGGTCAACTCCTTATTTCTTTTGGACTTTTTTGTCCGCTGGATGGCCTTTAAAAGTACGAGTGAGTGCGAACTCACCTAACTTATGGCCAACCATTTGGTCGGTGATGTAAACAGGCACGTGCTGCTTGCCGTTGTGCACGGCAATGGTCAAACCGATGAAATCGGGCAAAACCATAGAGCGACGAGACCATGTCTTGATCGGCTTTTTGTCTTTAGTGGCAACAGCTTTGTCAACTTTTGCAACCAAATGATGGTCGACAAACGGACCTTTTTTAATAGAACGAGTCATTTACCTGCCCCTTACTTCTTGCGACGCGACACGATCATGACCTGCGTGCGCTTGTTGTTACGGGTACGGTAACCCTTGGTCAGATTACCCCAAGGATCGACTGGATGACGGCCTTCACCGGTCTTGCCTTCACCACCACCGTGTGGGTGATCAACAGGATTCATCACCACACCGCGAACGGTTGGTCGAATACCCATCCAGCGCTTCACGCCAGCCTTACCCAAACGGCGCAGGCTGTGCTCTTCATTAGCAACCTGACCCATCGTGGCGCGGCAATCAATGTGAATCTTACGCACCTCACCGGAGCGCATGCGCACTTGAGCGTAGATGCCTTCACGGGCCAGCAGGGTTGCCGAAGCACCGGCCGAACGCACCAGCTGAGCACCCTTGCCAACCTGCAACTCAATGCAATGGACCACGGAACCCACCGGAATATTCCGGATTGGCAACGTGTTACCCACACGAATAGGCGCTTCAGCACCACTCATGATGGATGTGCCAGCCTCGAGACCGCGTGGCGCAATGATGTAGCGGCGCTCGCCATCTGCATAGCAGACCAAGGCGATATGAGCCGAACGATTGGGATCGTATTCAATGCGTTCAACCTTGGCCGGAATGCCGTCTTTGTTACGCAAGAAGTCAACCACACGGTAATGGTGCTTGTGACCACCACCCTTATGACGGACGGTGATGTGGCCATTGTTGTTACGGCCAGCGCGCTGAAATTGAGGTTCCAGCAACGCTGCGTACGGAGCATCTTTGTGCAGATGGTCCCGCGAAATCTTCACCATGCCACGACGGCCTGGTGAAGTGGGTTTCATTTTAATAACTGCCATGATTACGCAGCCTCCCCGCTGAGGTTGAGCTCTTGGCCAGGCATCAGGCGAACGTAGGCTTTGCGAACATTGTCGCGACGGCCAACGGACTTGCCAAAACGCTTGGTCTTGCCTTTGGTATTGACCACGGACACGCCTTTAACCTGCACCTTGAACATCAATTCCACAGCGGCCTTGATCTCGTGTTTGGTAGCGTCCTGTAGCACTTTGAAGGTCACCGCATTGCCCGTCTCTGACACCATGGTTGCCTTTTCAGACACCACAGGCGCGACCAGAACTTGCATCAAACGACCTTCGTCGAATTTTCGATTATGGAAACCGTGGCTCATGCGAACATCTCCTGGAGTTTGCCCATTGCGGCCTTGGTCACCAACACCTTACGGTAATGCACCAAGGACACAGGGTCAGCATAGCGGGGCTCAACCACCAGGATATTGACCAGGTTGCGAGATGCCAGATACAGGTTTTCATCAACCTCATCAGCAATCACCAACACGGAGTCAAGGTTCATGGCCTTGAACTTGGCTGCCAAAGTCTTTGTCTTAGGAGAATCAACAGTCAAAGAATCCACCACTGCGAGACGACCTTCACGGGCCAGCTGCGACAGGATCGAAGCCATACCGGCACGGTACATCTTCTTGTTGATTTTCTGAGCAAAATTCTCATCGGGCATGTTCGGAAAAATCCGACCGCCTCCGCGCCACAGTGGCGAGGAGGTCATACCAGCACGTGCGCGACCTGTGCCCTTTTGTTTAAAAGGCTTCTTGGTCGAGTGACGCACCTGCTCGCGGTCTTTTTGGGCGCGCGTGCCTTGGCGGGCGTTAGCTTGAAAAGCCACGACCACTTGGTGCACCAAGTCTTCGTTGTATGCGCGACCAAAAACCGTTTCAGCAACATCCATCTTGGATGTGGCCTGGCCTTGGTCATTCAGGAGTTCGAGCTGCATCAGTTCGCTCCTTTAACTTTGATGGCGGGACGCACTGTGACGAAACCGCCTTTGGAACCAGGAATTGCGCCTCGAATGAGGAGCAAGCCACGGACTTCATCAACACGCACAACGTCGAGGTTCTGGGTGGTGCATGTGACATCACCCATGTGACCTGACATGCGCTTACCAGGGAACACACGACCTGGGTCTTGTGCCATGGAGATGGAGCCAGGCACATTGTGTGAACGGCTGTTACCGTGCGATGCGCGCTGTGATTTGAAGTTGTGACGCTTGATGGTGCCCGCGAAGCCTTTACCAATGGAAGTGCCTTGCACATCCACTTTTTGGCCCACAGCAAACACCGTAGCAGGCACAGCAGCGCCAGCGGCGTACTGAGCTGCTGTATCAGCAGTCACTTTGAATTCTTGAATGATTTCACCGGCTTCAACGCCTGCTTTTGCAAGGTGGCCGGCAATTGGCTTGGTGACACGCGATGCTTTACGGGCGCCAAACGTAACCTGAAGGGCCACGTAGCCATCGTTCTCTTGGGTTTTCACCTGGGTCACACGGTTGTTAGAAACATCTACCACTGTGACAGGCACTGCGTCCCCATCATCAGTGAACAGACGCATCATGCCCACCTTGCGGCCCAGCAACCCTAGGGAGTTGCTAAGACTCATATTTTTTCTCCAATACTTCCACCCCAGCGACTTCAATTGGCCCCTGAGTTTGGCCTAGGTTTAGCTAGGCTTAATATGAAAGAAGGTTAATGTAAATCTCAACCCAAATTGGGCTGAGCCTCGAATTATAGCCACAGGCCATAGGTCATGGCAAGCGTTTTTTAAATTCAAGTCTTTTTGGGGCTTTTTCAGACCCCGATGAGGACATTGCAAGCTTGGTTTCCCAAACCAGCAAAGCCTCAACTTTTTTAGAGCTGCAGCAAATGAATACTTAATTATTGCAGCTTGATTTCGACGTCGACGCCAGCAGGCAAGTCCAACTTCATCAAGGCGTCTACAGTTTTGTCTGTAGGGTCTACGATGTCCATCAGGCGCTGGTGCGTGCGGATTTCGAACTGGTCACGGCTGGTCTTGTTGACGTGCGGTGAACGCAGAATGTCAAAACGCCTCATGCGTGTTGGCAAAGGCACTGGGCCTTTGACAATGGCGCCGGTGCGCTTGGCAGTGTCAACGATCTCAGCGGCAGACTGGTCGATCAATTTGTAGTCAAACGCTTTGAGGCGAATGCGGATTTTTTGTTTTGCGGACATGTTGTTGCTCCAAACTTCAATGTGTTGAATTAAGCGAGGATTTTGGCAACAACGCCAGCGCCCACAGTGCGGCCGCCTTCGCGGATCGCAAAACGCAAACCTTCTTCCATGGCAATCGGGTTGATCAACTTCACTGTGATCGACACGTTGTCGCCTGGCATCACCATTTCTTTGCCTTCTGGCAACTCGATCGCACCGGTCACGTCCGTGGTACGGAAGTAGAACTGGGGACGATAGTTGTTGAAGAATGGCGTGTGACGGCCGCCTTCGTCCTTGGACAACACGTAGATTTCGCCGGTGAAGTGCGTGTGTGGCTTGATGGAGCCGGGCTTGCACAGCACTTGGCCGCGCTGCACGTCTTCACGCTTGGTGCCGCGCAGCAGCAGACCAACGTTGTCGCCAGCTTGACCCTGGTCCAGCAGCTTGCGGAACATTTCCACGCCGGTGCAGGTGGTCTTCACGGTGTCGATGATGCCGACGATTTCGATTTCTTCGCCGACCTTGATGATGCCGCGCTCGATACGGCCGGTCACGACGGTGCCGCGGCCGGAGATGGAGAACACGTCTTCCACGGGCATCAGGAAGGCGCCGTCAACAGCGCGCTCTGGCAGCGGAATGTAGCTG
>CAWUSQ010000025.1:0-113774 GCA_963925275.1 uncultured Rhodoferax sp.
GCCGCACCTGCTAAGAAGGCCGCACCTGCTAAGAAGGCCGCACCTGCTAAGAAGGCTGCACCGGCTAAGAAGGCTGCACCGGCTAAGAAGGCTGCACCGGCTAAGAAGGCTGCACCGGCTAAGAAGGCTGCACCTGCTAAGAAGGCTGCACCTGCTAAGAAGGCCGCACCTGCTGCACAGACTACGCTCAACCCCCAAGCAGCTTGGCCTTTTCCTACAGGCGCTAAGCCCTGAGCTCAGTGAGCCTCTAGTGAAAAAAAAGGCCGCTGCATTGCTGCAGCGGCCTTTTCATTGAATCTCATATGCATCAGGGATAAAACGCCAGCAAGCGGTAACCAACCACACCGCTGAGCGATGGCGATCCCGTGAATTCAAGGCCAAGGTTCACAGGCCATGACTGCGACACGCCAAGACTTGCGCTGGGCGCACCCAGGTCGACGGGTCGTAACGCCCGACGAACCAAGACTTGATCGAGTGCATCAATCAGTGTCAGTTCAATGCCAGGAAAAGCCACAGGCAGATCACCCTGGTTTTTAATCACCATATTCAAACGATAAGCACTGTTGCCTGCAGCTGTCAGGCTCGATGCGTCAATCACCAAGGAATCTATCCGTCGCAGGGGCTCAATCTGGCAGTGCAATACAGAACATACCGCATGCAGCGCAGGTTGAAGCTGGGCATAGCGCAGCACCAGCATGTCGCGTTCACGGTTAACCCACTGGGCCAGCAAGGCCAACACCAGACCGCAAGCCAGCAGCGACCATAAGCAAAGCGCCCAGGCGCTCTTAGGCGGGCCCTGCGGCTTGACAGGTTTTAAAAATGTGACTTTCTCAGGCACGATATTCATGGGCCAGTCAGGATCCTCCTGAGCGGCTTGACCATGCGACGTGATTCTGTCAGCAGGATCAATATCGAAATCGATCCTGGCATTCATGCCGTGGCCCTCGTTGGTGTTCATTGCTGGACGCGCATCAGCATCCAACGCTGCGTCATCGGGTGCGCGTTTGGCCAGAGGCAATTGAGCCGACCCATTGTTGTTGCCAAGGTCCACAGGCAGCGCTTCAACCGGCTCAATGGCGGGTACAGCACCTTTTGCAGGATTGGATTGGTCAGATTCAGGCTCTAACGCAGCATTCAAGGCGTCCACGACAGCACCGCTTGGGCTGGTCTGCTGCTCCGGTCTGACCGGTCGCGCATTCTCAAGAAAATTGGCTGCGGCGTCAAAGATCTCAGCACACTGGCCACAGCGCACCCAACCTTCAGAAACCCGCAATTGATCGGGAACGACGCGGTAACAGGTCGTGCATGCAGGGCAGCGTGTCAGCAAGCTCATATCAAAAAAAGCCCGCTAACACCATGCTGCGCCTAGGCGTGAACGGCGGTCATCAAGACCCACCCGTCCTCAAGGTCTGCAACCTTCAGGTTGCAATATGGTTCGTAGGCCGCCTGCAATTCTTCGCTCTGACGTTCAAGGATTCCAGATAAAACCAAGCATCCCCCAGGAGCAACGCGTGACCACAACAGGGGTGCGAGCACCTTCAAGGGTGTCGCCAAGATATTGGCCAACACCACGTCATACAGACCATCAACGCTCTGCGGTTGGCCGGCATTTAACTTAACGTCATTGGCTGCAGCGTTGAGTAAGGTCGCCTGCACGGCATCAGGGTCAATGTCAACCGCGTCGATGTGCATCGCACCAAACTTGCCAGCAGCAATCGCCAAAATGCCAGAACCACAGCCATAGTCCAATACCCGCGATTGGCTATTTAAGGTCTCAGGGGCTATCTTTGGAGAAGCAATCCAGCGCAGACACATGCGCGTGGTGGGGTGTGTACCTGTTCCAAAAGCCAAACCAGGATCCAAACGGATGATTTGCCGCGCTTGCGCCGGTGGCTCATGCCAGCTTGGAACGATCCAAAACTCTGGCGTGATGCCGACTGGTGCAAATTGCGATTGCGTCAACCGCACCCAATCTTGCTCGGCCACATCTTCAAGACCCAGTACCACACAGCCCTCGAAAAAATCTTGCACCTGCAAAACAGCCAAAGCCGCCCTGGCCTGCGCTTCATCAGGGTACAGCGCGATCACCCGAGAACGTTGCCATCCTGACTTCGGTGCCGGCATGCCCGGCTCACCGAACAAAGCAACCTCGGCGTCAGTTTGAGCGTCTGCGTCTTCCACACTGACACTCAAAGCATCGAGTGCGTCCAATGCATCTGACAGGTCTTCAACCCGCTCTTCAGGACACATCAGACGTAATTCAACCATGGGGCTGCTCACTCAACGCGCGTGGTTGGCAAGCCAACCCTCAAGGTAATGGATATTGGTGCCACCTTCCATGAACTTGGCATCGACCATCAGCTCCCGATGTAAGGCAATATTGGTTTTAATGCCTTCAACCACCGTTTCACCCAAAGCGGTGCGCATGCGCGCCAAAGCCTGTTCACGCGTGTCGCCATGGACGATGAGCTTGCCAATCATAGAGTCGTAGTTGGAGGGTACAAAATAATTGGTGTAGATGTGCGAGTCAACCCTAACGCCAGGCCCGCCTGGTGGATGCCACATGGTAATTCGCCCCGGAGAAGGAATGCATTTGAATGCATCTTCGGCGTTCAAACGGCATTCGATGGCGTGACCGCGCATCTGAATCTGTTTCTGTGTAAACGGCAACTTCTCACCAGCAGCGACCAAGATTTGTGTCCTGACGATGTCAATGCCAGTGGTCATCTCAGTAACGGGGTGCTCCACCTGAACCCGGGTGTTCATCTCAATGAAATAGAACTCGCCATCTTCATACAAAAACTCGAACGTGCCTGCGCCTCGGTAGCCAATTTTCTTACAGGCCGCCACACAGCGCTCGCCCACCCGCTCAATCAATTTGCGCGCGATGCCAGGCGCTGGAGCCTCTTCAATGACTTTTTGATGCCGCCGCTGCATGGAGCAATCGCGTTCACCCAGGTAGACAGCGTTTTTATATTTATCCGCCATCACCTGAATTTCAATGTGACGCGGGTTCTGCAGGTACTTCTCCAGGTACACGGCCGGATTACCAAACGCCGAACCCGCTTCATTTTTGGTCGTGGCCACTGCGTTGACCAATGCCGCCTCCGTATGCACGACCCGCATGCCGCGGCCACCGCCACCACCGGCCGCCTTGATGATGACGGGGTAGCCAATGCTTTTCGCAATGCGGCGGATTTGCGCTGGGTCATCGGGCAACTCACCTTCAGAGCCTGGCACACAAGGCACACCGGCTTTGATCATGGCTTGCTTGGCTGAGACCTTGTCGCCCATGATGCGAATCGACTCAGGTGTCGGACCGATGAATTGGAAACCACTTCGCTCAACGCGTTCGGCAAAATCGGCGTTTTCACTCAGAAAGCCGTAGCCGGGGTGGATCGCTTCCGCATCAGTCACTTCAGCAGCCGAAATGATGGCCGGCATGTTGAGGTAGCTCAGGGCCGAGGAAGCCGGTCCAATGCACACCGCCTCTTCGGCCAATCTAACGTACTTGGCATCGCGATCAGCCTCCGAGTACACCATCACCGCCTTGATCCCCATCTCGCGACAAGCGCGCTGGATACGCAGCGCAATTTCACCACGGTTGGCAATCAGAATTTTTTTAAACATAACAGACCTCTTGGCTCACAACACCCCCAAAGGCGCCGGCGCCCTCACCAACCCAAAGCGCATGTTTTGGCACACCCGAAGCATTACTCAAGCTCAAACAGCGGCTGGCCATATTCAACAGCTTGGCCATTCTCAGCCAGAAGGCGCTTGACCTTACCCGACTTGTCCGATTCGATCTCATTGAGGATCTTCATGGCTTCGATGATGCAAATGGTTTCGCCTTGCTTGACCATCTCGCCCTCTTCAACAAAAGCCTTGGTACCTGGCGAAGCTGAGCGGTAAAAAGTTCCGACCATCGGCGATTTGACAATATGCGACGCAGCAGACGCTGGCTCAGCCGGACTCGACACCGCGGCAGGCGGCGCCACGGCATCGCGCTCGGCCACGGGTGTGGACACACTGTAGGTCACCGGCGCAGCTTGGACGGTACCCGAGCCCGGGGTCTTCACAATCCGAACCCTGCCTTCCGCCTCGGTGATCTCTAGCTCCGACACATTCGACTCAGACACCAAATCAATCAGTGTTTTTAATTTTCTCAGGTCCATACGGCCTCCAACATAAATGAAAATTTAAAAAATGAGCTTAAGTTTTTGCGAATTTGCTCTAAGTTTCAAAAAAATCTTTTAATTGATGTTATCTTATTTATCAAGCGAACTTAATCCAGTGCTTCAATGGCTTGCTTCCAAGCTTCCAAATCCGACACAGTCAGCTTACCGATTTTATGTCTTATGACTTTACCCTGGGCTGTAAACAAAACCGAAAAAGGCAAGCCGCCTTGACTGTTGCCTAAAGACTGGCTCAAAGACAGCCCACTCGCGCCACCCAAGACCACGGGGAAAGACAGGGGCATTTGCGATACAAACCGCGCTACGGGCGCCTTCTGATCTACAGCAATACCCAGAACTTGCCAACTTTTATCCTTGTTTTGCAAGAAGAAGTCGCTTAAAAGAGGCAATTCTTCGACGCAAGGGGGACACCACGTCGCCCAAAAATTCAGCAACAGTGGTTTGCCAGACAAATGCGACATGGGTAAATCTGACCCATCCAGCTGCTTCAGTGTCAAACTCCAAAACCCGATCTCAGCCTGCGATGGGGCTGAATACCCCTCTCGCAACTGAAACCAAGCCACACCCAAACCAGCGGCAGCGGCGAAACCAGCTACCAAAGCGGTCAAGCCGGTACGACGGGAAAACTTGCCCTCAGTCGTCATGGCATGCCCGCTAACAAACGACGCAAAGACTGTGCATTAGCCCGCACCGTGCGCACACTGTCACTGGCGCGCACAGCGCCACGCAAGTCATCATGGTCATAAATCAAAAGATGAACCCCTATATTCTCGCCAAGTTCCTTGCAAAAGAAGGACACACTCAGCACTGGAACCGATGCGCCTTTGAAACCGGGTGCGCTGTTCGCACTGTACTTGACGCCCTGGTCGATCAAGGTCAATTCAGCCGATTTGCAATCATCACAAAATAATTGCAAGTGGATATCTGACAAGCGGGTGGCCGTGCCATTCCAAACTGCACCGGTCAAATACGGCCGATACACCGCCAAGCGGTCCATCCAATACAGTGCACATTGACGCAGCGCCAGCAATTGCGCGGCCTGGCTATCCGAACAAAAAGTAGCGATGTACTCTCGCACGGCCTCTTCCATCAGCGCGTTGTCAGGCAACGCGGATCGGCCATGTAGGCCAAGACTTTGTAAAGCGCGCTGCTTGGCAGACCCGTAATCCAAGCCATCTTCCACCACCCAGCGCGCCGCCAGCGCCGCCACTTCATATCGTGTCTCAAGCATAGTGAAGATATTGTGCCTTGAATGCGACGCCAGCTCGAGCGGCGCGCAAGCCATGTCCGAGCACCCCAGGCCCACACAGCCCTAAAATTCGGCCATGCACATACACATCATCGGCATTTGCGGCACATTCATGGGGGGCTTGGCCCTGCTGGCGCGCGAGGCTGGCCACACGGTCACCGGCTGCGACGCGGCGGTCTACCCGCCAATGAGCGACCAACTACAAGCGCAAGGCATTACCCTGATTGAAGGGTTTGACGATGCCCAACTGAGCTTGAAGCCCGACATGTTTGTGGTTGGCAACGTGGTCAGCCGTGCGGTCCATGCAGATGGCACACCTAAGTTCCCCATCATGGAAGCGATTTTGGACGCCGGACTGCCCTACACAAGTGGGCCGCAATGGCTGTGTGAGCACATCTTGCCTGCTCGCCATGTGATGGCCATTGCGGGCACACACGGCAAGACCACGACCACCGCGATGACGGCTTGGATATTGGAGTCTGCGGGCTTGAAGCCTGGGTTCTTGGTCGGCGGCGTACCTCTGAATTTTGGGGTTTCGGCCCGACTAGGTCAGGGCGACTGCTTTGTCATCGAGGCCGACGAATATGACACAGCCTTCTTCGACAAGCGTAGCAAGTTTGTGCACTACCGGCCGCGCACTGCGGTATTGAACAACCTGGAGTTCGACCACGCGGATATTTTTGATGACTTAGAGGCCATCGAGCGTCAGTTCCATCACCTGCTGCGAACCGTCCCCGCAAGTGGTCGTGTGGTGGTCAATGGTCTGGAAGAAAGCCTGTCCCGGGTGTTACACAAAGGCTGTTGGAGTGATGTACGCAGTTTTGGCGCTGGTATCAGCGACTTCACGGCCCAAGGTCCTGCCCATGAATTCAAGGTACTGCTGCGCGGCCAGGTCGTCGGTGAAGTGCACTGGCAACTCAGCGGCGTTCATAACCAACTGAACGCTTTGGCTGCCATCGCTGCAGCGGACCATGTTGGTGTGAAACCGGCACAAGCGGCCGCGTTTTTGAGCCATTTTCAAAACGTCAAGCGCCGCATGGAGTTACGGGGCCAAGTAGGGTTACCGGCAAACGGCACCCAAGATGATGTCAAGGTTTACGATGATTTTGCGCATCACCCAACGGCATTTCGCACCACCCTGGACGGTTTGCGTCAAAGGCTTGAGCAAGACCAGCGAATTTTGGCGGTATTTGAACCCCGTTCCAACACCATGAAACTTGGCACCATGAAGGCGCGCCTGCCATGGAGCCTGGAGTCTGCCGACTTGGCTTTTTGTCACAGCGCGGGACTTGATTGGGACGCCGCACGCGCCATGCAAGCCATGGGCAGTCGCGCGGTGGTCAGCTCCGACTTGGATGCGCTGGTCAATGCCGTGCTGGCTGCCGTGCGCCCTGGTGACCAGATAGTCTGCATGAGCAACGGGGGCTTCGGCGGCATTCACGACAAACTGCTGGCCGGGCTAAGGCTCAAAGCTGTCGCGTCGCCCAGCTGACCCCAATAAAAGCGCGACAGCCGGCACTGGCAAGGCGATCAGGCCTGTCTTCGCTTGATCACCGCAGCAGACAGGCGCTCCAACACCGCAACGGAAGCATCCCAATCCAAACAAGCATCGGTGATGCTTTGACCATAGGCTAACTGGTCTGCGCGATCTTTGCCCGGCGTGAATTTTTGTGCGCCCCCATGCAGATGGCTTTCCACCATCACACCAAAAACACGCTTGGAGCCAGCCTCAATTTGCGTGGCAAGCTCTTGCGCCACATCGATTTGACGCTCATGTTTTTTGCTGCTGTTGGCGTGGCTGCAGTCCACCATCAAACTGGGGGGCAGTTTGGCACTCACCAAATCTTCACATGCTGCAGCAACGCTGACCGCGTCGTAGTTGGGAAGTTTCCCACCACGCAGGATCACGTGGCAGTCTTTATTACCTGTAGTCTGGACAATGGCCACTTGGCCATTTTTGTGTACCGACAGGAAATGGTGAGGACCAGCGGCTGCATGAATCGCGTCGGTGGCGATCTTGATGTTGCCGTCGGTGCCATTTTTAAATCCAATTGGCGCAGAAATACCCGAGGCCAATTCGCGGTGGACCTGGCTCTCGGTGGTGCGCGCACCAATCGCGCCCCAGGCGATCAAGTCACCCAGGTATTGCGGTGAAATCACGTCAAGGAACTCGCTGCCAGCGGGCAAGCCCAAACGGTTGATTTCAATGAGCAACTGGCGGGCAATGCGCAAACCCTCATCAATGCGGAAGCTCTCGTCCAGGTAAGGGTCATTGATAAGCCCTTTCCATCCAACGGTGGTGCGCGGCTTTTCAAAGTAGACACGCATGACAATCTCCAAGCTGCCGGCAAAGCGGTCACGCTGGACCTTGAGTTTGCGCGCGTATTCAATAGCGGCGGCAGGGTCATGGATAGAACACGGTCCAATTACCACCAGCAAACGGTCATTCTTGCCGTGCATGATGTTGTGGATATTGCCTCGGGTGGCGCTGATCATTGACTCGACCGGCGTTCCTTGAATCGGAAAGAATCGGACCAAATGCTCGGGCGGTGGCAACACCGTGATGTCTTTGATGCGCTCGTTGTCAGTCTGACCGGTTCGGTCAATCGCATGCGTAGTCGAGGCTTGAGCCCAAGCATTGTGTGGAGCTGCGGTTTTGGGTGACATGGGTTTCCTTGCAACGTTGATTTAAAAATTGGGCATAAAAAAACCGCCGGGTTGGCCGGCGGTTTAGAGGAAATCAGGAACTTGGTCTCGGGTACGTTCAGATCTCTCTACCGCCAGCGGCGCTTGAGAAGCAAAAATAACTAAAGAAAAAACTGCCTGATTGCATAGGTCGCGACTTTAGCACAAGCCATTGAACTGCAGGCCAGCCCGCAATCCGAGCCATTTCAAAGGGTTCCCCCAACGGTCAAGCCATCCAGACGCAGGGTCGGCTGGCCAACGCCGACAGGAACACTTTGTCCCTCTTTGCCACAGGTACCAACCCCGCTGTCCAATTTCATATCGTTGCCAATCATGCTGATCCGCTTCAGACACTCAGGGCCACTACCAACCAAGGTTGCTCCCTTGACGGGGTATTGGATTTTTCCATTTTCAACCCAGTACGCCTGGCTGGCAGAAAATACGAATTTCCCAGAGGTGATGTCAACCTGACCGCCGCCGAAGTTAGTCGCATACAAACCCTTGCGGATACTGGCAATGATTTCCTCTGGCGGCTTGTCCCCGCCGAGCATGTAGGTGTTGGTCATGCGTGGCATGGGTACATGAGCGTAGCTCTCGCGCCGACCGTTACCGGTGGGCTTCACACCCATCAAACGGGCGTTCATGGCGTCTTGGATGTAACCACACAAAATACCATCCTCAATCAAAACATTGCGCGCGCTGACATTGCCTTCATCGTCCACATTGAGTGAGCCTCGCCGATCGCTGATGGTGCCGTCATCGAGCACGGTCACGCCTTTGGCTGCCACGCGTTGACCAACACGGCCACTGAAGACGCTTGATCCCTTGCGGTTGAAGTCACCTTCTAGGCCATGGCCCACCGCTTCATGCAACAAGATACCTGGCCAACCGGGGCCCAGGACCACGGTCATTTCGCCGGCTGGAGCGGCCTTGGCCTGCAAATTGGTCAAGGCGGACTGCACAGCTTCATCTACGTACTGCTCAATCAAGGCATCATCAAAGTAGGCAAAACCGAAGCGCCCGCCGCCGCCAGCGGAACCAATTTCTCGGCGGCCGTTTTGCTCGGCAATGACTGACACGCTCAAGCGCACCAAAGGGCGCACATCAGCGGCCAAGGTGCCGTCTGCACGCGCCACCAACACCACGTCATATTCAGCAGCCAAGCCAGCCATAACTTGTGCGACACGGGGATCTTTCGCACGCGCGCGCTGTTCCACTTTTTCTAACAAAGCCACCTTGGACGCGCTGTCCAGACTGGCAATCGGATCAAGCCCTGCATACAGCGAGCGGGCTTTGGCAACCTTAGAGCTGACTGCTTTAACGCGACGGTTTTGTGCTGCACTGGCAATGGTGCGAACGGTGTGCGCTGCGTCCAACAAAGACGCCTCTGAGATGTCGTCGGCATAAGCGAACGCCGTCTTTTCGCCGCTCACAGCACGCACACCAACACCCTGGTCGATGCTGAAGCTGCCTGTTTTGACAATGCCCTCCTCCAGGCTCCAACCCTCCGAGCGCGTGTACTGAAAATAAAGATCAGCCTCGTCTACACGGTGCGCCCTGATTTCAGCCAAGGCGCGACTGATATGGGATTCATCCAAGCCAAATGGCGTGAGCAAGAGGGACTTGGCCACTGCCAAGCGTTCAATCGTAGGTTCGCGTGCAATCATGTTGGCATTCTAGGAGGCTGGCGTTTTTCCAGCCGCGGGCGGGCGACTCAACCACGCCAGCAGTGTGCCATCGTCTTGTTCCGAGAGCCCATCTTGGCAAGCCTGCGCGAACACGTCACGCGCACCCGCAGCCAAGGGGCCATGAAAGCCAATAGCCCGGGCTGCATCCAAAGCCAAGCGCGTGTCTTTGGCCAGTAAGGTCATGTGCGCCTTGGGCACCAAATCACCCGAGAGCATGCGGTGCATGCGATCGGTACCGATCCAACTTTGGCCACTGGACTGCTCCATCACTGCGAGTGTCTTGGCCTGGCTCAAACCCAAGGCTTGGGCCAGGGCCAAGACCTCGGCCGTACCCACCAAGAAAATACCTGCAGCCAAGTTGTTCACTAATTTGGTTTTTGCAGCATCTCCTATGTTGTCGCTGATGATGTGCCGCTGGCTTGCAAGGTCTTGCAGCAACGCAGCATGTTGAGTTAAAACGCTGGTGGCGCCCGCAAGCATCAGCGTCATGCTGCCATCGCGCGCGCGCTGGGGGCCGCCTGACATGGGTGCATCGATCACGGCCACTCCAAGAGCCTGCAGCTCGGCTGCAAACTGCACCACGTCCGTTGGCGCCAGCGTGGGGCACAACATGACGGTGTGCCCAGGTAACACCGTTGAGACAAGTGGTGTCGCACCAAACAAAACTTCGCGCGTTTGCGCGGCATCCACCACCGCCACCACGGTGACACTGGCGCCATGGGCCGCTTGAGCCGCATGGGCGCACACCGTGGCACCATGCGCCGCCAAATCCTGGGCCCGCGACGCCACCACATCACACACATTGACGGGCCAGCCCAGCTCAAGCAGGCGCCGAGCCATGGCACCTCCCATGTTGCCAACACCGACAACGGCAACAACAGGCTTAGAAGATGAACTTGAGGTCATGACTGGACCAATCGTTTGGATTGCGCGATCGACATGAGAATACCCAAGCCAAAACCAAGTGTGACCATGGCCGTGCCGCCGTAACTGATAAAGGGCAAGGGCACCCCAACCACTGGCAATATGCCGCTGACCATACCCATGTTCACAAAGGCATAACAAAAGAAAATTGTGGCCATGGCGCCTGCGAGCAAGCGTGTGAACACAGTTGGCGCCTCTAGCGCAATCACCAGCGCGCGCAAGACCAATAGCGAAAACGCTGCAATCAACAAAAGGTTGCCAAACAGACCGAATTCTTCAGAGAAGGCTGCAAAAATGAAATCGGTGGTGCGCTCAGGGACGAATTCCAAATGCGTCTGCGTACCCTGCATGAAACCCTTGCCCCAAAAGCCACCAGAGCCGATGGCAATCATGCCCTGAATGATGTGAAAGCCCTTGCCTAGCGGGTCACGGGACGGATCCAACAGCGTGCACACACGTTGTTGCTGGTATTCCCGCAACATCGGCCAACTCACACCTTCGGAACAAAGCGTCGGCTCAAACAGCACCAACAGCGTGATGCCTATCAATACCAAAACCACGGGCGGCGCAACAAGCTTCCAACTCAATCCTGCAAAAAAAATGACGGAAAGACCAGCCGCTAAAACCAACAATGCCGTACCTAAATCTGGCTGTTTCATGATGAGTGCGACTGGCAAAGCCAACAACAATCCGGCTACCAGAAAGTCCAATGCGCGCAGTTGACCCTCGCGCTTTTGGAACCACCAAGCAAGCATCAGTGGCATGGCAATTTTCAAGATCTCACTTGGTTGAATCGTGATGCCCAAACTCAACCAACGCGTCGCCCCCTTTTTGGTAATGCCAAAGACCGCCACCGCAATCAGCAAGGCCACGCCGACGACATAGAGCGGGACGGCCAGACTGATCAGGCGGTGTGGCGGAATCTGCGCCACCACAACCAGGATGAATCCGGCAATCAACATGTTGCGAACATGGTCAGCAAAGCGGGTCCCGTGATCAAAACCCGATGAATACATGGTCAGCGCTCCCGCACACACCAAAATCACAATAGCCAGCGAGAGCCAGGCGTCAAGGCCTGTGGCCCAAACAGACCATCGTTTCCAAATCGAGGCGCGTTCAAACATACGGGACGTCGCCACTCATGGCTGCGGCGCGGACGTTACCCGCAATGGAACGGTAACCGGCCCATCATTGACCAAATGAACCTGCATGTCGGCTCCAAAAATACCGGTCCGCACGCACGGATGGAGCAACCTAGCCTTGCGCACGAAGTCATCAAACAAGCGTCGCCCATCTTCGGGCGAAGCTGCGGCACTGAAGCCTGGGCGGTTGCCGCTGCGAGTGTCGGCCGCCAGCGTGAATTGGCTCACCAACAACAAGCCGCCTGCCGTACCTGCCCCATCCATGTCTTGTACGCTGTGGTTCATCTTGCCTTGGCCATCACTGAAGATACGCAGTTTAAGAACCTTGGCGAGGAGTTTGTCGCCTTGGACCGTTGTGTCTGCCTGTTCGGCACAGACCAGAACCAGCAAACCGCGACCGATTTCTCCCACAACCTCAGCGTCGACCTCAACCCGGGCTTGACGAACCCGCTGCAACAAGGCCATCATGACTTGAACCTCAAGCGGCTCTTCACAAGGCGACGATCACACCGCCGTCGTGCCGGTCCACCCGTGCGCTGAGCAGTTGGGCGGGCGATCATCAGGCAAGGGTTACACGGGCAAACTTGCGCTTGCCAACTTGCACAACATAGGTTCCGGCAGGGAGCTTGAGTGCTTTGTCACTGACAACGACAGAGTCCACACGCACGCCACCACCCTCAATCAAACGGTTGCCCTCACCGCTGGAGGCAGCCAAGCCAGCGGTCTTGAGCAGCGCACCAATGGCCGCACCACCTTCGGGCAAGGGGATCACCAGCGCATTGATATCGTCCGGAATCCCACCTTTGCTGCGGTTGATGAAGTCCTGCTGTGCCGCCTCGGCCGCAGCCGCGTTGTGAAACCGCGTCGTGATCTCTTTGGCAAGCGCCACTTTGGCATCTCTGGGATTGGCACCTGCGGCCACTTGCGCCTTAAGGTCAGCAATCTGCTCCTCAGACTTGAAGCTGAGCAAGGTGAACCAGCGCCACATCAAGGTGTCCGAAATACTCAAAACCTTGGCAAACATGGTGTTGGCGTCTTCCGAAATGCCAATGTAATTGTTCTTGCTCTTGGACATTTTTTCCACGCCATCCAGGCCCTCGAGCAACGGCATCGTCAAGATGCATTGCGGTTCCTGCCCGTATTCGGCCTGCAAATGACGTCCGACCAATAAATTGAACTTCTGGTCCGTGCCCCCAAGCTCCAAGTCACTGCGCAATTCCACCGAATCGTAGCCCTGCATCAATGGGTACAGAAATTCATGCACGCTGATGGGTGAGCCAGCAGAGAAGCGGTCATGAAAGTCATTGCGTTCCATCATGCGTGCCACAGTGTATCGGGCCGCCAATTGAATCAAGCCACGCGAGCCCAACTTATCGCCCCACTCGCTGTTGTAGCGAATTTCGGTGCGCTGCGGATCCAGCACAAGAGAGGCTTGCCGATAGTAGGTCTGAGCATTGGACTCGATTTGCTCGCGGGTCAACGGTGGACGCGTGGTGTTGCGACCCGAGGGATCACCAATGAGCGAGGTGAAATCTCCAATCAAGAAGATCACGGTGTGACCAAGGTTTTGCAACTGCCTCAACTTGTTCAGCACCACCGTATGACCCAAGTGAATGTCTGGCGCTGTAGGATCGAGCCCGAGTTTGATCCGCAATGGCTCGCCCGTTGCTTGGGAGCGTGCCAGCTTCTTGATCCACTCATCTTGCGGAATCAGTTCATCACAGCCACGCAGCGTGACCGCAAGCGCTTCTTGCACCCGTTCATCGACGGGAAATTCAACCATTTTTGCTTGTGTCATAAGGGTTTATGCGGATGCCAAGGCGCTGGCAACGACTACAATGCGCTGTTATTCGAGGCGTCATTCTAAGTGGCAGCCTCTGTTACAACGTTTTGCTTGGTTACAGACCCAGGAAAAGTCAACCGTCCGGACCCCAATTGAGCACGCCTTCCTATCCTGTTGAACTGAACGCGTTTGAGCGGGCCTTTATGGCTTTGAAAAAACACTCCAAGCGGGTGAGCGCTTTGGTAGCTGCACTGATGCTTGGCGCAACGGGCGGTGCGTACGCACTGGCTTCACTGACCCCCGATCCGGCGCTGATTGCGGTGCGTCAAGTGGTTCAAAACGTCGAACATGTCCAGTTGAACTTAAGCGATGTCGGTGAACCCGCGCCTTTGAACCTCTACCGCTCGGATGTCACGTTGGCCAACGACACCATCGACACCTTGCTTCAACGACTGGGGGTCGATGATCTCCATGCCGCTGAATTCTTGCGCACCGACAAATTGGTTCGTCAGGAGTTATTGAATCGGTCAGGGCGTAGCGTTACCGCACAAACCCTGCAGGACCATACCTTGATGAAACTCCAGGCGCGTTGGAGCAACGACGACAGTGACCATTTTTCCCGCTTGGTTATTGAGAAATCAACCGATGGCTTCAGTGCACGCATTGAATCAGCCCCTGTGGAGGTCACCGCGAGCCTGGCCAGTGGCACGATCACCTCCTCACTGTTTGCAGCGACCGATGACGCCGGCTTACCGGACGCTCTGGCCGTTCAAATCGCAGAAATCTTTTCTGGCGACATCGATTTTCGGCGCTCTTTGCGCAAAGGCGACCGCTTCAGCGTGGTTTATGAAGCCTTGCAAGGCGATGGCGAAACACTGCGCACAGGGCGGGTCTTGAGCGCAGAATTTGTCAATAAAGGCAAAGTGCACCAGGCGATGTGGTTTCAAGCACCTGGAACCGATGCCAAAAAAGGTGGCTACTACGACTTGCAAGGTCAAAGCCTAAGCCACGCTTTCCTAAGTTCTCCGCTACGGTTTTCCAGGGTTAGCAGCGGTTTTTCCATGCGCTTTCACCCTATCTTGAAACAATGGCGGCGGCATTTGGGGACCGATTTTGCGGCCGCAAGAGGCACACCAGCACGCTCGGTGGGTGACGGTGTTGTTGAATTTGCCGGAGCGCAAGGCGGCTATGGCAATGTGGTCATCATGCGCCACACGGGCAACATCCAGACTGTTTACGCACACCTGAGTAAGATCCTGGTCCGCCGGGGACAGCAGGTAGACCAAGGCGGCAATGTTGGTTTGGTAGGCTCAACAGGATGGGCCACCGGGCCCCATCTGCATTTTGAAATCCGAGTCAACGGTGTTCAAAAAGACCCCATGGCCATGGCACAGCGCAGCCAGACCATTCCTGTACCAGCCAGTGCCCGCGGGCAGTTCCAAGAACTCGCTGCGCACGTGCGCAGTGAATTGCAAGCGGCTGCCAGCATTAACCAGACAAGGTTCGAGTAATTCCATTTCCAAAGCATCCCTGTCGCCGTTCTCTTGCCTTGTCGTGCGTGCGCACTGTCTGTGGCGCGCCGCCTGGACATGAATGACTTAGAAATGCAATGAGCTTGCCCACGTATTACATCGGATTGATGTCAGGCACCTCGCTGGACGGTGCAGATGGCGTTCTGGTGCGATTTTCAGATCAGTCAACCCAGGTGCTTGCGCACGCATCCTTGGCTTTTGAAGCGGATTTTCGAGCTGAACTTCTGGCACTCAACACAGCTGCGTACAACGACTTGCACCTGGGCGCCCTGGCAGCCAACCAAATTGCATTGCACTACGCACAGCTTGTTCAACAACTGATGCGTCAGTGTTCCGCCCTGGCCGTAGCGCCACAAAGCATACGTGCGGTCGGAGCGCACGGACAGACCGTACGCCACCACCCGCAAGGTGATGCAAGGCAACGCTACACCTTACAGCTGATCAACCCTGCACTCTTGGCAGAGCTTTGCGGCCTGGATGTTGTCGCTGATTTCCGTAGCCGAGATGTGGCAGCCGGTGGACAAGGCGCGCCATTGGTTCCGGCGTTTCACCAAGCGGTTTTCAGTGACAGCGCGCAGACAGTGTGTGTGCTCAATATTGGTGGCATCGCCAACCTGACGGTGCTTGCCTCTGACCACAAGCCAACACTGTTGGGTTTTGATTGCGGACCTGGCAATGTGTTGATGGATGCTTGGTGCCAAGCTCAGACCGGCCATACTTATGACGCTGAAGGCGCCTGGGCCGCCAGAGGACAAGTGATCCCGAGCTTGCTCGAGGCCATGTTGCGCGAGCCCTACTTTGGGCAGCATGCGCCCAAAAGTACCGGTCGTGACTTGTTCAGCATGCAATGGCTTGAGCGTCATTTGACCCCATACGCCGCTTATGTTGCTGAAGATATTCAAGCCACTTTGACAGAACTCACCGCCCAAAGCAGCGCGGACTGTGTGCGCACAGCGGCGCCTCAGTGCAACTCACTCATTGTGTGTGGCGGTGGGGCTTTCAACACGCACCTGATGCACCGACTGAGTCAATCGCTGCCCTCGGTTCGCATCACGCGCTCAGACGCGCACGGGCTGCCGGCGCAACAGGTCGAAGCTGCCGCCTTTGCCTGGCTAGCCCGTCAAACCATTGAACGGCGAACGGGCAGCGTTGCCAGTGTCACAGGGGCTCAAGGCGCACGCATTTTGGGCGCTGTATACCCTGCATAAAAAAAGGTGCACACCGTGCACCTTCAAATAAGCCTGAAAGTTTAAGCCGAGAAACTCGATCCACAACCGCAAGTGGTTGTTGCATTGGGGTTCTTGATGACGAACTGCGCACCCTGCAAATCTTCCTTGTAATCGATCTCTGCACCAACCAGATATTGGTAACTCATGGCATCGATCAACAAAGACACACCATTTTTGGTCATGGTGGTGTCGTCTTCATTGGTAATTTCATCAAACGTAAACCCATACTGAAAACCTGAACAACCACCGCCTTGGACAAAGACACGCAATTTCAGCTCTGGATTGCCCTCCTCTGCGATCAGATCAGCCACCTTAGCGGCCGCGCTGTCGGTGAACACAATCGGTGCGGGCATTTCAGTTTGGACGTTTTCAGCAACAGCACTCATGACTCTCTCCGGGAAAAATAAATAAAATCAACTAAATAGTACAGCAATTTGATCAAGAATTCCCTGCATCTGCATTTGGTACAGATGCTTGTGGGGGTATTAGCGGTGCAGATGCCGATACCTGCTCAAGCGCGGGAATCAAGGTGCCATGGACCATTGAGCCAAGATGCATTTCCAAGCCTTGATAAGTCACATCGCCATGTATCCGCGCCTTGGGTTGAAGCTCGAGCATGTGGCGTGCGTGCACAGGACCGTTTACCCTTCCGTTGATGATGATGTGATCCGCAGTCACGCCACCATCGATCACGGCATGTTCCGATACCACCAAAATACTGGGGCGCTCCTCACTGGCCAGCACGTTACCCGTTACCTCGCCATCGAGTCGCAAGCCATCCAAAAAGTGCAGATTACCTTCGACACGCGTCCCCTGCGCGACCAGGCTTTTGATGGGGGGTGGTTTCTTCTTGCCAAACATATTGTCCTCGCTCGGGTATGAACTTACAACCTGGCGGTTTGAACCGACAGCACCTTTTTTCCATCACGAACTTTGGCCGTGATGCTTGTGACCTGAACCCGCGGGGGCACGGTGTAGACGCCGCCAAGGCGTCCATATTGTTTCAAGGACAAGGCCCTCGGATTGCCCGCATCCGCATGCGACCAAGGCTGCTTATCCAAAATACCACTGAACACCACATCCAACTGTCCCGTGAACATTGGCGGGTTTTTAGCAGCCTGGACCACTAAAACTTGCCAATCCACCGTATGGGCATCCAACTGTTTAACCTGTAAACCCCGAATCGACACCGGACTTGCACCCTTGGCTGGCGATGGCACCAACAGGTCAAAAAAACCAAGATCGCCTCGCAGGCGCTGAATCTCTTCTTGTAGTTGTTGATTGACCTTCTGAAGGCGCGCCTGCGCCACCTTCTCGGCAGTCATCAAGGTGTCGGCCGTATTGGCAACGACTTGAGCCTTGTCCCGTTCTGCTTTCGCGCTATCTAACTGGTACTGCAGGTCAACCAGTTCTGTCTGCACTTTAACCAACTGTGTTTTTACATTTTGATCCAGGCCGGCCAGATCCTTGCCAAGTTCAAATGCCCACAAGGCAATCGCCCCGCAAAAGCCAGCCACCAAAGCCAAAATCACCCAGCGAACAGGCCATGGCAAGGCACTGCGCACCGCCATGCGGGGCGCGCTTACTGTCAACCGACGCAGCAATAATTTAAGCCTCATCCCTTAGCGACCGTCCAGATGCAAACAGCCGCCTGAACTTGCATTCGGGCGGCTGTGTGAAACATGTCGACGAGCTTAGCGCTTGCTGAACTGCTTGCGACGGCGAGCACCGTGCAAACCGACCTTCTTACGCTCGACTTCACGGGCATCGCGGGTCACGAAACCTGCTTTGCTCAGCTCAGGCTTGAGCGTTGCGTCGTAGTCAATCAGGGCACGGGTGATGCCGTGACGAACAGCACCAGCTTGACCAGACTCACCACCACCAGACACATTGACCATGATGTCAAAGGTCTCAGCATGGTTTGTCAGCATCAGGGGCTGCTTGCAGATCATGATCGATGTCTCACGACCGAAGAACTGTTGAATGTCCTTGCCGTTGACGACGATTTGGCCGGAGCCTTTTTTCAAAAACACGCGCGCGACGCTGGATTTGCGACGGCCGGTACCATTGTTCCATTCACCAATCATTACATGGCTCCTTAGATTTCCAACACTTTGGGTTGCTGGGCAGTGTGTGGGTGCTCAGCACCACCATACACCTTGAGCTTTTTGATCATGGCGTAGCCCAGAGGGCCTTTTGGCAGCATGCCCTTAACGGCTTTTTCCAAAGCGCGTCCTGGGAATTTTGCTTGCATGTCACGAAAATTGGTGGAACTAATGCCGCCCGGGTAACCGGAGTGGCTGTAGTAGATCTTGTCCAAGGACTTGGCACCGGTCACGCGCAAGCGGGCTGCGTTGGTGACAATGATGAAGTCGCCGGTATCGACGTGAGGCGTGTAAATGGCCTTGTGTTTGCCGCGCAAACGGAGAGCAACTTCACTGGCTACTCGTCCGAGGACCTTATCGGTCGCGTCAATCACAAACCACTCGTGCACGACCTCAGCGGGTTTTGCGCTGAATGTAGACATGAGTATTTTCTCTTAAAAAGAAGGTTTGTTGGACTCTTTTCCACGGTCGGCGTTCCTCTGATGGGAACCTCTTAGGTGGCATCGAATAACACGAGAAAACCCGCACTAAACGCTTCGCCGCGGAGTCACATTTGCGCTGCGAAGCCTGACATTATACAAAAAATACCGAGCAAGCAGGTAACATCGATACATGTTCAGTTATCGCCATGCCTTTCATGCCGGCAACCATGCCGACGTTCTCAAACACACGACGCTGTTGGCGGTTTTACGCCACATGACGCAAAAAGAGACGGCCATCCACTTCTTCGACAGTCACGCCGGTGCCGGCTTGTACCGGCTCGACGGTGATTTTGCCCAGACCAGTGGAGAGGCCAGTCACGGTTTTCTGCAGCTGAGCCAGGCAGTAGCCAATGAGAGCACCACCACACTTGCGCCTGCGTTAAAAGACTATCTCGATCTGGTGGCCAGCTTTAACACCAGCACCCACCACGGGGTCTACCCCGGCTCACCCTTCATCATCCAGAGCGTGATGCGCGATCGCGACCGCCTGAAACTATTTGAATTGCATCCCACCGACACCAAAACCCTGCGCGCCAATGTGGCGCAACTCGAGGCTGGGCGCTCGGTCACGGTATTACAAGAAGACGGCTTCGAGGGCTTGAAGAAATTTTTACCACCCCCCTCGCGCCGGGCCTTGGTCTTGTGCGATCCCAGTTACGAGATCAAATCAGACTACACCCGCGTGCTCGACATGATGGCTGATGCGCTCAAACGCTTTAGCACTGGAACCTACCTCGTGTGGTACCCGATCATCCCGCGCCCTGAAGCCCATGATGTACCGCGCCGACTTAAAACACTGGCCAATCGCGAGGGTAGACCATGGCTGAACGCGACGCTCACCGTGAAGTCCAGCAAAATGGGAACCGACGACGAAGGCAATGTGCTGCGACCAGGGCTGCCCGCCAGTGGCATGTTCATCATCAACCCGCCCCACACACTCAAGGCCCAACTCACAGCGGCATTGGAACAAGCCGCAACCTGGCTGGCACAGAGCAAAAATAAAGCGTTCGAAATAGAAACCGGTCACTGATGCGCCTTGCTAAGGCACAAAAGGCAGCGCGCGCTCGGCTGCAGCGGCGTCTTGGGACAAGCTGGTGTCGCCATCCAAATGGGCTTTGAGCATCGGCAGCGCATCCAAGCCCCAGAAAAGCTGCTCATCGACCACCATGGTCGGCACACCAAAAACACCGCGCGCTACAGCCTGATCGGTGTTGTCCCGCAGCAAAGCTTTGACATGTTCGCCGCCGGGTTCAGCCACTGGCGCCAGCTGCGCAGTTAAAGCCTGCAGCACAGCGGCATCCGCAGCGTCCAGACCACTTTGCCAAACTTGGCGAAAAATAGTCTCACACACCCAGCGATTGGGCGCGCCATCAGGCGCACTGGCCAATGCCAAGCGCAACAAACCCAAAGGGTTGAAGGGGTGACGCACAGGCATGTGCAAAGACACACCTTGCGCACGCGCCAACCAAGCCACCTGACGGTAAGTCCATGAACGCTTGGAAGGAATTTCAGCAGGGCCGAGTTGGCCATGGTGCTTGAGCAAACCGGCAAACAACACGGGCGTGTAGGTCACGCGGTAGCTGTGCCCCTGCAACACCTGCGGCAAGGCTTCAAACGCCAGGTACGCATAGGGCGATACAAAATCCAAATAAAAGGTAATGTGTTTCATGCCAGCAGCCCTTCAATACGCGCCTCAATGCAACGCCACACGCTACGCTGATACGCCCGGCTGGCGCCACCCCAACGCGCAATCTCATCCATACTGCGCCAGCAACCCAGGCACAGACCACTTTGCACATCCATTTGACAAACCGAGATACAAGGCGACGGAATGGGGTCGTCAAGCGTTTGCCCCTTGACCTCAGCGGCTATCTCAAGCAAGCGGATATGCACCGGGTCATTCATCGAAGCGGCGACGCCAATACGCTCACATCGACCACAGACGTCTGCGTCAAACGCAGCAAATCGGCCGGCGTGAGCCGGAAGACAGCATGCGGATGACCAGCAGCAGCCCAGATTTCTTCAAAGCGCAGCAAAGCCTGGTCCACCAGTATCATGGGGGCGACCACATGTGCCAAGGGGGACACCCCACCGATGGAAAACCCTGTACGCAGCTTGACGAATTCGGCATCCGCACGAGCCAGCTTTTGCCCCTCCTGACAAACCAGCGCTTGCACTTTGCCCTCATCCACCCTGCAGTCTCCTGCGGTAACAACCAACACAGCAAGCAGGTCAGGCTTGCGCCGAAAGACAATGCTTTTGGCAATCTGCCCTAAAGATACACCCAAAGCATCAGCCGCTTGCTGCGCAGTGCGCGCCGCGGCATCGAGCATGCGGGGTGCGTGCGCGTGGCCTTTGGCTTTCAAAAAGGCAGTCACACGCTGCACGCCCTCCGGTAGCGTGGTGTGCGCTGCGCCGCTCATCACGCTTGTCGCTTGGTCCATATGGCCTTACCGGCACGCGAATTGGTGGGGCGACCAAGCGCCTCGCTGATGAACTGACCAGCGTCGATCAGCAGATCAAGGTCGATACCGGTGTCAATACCCATACCGTGCAGCATGTACACCACATCCTCCGTGGCCACATTACCAGTTGCGCCCTTGGCGTAGGGACAACCGCCCAAGCCCGCCACCGAGGTATCAAACTGCCATATACCCATTTGCAGGCTGATCAGAGTATTGGCCAAAGCTTGGCCGTAGGTGTCATGAAAATGACCTGACACATCGTCGATGTCGTAGTGCTTGAGTGTTGCCTCCATGGCGCGCTGCACCTTCAAGGGTGTTGCCACGCCGATGGTGTCGGCCATGCCAATATGTTGCACACCAATGCCTTTCATCAGTCCGGCCAGGTAGTCCACTTGCGCGGGCGACACATCACCTTCGTAGGGGCAACCGACTGCACAACTCATGGCGCCACGAACATACACCCCGGCCGCGCGGGCAGCCTGCACCACAGGCGCAAAACGCTCAATACTTTGCGCAATACTGCAATTGATGTTCTTTTGGCTAAAGGCTTCACTGGCCGCGGCAAACACGACGATCTCGTCAGGCCGGCAAGCCAAAGCGGCCTCAAAGCCCTTCATATTGGGGGTGAGCACCGAGTAGCGCACGTCGGCCTGTCGCGTGATGCCCGCCATGACAGCGGCGTTGTCTGCCATTTGCGGCACCCACTTGGGAGACACAAAACTTGTTACCTCGATTTCCTTCAAACCGGCGGCCTGCAAGCGGTGCACCAGTTCGATTTTCACATTGGCCGCAACGGTTTGTTTTTCGTTCTGCAAACCATCGCGAGGGCCCACGTCAACCAGTTTGACGCGTGATGGAAGTGACATCAGTAATCCTTTTTTTAAAACATCAAATAGGCATTGGCATGCGCCTTGCTGCGCAACAGGCTTGTGACACCCGTAAAGGCCTCAATAGCCCGTACCCATGTCCACCAATCCGGATATTTTCTCACCCTTGGCAAGAGCCTGTATCTTGAGGGCAATCTGCGCGATGGTGTCCTCACGCAGCGTCCGCGCGGAAGTATGTGGCGTCATGGTGATGCGGGGCTCTTGCCAAAATTCGTGTTCAGGCGCTAAGGGTTCGGCTCGAAACACGTCTAGCGTGGCGCCTGACAAGTGGCCCGTATGGATCAAGTCCAGCAGATCCTGGTCGACCAGATGCGCACCGCGGGCCACGTTGATGATGTAGGCACCAGGTCGCAAGCGGCTCATGGTGTCACGGTTCAAGATGTCAAGCGTTTGCGGCGTCAAGGGAAGCAAATTCACCAGCACCCGGCAATGCTGCAAAAAATCCAACCACTGCCCGTCGCCATGGAAACAGCGCACGCCCGCCAAGGACTTCTGCGAGCGCGAAAAACCCAACACTGGAAACTCAAACTGCGCCAGCGCCTGGGCCACCTGCGCGCCCAAAATACCCAAGCCCATCACACCAACGGGGAAATCAGCACGACGCTGCGGTTTGCGCAGATGCCACTGCCCCACGCGCATTTCCCGCTCGGTGGCATCAAGCTCCCGGAAATGCCGAATCACCGCTTGGCACACATACTCAGCCATCTGAACCGCCATACCCGCATCTTCCAGACGGAAGAACTGCGTCTGGGTCGGCAGGCGCAACTGCATCAAAGCATCGACGCCAGCGCCAATGTTGAAAACACCTTTGAGTTCGGTCTGTTCGTCAAAAAACTGCTGAGGTGGTGCCCACACCACAGCATAGTCGGCAGCTTCTGCGTGTGCCTGCCACTGCGTGACAGTGGCCATGGGCAAGGCGAGGCGAAGGCCGGCCAACCACGGCTCGGCTTTGGTATGGGTACAACAAAAACTGATCTTCATCATTGTCTGATTATTCATGCCTTGTTCATTCGGCTGCTGCCAGGCGCAGCAACTCAGCGCCCTCGGCCACCTGTTCTCCTGGCGTGTAAAGCAAGGCTTGCACCACGCCATCTGTGGGCGCCGCAATGTTGTGCTCCATTTTCATGGCTTCCATCACCGCAAGCACCTGCCCTTTGTGGACCACATCGCCCACCTTCACGGCAAAGGACACCACCTTACCAGGCATCGGCGCCGATAAACGTCCACCCTCAGCGCCAGCAGCTGCGGCATGCGCCAGCAGGTCAATGGACACGATGCGGGTGGCGCCTTTGGCCGTGAAGATACAGGCCACCTCACCTTGGCGGTAAACCTGCGCCACCACGCGCTCACCGCCGAACTGCAAATCGATGCCTGCAGGTGTGGCAGAGAACGAAAAGGCATCCGTCTGAGCATTCACACTGAGCTGCAAACCACCATCACGCCCATAAACCAATTCTGCGGCATGCTGTTGTCCAGCAAACTCAAATACAAAGCGGCGCTTGTTGACCCCATGGCTGATCCAGCCATCTCTGCGGCCAAACGGATCGCTGGCGGCCAAGCCACGTTCCTGCAGCAAGGTCTGCGCCACACTGGCCGCAGCCGCCACGCGCAGGCCAACTGGCTCTTGGTCAAACAGCACAGCCGCTTCACGGCTGATCAATCCAGTATCTAAATCGGCCTGTGCGAAGGCGTCGCTGCGTACCACGTGGCGCAAAAACTGCACATTGGTCGTCAAACCCACAATGTGTGTTTGAGACAAGGCCATATCCAAGCGCGCCAAGGCTTGTTCGCGGTTAGCACCATGCACAATCAATTTACCCACCATGGAGTCGTAATACGGGCTGATGCTGTCGCCCTCACGCACGCCATCGTCAAAGCGCACCTCAGCGGCTTGAAAACTGCGCGCTGGTGGTTTGCGGTAAATGTCGAGCCGCCCCGTCACCGGCAAGAAATCCTTATCCGGATTCTCGGCACACAAACGCGCTTCAATGGCGTGCCCATGCATGTGCAACTGCGCCTGCTTCAAAGGCAGCGGCTCGCCACTGGCCACGCGCAGTTGCCACTCCACTAAATCCTGCCCGGTGATGGCCTCCGTGACCGGGTGCTCAACTTGCAAGCGGGTGTTCATTTCCATGAAGAAAAAGGCCATGCTGCCATCGTCACGCTGCTCCACAATGAACTCAACCGTGCCTGCGCCCACGTAGTTCACCGCGCGCGCCGCAGCCAGTGCAGCCAAGCCCATTTGCGCACGCAACTCCGGCGTGATGCCCGGCGCCGGCGCTTCTTCCAACACTTTTTGATGCCGGCGCTGCACCGAACAATCACGCTCAAACAGGTGCACGTAGTTGCCTTGACTGTCGCCAAAAACCTGAATCTCAATGTGGCGTGGCCGCTGCACGTATTTCTCAATCAAGACCGCGTCTGAGGCAAAGCTGCCACGCGCTTCACGTTGACACGACGCCAGCGCAGCCATGAAATCATCCGCATGCTCGACCGCGCGCATGCCCTTGCCACCACCACCCGCACTGGCTTTGATGAGTACCGGATAGCCGATGCGATCGGCCTCACGCGCCAACATGTTGGGGTCTTGGTCAGACCCGTGGTAGCCAGGAACCAGTGGCACGCCTGCGCGCGCCATCAGCTGTTTGGACTCTGCTTTCAATCCCATGGCCTCAATAGCCGAAGCCGATGGGCCAATGAAAACCAGCCCCGCGGCCTCACAGGCACGCGCAAACGCTGCGTTTTCACTCAAAAACCCGTACCCCGGGTGCACCGCCTGCGCGCCCGTTTCCTTGGCAATCTCAATCAACCGCTCCCAGCGCAAGTAGCTGTCAGCGGGTGCATTGCCGCCAAGGTAATGCGCCTCGTCACAAGCTTGTACATGCTTGGCGTTCGTGTCGGCATCACTGTAAACCGCCACCGTTTGCACGCCCAGACGCCGCGCAGTTGCAGCCACCCTGCAGGCGATTTCACCCCGATTTGCGATCAGTATCTTGCTAAACATAAGCCATATCCATCGTGGCGCAATCGCCTGCATGCGCTGCGCGCATCATGCAATTTGGCTTCGCCGCTGCGCCGCTGAACGGCTGGTCACCCCGGTTGACAATCAAGATTTTTTGAAACATCACAAGACCCATTTCGCCTGGCGCTTTTGCAGGAAAGACTGCACGCCTTCACGGCCCTCATCACTGGCACGGATGCTGGCAATGGCCTCAACGGTTCGGGCCACCAGCGCTTGGTCAATCTCTTGAAAGGCCACGTCGTGCAGCAGTTGTTTGCATTGCATCAAAGCGTTCGGGCTGGCTGCCAACAAGGCGCCTACCAGGCTTTCGAGCACCGCATCAAGTCGACTGGCCTGCACCACCTCATGCACCAAGCCCATGCTGAGAGCGGCAGCAGCATCAAAGCGCTCAGCCGTCAAAAAATAGCGGTGCGCAGCACGCACGCCCATGGCCCGAAGCACATACGGGCTGATGGTGGCAGGCACCAGGCCAAGTTTGACTTCACTCAAACAAAAATGCGCCGTGTCCACACTCACCGCCATGTCGCATGCGGCCACCAGACCGAGTCCCCCCGCATAAACATCGCCTTGAATGCGCGCTATCGTGGGTTTAGGGCAGTTGAAAATAACACCCAACATGTTGGCCAAAGTAGCCGCATCAGCCAGGTTCTCAGCTTGGCCGTAATCGGCCATGCGGCGCATCCAGTTCAAATCGGCACCGGCACAAAAAGCGCTTCCTTGGGCTGCCAAGACAATCACACGAACCTGCGGGTCTGCACCGAGCGTCAAAAAGGCTTGTGTGAGCTCAGCGATGACATCGTCATTGAACGCATTGCGCAGCTCTGGTCGGTTGAGCGTGACAGTTGCGACGCGGTCTGAAATGTGGGTTTGAATGGTGTGCATGGTTTACATCCTGAACAGGCCAAAACGGGTCTCTGCGACCGGGGCATTGCGCGCGGCTGACAAGCCCAGCGCCAATACACGGCGCGTATCGGCCGGATCAATGATGCCGTCATCCCACAAGCGCGCCGTGGCGTAATACGGGTGGCCCTGCGCCTCGTATTGCGACTCAATGGGTGCTTTGAAAGCAGCTTCTTCTTCAGCAGTCCAATGCCCCCCTTTAGCCTCAATGCCGTCCCGGCGCACGGTGGCCAGTACGCTGGCGGCTTGTTCACCGCCCATGACCGAGATCCGTGCATTGGGCCACATCCATAAAAATCGCGGACTGAAAGCGCGTCCACACATGCCGTAGTTACCGGCGCCAAAACTGCCACCAATGATGATGGTGAACTTGGGAACGGCGGCGGTGGCCACTGCCGTGACCATCTTGGCGCCGTGGCGCGCAATACCCTCGTTTTCATACTTTCGCCCCACCATGAAACCGGTGATGTTTTGCAAAAATACCAAGGGCACCTGACGCTGACAACACAATTGAATGAAGTGCGCACCTTTTTGCGCTGACTCAGAAAACAAAATGCCGTTGTTGGCCACAATACCCACCGGCATGCCCTCGATGTGGGCGAAACCGCACACCAGCGTGGTGCCAAAGCGGGCTTTGAACTCATCAAAGTCAGAGCCGTCCACAATGCGCGCAATGATTTCCCGCATATCAAAGGACTTGCGCGTGTCCACCGGTATCACGCCGTAGAGTTCTTCGGGCGCGCACCGTGGCGCCACCGGTTCGCGGTCGGCGGCTGCAGCCGGTTTGTACTTGTTGAGGTTGTTGACTGCGCTGCGCGCCAGTGCCAAAGCATGTGCATCGTTCTCAGCCAAATGGTCAGCCACCCCCGACAAACGGGTGTGCACATCGCCACCGCCCAAATCTTCAGCGGTGACCACCTCGCCAATCGCAGCCTTCACCAACGGCGGTCCAGCCAAGAAAATAGTCCCCTGATTTTTCACAATGATGGCCTCGTCGCTCATGGCCGGCACGTAGGCACCGCCCGCTGTACAAGAGCCCATGACCACCGCAATTTGGGCGATGCCTTGTGCACTCATATTGGCCTGGTTGTAGAAAATACGCCCAAAATGATCGCGGTCTGGAAACACCTCATCCTGGTTGGGCAAGTTGGCCCCTCCCGAGTCCACCAGGTAGATGCAGGGCAAGCGGTTTTGCATGGCAATCTCTTGCGCTCGCACATGCTTTTTCACTGTCATCGGGTAATAGGTGCCACCCTTCACGGTGGCGTCGTTGCAGACGATCATGCAGTCCACGCCGCTGACACGCCCAATGCCAGCGACCATGCCAGCGCCAGGGGCGCTGTCTGTGCCATCGCGGTCAGGGTACATGCCCAACGCGGCCAGGGGTGCAATTTCCAAAAACGGTGTGCCGGGATCGAGCAGCAGGCTGACCCGATCACGGGCTAGCAATTTGCCTCGACCTGTGTGCTTGGCACGTGCGGCTTCACCACCGCCCAAGGCAACGTGTGCACATTTTTTTTGAAGGTCAGCTACCAGCGTGTGCATGGCTGCAGCATTGGCCTGAAAGTCTGCGTCGCGTGCATTGAGTTGTGTGGTCAAAACGGCCATGGTGGTCCTCTCATCAAAACCTGTTGGCTCGCCAGGGGACTGGCGCTTGTACAGAGCATAGGACCACGCCCCACGCAATCATCGCCAGTGTGGTTGCAAATCGTGCCATACTTTATGCAACCATTTTGCACGATCATCAGCACCAAATGACCTCTTGAGCATGCTTACAACCTCCGCACGCGCAGCAACCATTCACGCAGCCAAAGCAGCGACACCAATGGCATTTGTGCGCGCCATCGTGTTGGCGTTTGTGCACCGGGGCATACCCTTCCACGCAGTGCTCGAACAGGCACACATTGCGCCAACCAGCATCACTGATGACAGCCTGGGCATCACTGCATGGCAAATGGAGCGCCTTTCCAGCGCCGCCATGCACACCCTGGACGACGAGGCCCTGGGCTGGTTCAGCCACCCCCTGCCCTGGGGTAGTTACGGCATGCTGGCCCGCGCCTCTATCAGTGCCCCAACGCTGGGCGTGGCCATGCGACGCTGGTGTCGTCACCATGGTCTTTTGACCAATGACATCTCTTTGAGCTTATCGGTCGATGGCGACACCGCCTGGCTGCGCTTGACTGAACAGCGCGACCTTGGTGCGCTGCGCGAGTTCTGCCTGGTCTCTGTATTGCGCAATTTCCATGGTTTAGCCTGCTGGCTGATTGACTCGCGCATTCAGCTGCAAAGCGCCCAGTTCGCGCATGCGCCACCCGCTCACAGCGCCGTCTACCCACTGATGTTTGGTCCTGCCGTGTCGTTTCAAAGTAGCCCATCCGCGCTTTCTTTTGATGCCCGCTACCTGGCACTGCCTCTGCGCCGCGATGAGTCTGCCCTGCAACGCATGCTACAAAATCCCCTGCCCCTGACCGTGTTGCAGTACCGACGCGACCGCTTGTTGGTGCAACGGGTGCGACAAGCACTGCAAACCCATGGCAGCAGCACGCGCAACGCACAGACCTTGGCCAATCATCTGGCCATGTCGGTGCGCACCTTGCACCGTCAACTGCGGGAGGAAAACGCGTCTTTGCAGGCGCTGCGTGATGAGGTGCGATGCACCAGCGCATGCGATGCACTGTTGCGCACGCAACGCCCCATCAAGCAAATTGCCATGCTGGCTGGCTTTAACAATGAAAAAAGCTTTAGCCGCGCCTTCAAATCATGGCAAGGATGCACCCCAGGGGCGTTTCGGCGGCTGTCAAGTCCTCAGTCCAGCCCCAGCAAAGAGGGCAACTGAGCCATGCTGGCAAAGGTGCGTGATGCACCAAGCTGCAGTAAAGCGACTTCAGCGCTTGGATCTGGGCAGTAGGCCCAGACCGTGGCACCAGCGCTGACGCCCGCTCGCGCCCCAATGGTGGTGTCTTCAATCACCAGACAGCGCTGAGGCTGCACCTGCAAAGCGGCTGCCGCAGCCAGGTACACATCAGGCGCTGGTTTGGAGCGCGGCATTTCATGACCGCTGAAGATGCGGCCTTCAAAGTAGGGCAAGAGCAATGTTTTAGACAACTGCATCGTGAGTTTGATACGGTCCGCACCCGAAGCACAAGCGATACGCCCTTGACACAGGCGGTGAGCAGCCTGTACCGCAGACATGGCGCCTTCGACAATCTGCACAGAAGCCTCTAGCGCTTGGTTGCGCTGCACATAAAACTGCTGCAACCAGTCCTCGAAAAACGCATGTCCGGTCTGCTTTTCTATCTCGCGGCGCTCGTCGCGCACCGTTTTACCGACAAACAAGTGCATGCATTCTTCAAGCGTCATGGACCAACCTATTTGCGCCAACATGTCGCGCAAGACGGTGTTGGTGATGCGTTCGCTGTCGACCAGAACGCCATCGCAGTCAAACAAAACGGCCTCAAACATGGGCTTGGGGGCAAGCGTTGCACGCATCTGGCTAGCTGCGCCCAAGCTGCTGCCCAGACTCTCGCGATTTGTGCGCCTTATGGTCTGCATAGGTCTGTACCACGCCGCCAGCTTTCACCCAAGCGGCAAAGCCACCATCGATGTGCGCCACGTGGTGCATGCCCATGTCTTGCAGCGTTTTAGTAGCCAAGGCGCTGCGCCAACCAGCGCCACAAAACAAGATGTATTCCTTGGTCTCGTCGCCAAAGACCGGTTTGAAATACGGTGAATCGGGGTCAACCCAAAACTCCAGCATGCCCCGCGGGGCATTGATGCAGTTGGGCAGCGTGCCTTCACGCTCGAGCTCGCGCACATCGCGAATATCCACCAGCTGTACGCTGGGGTCGCGCAATCGGGTCATCACTTCAGCCGCCGAATAGGTTCGTACCTGGGCCATGGCCTCATCCACCAGAGCGCGGAATCCTTTGACAATAGGCATGCGTTTTCCTTTTGATGGTCAATAACTGCTAAGCCAAGGCACGCTGAATCAGCATTTTTTGCACGTCGCTGGTGCCTTCGTAAATTTGGCACACACGCACATCTCGGTAAATGCGTTCAACCGGAAAGTCACTGAGATAGCCATAGCCGCCCAAGGTCTGAATCGCCGCCGAGCAAATCTGCTCAGCCGTTTCGCTGGCGAACAGTTTGGCCATGGCGGCCTCCTTCAAACAAGGCAAGCCCGCATCGCGCAAGGTGGCGGCATGCCAGGTGAGCTGACGCGCGGCCTCCAGTCGGGTGGCGCACTCTGCCAAGCGAAAACCAACGGCCTGATGATCAAAAATGGCACGACCAAAACTCTGGCGTTCTTTGGCATACCCAATGGCAAATTCCAACGCACTGCGTGCCATGCCAATGCTTTGCGCTGCAATGCCGATGCGCCCCCCTTCCAAACCACCCAGGGCAATGCCATAGCCCTCGCCCTCTCGGCCGATCAAATACTCAGCGGGTATGCGGCAATCATCGAGATTGATTTGCGCCGTGTCACTGGAGTGTTGACCCAACTTGTCTTCCAGCCGCGCCACCACATAACCAGGCGTAATCGTGGGCACCAGAAACGCGCTCATGCCTTTTTTTCCAGCGCCTTTATCTGTCACCGCTATGACAATGGCCACATCCCCATTTTTTCCACTGGTGATGAACTGCTTAACGCCATTGAGCACATAGGTGTCGCCCTCTTTAACCGCTGTGCTTGACAGCGAGGAGGCATCCGAGCCGACTTGCGGCTCGGTCAAACAAAACGCGCCAAGCAACTGCCCTTGGGCTAAGGGCTCAAGCCATTGTTGTTGTTGCGCAGCATTGCCGTAACGCATCAGAATGGCGTTCACCGGGCAGTTGGTCACGCTGATCACGGTGCTGGTGCCACCATCGCCGGCGGCAATTTCCTCCAGCACCAAGGCCAGGCTCAGGTAATCCAAGCCTGCGCCACCTTGCTCTTGGGGCACACAAATACCAAAAGCGCCGAGTGCAGCCAAGCCAGCCAAAGCCTGTTTGGGAAAGTGGTGCTCTTTATCCCAACGAGCGGCGTGAGGCCAAAGCTCGGCCTGAGCAAAGTCACGTACCGCTTCGCGCACCATGTTTTGTTCAGGCGTGAGTAGCATATTGGCCTTCAGTACAGTTGATGTCGTTGGGCACAGCCGGTGAAGCTCGCGCTTGGCTTATGCCCGCTTTCACGCCTGATACACATCACAACAATTCCAGCGCAACCGCTGTACCCTCGCCGCCGCCAATGCACAAAGTGGCCAAGCCTCTTTGTAAGCCGCGCGCTTTCAGCGCGTGTATCAGCGTCACCATGATACGGGCGCCGGACGCGCCAATCGGATGCCCCAAGGCACATGCACCGCCGTTGACGTTGACGATATCGTGTGAGACCTTGAGCTCTTTCATCAAAGCCATGGGCACGACGGCGAAGGCCTCATTGACCTCCCACAGGTCCACATCGGCCACGGACCAGCCCGCTTTGGCCAAGACTTTGTGCGTGGCGCCCACCGGAGCGGTAGCAAACCACTCTGGTTCTTGCGCGTGTGTGGCATGGGCCACCATGCGCGCCAAAACTTGACAACCCAAGCGCTTGGCCGTGCTCTGGCGCATCAGCACCATGGCCGCTGCGCCGTCGTTGATGGACGAACTCGATGCTGCAGTGATGGTGCCATCTTTTTTGAATGCGGGTTTGAGTGCGCTGATTTTGTCAAGCTTGACTTTGCCAGGTCCTTCGTCAATGGCTACCACCACCTCGCCCGCACGGGTCTTGACGGTGACAGGGGTGATCTCAGCGGCAAATGCGCCGCTCTGGGTAGCTGCCTTGGCGCGGTGCACACTGAGCGTGGCAAATGCGTCTTGTTCGGCCCGCGTGAAGCCATATTTGGCAGCGCAGTCTTCGCCAAATGTGCCCATGGATCGACCCGGCTCGTAGGCATCTTCTAAACCATCGAGCATCATGTGGTCAAAGATGCGATCGTGGCCAATACGGTAGCCTCCACGCGCCTTAGGCAGCAGGTAGGGTGCATTGGTCATGCTCTCCATGCCACCGGCGACCAACACATCGTGAGAGCCCGCCACCAGCATATCGTGGGCGAACATCGCCGCACGCATGCCCGATCCGCACATCTTTGACAAGGTGACCGCACCAGCGCTATTGGGCAAGCCACCTTTGAACGCCGCCTGACGCGCTGGGGCTTGACCTTGCCCTGCCATCAAACAGTTGCCCATCAGCACCTCGGTGACCAAAAGCGGGGGTACACCCGAGCGCTCCAACGCAGCCCTGATGGCTGCACCGCCCAAGTCGTGCGCAGCAAGGCTGGCGAAGTCGCCCTGAAAACTGCCCATAGGGGTGCGCGCGGCACTGACAATGACGATGGGATCTGACATTCAAGCGCTCCTGTGGAGGTGGTACCGTGATTGAAACATGCTTTGGATAGCGCGGGCGATCAAGTGCTGGCGCGGGGGTAGCGTTTAAAAGCTTTGCGAAACACATTGACCACCTCGAGTGCACTGTTCATGCTCACACCCAGGTCTTTGACCAGACCGTCGTCAAGGCCGTAAATCCAACCGTGTACCGTGACTTTTTGGCCGCGGCTCCACGCGTCTTGCATGACGTTGGACAGCGCAACATTGCCCACTTGCTCGATCACATTCATCTCGCACATGGCGCGCTCTAACTCGTCTTGTGGCAAGTGGTTCAGGCGTTGACGATGGCGCAGGCGCACATCTTGCACATGGCGCAACCAGTTGTCAGCCAGGCCCACTCGGGTGCCACGCGTAGCGGCCAACACACCACCGCAGCCGTAATGCCCCACAACCATAATGTGCTCGACTTTGAGAGCGTCAACAGCGTACTGGATGACCGACAAAGCATTCAAATCAGAGTGCACAACCACATTGGCCACATTTCGGTGAACAAATACCTCACCGGGGTCTAGGCCGGTGATTTGGTTGGCTGGGACTCGGCTATCTGAGCAACCAATCCACAGGTATTTGGGGTGCTGCTGCTTTGTTAAACGGGTGAAATAGTCCGGGTTCTCTTGAACCATGCGCTGAGCCCAGGCGCGGTTGTTATCAAACAGATGTTGCAGTGAATTGTTCATATGTTCATTGTCGTTGGCGCAAGCCCCTTAGCCAGCGCTGCGCTTTAAGTGACCCATAGAACCTACGGGCCATTGCCGTGACCAACGCCACACACCCAGGCCTTAAAAAGGCATATCGCTGCGTGGTCATCCATGTCAACAGGTCTCGGCAAACAGTTCACGTCCTATGAGCATGCGTCGGATCTCTGACGTCCCAGCACCAATTTCGTACAACTTGGCATCACGCCACAAGCGCCCCAAGGGGTATTCGTTGATGTAACCGTTGCCGCCAAAAATCTGCAGCCCCTCGCCAGCCATCCAGGTCGCTTTTTCGGCCGTCCACAGAATCACCGAGGCACAATCTTTGCGGACCTGACGCACGTGCTCAGCTCCTAGCAAGTCGAGATTTTTGGCCACGGTATAGGCAAAACTTCGCCCCGCTTGCAGCACGGTATACATGTCTGCCACTTTGCCCTGGATGAGCTGAAACTCGCCAATGCTTTGACCAAACTGCTTGCGCTCATGAATGTAGGGTATGACGTTGTCCATCACCGATTGCATGATGCCCAAAGGGCCACCAGTCAACACCGCGCGTTCATAGTCCAAGCCGCTCATCAGCACCTTGGCACCCATGTTCAAGCCGCCCAAGACATTGGCCTCAGGCACCTCGACGTTTTGAAATACCAATTCACCCGTGTGGCTACCACGCATTCCCAGTTTGTCGAGCTTTTGTGCCACTGAAAAGCCTGGCATGGTCTTTTCAATCAAGAAGGCGCTCACACCGCGTGCGCCCAACTCGGGCTCCGTCTTGGCGTAGACCACCAAGGTGTCAGCGTCTGGCCCATTGGTGATCCACATCTTGCTGCCATTGAGCAGGTAGTAGCCCCCTTTGTCTAGCGCCTTGAGCTGCATGCTGAGAACATCTGAGCCAGCACCAGACTCAGACATAGCCAAGGCGCCCACATGCTCACCGCTGATGAGCTTAGGCAAGTACTTTTGACGTTGTGCGTCGGTGCCATTGCGTTTGATTTGGTTCACGCACAAGTTGCTATGGGCACCGTAGGAGAGCCCAACGCTGGCCGAAGCGCGCGAGATTTCTTCCATTGCAATCATGTGGGCAAGGTAACCCATGTTGGCGCCACCGTATTCCTCCCCAACAGTGATGCCCAGGACGCCCAGGTCACCCATCTTGCGCCACAAATCCATGGGGAACTGGTCACTGCGGTCTATCTCGGACGCGTAAGGTGCGATCTCGGTTTGAGCAAAGTCATGCACGGCGTCACGCAGCGCATCAATGTCTTCGCCAAGTTGAAAGTTCAGTCCGGGCATCTGGTTCATGGGCTCACTCCTGCCTAAAACTTGTTAAAAATAGCAACCGGCATTGCCCCGCAAGCGCGCCGGCGGCGGTATCAACTGCGCATGGCCACCGGCATCACGGTTTGTTGCAGCACTGCACACAGGGTCTTGATGCCATCTTCAGCCACATGCACCACATCAGCGGCGGTGACGATGATGCGTCGCCCCGCTTTGATGACGCGCCCGCTGGCACACAACTCACCACCAACGCACCCTGCCAGGAAGTTGATTTTGTACTCCACCGTCACCACTTCCATGCCCACAGGGGCCACGGTCAGTGCAGCGTATCCACCGGCAATGTCGGCCAATGCACCGATGGCGCCGCCATGGAACGAGGCCTGCTGCTGCGTCACCTTATCAGAGTAAGGCAGGTATAAAACGCAAGCACCAGGATCGACACTGTGCACGCGCGCACCCCAATGCCGCATCAAGCCTTGCTTTGCAAAACTGTTTTGTACTCGGGTCATAAGGTCTGCGCTCTGTGTCATGTTCTTACAAGCTCCAACGCTTCTCAATGCCAATGTGGCGCCACATCGTCCTTTAACGCACGACGATGGCTGCGGTAGTCGGGCAGGACGGCGGCCACGGTCGCCCAGAACGCGGGGCTGTGGTTCATCACGCGCAAATGACTGAGCTCATGCACCACCACGTAGTCCAGCACCAGCATCGGAAAGTGCAACAAACGCCAGTTCAATCTGATGACGCCGTCACTGTTAGCGCTACCCCAACGGGTACGCGCGTTGCTTAAAGCCAGGCGTTGCCATTGCACACCGAGTTCAGGTGCAAAATGGTTCAGCCGCACCTTGAACAGCGCGCTGGCTTGCGCCATGAGCCAGGCCTGCACGGCGACGCGTAACTCAACAGCCGGCACGGACCTGGACAAAGCCATGTACAGAACCGGTCCCTGGGCCTGCTCGCAAAGCTGATGGGCCCCGGGCTGCAAATCTGGCTCCAAGACAACGGTCAGTCGCTCACCCAAATAAGGAAATGAGACGCCGTCACGCCATTCAAGGTGGCGCGATTGGTGTTTGTCCAGACGTTGACCACTGTCGCGCAGTTTGCGCAAAATCCAATCTGATTTAGCTTGCAGTGCGGCATCCACCGCGCCGCGGGTCAACCACGAAGGCGCACGCACGCTCAAACCTTCAAGCCCCACACTGAAACCAATGCTGCGGCGCTTGGCCCGTGTAAATGCATAGGCAACGTGTGCACCATCCAAGCATATTTCACGGTTGGCCTGTGGGTGACGCAAGGCCGACACCAGCGGGAGTTTGGCCGCATTGTCATCACCCGGTGCAGCAGCACCTGAAAGCAATTGCTTTGGATCAGCAGCTTGCGCAGGCGCGTCGCTGGGCTCCTGCGGACGTGCACCTGCCCGTTTGCCCTTGGTCGGTTTGGGTGTCTTGGCAAGCTTGGGTGCATGCGGCTCTGCATTGGCAAACAAATCCAGCGTATAGCGCAATAAAGGCAACATAAAGCCGTCTTTTCCTAGGTTGACAGATAGGCCTCAGGATCAATGCGCCGCATCTCGGCTTCGATCCAGCTTTGGGCCTGGCGCATCAGGTCTTTAGGCTCGCGCCCCTGGCTTTCTATGGCCGGCCCCACCGACACACGCACCACACCCTGGTATTTTTTAAAGCTGTCACGTGGCCAACAGCGTGCCGTGGCCACGGCAATCGGCACAACAAGGGCGCCCGCCTCAACGGCCAATCGGGTGCCAGCGGTCTGGTACGTACCGGTCTGCCCACGCGCAATACGGGTTCCCTCAGGAAACATGATCACCCAATTGCCTTGCGCCAACAAACGCCGGCCTTGCTCAATCACATGTTTCATCGCTGCTGCACGTGATTCCCTGTCAATGTGAATCATGTCAAGGCGCGCCATGGACCAGCCAAAAAAAGGAATCTTCAAGAGCTCGCGCTTGAACACAAAAGCCAGCGGCCTGGGCATGATGGTGGGTATCCATAAGGTTTCCAGAGCCGACTGGTGCTTGCTCAGCAACACAACTGTTTGACCTGGCGCACGTGGCAAATTTTCAAGGCCCTCGACCTCCATGCGAACGCCCAAAATTGCACGTGTTCCCCACATCACCACCCGAAACCAGTGCACCGCCACCCACCATGCAGTGGTGCGCGGCGCCACCAGCGATGTCAACAGCACAGCCAGTGTCCACGGCACCACGGTAAGGGCGATCCAAAACATGTGAAGGACTGACCGGATCAATGTCATGTTGTCGTTGTCACAAAAAACTGTTCAGGCTTGAGACGATGCGCTGCGCCATGCGAGGCCTACTGAGCGGCCTGCATGGCATCTTCACGGGCCAGTAAAAAATCAACGCAAGCGCTCAAATCCGCATGCACTCGTGTGGTGTCGGGAAAGGTTTCCGGCAAAGGACGCCCCTGGTAAGCAGCCCCTTTGCCCGTGAGCACCAAATGCGGCTCGCATCCTACGCTAACGCCGGCAAGCAAGTCACGCAAAGCGTCTCCAACCATGGGTACGCCTTTCAAGCTGATGCCATAACGTTCGGCAATTTGCTCCAACAAACCAGGTTGCGGCTTGCGGCAATGACAAGCTTCGTCTGGGGCATGTGGGCAATAAAACACCGCATCAACACGCCCACCAAATTCGGCCAACTGCTGGTGCATCAAGGTGTGAACCGCATTGAGATCGGTCACCTCGAACAAGCCTCTGCCCAAGCCGGACTGGTTGCTGGCAATCACCACATGCCAGCCAGCGTGGTTCAGGCGCGCAATAGCCTCCAAAGAGCCGGGCTGTGGGAGCCATTCCGCCGGCGACTTGATGTACTCGTCGCTGTCGACATTGATGGTTCCATCACGGTCCAAAATCACCAGCTTGATCAGTGTCATACAGGTTCCCTTTTGGGCTTAAGCGGCCAGGCGTGACAAGTCAGCCACACGGTTCATGGCCAGATGCAAGGCCTTGAGAAGACCCTGCCGGTTGAGGCGTACATCCATCGCCTCAGCGTTCACCATCACGCCATCAAAAAACGCGTCCACGGGCGTGCGCAAGGCCGCCAGTGTTTGGAGCGACGCTGTGTAATCACCCGCTTCAAACTGCGCATCGGCTTGCGCCAGCACCGCCTGCATGCTGGCATGCAGTGCGATCTCTGCACTTTCTTGCAGCAACAAGGTGCTGACATGCGGGTCGATGTTGCCGGCCTTTTTCAAAATATTGGCAATGCGTTTATTCGCCGCGGCCAGTGCCTGCGCCTCCGGTAAGGCGGCAAATACGCGAACAGCAGCCAAGCGTTTGGGCACATCACCCAGATCTTGTGGCCTGAGCGCCAGTACTGCATCGACCTCCAAGGCGCTGTAACCCTGCTCGCGCAAACTGCCCGCCAAGCGCTCGTAAATGAACGCCTGCAAAGTTTGTTGGTGCTGGGCAAAAGCCTGCTGCTCTGCGGCGGCTTGTGTTTGCAACCACGGGGCAAAAGCAGCAGCAGCCAGGGCCTGCAGCTCGTTCAAACCCACCGCCATGTTTCTTTCCGTGAGCATGCGAATCACGCCGAGTGCATGGCGGCGCAGCGCAAATGGGTCTTTGTCACCCGTGGGCAGGTTACCAATACCAAACATACCAACCAGCGTTTCAAGTTTGTCGGCCATGGCCACCACCAAACCCAGCATGTCGCGCGGCAAGCTGTCGCCAGCAAACCGTGGCTTGTAATGGTCTTCAATAGCGCCAGCAACTGCACTGCTCAGGCCATCATGCAGAGCGTAATAAGCGCCCATGATGCCTTGCAGCTCGGGGAATTCACCCACCATATCGGTCAACAAATCAGCCTTGGCCAAGCGCGCAGCCTGTTCGCCGGCCTGCGCCAAATCGGCCCCGCCCAGGGTATTGCCCAGCGCTTTGGCCAAAGCACACACCCGGGCCATGCGCTCGCCCTGCGTACCCAAACGGTTGTGATAGACCACTTTATCCAAGCCCGCCACACGGGACTCTAAAGATTTCTTGCGATCCTGATCAAAAAAGAACTTGGCATCGCTCAGGCGTGGGCGCACCACCCGTTCATTGCCCCCGATCACGTCCGATGGGTCTTGGGGTGTGATGTTGCTAACCACCAAAAATCGGTTGGTCAACTTGCTTTGGGCATCGAGCAAGGGAAAGTACTTTTGGTTCGCCTTCATGGTCAAAATCAGGCACTCTTGCGGCACGGCCAGAAAGGCCTCTTCGAAAGAACAAGTGAGCACATTTGGGCGCTCCACCAGTGCCGTGACTTCATCGAGCAACGCCTCATCCATCGCCACTTCAAAACCCGGGCCCAAGCGCTCAGCGGCCTGTGCCAATTGCTGCACGATGGCAAACCGGCGGTCGTCAAAACTCGCCAAGACGGCCCCGTCTGCGAGCAAAGTCTCAGCGTAGCTGTCGGCGTGCGCAATCCAAACCGGCGACACCGCTGCCTCAAAACGGTGACCCTGTGTCACCTGACCCGAGTGCAAGCCCAGCACCTTCACCGGCACCACGGCATCACCATGCAAGGCCACCAGGCCATGGGCGGGTCGCACAAATTGCACGGTAGTCCAGCCTGGCATGTCACAGTCTGAGTCCAGTTGGTAACTCATCACTTTGGGGATTGGCATCTTCGCCAGCGCATCTTCCAGGGCACTTTGTAATCCAATCTCCAGCGTGGCACCGCCGACGGTGCTGTCATAAAACAGCACGTCAGTCT
The DNA here is from genome assembly GCA_963925275.1 of uncultured Rhodoferax sp. Taxonomy (GTDB): domain Bacteria; phylum Pseudomonadota; class Gammaproteobacteria; order Burkholderiales; family Burkholderiaceae_C; genus Rhodoferax. The sequence goes on from CAWUSQ010000025.1 coordinate 39,397, forward strand.
TACCGTCACTCGCTGTGCGCAAGCTCGCCACTGCAGCCTCTGCGTCGCTGACATCGACACCAAGCGCTTGCAGTTTTTTAAGCAGTGCCGGCGTCGCTGCACCTGCAGCACTGAGCCCCACACTCACTGGCATGAGTTTTTGCTGGACCGCTTTGTCCAGCGCTTTGGCACTTACCTCAGTGATGTGCGCGGCCAACCGCCTCGGGGAGGCAAATGGCTTGACCTGCGAGCCGGCCGACAGCAGCCCCAAGGCAGCTAATCGCTCAGCGAGTTGGGTGGCAAAGGCTTGCCCCAGCTTTTTCAGCGCCTTGGGCGGCAGTTCTTCAACAAACAATTCAACGAGCAGGTTCTGTGTAGTCATAGTGGTTCAATGCGGACATCCAATCAAGCGTGCCAATCATTTGTGCATTCTGCCGCTTGGGTCAAGTCGATTCAATTTCATACGTTTTTGGCGGGCATTTGCGCCACCCATTCGCGCGGTGCCATGGGAAAACCCAAGCGCTCGCGGCTGTCGTAATAACTTTGCGCCACACCGCGCGCCAAATGACGGATGCGCCCAATGTAAGCGGCACGCTCAGTCACAGAAATGGCGCCACGCGCATCGAGCAAGTTGAAGCTGTGGGCGCATTTGAGCACCTGCTCATAAGCTGGCAGGGCCAACTGCAACTGCATCAGGTTCTTAGCTTGTTTTTCATGGGCAGTGAATGCCGTGAACAAGAAGTCCGCGTCGCTGTGCTCAAAGTTGTAGGTGGACTGTTCAACCTCATTTTGCTTGTACACGTCGCCATAGCTCAGTCGGCTGCCGTCAGCACCTTGTGTCCATGTCAGGTTGTAAACGTTATCGACCCCTTGCAAATACATGGCCAAACGTTCCAACCCATAGGTGATCTCACCCGTGATGGGCTTGCAATCGATACCCCCTACCTGCTGGAAATAAGTGAACTGGGTCACTTCCATGCCATTGAGCCAGACTTCCCACCCTAGGCCCCAGGCGCCGAGCGTCGGATTTTCCCAGTCGTCCTCCACAAACCGAATGTCATTTTTCTTCAGGTCAAAACCCAGCGCCTCCAAACTGCCCAGGTACAACTCCAAGATGTTGCTTGGCGCTGGCTTTAGAACAACCTGGTACTGGTAGTAGTGCTGCAGTCGATTCGGATTTTCACCGTAGCGGCCATCTTTGGGGCGGCGGCTGGGCTGCACGTACGCGGCCTTCCAAGGTTCGGGACCCAAGGCGCGCAGAAACGTGGCTGTGTGGGACGTGCCGGCGCCAACCTCCATATCGTAGGGCTGCAACAAGGCACAGCCTTGGGCATCCCAATACGACTGCAATTTCAAAATGATTTGCTGGAAATTCAACATAAACGATGCGTCACGGCGCGGGCCGTCCTGGTTGGTTGGGTATGGGCTGTTGCACGCCACCTGTGCCTGATTTTACGGGCACGCTGCTGGCGCAGGCGTCTGGCTTGGTGCGGTACTCACGCACCATCTCAATGCCTTGCCCCGCGCCAACGGACAGCGGTGCTCAACGCGTAGCGGCTTATGCCTCGTTGCAGCAGCTTGCGCGCCGTGCTTAGCAGGCGTGCACCGAATACCTCGAGTCCCTGGCCCTGTGTACTGGCGACGCCATTGGGATTGACGGGCGAATCGACGTGACCTGCATAAAAGTTGAATAATCACCCTTTCGTTTTTTTGCAACCACCAGGAAAGCACCCATGAGATTAATCAGTTTCGAAGAGCAAGGCCAGGCCAAGATCGGCGTGATCCAAGGCACAGAAGCCAAAGCGTTTGTCGATTTGTCGATCGCTGCACCCAATCTGCCGCGTGACATGACCAGTTTGCTGGCCATGTCCGGGGGGCTCGAAGCGGCCAAGCAGGCCGCCACCCAAGCCGCGGCCAACGCCATCAAACCATTGGCCGGCGTGCGCTTCTTGCCTCTGGTACCGCGCCCCGGCAAGGTGGTGTGCCTGGGCCTGAATTACGCCGACCATGCAAAAGAAGGCGGTCATGCGCGGCCTGAATACCCCGGTTTTTTCATGCGCGGCGCCACCTCGTTGGGTGCCCACCAGCAGCCCATCATCCGGCCCAAGGCTTCCACAAAACTTGACTACGAAGCCGAGCTGGCAGTGGTGATCGGCAAGCAAGCACGTCACCTGAGCAAAGACAATGCGCTGGACTGTGTGGCGGGCTATACCTGCTGCAATGATGGCAGCGTACGCGATTACCAGCGCAAGTCCAGCCAGTGGACGATTGGCAAAAATTTTGACCAGACCGGTCCGCTTGGCCCCTGGTTGGTGACCCCTGACGAATTGCCGCCCGGCGCCGCTGGCTTGCGTATTCAGTCGCGCCTGAATGGCAAGATCATGCAAGACGCCAACACCAGCGACTTTTTATGGAACGTGGCGGAGTCCCTCGTCATCATCACCGAATGCATGACCCTGGAGCCTGGCGACGTGATCATCACAGGCACCCCTGCAGGCGTGGGTTATGCCCGCACCCCGCCGGTGTGGATGGCCCCCGGGGATGTGTGCGAGATCGATATCGAAAGCATTGGCGTGTTGTCCAACACGATCGCCGACGAAGTCTGAGTTGACCAAGCACCTGTGAAAAAGCCAGCCCAGCCACCCCAGCCGGTGGCAGGCCAGCTTACGGCCTCAGGCTTTGAAGAAGCCGTCCCAGACCAATTTGAGCCCGGTCAAAAAAAGACCGGAGTAAACCAGTTTGTAAAACAAGGCTGGGCTGATGCGTTTGGCCAAGCGAACACCCGTCCACACCCCTATCGGCACCAGTGGCAGCAACACCAAGGATGTGGCCAGGTTGCGCATATTGAGCAAACCCAGAAAAGCGTAGGGCCCCCACTTGGCCAGGTTGATAAAAAAGAACAAGTGGTTCATGGTGGACGCATACACCAGCGGCGACAGGCGCATGGGCAGCACATAGGCGCTGATCGGTGGTGAGCCGGCATGCGCCACAAAGCTGGTAAAACCAGATGCAGTGGTCAAAATCGCACCGACCCAGCGCGGTGGCGGCTTGCTCATGGCCGTTGGTGGGTAAAAGTAGCGCTGCGCCAAGGCCAGCAAGGTGAAGATGCCCACAATACCGGCCACCAACTTGGGGTTCAACAAGCCAAACAGGACCGCGCCGATCACGGTGCCCAGCAGGCCCCAGGGCAGCAGAAATTTCAGCAGCTCTTTATCCAAATCCTTGCGCAGGGCGCGGATGCCTAAGACGTCGATGACCGAGAGCAGCGGCATCATGATGGCTGCCGCCTGCGGCACCGTGACGGCCATCGCCATCAGCGGGGTGGCCAAGGCACCAAAGCCCATGCCAAAGCCGCTTTTGCTGATACCAACCAAGAGCACCGCGGGCACGGCGACCAGGTAGAAAAAAGGATCAGTGATAAAGGGCAAGTCCACGAGAAGGTTCCGTCTTTTGTCTGAGTGGGTTTAATTATCGCGCGATCACCGACAGGCCCGACTGGACCAAGTCAACACGGCTGCAACCTCGCCATCGACCCAAGACAGCCCCTGCTGGGTCGCCAACAATCGCATAAAAAGAGCCAAGCGCTTTGACCGTGTTCGGGTTTGAGCGTTGGCTAAGTGGTGATGGGAAATTCACACCCGCTCAAGAATCAGCGCAATACCCTGCCCGACGCCTATGCACATGGTGCACAAGGCATAGCGGCCACCGCTGCGGTGCAGTTGGTTGACCGCGGTGATAGCCAAACGTGCACCCGAGGCACCCAGAGGATGACCCAGCGCAATGGCGCCACCATTGGGATTGACGCGTGGGTCATCGTCGCGCAAGCCCAGCAGACGCAACACGGCCAAGCCTTGCGCGGCAAAGGCTTCGTTGAGCTCGATCACGTCCATCTGCTCGATCGTCAGCCCAGCCAGTGCCAGCACCTTTTGGGTGGCCGGAGCCGGGCCAATACCCATGATGCGAGGTGCCACGCCAGCAGTGGCCATGCCCACGATGCGCGCGCGCGGCGTCAGGCCCTGCTGCACGATGGCCGCTTCATTGGCCAAAAGCAAGGCACAGGCGCCGTCGTTCACACCAGAGGCGTTCCCAGCGGTGATGGTGCCGCCTTCGCGCACGATGGGCTTGAGCTTGGCCAGCGACTCCAGCGAGGTCTCACGCGGATGCTCGTCTTTGCTCAACACCAAGGCATCACCCTTCTTCTGCGCGATGGTGACAGGGGTGATCTCCGCGTCAAAGTAGCCCGCCTTCTGCGCCGCCACCGCCTTGAGCTGAGAGGCTAGGGCCATGGCGTCCTGATCTTGGCGGCTCACTTTGAACTCGTCAGCCACGTTCTCAGCCGTCTCGGGCATGGAGTCGGTGCCATATGCCTGTTTCATCAACTTGTTGATGAAACGCCAGCCGATGGTGGTGTCAAACATCTCGGCACTGCGGCTAAAGGCGGCCTCGGCCTTGCCCATGACAAAAGGCGCACGACTCATGCTCTCCACGCCGCCGGCAATCATCAAACTGGCCTCACCCGACTTGATGGCGCGTGCCGCGCTGCCCAAGGCATCAAGGCCCGAACCGCACAAGCGGTTGACGGTGGATGCAGGCACCTCGGGCGCCAGCCCAGCGAGCAAGCTGGCCATGCGCCCCACATTGCGGTTGTCTTCACCAGCCTGGTTGACACAGCCATAGATCACATCGGTAAGCGCGGCCCAATCGACCTGGGGGTTGCGCGCCATCAGCGCGCTGATCGGAATGGCACCCAGATCGTCGGTACGCACCGAAGACAGCATGCCGCCGTAGCGGCCAAAAGGGGTACGGATGGCGTCGCAGATGAATGCTTGGGGACTGGTCGACATGAAGGAATCCTTAAGTTTTCAAAAACACTAAAGCGCTAATTTAAACAGACTGGTGGCCTCGAGATCGAGTACCTCGAGCGACGCGCTGTTAAAGCTTTGCCAACGCCAGCGCACAATGCCCAAGCCAGGCTGGCTCTTGGAGCGGCGAACCTCAAGCACCGTGATGCGCAAGGACAGCACATCGCCTGGGCGCACCGGATGCGGCCATTTGATGTAGGACAGACCGGGCGAGGCATACGACTCAGAACCCTTGAGCACCCCATTAGCCACCAAGCGCATGGCCAGCGCACAGGTGTGCCAGCCACTGGCAATCAAGCCGCCGAAAGGCCCCTGGGCCGCAGCTGCTTCGTCGGTGTGAAACCACTGCGGGTCGTAAGCCTGGGCAAATTGCAGCACTTCTTCTTGCGTTAACGGGTAGGGCCCCAGCTCGATCACCTGACCTGAATAAAACTCAGCAAACTTCATGGACGCTCTTTGGGCTTCAGGCCAGATCAGCGCGCTGACGCAGCCAGGGGCTGACACGGTAACGCTCGCCACGGTAATGGTCATCGAGCGCATCCAACAGCGTGATCACACCTCTTACCGACCAAGCTGCCAACCATTCAAAAGGCCCTGCCGGGTAGTTAAGGCCCAGCTTCATGGCCGCATCGGCGCCGGTCTCGGTGCACACACCTTGGTGCACCGCATCGGCCGCTTCGTTGATCAGCATGGCCAGCGTGCGCGCCACCACCAAGCCAGGGGTGTCAGCTACCTGCACTGGCACAAAGCCCAGCGCGCGCAGCCATTGGGCTGCAGCCTGAACCCAGTCGGGCGAAGCCGCACACGACGCAGCCCAAGCCAGGCGCATACCGACCTGGTCGGCGACAGGCCGATCAAATACCGCCACCGCCGGCCCCAGCTGGCTTGCGGTGCGACCATCGCTCAGGCGCAGTTGCGCGCCATCGACGCTCAGACCCGTCCAATCGGCCTGGGTGTCACGGCCAGGATTCACGCCAGTTAGCTGCAGCCGCTTGAACAGCCGCTCTGCCGACGCCCCCGAGCCCATGAGCACCAGTGCACGGTGCGCTGGCACAGCGCAGGTTTGCGGCTGCTCAGGCGCGACAGGTGCCGTGACACCAGCGCTGTAATCAAAAAACCCGCGCCCCGACTTGCGTCCCAGCAAGCCGCCATCGACCAGTTCACGCTGCACCAGCGAGGGCACATAGCGCTTGTCAAAAAAATTAGCCTCGAACACCGACTGGGTAACCGCAAAATTGGTGTCGTGCCCGATCAAGTCCATCAACTCGCACGGGCCCATGCGAAAGCCCACAGCGCGCAAACAGGCGTCTAGCTGATCGGGTGAGGCCGCCTGCTCCTGCAACAGCGCCAGGGTTTCTGCGTAGTAAGGGCGGGCGATGCGGTTGACGATAAAGCCTGGTGTGGAGCGCGCATGCACCGGCACCTTGCCCCAAACCTTGCTGAGCTCAAAAATGGTCTCAGCCACAGCGGGCGCGGTCTGCAAACCAGAGACCACTTCCACCAATTTCATCAAGGGCACCGGGTTGAAAAAATGCATGCCAAGCAATCGCTCAGGGTGGGCCAGCCCGTTGGCAATGGCGGTGACCGAAATCGAAGAGGTGTTGGTGGCCAACACACAGTGCGCACTGACGATGCTTTCAAGCTGTTTAAAAAGGCTGCGTTTGGCCTCAGTTTTTTCCACAATTGCCTCGATCACCAAGCCGGCATGGGCGCCCGCATCAAGCTGCTCGATGACCGCAATGCGCGAGAGCGTCTGCTGCACTGCATCAAGACTGAGTTTGCCCTTGGCCTGCAAGGTTTGCAGAGTACTGGCCAGCTTGCTTTGCGCCTGCTGCGCTGCACCTTCGCGCAGATCAAACAACAGCACGGGGTGCCCCGCTTGCGCGGCCACCTGAGCGATGCCCACACCCATGATGCCCGCACCCACCACCAGCACAGGCTTGCCCGTTAAGAGCATGGGCTTCATTGGGGAATCCAGTTGGCAGGCCGTTTCGCCAGGAAAGCGGCAAAGCCCTCGCGTGCTTCATCGCTAACACGCACACGGCTGATGGTTTGTGCCGTGAGCTCGCGCGCCTCGGGCGTGATGGGACCGAGCTTCAGCTGGGCAAACAAGGCCTTGATTTCGGCCTGGGCTTGCGGCCCGCCCACCAGCAAATCCTTGATCGTAGTATCCAGCGCTGTGTCCAGTTCATCGAGGCTGGTGACTTGGTGCAGCATGCCCATGGCCAGCGCCTCGGCGGCACCCACGCGCGTGGTCGTCAAGGCCAAGCGCTTGGCCTGGCGCTTGCCAACGGCATTGGTCACATAAGGGCCAATCACCGAAGGCAGGATGCCAAACTTGGCTTCGCTGACGGCAAAGCTGGCGTTGTCTGCGGCAATGGCGACGTCGCAGGCGCACACCAGACCCACGCCGCCACCCAGGGCGGCACCCTGCACGCGCGCCACCACGGGCTTGGGTGCGGATTCGATGCGGTACAGCATGGCGGCAAAGCGTCTTGCGTCGGCCAGGTTCCATTCCTGCGAGGCTGCACTGGCGCGTTGCATCCATTGCAAATCAGCCCCGGCGCTGAAATGTTTACCCTCACCGGCCAAAACGATCACCCGCACCGCGGGGTCGGCCACGAGCTGCTCGAACGCAGCATCGAGTTCGACAATCATGGTCTCGTCAAAGGCGTTGAAGACTGCCGGACGTGACATGGTGATTTGCGCCACGCCGGGTGCGCGCAGGGACAGGACCAGGGTGGAAAAATCAGTCATCAATAAGTCTCCAGATGCAAACGGCCTTCGCGCTTGAGCGCAGCGCCCAGGGTGTCCCAATCCAGGCTGGCCTGCTCGGCCACCTCACGCAAAGCCATCACCACGCCTTCTTCCATGCTCTTGAGGCCGCACACATAAAAGCAGGTGTTGGCATCGTTGAGCAAGGGCAGCACATCGGCGGCGCGCTCGCGGATCAGGTCTTGCACATAGCGCTTGGGCTGGCCCGGCGTGCGCGAAAAGGCAAAATTACTGTCGATAAAGTCTTTAGGCAGGTTTTGCAGTGGGCCAAAGTAAGGTAGTTCTTCCTTGGTGCGTGCGCCAAAAAAAAGCAGCAGTTTGCCCCCCTCGAACTTGCCAGAAGCCCGCAGGCGACGACGCCATTCGGTCATGGCGCGCATGGGTGCACTGCCCGTGCCAGTGCAGATCATGACGATGTTGGAGCGCGGATGGTTGGGCATCAAAAAGCTCGCGCCAAACGGCCCGATCACCTCAACCGTGTCGCCCACCTGCAGATCACACATGTAGTTCGAGGCCACGCCGCGCACCGGCTCGCCCTCGTGGTTTTCCAGCACGCGCTTGATGGTCAGCGACAGGTTGTTGTAGCCGGCACGTTCGCCATTGCGTGGGCTGGCCACCGAATACTGGCGTGCATGGTGCGGCTTGCCTTGGGCGTCCTGGCCTGGCGCAATGATGCCAATCGACTGGCCTTCAAGCACCGGAAAAGGCAGCTTGCCAAAGTCCAGCACGATGTGGTGGGTGTCATAGTCCTTGCCCACTTCGGTGACACGCACATTACCGGTCACGGTGGCGGCGATGCTGGCCTGGGCCGACTTTGGACCATACAGCTTGGTGTAGCCATGCGCTGCCGACCAGGGTGGCAAGGTGGCGTTGAACTGCGCGCTGTTGAACACGCCATCGACCTGCAAGCCAGCCGCTCTGGCCTCGGGCTGCGGTGCATCCACCTCGGCCACGCCAGCCTCAGATAGGCCGGCCTCGGTCAGCACCTCGGCGTTCAAGGGCGCGGGAAGTTCGTCCCAGCCCAACTGCGCTTGCACGCTATAGGCTTGGCTGCGTGGCATGGTTCGCCAGTTGTCAATCGAGCCGGTCGGGCACGGTGGTACGCAGGCCATGCACAGATTGCACTTATCCGCATCCACCACGTAGTTATTGGCGTCATGGGTGACGGCGCCCACCGGGCAGGTGGCTTCGCAGGTGTTACAGCGAATGCAAATCTCGGGGTCAATCAGGTGCTGGTTGATGACCTGGGCTTCGGACATGTCCATCTTGTCTCTCTTTTCTGGTGTCACACGTCAGCGCCACGCGGCATCGCTGCTCCAGTGTGCGCTAGGGCCAATCGGGCTCTGACGCATGCGCCGAGTCTAAGCAGCTTGTTCAATTGAAACGCACGTACTCGAAGTCAAGCGGCTGGCGGTTAATGCCCATGACCGGTGGCGTGATCCAGTTGGCGAACTGGCCGGGCTCGACCACGCGGCCCATCAGGCTGGCCACATAAGCACGGTCTTGACCCGATGGTAGCCACTCATCAACCTTGGCCTTCCATTCGGCATCACTCACTACCCGACCATCAGGCGACACCTTCACGCCCGACAAGGCGCCGATGTTGCGATGAAAGGCCTTGTGTGGCACCGACAGACGCGTTGGGATACCAGCTTTGTCCAGCACCTTGTTCCAGCGGTTGACACCGGCCACAGAGTCGACGATGTAGTCATCGCGCAGCACCTCGTTTAAGGCGTTGAGCATGGGCACCTCTTTTTCCACCAACTGCCCAGCGCGTGCTTCGAGCACCTTGTAGGTCTGGCCCTTGAGCACGTGGTCGTCCACACGCTTGCCTTCTTCGTAACGACCCTTTAAACCGGAACTGTAAAACGTGGCAGCGTTGCTGGACTCATCTGATCCGAACAGGTCGATGGTGACACTGAAGTGGAAGTTGATGTAACGCTGGATGGTGGGCAGATCGATCACACCGGCCGCACGCAGCTTGGCCACATCGTCGGTCTTGAGCTCGTTCATTTTCTGCGCGGTTCGGGCAATCACGCGGCTGATGCCAGACTCGCCCACAAACATGTGATGCGCCTCTTCGGTGAGCATGAACTTGGTGGTGCGCGCCAGCGGATCAAAGGCGCTTTCAGCCAGGGCGCACAACTGGTACTTGCCGTCGCGATCAGTGAAGTAGGTGAACATGAAAAAGCTCAACCAGTCGGGCGTGGCTTCGTTGAAGGCACCCAGAATGCGCGGGTTGTTCTCATCGCCGCTGCGGCGTTCAAGCAAGGCCTCGGCTTCTTCGCGGCCATCGCGACCAAAATGCTTGTGCAGCAGGTACACCATGGCCCAAAGGTGGCGGCCTTCTTCCACGTTGATCTGAAACAGGTTACGCAGGTCGTACATGCTGGGTGCCGTCAGGCCCAGGTGGCGCTGCTGCTCCACCGATGCGGGTTCGGTGTCGCCTTGCGTCACGATGATGCGCCGCAGGTTGGCCCGGTGTTCACCAGGCACGTCTTGCCAAGCCTTCTCACCTTTGTGATCACCAAAGTGAATGGTGCGCTCAGGCACGCTCGGGTTAAGAAAAATACCCCAGCGGTAGTCGCGCATCTTGACGTGGCCAAACTGGGCCCAGCCCTGGGGGTCCACGCTCACCGCAGTGCGCAGATACACATCATGGTTGGTAGAACCAACGGGGCCTACATCGTCCCACCATTTGATGAAATTTGGCTGCCACTGCTCGAGCGCGCGCTTGAGCGTGCGGTCATCGCTGAGGTTGACGTTGTTGGGTATTTTTTCGCTGTAATTGATGCCAGACATGAATTTCTCCTGAAGTTGATCGGGACTTTGAATAGGATGGCGCGCGCTGCGCCGGTGCTGTGCTTAAAGACCTTGGGCTATCACACCCGGGTCCAATCAAACTGGGCTTTCTCACCTTTGCCGTAAACCTTCAATGCGCCTTTTTCTCCCACCGCATTGGGACGCTGGAAAATCCAGTTCTGCCAGGCCGTCAAGCGACCAAAAATGCGTGTCACCATGTTTTCGCTGCCATTGAAGCGCAAATTGGCCTCCAGTCCTGTCAGCGAATCGGGTGACATGGCTACACGCTCTTCAATGGCGATGCGCACTTCGTCGCTCCAGTCGATGTCGTCGGGGTTGGCGGTGACCAGGCCCAGAGCAAACGCTGTATCGGCGTCCAGCGCTTGGCCGGCTGCGCCACGCACGGCTTGCATTGCAGGCAGCTCGTTGTAGAAGCGGCGCTGCAAGCGGCTTTGCTCGGTAGCCATGGGGTACAGGCCAAAGTTCACATCACCCACAGTGATCTTGGGTGCGGCCGCTTCGTCATCAGGCAAGGCCAGCATGTAACTGCGGTCACAGGCCAGGGCGAACTCCAGCAAAGTGCCGGCAAAGCACGAGCCTGTTTCGATCAGTGCAAACAAGCTGCGCGAGGACAGGTCCAGACGCGACAGCGTGCGACGCAGCAAGCCAATGGTTTCACGCACCAGCCAATGTTGCTGGTTGGCCAGCATCACGGCATCGCTGGCCAGCATGGCTGCAGCGTCGCCTTCGGTCTTGAGCAGCCACAGGCCGATCTCAAGCTCATTGGTGCGCATCTGCAAAATGGCGTCTTCAAGTTCGCGCGCCATGGCCAGCGGGTACCAATTCACACCAGCGGCTTCAATGCCTGCGATGTCGCAAGCTTGCGCACCCCCAGGCGCCTTCACAGTAAACGTGGCTGTGCGCTTGGCACGGTCAATCTCGACCGTGACGTGGCTGTAACGCAGTGCATCGGCTTCAATGCTGCGCGCAAGCGGTGTCAGCAGCACACCCTTGCCATCAGCTGGACGGTCGCTTTGAGCGGCCAACTCGAGGGCGCGCGCTTGCACTGTTGCAGCAAACACCTGCGGCTTGGCGATGTCGTCAACCAGTCTCCAGTGTTTGGCTTTTTGACCGCGCACACCTTCTACGCTGGTGCAAAACAGATCGGCCAGGTCGTGGCGCACGTGTTTTTTGTCCGTCACGCGGGTCAGACCGCCGGTACCGGGCAACACGCCCAAGAGCGGGACTTCAGGAAGGCTCACTGCACTGGAGCGGTCATCGACCAAGATGATTTCATCGCAGGCCAGGGCCAACTCGTAACCACCACCAGCACACGCGCCGTTCACAGCCGCCAGAAACTTCAGGCCGCCATACTGGGACGAGTCCTCCAGACCGTTGCGGGTTTCGTTGGTGAATTTGCAAAAGTTCACCTTCCAAGCGTGGCTGGACACACCCAGCATGAAGATGTTGGCGCCCGAGCAAAACACTTTTTCCTTGGCACTGGTCACCACCACAGTGCGCACCTCGGGGTGCTCAAAGCGAATGCGGTTCACAGCGTCGTTGATCTCGATGTCCACGCCCAGGTCGTAGCTGTTGAGTTTGAGCTTGTAACCAGGATGCAGCCCAGCGTTTTCATCGATGTCTAAGGCCAGGGTGGCGACCGGACCGTTGAAGCTGAGCTTGATGTGGCGATACTGCGTCGGATGCGTTTGGTATTCAACGCGTGGCGCGATGGTCTGACTCATGCTTGATTCCCCTCTGTTTGTGCACACAAAGCTGCTTAAACCAGCTATTACATGAATTATACTGCTTATACTTTTCATGCGTAAGCACTTTTTTGCATCTTTAAGTGCTTCAAACAGCTAACTGCAAAGCACCCCGCACCACCTGGCGCAACAAGGTGAACGTGGCCTCGAGCGACTGGGCACTGGTGTCAACCTTGCACTGCGCTTTGGAATAAAAAGCAGCACGCCCTGCCAGAATGCTCTTGAGGTCCTCCATGGCTTCGCGGCTGGCCGCCATGGGACGCAGATCACCCTGCGCGCGCACCCGTTGCATGTGGTCTTTCGGGTCAGCTTGCAGCCACACCGTGGTGCAATGGTTGAGCAACTGGTTGAAGGAGGCCGGATCGGACACCAAACCACCAGGCGTGGCCATGACCACTTCGGGGTAGCTCTGGATCGCCTCTTCCAAGGCGCGGCGCTCATACCGCCGATAAGCGTTCATGCCATAAAGCGACTGGATTTCAGACACACTGCAGCCAGCCAGGCGCTCAATCTCGCGACTGAGCTCCACAAAGGGGAAGCCCAGATCCTCGGCCAGCATGGCGCCCAGTGTGGACTTACCCGCACCGCGCAGGCCTACCACGGCAATGCGGGCTCTGCCCGTGCTGTGGCTGGCACCGGTTCCCAGCACCTCGCCAATGGCCATGCGCACACGGTGCAACGCCGCCTCGTCACATGCGGCCAACAGTTCACGAATCAGCAACCACTCGGGCGACGAGGTGCTCAGGTCACCCACCATCTCAGCCAGGCTGCACTGCAGCGCCTGGGCCACTTGCAACAACACCAGAATCGAGGCATTGCCCTCGCCGTATTCCAAGTTGGCCAAGTGACGCTCAGAAATACCAGCCGCCGCCGCCACCGCCTTGCGGGTCAGACCGCGGCGCGCGCGTGCCGCACGCACCCGCTCACCCAACGCCACCAAAAACGGGTGCTTGCCTGGTGCAGCTAAAGCAGCAGCAGCCAAATCGGCCGCCGCCGCAGGGTCTGTATGGATTGAGGTCAACCCTGATTTATGCAATATATTGCTTGACATTGTTGGGGTTAAGATTTATCGTTTGTATGCGCACAATAATTCATCTTAGCTGACTTGGCAAGGCCTACAGCCCCATTCATGCAGAGGAAACGCTCATGACACCCGGCGTATTTCGTGACCGCCCGAACCAACGCACGACCGTGTTGGCTTGCCGCGTGCGCAACACCGATCTTGGAGCCTAGCGCAAGACCATGCGCAGCGCAAGCAGCCCAAGCCTTGCGCAACTGCGCGCCGGTTGTGTCGGCAAGCGCGAAGCCAGCGGCATGCGCTCATGGCGCATCGTCACGCCGGCAGATGACCGGCCTGGTTTTTCGTTCAATGGGGTCGACATGAACAACTGCGTCGGGCCCACCACAGCCGTCCGAAAGGCGAAATCGACCTGATCATGCCCATCGATGAAGGCGCCTTGTTGGACACCAGGCCGACCACTTGGCTGGTCTGCCCGCCCGGCCGCAGCCACAAGCCGGCCGTGAGTCAGGGACCTTGCCTGGTGCTTTACCTGTTGCCTCAAGGTAGCATTGAACGCACGCGCGACTGAACCCTATATTGCCCGATTCAACCCAACGATTGCTCTACATGACTGAACGCCTTGCAAATTACCTCTGCGGCCAATGGCAAACCGGAACCGGTGCCGGCATCCCGCTTTATGACCCGGTGCTGGGCGACGAGCTGGTGCAGGTGGACGCCACAGGGCTGGACCTGGGCGCAGGCTTTGGCTTCGCCCGCGAACAAGGCGGCACCGCGCTGCGCGCCCTGAATTACCGGGAGCGCGGCGCCCTGTTGGCCGAAGCACTCAAGGTCTTGCAAGCCCAGCGCGAAGCCTATTACGAGATTGCCACAGCCAACAGTGGCACGGTCAAAAATGATTCAGCCATCGACATCGACGGCGGCCTGTTCACACTGGGGAGCTACGCCCGAATGGGTGAAACCCTGGGAGATCGGCATTACCTGCTCGACGGCGAATGGGCGCGCCTGGGCAAAGACCCGCTGTTTCAATCGCAACACGTGCTCACACCGACACGCGGTCTGGCGCTGCTCATCAACGCTTTCAACTTCCCGTCCTGGGGTCTGTGGGAGAAGGCAGCCCCGGCGCTGCTCTCGGGCGTTCCCGTGATTGTGAAACCGGCCACGGCCACGGCCTGGCTGACCCAGCGCATGGTCAAGGACGTGGTTGACGCCGGCATCTTCCCAGCAGGGGCCCTGTCGGTGGTTTGCGGCAGCTCCGCCGGCCTGATGGATCAGTTACAGGCCTTCGACGTGGTGTCCTTCACCGGCTCATCCCAGACCGCGGCACTGATCCGCTCGCACCCGGCCGTGACCCAGCGTTCGGTGCGCATCAACATCGAAGCCGACAGCCTGAACTCAGCCCTGTTGCTGCCTGGCGAGGAAGCCGGCAGCCAAGCCTTTGAGTTGCTGGTGAAGGAAGTGGTGCGTGAAATGACGCAGAAGTCGGGCCAGAAATGCACCGCCATTCGCCGCGTGCTGGTGCCTGAAGCTTGCTACGGCGCAGCGGCCCAAGCCATCGCAGCGCGCCTGGAAAAAATCACGGTGGGTAACCCGCGCGACGCTACGGTGCGCATGGGCGCCCTGGTTAATCGCGAACAGGTACAAGCCCTGCACAGCGGCCTGGCGACACTGAAAACCCAGACCGAGGTGCTGTTTGACGGCAGCCAGCAGCCCTTGGTGGATGCCGACCCCAACACCGCGTGTTGCGTGGCGCCCACCTTGCTGGGCACGCGCAATGGCCAGCACAGCGACCAAGCAGACCGTGTGCACGACACCGAGGTGTTTGGCCCCGTGGCCACGCTGCTGTCATACCGCAGCACAGGTAGCGATGTGAGCCACGCACTGGCGTTGATCCGACGCGGTCAAGGCTCTCTGGTGACCTCGCTGTACGGCAGCGATGCTGTCGCGCTGGGAGCCATCGCGCTGGAGCTGGCGGACAGCCACGGCCGCGTGCATGTGATTTCCCCCGATGTTGCCAGCTTGCACACTGGCCACGGCAACGTCATGCCCCAGTCGCTGCACGGCGGGCCTGGCCGCGCCGGTGGCGGCGAGGAGCTCGGTGGCGCGCGCGCCCTGAACTTCTACCATCGCCGCAGCGCACTGCAAGCCAGCACCGCCGTTCTGCAGCAACTCACGGCCACGGCCAACTGATCAAAACAAAAAATCGAAGGAGACACCACATGAACTTGGCTTTTGATGCCGCCGCAGTCACCCCACCAGGTGCGCGTTTTAACTTTGCCCAGCACTTGCTGCAGATCAACAGCGCACGTGGCGACAAAGCCGCGTTTGTCGACGACCTGGCTCAGCTCAGCTACGGCCAGTTGGATGAGCGCGTGCGCCGCATGGCTGCAGCCTTGCACGGGCAAGGGGTCAAGCGTGAAGAGCGCGTGCTCTTGCTGATGCACGACTGCAACGACTGGCCGGTGAGTTTTCTGGGCGCCATGTATGCGGGCATCGTGCCAGTGGCCGTCAACACCCTGCTCACCGCCGACGACTACGCCTACATGCTTGAGCACTCCCGCGCTCAGGCGGTGCTGGTGTCTGGCGCGCTGCTGCCCACACTGACTGCAGCCATGACCCGCTCAGACCATGAGGTACACACCGTGCTGGTTTCGCGACCGGGCGCGCCCCTGCACCCCGACGAAGTCGAGTTCGACGCCTTTGTCGCCAGCCATGCGCCCAGCAATCAGCCGGCGGCAACCGTACCGGATGATCCGGGCTTTTGGCTCTATTCATCAGGCTCGACAGGCCGGCCCAAGGGCACCTTGCATTCGCACGCCAACCCCTACTGGACCTCAGAGCTGTACGGAAAAGGTGTGTTGCAACTACAAGACAGCGATGTCTGCTTTTCGGCCGCCAAGCTGTTTTTCGCCTATGGTCTGGGTAATGCCTTGACATTCCCCATGAGCGTGGGCGCCACTACCTTGTTGATGGCCGAACGCCCCACACCCGATGCCGTGTTCAAGCGCTGGCTAGGCGGCGTGGGCGAGGTGCTGCCAAGCGTGTTTTATGGCGCACCCACCGGCTTTGCCGGCATGCTGGCCCATCCGGCACTTCCGGCGCGCGAAGCCGTGCACCTGCGACTGGTTTCATCAGCGGGCGAGGCCCTGCCCTCAGATCTCGGTGAGCGCTTCAAAGCCCACTTTGGGGTGGACATCGTCGACGGTATTGGTTCGACCGAAATGCTGCATATTTTCTTGAGCAACCGCCCCGAGGCTGTGCGCTACGGCACCACCGGCTGGCCGGTGCCAGGCTACGCGATCGAACTGCGCGGTGAAGACGGCCAAGCCGTGCCCGATGGCGAACTAGGCGACCTGTACATCCAGGGGCCATCTAGCGCCATGATGTACTGGGGCAACCGGGTGAAATCACGCGAGACATTCCAAGGTGGATGGACCAAAAGTGGAGACAAATATGTGCGTAACGCCGATGGCACGTACACCTACAGCGGCCGCAGTGATGACATGCTCAAGGTCGGGGGCATTTACGTCTCGCCCTTCGAGGTGGAAGCCACGCTGGTGCAACACCCGGCGGTTCTGGAAGCAGCGGTGATCGGTAAGGAAGACGCCGACGGCCTGACCAAAACCAAGGCCTTTGTGGTGCTCAAGCCAGGCCAATCGGTCGACGAGGCCGAGCTCAAGACCTTCGTGAAGGACCGCTTGGCACCTTACAAATACCCACGTTTCATTGAGTTTGTATCCGACCTACCCAAAACTGCGACCGGCAAAATCCAGCGCTTTCGTCTGCGCGAGCAGGAGGCTCCTGCAGCGTGAGTGCGGCCAGCCAACTGGCCAGCATCTCGCTAAAGGACCAAGTTGTTCAGATCGAATACCAATGGGTTGGCCTGGGCGACGTGCAGGCGCCGCTGATGGTGTTTTTGCACGAGGGTCTGGGCTCGGTGTCGATGTGGCGCGACTTCCCCCACAAGCTGTGCCAGGCCATTGGCGCGCGCGGCCTGGTCTATTCCAGACCAGGCTATGGCCTGTCCACACCACGCGATCGCGACGAGACATGGGCACCGGACTTTATGCACCGCCAGGCCCACGAGGTCTTGCCTGCACTGCTTGATGGCTTAGGCCTTGACGCGCAAGCGCAGCCGATCTGGCTGTTTGGTCACAGCGACGGTGGCTCGATCGCCCTGCTGTATGCCGCACGCTTTGCCGCCCGCGTGGCCGGCCTGGTGGTGCTGGCGCCTCACATTCTGGTCGAAGACCTCAGTGTGCGCAGCATCGAGCTGGCGCGACAGGCTTATCTAACAAGCGATTTACGACAGAAACTGGCGCGCCACCACAGGGATCCGGACTCGGCATTCTGGGGCTGGAACCAGATCTGGCTCAGTCCTGATTTTCGCGGCTGGCGCATAGAGGCAGATCTACCTGCCATCACCTGTCCTGTTCTGGCCGTACAGGGGAGCGATGACGAATACGGCACGCTCGAGCAAATCCGTGGCATTGCCCGTCAATGCCCGCACACCGAACTGCTGGAACTGCCCAACTGCGGCCATTCACCGCAGCGCGATCAGGCCGAAAATCTGACCCGGGCGATACAGGACTTTTTCAAACAACACATCTGAGCGCCAACCAAGAACTCAGCGTCGCCTCAACCGGCTCAAGCCAAGCACCATGGCCAGCGCCAGCAGCACCAAAGGCCACAAGCCCCAGCGCGCCATCCAGGTGGCATAAGGCGTCAGGCCAGCTCGTCCCTCAACCAGCCCGCGCAAGGCCACGGCCTGGTGTGCCGGTGCGCGTTGCAGCACCTGCCCCCGGTGATCTACGATGGCCGTGATACCAGTATTGGTGGCCAGCAAGAACGGTCGATCAAATTCAAGTGCACGCATGCGGGCAATGTTCAGATGCTGCTCCATGGCCAGGTGCTCACCAAACCAGGCCAGGTTACTGACATTGAACAACACGGTAGGCGCGGTACTGGCTTGACGAAATTGCGCTGCCATCTCTTCAGAAAACAAGTTTTCGTAACAAACGCTGGCCGCCAAACGCTGCCCTTGCCAATCAAACGTGGGTTGCACCAGGCTGCCGCGCTGAAAGTCACCTAAGGGAATCGCCATCAAATTGGTGAACCAGCGAAACAAGGGCGGTATGAACTCACCGAAGGGCACCAAGTGCTGCTTGTCATAGCGCCATGGCTGGCTTTGCCCCGGCTTCAAACCGATCACCGCGTTGCTATAACCCTGTGCCAAACTACCCATGGGCATACCGATCAAGGCCGCCTGCTCACCTTTGGCATAACGCGCTTGCAAGCGCGCCCAATAGCCCTCAGGCAATTGCCCGGGCAGCACGGGCAAAGCCGTCTCAGGCGTGATCACCAAGGCACTCTCATTGGCTTGTAACTGCTCGGCGTACCAATTCAAAGATTTGGGTACGCCTTGGCTGTTGTCAAACTTGGCGTCCTGATCAATATTGCCCTGCAACAAGGTCACATCCAGCGCTCCGGTATTGGAGCCGCTCGTTTGCGGCAGCACCAGACCAGTTAACACCAGCGCAGCCAAGACCAGCGCCGACTTGAGACGGTTGCGACCTGGGCTCACGTGCGTCGCACGTTCCCAGCTTTGCGACAGCAACGCCGCCGCCATGGCCGCCAGCGCCGACACACCGTACAGACCAATCCAGGCGATCCAAGGGCTCAATGGCCCGCTGAGATGGGCGTAGCCGATTGCACCCCAACCAAAACCGGTGAGCAACACGCCACGCCCCATTTCGGCCAGCAACCACAAACTGGCAAACAGTCCCGCATTGGTCACCGCATGGCTGCCTTCAAAATGCCGGTAGCAAGCAGCTGCGCCGGCGTAGTACAGCGCCAAGCCGGCTGCCAGCGCCAGCACCGCCAGCACCGCCACGGGCGCAGACAAACCACCGAATCGGTGCATAGAGGTATACAGCCACGCGATGGTTCCTGCCAGCCAGGCCAACGAAAACCACCAGCCCAGCCAAGCAGCTTGACGGGTTGAGGCCGCACCACGCAACAAGCCATGCAAGACCGACAGGGCCAAGATCTGCAGCCACCATTGCCCAGCGCCACGCTGCAAGCCCAAGTCGCTGATGATGTGCGGCATGCCCCAGGGCCAAGAGAGGCTACAGGCCTGAAGGCCTCCTGCCAAAAGCGCGACCAGCGCATGCCAACTGCCGCTCGCCCGACGGCGGGGCTTGAACAGTCCGAAACCTACGTCTTCAGTCGACTTCATGGACGATGGGCGACACCTTGAACCATTTCACCGCACCACCACGGGTGTGCAGCACGACAAAATTCAGACCCGCTGTCACATAGCGCTCGCCACGTTTGGGAACATGACCCATTTCGTGCGCGATCATGCCGCCAATGGTCTCAAACTCATCCTCAGGATCACTGCATTCCAGACGCACGCCAAAGGCGGCTTCAACACGCTCGATGGGTGTATCCCCACTCACGCGGTAACTTCGGTCGGCCAAGCCAAAGATGTCGCCATCATCATCAGCGATGTCAAATTCGTCTTCAATTTCGCCAACAATTTGTTCAAGCACGTCCTCGATCGTGATGAGTCCGGCCACCCGACCAAATTCATCAATGACGATGGCCAAATGGTTGCGGTTACTTTGGAAGTCACGCAACAAATCATTCAGGCCCTTGCTCTCCGGTACAAACACGGCTTGGCGTAACAGCGCACGGATATTGAGCTCGGGCGCGCGTTGCAACTTGAGCAAATCTTTGGCCATCAAAATGCCAATGATGTTTTCCCGCTCACCTTCATAAACAGGAAAGCGTGAATGTGCTGTGTCGATGACGCCATGCATCAGCGCGTCGCTCGGGTCATCAATATTGACCAAATCCATGCGCGGCGCGGGCACCATGACATCACCCGCACTCATGTCGGCCATGCGGATCACGCCTTCGAGCATTTTGCGTGAATCGGCCCCGATCAACTGGTTGTGCTCAGCCTCTGCCAAGGTGCTGATTAACTCATCGGTGGAGTCTGGTCCAGGGTGGATGAACTCTGCAATTTTTTGCCAGAGCGTACGGTTGTCTTCGCGCACAAGGCGCGAGGGATGAGGGTCAGACACGGGCTTTAGCAGAACATGCAGTTGTTACACAGACCGATAGGATAGCTGATTGGCAGCCAAACAGCCTGACCTGGCCTTTGTGACCGTAAACTTACAGCTTATGCCAAAGCTGTCGACGTCAACGTCCGTCCCGATATTGCCACAAGGTGTTGTGCTCTTAGAGCGCGGCTGGCTCTCCAGCAACAACGTACTCATTGGCGGGGAAAACACCTGCGCACTGGTTGACAGCGGCTACGTCACACACGCCGAACAAACCATCACTTTGGTGGACGCTGTGCTGGGCGGGCGTCGTCTTACTCACTTGATCAACACCCATTTACACAGCGACCACTGTGGCGGCAATGCAGCTCTCCAAGCGCATCACCCGGCTTTGCAAACCTGGATTCCACCGGGTCAGGCAGTCAGCGTGCGCGACTGGGACACCCAATCCTTGTCTTATTCACCCACCGGACAGCAGTGCGATCGCTTCCAATACACCGCCGTTTTGCAGCCGGGCAGCACCATTGAGCTCGGCGAGCGGTATTGGCAGGTACATGCCGCAGCCGGACACGACCCTGACGCGGTGCTGCTTTTCGAGCCAACTTCTCGCCTGCTCTTGTCCGCCGATGCCTTATGGGGTAACGGCTTTGGCGTGGTTTTTCCGGAGCTCGATGGTGAACAGGGGTTTTGCGATGTCGCACGAACGCTCGATGTGATTGAACAACTCCAGCCCCTGACCGTGATACCCGGGCATGGGCCAGCCTTCATGGACGTCAGCGATGCCCTGGCGCGCGCGCGGCGACGCTTGGCCATGTTTGTGCAAGAGCCGACCAAACATGCACGCTACGCTGCCAAGGTGTTGCTCAAATTCAAGCTGTTGGAATCTCAAATTTTGACGCCTGAAGCGCTCCAAGCGTGGACACGGGCAACACCCTTGTTGGGGCAAATCCACGCCAAGCATGCGCCGGACCTGGCGTTTGACAACTGGATAACAGAGTTAGCGCAGGACTTGATCACCAGTGGTGCCGCCAGCCGAGAGTCCAATAACTTGCGCAACCTCTGAGCGCCGCAACAAGAGCCAAGGTCTGAGCCCCTCTGCCACCACCCACGTCAGCCCGATACTGCCTCGCTGAGCGAGCCTTAGAATACGCTGGCCGGAGCAGCATGGAAGACCAAAAATCCATGGTTTCTGTATTTTTTTGACAAATACACCCTTGAAATCCGGCGAAACGCCTATATCATTAGCACTCGACGGTGATGAGTGCTAAAACCTGCAGGCAGGGTTTAGCAGTCACCTGAATTTGGTGCGCGCGCCATGCAGATGCGTCGCGCTCTTTGATTTCAAACTTTATCTATCCTTTCAGGAGTTCTCATGAAACTGCGTCCATTGCATGACCGCGTAATCGTTAAACGCATCGAAAACGAAACCAAAACAGCCTCCGGCATCGTTAT
Source organism: uncultured Rhodoferax sp. (assembly GCA_963925275.1). Classification (GTDB taxonomy): domain Bacteria; phylum Pseudomonadota; class Gammaproteobacteria; order Burkholderiales; family Burkholderiaceae_C; genus Rhodoferax. The sequence goes on from CAWUSQ010000025.1 coordinate 61,121, forward strand.
TCCTGACAGCGCTGCAGAAAAGCCTGATCAAGGGGAAGTGCTGGCCGTAGGACCTGGCAAGAAAAACGACAAGGGCGAACTTGGCGCTATGAGCGTGAAAGTCGGCGACCGCGTGTTGTTTGGCAAGTACAGTGGCCAGACCGTCAAGGTTGACGGTGATGAGCTGCTGGTCATGAAAGAAGACGACCTCTTCGCGGTTGTCGACAAGTAATTGCTACTGCGCGAATGCCATGCGTCGTTGCTCCGTGCTCGCCATCCTCACGTACAGAAGTACGTTTCGGTGCCTGCGCGCGGTGCGCCTAGCCTGACATCCGCTCGCTACGCAATTCGTTTCCCGACAAAATGTATTTGTTAATTTTTTTTGAAATTTCTGGAGTCCTAACATGGCAGCAAAAGACGTAATTTTCGGCGGCGAAGCCCGCGCACGCATGGTTGAAGGCGTGAACATTTTGGCCAACGCGGTCAAAGTAACCCTGGGCCCTAAAGGCCGTAACGTGGTACTCGAGCGCTCATTCGGCGCCCCTACCGTGACCAAAGACGGTGTGTCCGTTGCTAAAGAAATCGAACTCAAAGACAAGCTGCAAAACATGGGTGCGCAGATGGTCAAGGAAGTTGCTTCCAAAACGTCGGACATCGCTGGCGACGGCACCACCACTGCGACCGTGCTGGCACAAGCCATCGTGCACGAAGGCATGAAGTACGTTGCTGCTGGCATGAACCCGATGGACCTGAAGCGCGGAATCGACAAGGCAGTGACTGCCCTGATCGCCGAGCTGAAGAAGTCCTCCAAGGCCACCACCACTTCCAAAGAGATCGCCCAAGTCGGCTCGATCTCTGCCAACTCCGATGAAACCATCGGCAAGATCATTGCTGACGCAATGGACAAAGTGGGCAAGGAAGGCGTTATCACTGTTGAAGACGGCAAGTCTCTCGAGTCCGAACTCGAAGTGGTTGAAGGCATGCAGTTTGACCGCGGCTACCTGTCGCCTTACTTCATCAACAATCCAGAAAAGCAAGCCGCTTTGCTGGACAACCCTTTCGTGCTCTTGTACGACAAGAAAATCAGCAACATCCGTGACCTGCTGCCCACCTTGGAACAAGTTGCCAAGTCTGGCCGTCCTTTGCTGATCATTGCTGAAGATGTCGAAGGCGAAGCCCTGGCAACTCTGGTGGTCAACACCATCCGTGGCATCCTGAAGGTAGTGGCTGTCAAGGCTCCTGGCTTTGGCGACCGTCGCAAGGCCATGCTGGAAGACATCGCCATCCTGACCGGTGGCAAGGTCATCGCTGAAGAAGTTGGCTTGACACTCGAAAAAGTGACCCTGGCTGACCTCGGTTCTGCCAAGCGCATCGAAGTAAGCAAAGAAAACACCATCATCATCGACGGTGCTGGCCCTGCTGCTGACATCGAAGCCCGCGTGAAACAAGTGCGCGTGCAAATCGAAGAAGCCTCGTCTGACTACGACCGTGAAAAACTGCAAGAACGCGTGGCCAAGTTGGCTGGCGGTGTTGCCGTGATCAAGGTGGGCGCTGCCACCGAAGTCGAAATGAAAGAAAAGAAAGCCCGCGTTGAAGACGCACTGCACGCAACCCGTGCAGCGGTCGAAGAAGGCATTGTGGCTGGCGGCGGCGTTGCACTGTTGCGCGCCAAGCAAATGGCTGGTGTGATCAAGGGTGACAACGCTGACCAAGACGCCGGTATCAAGCTGGTGTTGAAAGCCATCGAAGCACCTCTGCGCGAGATCGTGTACAACGCCGGTGGCGAAGCCTCTGTGGTAGTCAACGCTGTGCTGGCTGGCAAAGGTAACTACGGCTTCAATGCAGCGAACGACACCTACGGTGACATGATCGAAATGGGCATTCTGGACCCCACCAAAGTGACTCGTACTGCCCTGCAGAACGCTGCATCGGTGGCTTCCTTGATGCTCACAACTGAGTGCATGATTGCTGAAGCACCTAAAGACGACGCAGGCTCCATGGGTGGCATGGGCGGTGGCGACATGGGCGGCATGGGCGGCATGGGCGGCATGGGCATGTAAATGCCTATTCACCAGGCGACGTCTTGACGCGCCTGGCCCAATCAAAACCCCGCAGCGTGCGAACGCTACGGGGTTTTTCTTTGCCTCTTTGACCTAGACTATCGACCTTTCTTGCAAAACATTCTGTCACGCGACTTGATAATGGCACGCAAATAACGCCAGCACCAAACGCATTTTTCACATCGGATACAACCATGTTTTCATTTGACGCCGTTCACTACCCCTACGCATCACGCCGCAATGTGGTTTACGCCAACAAAGGCATGGTGGCCACCTCGCAGCCCTTAGCAGCCCAAGCCGGACTGCAAGTCTTGCAGGCTGGTGGCAACGCCATCGACGCGGCCATCGCCACAGCCGCTGCACTGAGCGTGGTGGAGCCTTCGGCCAATGGCATCGGTGGCGATGCTTTTGCACTGATCTGGCACGGTGGTCAATTGCATGGCTTGAACGCCAGCGGCGGCGCACCGGCAGGCATGACGCTGGACAAATTGAAGTCCATGGGTTTGAGCGAAGTTCCCAAGTACGGCCCCATGGCGGTCACCGTCCCAGGTACCCCTGCGGCTTGGGCCGCAATGAGTGAACGTTTCGGACGTTTACCGCTGACCATCTCCATGGCGCGCGCAATCGAATTAGCGCGTGACGGCTTCCCTGTATCACCCTCCGTCGCTTTTGCCTGGCAGCAAGCCACCAAAATGTTTCGCGAGCAGTTCAAGCACGACCATTTCAAACACTGGTTTGACACCTTTGCGCCTGAGCGTGCGCCCCTGGCCGGCGAGATCTGGCGCTCGGCTGGCCATGCGCAAACGCTGCAATCCATCGCTGAGACCCAAGCCAAGAGCTTTTACTCAGGTGCACTGGCTGAACAAATCACATCGTTTCTGCAGGCCAGCGGCGGGGTCATGGCCATGGCCGACTTGGCGGGCTTCAAAGTGGACTGGTGCGACCCCATCAGCGTGAACTACCGCGGCTACGACGTCTGGGAGATCCCACCCAATGGCCACGGGCTGGTGGCCTTGATCGCCCTGAACATCCTCAAAGGTTTTGAGTTTTCAGAGCGTGACACTTTGCTCACCCACCACCGTCAGATCGAGGCCATCAAACTGGCTTTTGCAGACGGCCTTGCACACATTGCTGACCCAGCCCACATGCGCGTCTCGGTGGCTGATTTACTCTCTGACGCTTACGCCGATGAGCGCCGCGCACTGATTGGCCAGCACGCGCTGCAGCCCGTAGCAGGTGAGCCATCACGCGGGGGCACGGTCTACCTGAGCACGGCTGATGCACAAGGCAACATGGTGTCGATGATCCAAAGCAATTACATGGGATTTGGATCAGGTATGGTGGTTCCAGGAACCGGTATCGCCTTGCACAACCGCGCCAACAATTTCTCTATGCAAGCCGATCACCCCAATTGCGTGGCGCCCGGCAAGCGGCCCTACCACACCATCATTCCTGGCTTTCTCACCAAGGGCCAGCAAGCCATCGGCCCATTTGGTGTCATGGGCGGCTTCATGCAACCGCAAGGCCATGTGCAGATGGTGATGAACACCATCGACTTCGGACTGAACCCACAAGCATCGCTAGATGCACCGCGCTGGGAATGGGAGCGCGATCGGCGCGTGAGCATTGAACGCTCCACCCCTGAGCACCTCTTCCACGCTCTCGCTGCCATGGGGCATGAAGTCAGCTGGTCCAACAACCGCATCGGTTTTGGTCGGGGTCAGATCATCTGGCGCAATGATCAAGGGGTGTTGTGCGGCGGCACTGAGCCGCGCACAGACGGCTGCATAGCCGCTTGGTAAGCCAGCACGCTTGCGCTGTGTTTCAAACTGAGGTGAGCTTTGATGCTGCCAATGCTTGCGTCAAACGCAGCACCAAGCACCAAGCCCTGCGCTAGCGACTTTGCCCGATGAGGCGCCATCGGAGTACACCACGCGGCTGCGTGGCTTACAGCTTCCAAACCGTGAGTTCACGCGCGAGTTGATCAGGCGACTCAAAATGGATGGCATGCCAACCGTGATCGCGTGCCGCTTGCACATTGACCTGCATGTCATCGACAAACACGGTGCGCTCAGGCTCGAGCCCATAGCGCGCTTGCATCAGCTGGTAAATCGCAGGCTCGGGCTTGATGTGACCTGTATCTCCTGAGAACAGGCCACCATCAAACCAGCCGATGAAATCGTGCATGGCTTCCAAGGTGCGCGCATAAGGGGCTGGCATGTTGGACAAAAAGTAAAGTCGGATATCGCCATGCTGCGCACGACGCGAGACCAGGCGCTGCAGCAGCAGCAAGGTACCTTGCATGGGCGTCAAGCGCAGCACGATGCCTTGCACCAAGTTGGCGACATCGTCATGCGGCAAGGACAAGCGCTGCGCGATACGCAAGACCACCTCGGCTTGAGCTGCGCTGCCTCGGTCAAAAGCCTGCCAGTCTGGGTGATGGAAAACCGCTTTCGCTAGCGCGTGTGCGCCACCATGTTGGCGCACCCAAGGCGCATGGTTCTGCGCCAACAGCACGGCAGGTTGCCAAGTAAAAAGGACCGCGCCAAAGTCAAAGACCAGGTTCACGACAAGTGCCTCAAGGCGCAGTCATGCGCCTGAGCAAGCCAGCCGTTGACGCATCCAAACCATCAGTTTTTTGGCTCTTAAAGCGCGCTTGAACATCTTTGGCCAGCACTTTACCCAGCTCAACGCCCCACTGGTCAAAGCTGTTGATACCCCAGACCGAGCCGCTCACAAAAACACGGTGCTCTTGCAGGGCCAACAAAGCTCCCAGGCTAGTGGGGTTGAGTTCATCGAGCAACAAAAACGTACTCGGCCGGTTGCCCTCGAAATGCTTGTGGCCGCCAGCGTCTGCTTGCCCCAACATCAAGGCCTGCGCTTGCGCCAGCACGTTGGCCATCAGCAGTGTGTGGTGCTCTGCCAGATGGTGCGCCGGCTTTTTAACCGCGACAAACTCCACCGGCACCACATCAGAGCCTTGGTGCAGCATCTGGAAATAAGCATGCTGACCGTTCGTACCCGGCTCGCCCCAAAGCACCGGCGACGTTGCATACGCCAAGGCAGTACCGTCAGCATCCACACACTTGCCATTGCTCTCCATCTCTAACTGCTGCAAGTAGGGCGCATAGCGTTGCAGCGAACTGTGATAAGGCGCGATGCTGCGGCTGCCAAAACCGTGAAAATTACGGTACCAAACATCGAGCAGTCCCAAACGAACCGGCAGGTTGCGCGCCAAGGGTGTGGTTCGGAAATGCTCGTCCATGGCATGGGCACCAGCCAAAAAATCCCGAAAGCCCTGAGCCCCAATGGCAACAGCCAAGGGCAAACCAATGGCTGACCAAATGGAATAACGCCCACCCACCCAGTCCCAAAAACCAAATATAGATGCAATGCCAAAGGATTTGGCCTCAGCAACATTGGTGGTCAGGGCGGCAAAATGCCGCGCCACATCACGCCCCCCATTCGCTTCAAACCAGTCTTTGGCGGAGCGTGCATTGCGCATGGTCTCGGTGGTGGTGAAAGTTTTGCTGGCCACCACAAACAACGTGCTGTGCGGTTTCACCTGTTTGAGCACGGCTGCGAGTTCATGACCGTCCACATTCGACACAAAATGAAACCGCTTGCCGGGCAGCACATAGGCGTCGAGCGCCAGCACGGCCATTTGCGGGCCCAAATCTGAGCCCCCAATGCCTATATTGACTACGTCGGTGATGGCGTCATCATGACGCACCTGTTCGGTATACGCCAGCATGCTGTGCAGTGTTTGCTGCACCTCGTCGTGCAACGATTGCATGTGCTTGTGCGATGACTGCGAGGGCATGGCCGGGTCGCTTGGTGGTGCACGCAAAAGCCAGTGCATGACGGCACGATGCTCTGTGTTGTTGATACGCTCACCAGCAAACATGGCATCGCGATGGGTTTGTAAACCAGTTTGCAGCGCCAAGTCCATCAGCAACGCTTCAGTTCGGGCGTCGATGCGGTTTTTGGACAGATCGGCAAACACATGCGGCGCTGACTGGCTCAAGGTCTCAAAGCGTGTGCTGTCAGACGCAAAGGCTGTACGCAAGTCCAGGGCATGCGCGCGATTTTGAAAATCCTCCGTCAGGGCCTGCCAGGCGGGGCAGCGGTCGCAGCGAACGCGGTTCATAGTGGGGTCCTTAAATGGATGCAGTCCAGTTGGCCACGATCCATGCTGCTGTCATCAAGCCTGTAGCAGCAGCGTATCGAGTTGCTGGGTATCGACACAAAACGCACGAATACCTTCGGCTAATTTTTCGGTGGCCATCGCATCTTGGTTCAAAGCCAAGCGAAAGCCCACCTCATCAAAGCTGTGATGCGCCAGATCCATGGTCTTGGCCTGTTCAGCGTTGAGGGCTGCTTGCAAGGGGGCGCCGGTGCGCGCCAACTCGGCTAGTAGCTCGGGGCTGATGGTCAACAAATCGCATCCAGCAAGCGCCGTGATCTGACCCACGTTGCGAAAGCTCGCGCCCATCACCTCGGTGGCAATGTCGAACTTTTTGTAGTAGTTGTAAATTTGTACCACGGACTGAACGCCGGGGTCGTTGGCGCCAGCGCGCTCACCCTCAATCCAGCCCGCACCAGCAGACTTTTTGTACCAGTCATAAATCCGCCCAACGAAGGGCGAGATCAGCTGCACCTTGGCCTGCGCGCAAGTCACGGCCTGACAGAACGAAAACAACAGCGTCAGATTGGTGTGAATGCCGCGTTTTTCCATCGCAGCTGCGGCTTGAATACCTTCCCAGGTGGCGGCGACCTTGATCAACACCCGATCGATGTGAATGCCTTGCCCCTGGTAGAGCTCGATCAGACGCTCACCACGGGCAACAGTGGCATTGGTGTCAAAGCTAAGGCGTGCGTCGACCTCGGTTGAGACGCGTCCGGGGATCACCGACAAAATCTCAGCGCCAAATCGCACCAGCAAACGGTCCATGATCTCGTCCAACGGTCGTCCGCGAAACGCGTCCACAGTTTCTTGCAGCAAAAACTGGTACTCCGGCTTTTGAACGGCTTTAAGAATCAGTGACGGATTGGTCGTCGCGTCCTGTGGCAGGTAAGCCTGAATCTGTCGAAAGTCGCCGGTGTCGGCCACGACAGTCGTGAATTGTTTGAGTGCGTCAAGTTGGTTCATAGTCAGATTATCCCGCGTCTGCCAAGGCTGCAGGTACAGCCGGGTCAAGTTTGACAGATCCCCTTTTGCGGCCAGTAGGTCCACACCATCAAGCCAGGCAGGGATCATCCAGTTGTTACAAATATTCCATTAATTATGTAACAATATTACATACCTATCGGTTTAACACCCTTGAATGACTGTAATCATGAGCTTTGACCTCGTACTTTTTGGCGGCACTGGCGACCTCGTTTGGCGTAAATTAATGCCCGCACTGTTTCAAGCCTTTCGTCACAAAACGCTGCCAGATGGGGCGCGCATCATCGGCGTTGGGCGTGACGAACACAGCGATACCCAGTACCGCAACTTGATCAAAGACCGTTTTGACAAAGTAGATTTGGCCAAGCGACCAAAGGCCGAGGAATTTGAGCGCTTTTCCGAGCTACTGCACTACGTTCGCGTGGATTTGTCACAGCCTGCAGACTATGACCGACTGAAGACAAGCTTGGCGCAGCGTCAAGCCGATACGGTGGTCATGTACCTGGCTACAGCACCCGCGCTGTTCACCACCATCTGCGAGCAACTCGCCCAAGCCCAACTCAACACCGCCCATACCAGGGTGGTGTTGGAAAAACCCTTGGGCCATGATCTGCTCAGCAACCGCGCCATCAACCACGCGGTAGCACAAGTATTTACCGAACGCCAGATTTACCGCATTGACCACTACCTGGGTAAACCTTCGGTGCAAAACTTGTTTGCGCTGCGTTTTGGCAATGCCTTGTTTGAGCCTCTGTGGCGCAGAGAACACATTGCCAACATCCAAATCACCATTGCCGAAGAGCTCGGTGTGGAAAAGCGCGGCGGTTTTTATGAGACCACCGGCGCCCTGCGCGACATGGTTCAAAACCACGCCCTGCAGTTGTTGTGCGCGATCGGCATGGAGCCCCCCATCAATTCACATGCCGACGCAATCCGCGATGAAAAACTCAAAGTTCTGCGTTCGCTCAAACCCTGGACCGCAGAAACGCTAGCCCATGATGTGATTCGTGGCCAGTATGGCGTGGGCACGATTGCGGGCGTGCCGGTACCAGGCTACCGTGATGAGGCCGGCGTGAGCCCACACAGCCAAACGGAAACCTTTGTGGCCTTGCGTACCGAAATCATGAATTGGCGCTGGGCGGGCGTGCCGTTTTACATCCGAACGGGCAAACGCCTGGCCGCCCGTGACGCACACATTGTGGTGAACTTTCGTCCCACCCCGCACGCTATTTTCAACACGGACATGGCGCAATCGAACCGCTTGGTGATCAACCTTCAGCCGCGCGACGGACTTGAGCTGCATTTGCTGTCGAATGCGCAAGACAAACGGCAAAGCTCAAACAAATTAGTTCCCGTACAACTGGATTTGGACTTTGACAAGCGTTTTGGCTCAGAGCGCGTGGGCGCTTACGAACGCTTGTTACTGGACGTGATTGAAGGCCGTTTGAACCTGTTCGTACGCAGTGACGAACAGGAAGAAGCCTGGCGTTGGGTCGAACCCATGTTGCAGTATTGGGAAGCTGACAGCAAAGGTCCACGCAGCTACACGTCAGGCGGATGGGGCCCAAGTGCTACCAGCGCCATGATTGCGCGCGACGGCTTTTGCTGGAGTGAAGAGGCTTGAAGTCACGCGCCAACTTAGGAGCACATCGCCATGCTTGATCGCATCCAGGCCTGCCTGCCATCGCTGGCACCCGCTGAACAGCGAGTAGGCCGACTGGTTTTATCGGATCCGCGCAGTTTCGCCTTACAACCAGTCAGCGAACTGGCCGAGCGCGCGCACGTGAGCAAACCCACCGTGGTGCGCTTTTGTCGCAGTGTGGGCTACGACGGCTTAAGTGACTTCAAACTGAAACTAGCGGGCAGCGTGAGCGAAGGCGTGCCCTTTATTCACCGCAGCGTCGATGCGGACGATAAAACCAGCGACATCATGGTCAAAGTGATTGACAACACTGTCGCTGCATTTCTGAAATACCGCAACGACGCCTCCAGCGGCGCCATAGAAAAAGCGGTTGATGCGCTGTTGAAGGCCTATCTAAAAAACGGGCGCATTGAGTTCTATGGTGTTGGTAACTCGGGCGTGGTCGCGCAAGATGCGCAGCATAAGTTTTTCAGACTGGGTATCAACGGCGTGGCCTACAGCGACGGCCACATGCAGGTCATGAGTGCCTCCCTGCTCAAACCAAATGACTGTGTCTTGGTCATTTCCAACTCCGGGCGCACACGCGACCTGATGGACTCGTGTGACATTGCCCGCAAAAATGGCGCCACCACCATCGTCATCACCGCCAGTGGCTCGCCATTGGCCAAGGCTTGCGACATCCATCTGGGCGCCGATCACCCTGAGGGATTTGACCGGTACAGCCCCATGGTGTCGCGCCTGTTGCACCTGATGATCATTGACATCTTGGCCACCAGCCTAGCCCTGCGTATTGGGGGAAGCAAACTCCAGCCTCTGCTGCAAGGCATGAAAGACAATTTACGCAGCAAGCGCTATACCTGAGCCGCATTGAAGGCCTTGGCTGCGCTCAAGCTGCATCCAAAGGCATGCTTTGCTCCACCAGGCTGGCGTGCAGCGCTGAGCCAAGCGGCAGCACGGCGTCGTTGAAGTCGTAATTGCTGTTGTGCAAATGGCAGCTGGCTTCACCGTTTTCGCTGCCCTGACCCAAACGCAGGTAGGCACCTGGTCTGGCTTTGAGCATGAAAGAGAAGTCTTCGGCCCCCATACTGGGCTCAAGGTCACGCACCACCCGCTTCTCGCCCACCAGACTGTGCGCCACATCACCGGCAAATTGGGCCTCAGCCAGCGTGTTGATGGTGGCCGGGTAGACGCGCTGGTAGGTCACGGTTGCCGTGGCACCAAAGCCTTGGGCAATGGCTGCACATAAGATGCCCAAACGTTTTTCGATCAGCGCCTGAACCGTGCTCGAAAAAGTGCGCACCGTGCCCACCAAAGTGGCGCTGCCCGGAACCACACTGTATGCATTGAGTTCACCTGCGTGCATGGCGCATAAACTGATGACAGCCGTGTCCACCGCCTTGACGTTGCGCGACACGATGCTCTGCACCGCTGTGATGATGTGGCCGGCCACGACGACAGGATCCACTGTTTGATAAGGGTGCGCGCCGTGCCCGCCTGTGCCGATGATTTTGATCTCGATGCGGTCTGCCGCGGCCATCATCGGCCCCGGATTCAAACCAATGGTGCCAGGCGGCAGCGCCGGCCAGTTGTGCATGGCGTAGATTGCATCGACTGGGAAGCGCTCAAACAAACCGTCATCGATCATGGCTTGGGCACCACCACGACCTTCTTCAGCGGGTTGAAAAATCAACACCGCGGTGCCGTTGAAGTTGCGGGTTTCGGCCAGATAGCGCGCCGCGCCAACCAACATGGCGGTGTGGCCATCGTGTCCGCAGCCGTGCATCAAACCGTTATTGGCAGATTTCCATGCAAATTCGTTGTGCTCGGTCATGGACAGGGCATCCATGTCCGCACGCAAGCCAATCATGCGCGCGCTGTCAGACTGTTTCCCATGGATGATGCCCACCAGACCGGTCTTGCCAATGCCAGTATGAATCGCATCCACGCCACACAGTTCCAGGGCCTGCTTCACCCGTGCCGCGGTATAAACCTCTTCAAAACCCAGCTCGGGGTGGGCATGCAAATCACGGCGAAACGCCGTCAACTCCGGATGAAAGGCTGCGATATGGGCAAACGCCCGCCCGTGAACCAGAAAACCCATGTCAGAACTCCCGCTTTTGTTCGCTTGAGCGCCAATGTAAGCGATATCACAACAGCATTCGATCGGTGCCCACGGCAGGCCTGCTATGACTGGCGCATCAAATCAATGCCAAGCCTGGGCCTGAGCACCCCAGCCACAGCCTCAAGTCAATTGCAGCCTGCGACAAATCTCTAAGGTGGCCCCGCTTTGGTTCATGCTGTAGAAGTGCAAGCCTGGTGCACCGCCTGCCAACAACTGCTCGCACAGCGCGCTGACCACGTCCAGCCCAAAGGCCTTGATGGACGCCGTGTCATCGCCAAAACTTTGCAGGCGCAAACGGATCCAACGCGGTATTTCAGCACCGCACGCATCGCTAAAGCGCATCAGTTGCGTGGCACTGGCAATGGGCATGATGCCCGGCACCACGGGTATCGTGACGCCAAGCGCGTCTGCATCCTCGACAAAACGAAAATACGCGTCAGCGTTGTAAAAGTATTGGGTGATGGCCGCGTTAGCGCCGGCTTGAAATTTGCTTACAAATGCCTGGAGGTCACTGGCAGGTGAGCGGGCCTGGGGATGCACCTCAGGGTAGGCGGCCACCTCGATATGAAAGTCATCCCCTGTCTCTTCGCGCACAAAACGCACCAGGTCACTGGCGTATTGAAATTCCCCACCCAGTCCATAGCCGCTGGGCAAATCGCCTCTCAAGGCCACCAGGCGTTTGATACCCATGGCTTTGAGCGCGGCCAATTGTTCGCGCACCCGCGAGCGGGTTGCGCCCACGCAAGACAGGTGTGAGGCGGCCTCACCGCCTTCGGTCAAAATCTCACGCAAGGTGTTGAAAGTGCCATCTTGGGTCGAACCGCCTGCGCCAAAAGTCACCGAGCAATAGGCGGGATTCAAGGCGTAGAGTTGTTGACGCACGGCACGCAATTTCTCAGCACCTTCGGGCGTCTTCGGTGGAAAAAATTCAACGCTGATCGCAACATCGCTGCTGTTGGTCATGCCAAGCCCCTTTATGTCGGTTGCGGATCAACCACTGGCAACTGCGCTGCCATCAAAAATTCTCGGTTACCGTCGCCACCCTTGATGGAGGAATCCAACCAGTCACTAACGACTAAACCGAGGTCTGTGCACGTGCTGCGCACGCGGTTTTCAACCATTGGGTAATACGCGTCCTCTTTGACAACACCGCCCTTGCCAACCTGACCGGGTTGTAGCTCGAACTGCGGCTTGACCAGACTGAGTAAACGCCCGCCAGGTTTCATCAGTGGCACCAGCGCGGGCAACACCAGCGTTTGGGAGATGAAAGACAGGTCCATGACGATCAGGTCAAACAGTGGCACAAATTCGGGCACATCTGCACCCGCCTGAACAGCCCCATCTTGGGCAAGGCTGCTCTCAAATGCAGCGATCAAATCGTCTGCAGCCAGCGAACGGGCGTTGCACTTTTCCACGCATAACACCCGACCATCAGCACGCAAGCTGGGGTGCAACTGGGCACTGCCCACGTCCACACCCACCACCATGGCGGCCCCTCGCTGCAACAAACAGTCGGTGAACCCACCCGTCGATTGCCCCACGTCCAAACACTGCAAACCTTGAAGTGACCAGTTCAGCGCATGCAGTGCGGCTTCGAGCTTGAGTCCGCCGCGCGACACAAAACGTGCTTCCGAAGTGTCAAGTAAACGCACTTGCGCGTCTGCGGGCACTTCATCACCATTTTTGGCAACGCGCCGCCACACCCCGCTGTGCGAAAACTCGACACCGTCTGCGATCAGGCGCTGCGCCTGAGACCGCGTGCTGGCCAGTTGGCGTTGCACCAGCAATTGATCAATGCGCATGTTGGTCGTTTCTCAGTAGCGGTAGGTTTCGGCTTTGTAAGGGCCTGCTTTGCTAACGCCAATATAGGCCGCTTGCTCGTCAGTCAACTCACTCAACATGGCACCGACTTTGTTCAAGTGCAGGCGGGCCACTTTTTCATCCAGGTGCTTGGGCAGCACATAGACCTGACCGGCCTTGTAAGCCTTGGGCTTGGTGAACAACTCGATTTGAGCAATGGTCTGATTGGCAAAGCTCGAGCTCATCACAAAGCTGGGGTGACCCGTGCCACAGCCCAGGTTCACCAACCGGCCCTTGGCCAACAAAATGATGCGTTTAGAAGGCTTTTTACCTTTGGCTGGGAAAATCACATGGTCAACCTGTGGTTTGATCTCTTCCCACTTGCACTTAGACAGCGAGGTCACGTCGATCTCATTGTCAAAGTGACCAATATTGCACACAATGGCTTGGTCTTTCATGGCATCCATGTGCTTGTAGGTGATCACGTTTTTATTGCCCGTGGCCGAGACAAAAATATCGCACTTGTCAGCCGCGTATTCCATGGTGACCACTTTATAGCCCTCCATGGCCGCTTGCAGCGCGTTGATGGGGTCAATCTCTGTCACCCAAACTTGCGCTGACAGCGCACGCAGCGCCTGTGCCGAACCTTTGCCCACATCACCATAACCAGCGACCAAAGCCACCTTGCCCGCCACCATCACATCGGTGGCCCGCTTGATCGCATCGACCAGCGACTCGCGACAGCCATAGAGGTTGTCAAATTTGCTCTTGGTCACAGAGTCGTTGACATTGATCGCGCGCAGCATCAGTTCACCTTTGGCAGACATTTCATTGAGGCGCAATACACCAGTGGTGGTCTCCTCGGTGACGCCAATGATGTGCTTGAGACGGCGACTGTACCAAGTGGGGTCCACCTTGAGCTTGGCTTTGATGGCGGCAAACAAACACACCTCTTCTTCGCTGCCTGGCTTGGCCAGCACCGAGAGGTCTTTCTCCGCTTTAGCACCAATGTGCATCAAGAGTGTGGCATCACCGCCGTCGTCCAAAATCATGTTCGGGCCTTCACCCTTGCTGCCTTTTTTGCCGAACTCAAAGATCCGGTGGGTGTAGTCCCAATAGTCGGCCAAGCTCTCGCCCTTGTATGCAAAAACGGGCGTGCCTTGAGCGACCAGGGCCGCCGCCGCATGATCCTGCGTTGAGTAAATGTTGCAAGAAGCCCAACGCACTTCGGCGCCTAAGGCTTGCAGGGTCTCGACCAACACGCCGGTTTGAATCGTCATGTGCAAGGAGCCTGTGATGCGCGCACCTTTGAGCGGCTGCGACTGGGCAAATTCTGAGCGAATCGCCATCAGACCGGGCATTTCGGTTTCTGCAATATTGAGTTCTTTACGGCCCCAATCAGCCAAGCTGATGTCGGCAATCGCATGGTCAAGGGTTAAATTTTTGTGGGTAAGAGCGTTCATGATTCAGTCCAGATCATTGAGAAATGACCACGGTATGGGCGCATGAACGCTCAGAGCGCTCACCTCACACATGCCGTGGGTGAGCGCCGTTTGAAAAGTCGAGCCAGGCCCAGACTGGGTTCGAGCCTCACTCTGACCAGGACTGTTTGCCTGATACACGAGCTGCAACGCTCCTCGAACACGGGCCATTATAAAAGCCTTCCGACAACCTGTCCGCGCCCATGGTCATTGAACGCAAACGCGATGCGCAAGCTCATCGGGCAGCCAAGGCAAAGACCCGCTACTGGGCATCGTTTGACTGTACAGGCTTGGCGTTACCCACCAACATCCCGCTGGTACACCGCGCCTGCCAGTGGTCTTGAACGCGGGCCCGTCCCCGACAAACGCGCTGGCTCGACTCGCGCAAATCCTGGCCCGCAGACTGGGCGCCGGCCAGGTTGCAGGAGCATCCACGACCATCAAACACCGGTTAGCCCCCGCAAGGAATGAAGGACATTCTCAAGATACACCGGTTGCTTGAAGCTCCGTGCGCATGAAATCAACACGGCGGCGCCCAGGCGCTGGCCTGCATGGCTCGCAGTGGCGCTACAAGCCATGGCATTAGATCCCTTTGAGGGACGTGTTGGAAACTGAAGTTTGGCATCATTGAAACATCTCGCGACTTACGCGCTGGCTTTAAAATGGTTTCATGTCGCTCATGTCAACACCCCGTGCCTGCTAAGCGCCGTTCAAACACACCACGTCCCCTGTGCTCCGCGCTGTCCTGCGGTGAAATCTAGTCGAGAATTTTTTGTGACCTATGCCTTTGAGACCCGCCGCCGGCGCACCTTTGCCATCATTTCTCACCCTGATGCGGGTAAAACAACGCTGACAGAAAAGCTGTTGTTATTCTCGGGTGCAATTCAGATTGCCGGCAGTGTGAAAGCCCGTAAAGCCAGCCGTCACGCAACCAGTGACTGGATGGAGATTGAAAAACAACGCGGCATTTCGGTGGCCTCCAGCGTGATGCAAATGGTCTATCGAGACCATGTGATCAACCTCTTGGACACCCCTGGACACAAAGACTTCTCAGAGGACACCTACCGTGTTCTGACTGCTGTCGACTCCGCCCTGATGGTGATTGACGCGGCCAATGGTGTTGAGGACCAAACGCGTCGCCTGATTGAGGTGTGCCGCCAGCGCAACACGCCCATCATCACTTTCGTCAACAAAATGGACCGCGAGGTGCGCGACCCCCTGGATATTTTGGATGAAGTCGAGCGCGAGCTGGGCATGCCTTGTGTGCCCATGACTTGGCCAGTAGGCCAGGGCAAATCGTTTGGCGGCATCATCAACATGCGCACCCACAACATGACGGTGTTCGAGTCAGGCTCCGAACGCCGCCCGCAGGACTTTGAAACCATAGAACTCGGCAACACACAGGCCTTAAAGCAACGATTTGGCACCGATATGCAAGCCGCTTTAGATGCTGCGGAGCTGGCCAGCGGTGCCTCACCGAGCTTTGATCCTGTCGCGTTTTTAGCTGGCCAGCAGACGCCTGTTTTCTTTGGCTCCGGCGTGAATAATTTCGGCGTCATGGAAGTGCTCGACGCCTTGATTGACTTGGCGCCATCTCCTGGCACACGAACCAGCCGCTTTGTGGTCAACAAACAGCCGGTCATCAAAGAAGTTCAACCGCAAGATGATGCCTTTTCTGGCGTGGTATTCAAAGTTCAAGCCAATATGGACGCCAACCACCGCGACCGCATTGCGTTTGTGCGTATTGCCAGTGGACGCTACACACCGGGCATGAAACTCAAGGTCATGCGTACCGGCAAAGAACTCCGTCCCACCAGCGTGGTGACCTTCATGAGCCAGCGTCGTGAGGCCGTGGACGAAGCCTACGCGGGCGACATCATCGGGTTCACCACGCATGGAGGGGTGCAACTGGGCGACACCATCACAGACGGCACCGTCAACCTGCTGTTCACTGGCCTGCCCTTTTTCGCGCCCGAAATGTTCATGACGGTACTGCTGAAGAACCCACTGCGAACCAAACAGTTGCAGCAGGGCTTGGTGCAGCTGGGGGAGGAGGGTGCGATTCAGGTCTTCCGACCCGAGATGGGTGGCAACATGTTGCTAGGTGCTATCGGCCAACTTCAGTTTGAAGTTGTACAGCATCGACTGAAAAGCGAATACGACGCAGACATCCGCCTGGAGAGCAGTCAGTACACGGGCGCGCGCTGGATTACTGCAGATACCGCACAAGAACTCAAAACTTTTGTTAACGCCTACCCTCAACGCATGGCACGTGACGCTGCAGACACACTGGCCTACCTGTGCACCAGCCCCTACGATGTGCGCCTGGCGCAAGAGCGTTTCCCTAAAATTCATTTCCACCCACTGCGCGAGCACGCCGGTTTGGCTCTGCAAAGCGTCGGCTAAAAGACAAGCCAAGCAGCGAGCCCTTGACGGGGCGATGGGGGATGCGTGCTCGCACACGCGATACTTGGCTTTGATGGCTGCTCACGCCTGACGCGGCGAGCCACCGGCAGCGCACTAGTTGACTGACTGCGTAAGGAGACCCTGTTCATGACCGTCACCACCACCACCGAGCTGTCCCAACGCATGGCGCAGCACCGCATCTGGCGAGTGCTTCCAAGCGGATCACGCGATGGCTTACTCAGCCAAATGCGCATACAGCAAGCCCAGGCCGGCAGCTTGTTGTTGGCGCCAGGCACCTTGCCGACCCAACTAGGCTGGTTGCTAGAGGGTCGCGTGCGCCTGGAGGATCCCGATTTGGAGCTTGGTGTTGAATTAGGTCCGGATGAACTCTTTGGTTTGGGCGCCACACCGCAGACCCACCTGCTTACTTGGCAAGCCACCGCCAGCACCGACTGCCATGTGCTGTGGCTCACAGCACAAACGGTGAAGTCACTGTGCCACACCGAGCCAGCCCTGCGGTATTTTCTTCCTTCGTACGCCCTAAGCCCTGCAAGGACAGCACCGACGCAGTCGCCTGCCGGTTTAATGGGTACGCCATTGCGTACTTTGGTACGCCGCGCTGCCGTGACGATCTCACCAGCACTCAGCATTGCGGCAGCGGCGGGCGAAATGGCAGCACAGAAGGTGTCTTCGGTGCTCTTGGTTCATGAAGGGCAGCTGCAGGGCCTGCTCACCGACCGTGACCTGCGGGGCCGGGTGTTGGCCATGAACCTTGACCCCCAGCAAGCTGCGAGCAGCATCGCAACCACCACACTTGTGACCGCTCAAGCCGACAGCACGGTATTTGAAGCGATGCTGACCATGGCCAGGCACCGCATACACCACCTGCCTGTGCTCGATGGCACCGAGCTACTGGGCCTGCTCACGCATACCGACTTGCTCACGCAGCAAACAACTTCCGCGGTGTTCATGGCTCGCGACATTGACAAACAAGACACGCTGCAAGGCTTGGTGGCCATCAGCGATCGCACCAAACTGTTGCAGCAACAGCTCGCAGGGGCACAAGCCAGCGCGTACAGCACGGGTCACATGATGACGGCCATCACAGATGCCCTCACGGTGCGCCTGATTGAGATGGCACACGCCCAACAGGGACCTGCGCCGGTGCCCTATTTGTGGGTGGCTGCTGGTTCCCAGGCACGTTGCGAGCAAACCGCCAAGTCGGACCAAGACAACTGCCTGATTCTGGACAACACGTATGACCCAGACCTGCATGGGGACTACTTCAAAGCGTTTTCAAAATATGTCTGCGACGGCCTGGCCGCCTGCGGTTACATCCATTGCCCTGGTGAGATGATGGCCATGACCGACATCTGGCGCCAACCACAGAAAGTATGGGTCCGCTATTTTGAGGGCTGGATCCACCAACCCAAACCCAAAGCACTCATGTTGACCTGCGTGTTCTTCGATCTGCGCGCAATCCATGGGCAAGCAGCGCTCTTAGAACAACTGCGCACGGAGGTCCTCACACACACCCGTGGCAACACCTTGTTTCTGGGGCACATGGTGGGCAATGCATTGAAGAACCATCCCCCACTGGGTTTGTTTGGACGCATAACCCTGAGCCAAGACACGGAGCACCCAGACACGCTGGATTTAAAGCACAACGGCATCGTTCCCATTGTGGATTTGGCGCGAATTTACGCTTTGGCAGCAGGTGTTAGCGCGTCCAACACCCATGACCGCTTGAACCAATCGGTACACGGCGCAGAGGTCAGCGCGCAAAGCGCCCATGATTTGCGCGATGCGCTGGCGTTTCTTGGAAAATTACGCCTTGCACACCAGGCACGGCAAATTCAGCAAGGCCTGGCGCCTGACAACCACCTGGCGCTAACCGACCTGTCTCACTTGGAACGTGACCAGCTCAAACAAGCTTTTGGCGTGGTTCAAACCCTGCAAGAGGTTTTACACAAGCGTTACGGCGGCGGGGCTTTCTGAGGGCTGTCGGTGCGGTGCCCAGCACAGCGCCTGCTCATCAGTACTTCAGGCGTGCATAGTTACTTTGATGCGCCAGATGCCGCGCTTGACCTAAAGTGTGCACACCCATGGCTTGCAGCAGCGCAATCAGACGCATCCAAATCTCAGCTGTGACCAGCGCATCGCCCAACGCAGTGTGGCGCCCCAGCACGGTAATGCCAAAGCGCTCAGCAATGGCCTCCAATCGGTGCGATGTCTGATGCGGGTGAACCATGCTCGAGAGCAACAAGGTGTCAAGCACAGGATGGTCGAACACCAGATTGGTATCACGCGCGTGCAACTGCAAAAACTTCATGTCAAACGCCGCGTTGTGCGCGACCAAGACACTGTCTTTGGCAAAACGGTGGAAACTCGGCAAGACCTGGGTGATGAAAGGCTGCTCGGCCACCATGTCTTGGGTGATGCCATGAATGGCAGTGGACTGAGCCGGTATTGCGCGCGCAGGGTTAACCAAGCGATCAAAATACTCACCGCGCAACAACCTGCCATTCACGCAACGCACCGCGCCAATTTGGATGATGCAGTCGCCCTGCGATGGGTTCAAGCCCGTGGTCTCGGTGTCAAAAACCGTGTAGACCAGCTCACACAGTGCCCTGTCCTCCAAGGCCTGTGTCTGCGGGTTGGTTTGAAACAAATCAAAGTCGTAAAACGCTGGGCGATCCTGCCCCCACCGTACTGCATCAGGCAGCACCGGACCCGACGCCTCGCGCTTCTTGACCCCTGGCATCACCCAGCGCAATGACAACATGTTGTGCACATGGTCGCGCTCAAAACCCAGCTCAGCCCGGTGGCGTTCAAGTACATCGCGAACCGTCAGCGCTGACGCCTGATCGCCGCAGGGCATAGGGTCGATTTGCCAGGTCATCACCGACTCGGCACTCAGCGCTTGTGACGGCCAAACCAGGTCCAAATACACCTGTGCGTCTGCACGCTGCACCCGCAAGGTGATGGCTTGGACACCCAAGTCACCGTGCAAGCGCTGTGCCAGGTAATCGAGTGCCTGCGTCAAGCTGAAGCTGTCTACGCGCAACCAGACACTGGGCTCACGTACATCGATGTGCACTTGGCAGCCTTGGCGTGCCTGTATGCGCTGCTGCACCATGGCCATCAAATCTTCTGCCAGCATGTCCTGCAGAGGCCAGAGGGTCTTCAGGCCCTGGTTGGCACGTGCCACCAATTGGTCCAAACCCGTATGCACGCGTTCTTCAGCTTGCTGCAAAGTCGTCTGTAAGGCAGCGACCGGGCTATCGGAGCGCGGCCCTGACGAGCCCATGCGCAGTGCCTGCAGTGCCTGCGACAAGCTGGCCATAGCGCCCTGCGCAGCCTGGGACAACACGTACACGTCGTGCGCCTGCTCCTGCGCTTGTTCAAAACCGCTGCTGACATCATCAATCACGAGCACAAAGCCGTGCTGAATCAGACCATCGTCTGCGTTGTCACGCACTGGGGAGACCTGCACACGCAGCAGCACACCGGCAGGACTCAGACTCACAAACTGCGCTGTGGCCTGGTGCACCCCGCTGGCCTGGCGCCTGCGAATGTGGTCCAAGCCATGGGCCAACAACTCGGGCTCAAACACCCCGTACACCGATCGACCCAGGCCAAGCAAGGCCTGACCATCGTCAGGCGAGGCTGCCATGGTTTGCAGCAGCGTCACAGCGTGCCGGTTGTAGAGCAAGATAAGGCCTTCTGCGTTACACACCAAAACGGCCTGCGGCAATTCCGCCATCAAGGCTTCCAGCCGGTTTTTTTCTTCTTGCACACGTTGGCTGGCTTGCGCGACTTGCGCCACCATGTCCGCGCGCAGCGCATCACGCTGAGATGCCAGCGCATCGAGCACCTCAGCCAAGGCCTGTGTTGACACCGTAGCGAAACGCTCCGAAGGATTAACTGATGACGCAGCCAAATTGGCCCTGGCCCGCTCAAGCAGACGGCCCAGCTCACCCACATGCTGCGTGTAGGCGCGATGAACCGCCAAGGCCAGCGCCAGCAAGCCCAAACCAAAAATCAACAGCATGAGCAAAAAACGCGATGCCAAATAAGCCAAGAAAACGGCTCGATCGCCTTCAGATAAGGTCAGCCAAAACAGGAAGCAGCTCAGCAGCAGCCAAGTCGCAGAGGCGACTGCAATGCGCACAAAAGGTCTTAGCCAGCTGCGATCACGCCACACAGCACGACTCAAGGGACGGCGCAGCAGGTTTGACGCCAACACCGCTGGCGTGCGTCAACCATTGAAGCCGCGCATTTGACATGCAATGCTTCAGCGTTTGGGTTTGGACCAAGCCGCGTGCGCATGCCTGGACAAGGCAAAACTGGCAAAAAACTTACACCAAATGGTGCTGCCAGCTACCGCGCTCCAAGTGGAATAGGTCCATGCACCGGTCACGACCGAGACAATCACACCCAGGATCACGAGACCACTGATGAGGTTGATGGCCATTTCAAAAGGCGCGAATTCTTCGGCATTGGGCGCGGGCTCTCCCCGGCGCACTGCCACCTCAGAAAAATCTCGGCGCGCCACAATACGCCAGGCTCGCCGCAACCAAAAAAAGGAAATGGGGAACAAAGCTAAAAACAAAATCCACGTGGTGGCAACACTGATATCAAACACCATTCAAGATACTCCTGCAGCAAAAAAAATGCCCTGCCAGCATCGCTGACAGGGCCTGGATTGTCAACCCGTTGCGCCAAGGCACACGCGGGTTAACACCAAGGACTCACAACACCTTAATGGGTGCCGTCGACCATCTTGGAACCACGCGGGATACGCACGGCTTCCACCATGGCTTGAATGTGCGCTGGTGGCTCCTTGGTCACCTTGTCAACCGCGAAGGCGACAGCAAAGTTCACCATGGCACCAACCGCACCAAAAGCCTCAGGCGCGATGCCAAAGAAGCTATTTGGGCCGCCGATCAAACCAAGGTACTCAGTCCCTTTGATAAAGAACAGGCCTTTGTGCGCAAACACATAGAACAGGGTGATGAACAGACCGGCCAACATACCGGCCATCGCGCCTTCTTTGTTCATCTTCTTGCTAAAGATGCCCATCATGATGGCTGGGAACAAGGAGCTCGCAGCAATACCGAAGGCCAAAGCCACGGTACCCGCCGCAAACCCTGGTGGATTCAAGCCAAGGTAACCCGCCAACACAATCGACACCGCCATGGCAATCTTGCCTGTCATGAGTTCGCCCTTCTCCGAAATACCGGGGGCAAACACATTTTTAACCAAGTCGTGTGAGATCGCTGAGGAAATGGCCATCAACAAACCAGCAGCCGTTGACAAGGCCGCAGCCAAGCCGCCAGCAGCCACCAGGCCAATCACCCAGTCTGGCAGCAAAGCGATTTCAGGGTTGGCCAACACGATGATGTCAGGGTTAACCGTCAATTCATTGCCCTTCCAGCCCGCAGCAGCAGCCTTATCGGACACGGCTTTGTTTTTGGTCTTGTCGTTGTAGTACTGAATGCGACCGTCGCCATTCTTGTCTTCGAACTTCAAAAGACCCGTCTTTTCCCAACGCTTCATCCAATCAGGACGCGCTTCGTACTTGATGGATGCTTCAGCTTCAAACGTATTGGCTTTACCCATCACCACACCGGGGGTGATCGTGCGAATCAAATTGGTTTTAGCCATGGCCGCCACAGCAGGTGCCGTGGTGTACAAGATAGCAATGAAAACCAGGGCCCAACCAGCAGAAGAACGGGCGTCTTTCACACTGGGAACGGTAAAGAACCGCATGATGACGTGCGGCAAGCCGGCTGTTCCGATCATGAGCGACAAGGTGTACATGAACATGTTCAAAGTACTACCTGGCAG
This sequence comes from uncultured Rhodoferax sp., assembly GCA_963925275.1. Classification (GTDB taxonomy): domain Bacteria; phylum Pseudomonadota; class Gammaproteobacteria; order Burkholderiales; family Burkholderiaceae_C; genus Rhodoferax. The sequence continues at coordinate 83,634 of CAWUSQ010000025.1, forward strand.
CGATGTCGTGTACTTACCAAAACCCAGATCAGTCACCACTGCGTCGAGCTTGGCCAGCAAAGACATGTCTGTTCCAACCAGATTGGAGCCCAGACCGATTTGCGGCAGCACGCTACCAGTGAGTTGCAAGGAGATGAAAATAGCCGGCACGGTGTAGGCCAAAATGAGCACGACGTACTGCGCAACCTGGGTATAGGTAATGCCTTTCATGCCACCGAACACCGCGTAAGCGAACACAATGGCCATGCCGACATAAATACCCATTTCCTTGGATACACCGAGGAAACGCGAGAAGGCAATGCCCACACCCGTCATCTGACCAATAATGTAGGTTAACGATGCCACCAAAAGGCACAGCACCGCCACCGTACTGGCCGACTTCGAGTAGAAACGGTCGCCAATGAACTGCGGCACCGTGAACTTGCCAAACTTGCGCAAGTAAGGTGCCAGCAACATCGCCAGCAGCACGTAGCCGCCAGTCCAGCCCATCAAGAACAAGCCACCACCATAGCCCATGTTGGAGATCAAGCCAGCCATGGAGATGAAGGAAGCAGCCGACATCCAGTCAGCCGCAGTAGCCATGCCGTTCAAAACAGGGTGTACTGAGCCGCCGGCGGCATAAAACTCGCTGGTAGAACCTGCGCGGGAGACGATGGCAATGCCAATGTACAGCGCGAAAGTCAAGCCAACAATAATGTAAGTCGTTGTTTGAAGATCCATGTTGAGTCTCCTTTATTCTTCGTGAACGTCAAACTTGATGTCCAGATTGTTCATACGCCATGCGTAGTAAAAAATCTGAGCCACAAAGAAGTAAATCGAGCCTTGCTGGGCAAACCAGAAGCCCAAGGGATAACCACCCAAATGGAACTGGTTCAAAAAGTCCGCAAACAAAATACCCGCACCGAACGACACCAGAAACCAGGCGATCAGAACGTTGCGAAGCAATGCGAGCGTGGCCTTCCAATAGGCTTCACCGCTTAAGTCTTCCTTCATGAGGTCTCCTCAAAATTATCAGAGTTCGAGCGGCAAAAATTGCCGCCCCCGATGCATTGGGGTTCGATGCCCATTCAACGCTGAGCGAACTGTCGCGCCCAATCCTTACAGTTTTCTGATGAAATGGGCTTATTTACCCCTTTCCTAGGGTAAACACTGAGTGGTTTGGCGTGGTTTTTCCGTGTCGTCCTTGCAAGGTCGCTTATTCCACCGATTTAACGGCTCAGCACAGGGGCCAAAGCGTGTCCCGTGTGCGTGCCCAAAGCCACCACTGCTTGCGGTGTATCTGCCCCCACCAGACGGCCTCCATCCACACCGCCATCAGGCCCCAAGTCCAGCAGCCAGTCAGCCTCCGCCACCACGTCCAAATCGTGTTCAATGACCACCACACTGTGACCACCATCGACCAAACGGTGCAGCACACGAATCAGTTTGTCAACGTCGGCCATGTGCAGGCCCACGGTGGGTTCATCCAGGACATACAAGGTATGCGGGGGCTTCTGGCCACGCCGTGTGATGTCATCACGCACTTTAGACAACTCCGTGACCAATTTGATGCGTTGCGCTTCACCACCACTCAGGGTGGGCGAGGGTTGGCCCAGAGTCAAATAACCCAGGCCCACATCTTGGAGCAACTTCAAAGGATGGGCAATGACCGGCATGGCGGCAAAAAAATCAACCGCCTCGTCCACTTCCATTTGCAACACTTCGCCAATGTTTTTTCCGCGCCAGCTCACGGCCAAGGTTTCGGGATTGAAGCGTGCGCCTTTACAGGTTTCGCACAAGACCTTCACATCCGGCAGAAAACTCATGGCCACAGTGCGAATACCCTGACCTTCACAGCTCGGGCAGCGCCCTTCACCGGTGTTGAACGAGAAACGGTTGGCCGCATAGCCGCGCGCACGCGCCTCCAAGGTGTCGGCAAACAATTTTCGAATCACGTCCCAAAAGCCAATGTAGGTGGCCGGGCAGCTGCGCGGGGTTTTGCCAATCGGCGTCTGGTCGACCTCCAGCACCCGGTCAATGGCCTCGTAGCCCGTAACCTGATCGCAGCCCACCCACACCAAGGTCTCACCCGCGGCCAAGGCGTCCCGCCCGGCTTTGGTGCTGCGCTTGTGCACAGCGGCTTGCACATTGGCCAGCATCACATCACGCGCCAATGTCGACTTACCCGATCCGCTCACCCCCGTGACCGCTACCAGGCGTTTGAGCGGGACGTGGACCGTGATGTTTTGCAAATTGTGCAAGTTCGCACCTGTGATGGTGATCCACTGCTGCACCTGTTGATCTGCAAGCCCCGTCATGACCGGGCCATCTGCCGCCGCCAAGTGCGCGCTAGCCGGCACGACCTCGCGCCGCTTTTGCAGTGGATGGCGCATGGCGTGCAGCAGGTAGCGACCGGTCTGAGACTCGGCAACGTTTTGCACGTCGGCCAAGGAGCCCTGCGCCACCAAATGGCCGCCTCGTTTGCCTGCACCAGGGCCAATGTCAATCACGTGATCGGCCGCCCGAATGGTGCTCTCATCATGTTCAACCACCACCAGGGTGTTGCCCTGGTCGCTCAAGGTTTTGAGTGCACTGAGCAAAATCTGGTTGTCCCGCGCGTGCAAACCGATGGTAGGCTCGTCGAGCACATAGCACACCCCTTGCAAATGGCTGCCCAGTTGGGCGGCCAAGCGAATGCGCTGCGCCTCCCCGCCAGAAAGCGTCGGCGCGCCTCGGTCAATCGTCAGGTAACCCAAGCCCACCTGCTCCAAAAAAACCAAACGCGCTTCGATTTCAGGCAGCAGGTCGCGTGCAATGTCGCTTTCGCGCTGGCTCAGCCGACCGTCAAGCCGCAAGGCTTGCACCCACTGGCGCAGATCGCGCACGCTCAAACGCGCCAAGTCAGTGATGGACCAACTGTCCGCGCCAGCATCGCTTTCAGCGGCAGCGCCAAAGCGCACGGCGCGCGCTGTTGCGTTCAATCGGGTGCCTTGACAACTGGCGCAATGCGCGTCCACCAGGTCATCGACGTCGGCTTCGACAAAGCTTTGCTCACGCCCCTTGTTGTCGTCGTCACGAACCGAATCATCAAAAACGCGGCGCTGCTCACGACTGAGTTTCACTCCAGTGCCCACGCAGTCCGGACACCAGCCGTGTTTGCTGTTGTAACTGAACAGGCGAGGATCAAGTTCAGCATAGCTGGTGCTGCACACCGGGCAGGCCCTTAAGGTTGAGAAAACACCCAATCGACCAATGCCGCTGGTGTCGGCGCCACTTTGCATGGCCTCAGACAGGCCTGTGAGCGCACTGAGCACATGAACCACGCCCTTGCCGTGCTGCAATGTTTGCGCCAAAGCGTCGCGCAATTGGCGCTCGTTGCCAGCGTCGACCTGCAAACTGAAAACCGGTAGCTCGATCGTGTGTTCTTTGAAACGGTCCAAACGCGCAAAGCCCGTGGTTGGCAAGAAGTGGCCATCCACACGCAAATGGGTGAAACCACGCGGTCGGGCCCAGTCCGCCAGCTCGGTATAGACGCCTTTGCGGTTCATCACCAAGGGCGCCAAGAGACCAATGTGCTGACCACGGAACTGGCGCATCAATTGCGCCGCGATGCTGTCTGTCGTTTGCGGCGCCACCGCGGCACCATCATGCACACAGTGCTGGGTGCCGAGCTTGACGTAGAGCAGGCGTAAAAAATGCCATACCTCGGTGGTGGTTCCCACCGTTGATTTGCGCCCACCACGACTCAGACGCTGCTCGATCGCAACTGTGGGAGGTATCCCGTACACGGCGTCCACCTCGGGCCGACCAGCGGGTTGCACGATGGAGCGGGCGTACGCGTTCAGCGACTCCAGATAGCGGCGCTGCCCCTCATTGAACAAGATGTCAAATGCCAACGTTGACTTGCCCGAGCCGCTCACACCCGTGATGACACTGAACTTGCCGCGCGGAATATCGACCGAAAGCGATTTCAGGTTGTGCTCACGTGCGTTGATGATTTGAATGCTGTTGGGCGCATGGTTATCGTGGCGTGGCGCTTTCAGGGACAAGGCCAGCGGCATCGTGGCACTGTGACGGCCTGGTAATGCCGCCCCTTCATCACGCACCTCGTGAACCACGCCCATTTGAGCCGCATAGTCACGCAAGGCCCGGGCGGTGTGACTGTGCGCGTGCAGCATGACTTCTTCTGGCGTGCCAAAGGCCACGACTTCACCTCCAGCCTCACCAGCCTCAGGCCCCAGATCAATCAGCCAGTCGCTGGCGCGGATCACGTCCAGATTGTGCTCAATCACCAACAAAGAGTGCCCTGCGTCCAGGAGTTTGCGCAGCGCGCGCATCAGCTTGGCAATGTCATCAAAGTGCAAACCCGTGGTGGGCTCGTCAAACATGAAGAGCATGCCCCGACGGGCACTGGCTTGCCGGCTAAAGGTGGTGCTTTTGGCAGCGTCTGCCAAGTAACCGGCCAGCTTCAAACGCTGAGACTCGCCGCCGCTGAGGGTGGGCACCGGCTGGCCCAGCTTCACGTAGTTCAAACCGACATCCATGATGGGCTGCAAGGCCCGAATCACGTCGCGGTCAGCGGCAAACAATTGAGCCGCTTCGCTGACGGTGAGCGCCAGCACATCAGCCACATTCAGATGGCGCCCGGCACGCTCAACCGTGATCTCCAAGACCTCGGGGCGGTAGCGCTGGCCATTGCAGTCCGGACAGCGCAAATAGATGTCGCTGAGAAACTGCATCTCCACATGTTCAAAGCCAGAGCCGCCACAGGTTGGGCAGCGCCCATCACCGCTATTGAAACTGAATTTACTGGCGGTATAGCCTCGCTGGCGTGACAGCGGCGCCGTCGCGAAGATTTCTCTCAGTCCATCCCAGGCGCCCACATAGCTGACCGGGTTGGAGCGGGCAGTTTTACCAATCGGCGACTGGTCCACAAAGACCACATCGCTGAGCTGATCGGCACCCAACAGTCGGTCAAACAAACCAGGCGTTTCGGTGGCTTTGCCAAAGTGACGCAACAGAGCCGGCGCCAAGGTGTCTTGCATCAACGTTGATTTGCCCGACCCGCTGACACCTGTGACGCAGACCAGCCGCGTGAGAGGGATTTCCAAGGACACGTTTTTCAGGTTGTGGGCACGCGCGCCTTCCAGAATCAAACGCGGCGTGCTGCCCGACACCAAACGCTTAAAGCCCATGCCCACTTGCTTGCGCCCACCCAGGTAGGCGCCAGTCAGGGTATCGGCGCGGCACAGATCAGCCGTGCTGCCATCAAAGACAATCGAGCCGCCCTGCTCGCCCGGGCCTGGCCCCATGTCGATCATGCGATCTGCTGCAAACATCACCGCCGGGTCGTGTTCGACCACCACCAAGGTGTTGCCAGCATCACGCAAGCGCTGCATGGCCACGATGATGCGGTGCATGTCGCGCGGGTGCAGGCCAATACTGGGCTCATCGAGCACAAACAAGGTATTGACCAGCGAGGTCCCCAATGCTGTTGTGAGGTTGATGCGCTGCACCTCACCACCACTTAAGGTGCGGCTCTGGCGGTCCAGCGTCAGGTAACCAATACCCACCTCGCACAGGTATTTCAGACGGGTGCAAATTTCATCAAACAAGAGCTTGAGCGCCTGGGTTTGACCCTTGTCAATGCCGTCATGAAGCGCCTGACTCACCCGCTGCGCGCGCATCGCATCAAAAAACTGGCGCAAGCGATCAATGGGCAGCAGCATCAGGTCTTGCAGACACAGCCCTGGCAGTGCCTCCAACTGTTCACGGCGCCACTGCACACCTTGCGGCATGAAGCGCTCGGCTCGGGGCAGCACGGCATCGGCATTCGCCTGACTGCCCACACGCCAAAGCAGGCTCTGGGTCTTTAACCGCGCACCAGCGCATTGCGGACACTCGGTGTAGCTGCGGTACTTGGACAGCAGAACCCGAATGTGCATTTTGTAAGACTTGGTCTCTAGGTACTCAAAAAAGCGTTTAATGCCGAACCAATGCTGATTCCATTTTCCGTTCCAGTTCGCAGAGCCATGAATCACCCAGTGCTGCTGCTCTGGCGTTAAGTGGTTCCAAGCCGTGTCACGCGGAATGCCTTCTGATTCAGCGTGCCGCATCAAATCATCCTGCGCCTCTTGCCAAGCGGGTGTTTGCATGGGTTTGATGGCCCCCGCCCTCAAAGTGAGTTTTTGGTTCGGAATCACCAGGCCATAGTCCACACCAATCACGCGACCAAAGCCACGACAGCATTCGCACGCCCCAACGGCTGAATTAAACGAGAACATGGACGCAATCGGCTCGGCATAGCGCAAATCACTCTGCGGACAATGCAGGCCGCTTGAAAAGCGCCAGATCTCCGGGGTGGCTGCGTTCCCCTCATGGCTGGGCTCAGCCAATTGGTACACGTTGAGGCGTCCACTGCCATGCTTCAAAGCCACTTCAATGGCTTCAACTACACGGGCTTTGTCAACATTACCCATGCGAAAGCGGTCTGCCACCACGTCCAATACCTTGCGCTCTGGCAGCGCGGCATGGGCGCTTGCCTTGGACTTTTCCTTGGCCCTTTCCTTGGCTTTGGTGCTGGCTTTGACCACACCACCAGCCTCGTTCACATGGGGGGCGACGGTAACTGTACGCTCTGCCTGAACTTTGGTAAAACCGCTGGCAGATAACCACTGTTCAACCTCCTGGGGTGAGGTGTCAGCGGGTAACTCCACCGGGAAAGTCAGCGCCAGTCGTGGGTCGTGCGCTGTGGCACGCACGCGCAGGGTCTCATAAATTGTCTCCGGCGTATCGTGACGCACCAGTTGCGCCGTGCTGCTGTCAAAGAGCGTGCCGGCACGCGCCAGCAAGAGTTTCAGATGGTCATTGAGCTCGGTCATCGTGCCCACGGTCGATCGGCTTGATCGCACTGGGTTGGTTTGGTCAATGGCAATGGCAGCCGGTACGCCATCGACCCGGTCCACCGCCGGCTTGTCCATGCGGTCCAAAAATTGGCGCGCGTAAGCACTGAAGGTTTCCACATAGCGGCGCTGGCCCTCAGCGAACAAGGTATCAAACACCAGACTGGATTTGCCAGATCCGCTTGGGCCGGTGACCACCGTGAGTTCACCGGTCTGGATGTCGAGGTCCAGATTTTTCAAATTGTGTTGGCGTGCGCCACGAATGCGGATGGTTGTCATGGTGCTGTTTTTTTGGTGGGGCCTGAGATTTTAGAAAGCTTGCGCGTCAAACTGATTGCGCATCAAAAAATCCCCCTGCCCTTTGCTTCCTCCGCGTGGGCGTGTATGAGCTAAGCCTGGGAAGCACAGCGCGCATGGTCATGGTGACAGCGCTCACACACACGGCTTGCTGACCCTGGGTAAAAGAACCCGGTCTCAAGGTGATGGCGGGGGGACGGCTTTGAGCCATTCCAGAATGCTCGCCACCATCGGTGCGGTGGCCTTAGGGGCAAGAATGTCACCAGCGAGCACATGTTGCGCGCGGCTCTCGCTGTAAGTCACGGAGACGAGGTTTTTCAAAGGTGCGCCAATCTTGGCGAAAGCAGCCTTGGTTTGTGCGGCGTCCACCCGCTGATCTGACTCGCTATAAAGAAGCAACAGCGGCGTTGTAAAGCCCGAAAGCTCACTCTCGCGTACTTTTTTCACCAAACTCATCATGGGAAAAATCGCCCGTGTTGGGTAAGGTGCAGTCCAGCCCATATTTTCCAGCGGGTCACTTGAAGCTTGGCCGTAGGTGTCGCCAGCAATGGCGTAAGCCATGTACTCACCCCAGGGCCCTAACAACAGGTCTGCGCGCTTGTCCTTGGGCCCGAAGTTAGGCGAAATAAAGACCTGAGCGGTAATCCCTTTACCCTCAGGCCTCAACCCCAACCAGGTTGCCAGCGTTGAGCCACTCGAGCAACTGATGAGCAACACCCGTTCGCCCAGCAGCTGCCCGATGGTGGCAGCCTCCAGGGTATCGGCCAGCCAGTCTTGCACCGTCACCCGCCCCATGGCTTCAAAACCAAGGCCGTGCCCGGTCAAACGAGTGTGAAACAAATTAGCGCCCAAACCCTTGGCCACGTGCTCCGCCAGAGGCGAGGTTTCTAGGCGGCTTGCAGAAAACCCATGCACATACACCACCGACCACGGCGTACGCTGGCGGCTCATATCCGCCCACACCACGCCTTTGGCTGTGCCAGGTCGGATGCCGGCAACAGCGCGCTCAGAAGCAAGCAGCCAGGCATCCAAAGCGGCAATGTCCTTGGGAGGCGCTTCACGCGCGGCTGGGCGGTCCGGGCCAAAGCTCAGGCGCGGACCCATGAAAAATCCACCCGTTGTCATGAGCACAAGACCCAACAAGGCGTAGAGCAGGCCGCGCCGACGAACTGCTGACGGTGACGTGGTGCGCTCAATGGCTTCAGATCTGGGCATGGCTTGAACCAAACGGGTATCAAAAAAAAGCAGGGCTGGGCTGGTGCAGGGCAACCTGGGTACATAGGGCTTGCAGCGTGGCGAATTCGGGCATCAGGACTGTGGTGTGGCACGCGCACCAAAAATGGCACTGCCCACCCGCACCATGGTACTGCCAGCAGCGATCGCTGCCTCCAAGTCTGCACTCATGCCCATCGACAAGGTGTCCATGCGCAACCCTTGATCGCGGCACTGCTCTAGCAGGGCTTTTGCACGCCCAAACACAGCCCGCGCCGTGTCGAAATCCGCAACAGGCTCGGGGATACACATCAAACCACGCAAAGACAAACCGGGCAATAGCGCCACCGCCTGCGCCAACGCCAGCACTTCTTCCGGCGTGGCCCCACTTTTGTTAGCGCCACCATCCACATTGACCTGCAGACACACCTGCAAAGGCGCTAAGTGTGGCGGGCGCTGATCGCTCAAGCGTTGTGCAATCTTGAGCCGGTCCACCGTGTGTACCCAGTCAAAATGCTCGGCCACCAGTCGGGTTTTATTACTCTGGATGGGACCAATGCAATGCCACTGAACAGGCAAGTGATGCAGCAGCGCCATTTTGTCCACAGCTTCTTGAATGTAGTTCTCGCCAAATGCACGCTGCCCGCCAGCGTGTGCCGCGCTCACGGCCTGCGCAGGAAACGTTTTCGATACCGCCAGCAGGCTGACGTCTGCGCTCGACCGGCCACTGGCCAAACATGCGGCTGCTATGCGCACGTGCACGGCTTTAAGCTGCTCTGAAATCATGGTCATAATTACCCGAGCGTAACAAAGAAAGAGGCAACCATGGATATCACCCAATTATTGGCATTCAGCGTCAAAAACAAGGCCTCCGACCTGCACCTGTCTGCTGGCTTGCCGCCCATGATTCGGGTCCATGGCGACGTGCGCCGCATCAATGTAGAGCCCATGGACCATAAAACGGTGCACGCCATGGTTTACGACATCATGAATGACGCACAGCGCAAGCTCTATGAAGAATATCTGGAGATTGACTTTTCGTTTGAGATCGAAGGCCTTGCGCGCTTTCGGGTTAATGCCTTCAACCAGCACCGTGGCGCTGGTGCGGTATTTAGAACCATTCCGAGCAAAATTTTATCCCTGGAGCAACTCAATGCGCCCAAAATATTTGCCGATCTGGCCTTGAAGCCACGCGGCATGGTGTTGGTGACAGGACCCACGGGTTCAGGCAAATCAACCACGCTGGCGGCCATGGTGAACTACCTCAACGAAAACGAGTTTGGCCACATTTTGACGGTGGAAGACCCCATTGAGTTTGTGCACGAGTCCAAAAAATGCCTGATCAACCAGCGCGAGGTTGGTCCGCATACGCAGACCTTTGCGGCGGCCCTGAGGTCTGCGCTGCGTGAAGACCCAGACGCTATTTTGGTCGGCGAGATGCGCGACCTGGAAACCATTCGTCTGGCCATGACAGCGGCCGAAACCGGTCACCTGGTGTTTGGCACCCTGCATACTTCAAGCGCTGCAAAAACCATTGACAGGATCATCGACGTGTTTCCTGCCGATGAAAAAGAAATGGTGCGCGCCATGTTGAGCGAATCGCTTCAGGCCGTGGTTTCGCAAACCCTGTGCAAGACGAAAGACGGTCAAGGTCGTGTTGCTGCCCACGAGATCATGCTGGGCACTGGCGCCATCCGTAACCTGATACGCGAAGCCAAGGTGGCCCAAATGTATTCATCCATCCAAACCGGCGGCAGCGTGGGCATGCAAACCCTGGATCAGAACCTCACCGACCTGGTTCGCCGCAACATCATCACTCCGGCAGAAGCCAGAACGAAGGCCAAAATTCCAGAGAATTTCCCAGGCTAAGTACAAGACCTTGCCTATTTTTTATACCTCGAGGTAGTACCTATGGAACGCGATCAAGCCACAGGGTTCGTCACAGACCTGCTCAAACTCATGCTCAGCCGCGGTGGCAGCGACCTGTTCATCACCGCAGAATTTCCCCCAGCAATAAAAGTCGACGGGAAAATCACCAAGGTCAGCCAACAACCACTCAACGGCAGGCAGACGCTGGCGCTGGCACGCGCGATCATGAGCGACAAGCAAGTGGCCGAGTTTGAGCGCACCAAGGAATGCAATTTTGCAATTGCCCCACCTGAACTTGGGCGTTTTCGTGTCAACACCTTCATGCAGCAAAGCAAAGTTGGCATGGTCCTGCGCACCATCCCCAGCGACATACCCAGCATTGACAAACTCAAGCTGCCGCAGATCCTCAAAGACATTGCCAGTACCAAGCGTGGTCTTTGCATCTTGGTCGGCTCTACCGGTTCTGGCAAATCAACATCCCTGGCTGCCATGGTGGACTGGCGCAACGAAAACAGCTTCGACCACATCATCACGGTGGAAGATCCTATTGAGTTTGTGCATGCGCACAAAAATTGTGTCGTAACACAACGCGAAATCGGCATTGACACCGACAGTTGGGAGGCTGCCCTGAAGAACACCTTGCGCCAAGCACCTGACGTTATTTTGATGGGCGAGCTTCGCGACCGTGAAACCATGGAGCATGCGGTCTCGTTTGCCGAAACTGGTCACCTGTGCATGGCCACACTCCATGCCAACAGCGCCAACCAGGCGCTGGACCGCGTGATCAATTTCTTTCCAGAAGAGCGGCGGCCTCAGCTGCTGATGGACCTGTCACTCAACCTCAGGGGCATCGTCTCGCAGCGACTGGTCCCCAGACAGGATGGCAAAGGCCGTGTCGCCATGGTTGAGGTGATGTTGAATTCACCCCTGATCTCCGACTTGATTTTCAAAGGTGAGGTCGCCGAGATCAAAGAAATCATGAAGAAAAGTCGCAACCTCGGTATGCAGACTTTTGACCAGGCTTTGTATGATGCCTTTGAGGCCAACACCATCACCTATGAAGATGCTTTGCGCAATGCCGACTCGGTCAACGACCTGCGTCTTCACATTAAACTCAACAGCCAACGTGCCAAATCAACCAACTTGGCGGCAGGCACCGAGAATTTAACCATCGTCTGATGGTCCACTTATTTTCCCAAGCATTTTCTGAGAGGACAAACCGTGAATAACAAAAGTTACGATGCCATCGCACCCCAGCGTGTCGCATTTTTAGGCCTGGGCGTGATGGGCTACCCCATGGCAGCTCACCTGGCCTGCGCTGGTCACTCGGTCACGGTTTACAACCGTACCGCCAGCAAAGCGGCCGCCTGGTGTAAGCAGTTTGCAAGCATTGATGGCAAGGCCGCTCAAGTCGCGCACGCCGCAACGCCGCGTGAAGCGGCGCAAGGCGCTGCCCTCGTTTTTTGTTGTGTTGGCAATGATGACGATCTGCGCAGCGTGACCTTGGGTCCAGATGGTGCTTTTGCTGGCATGGCTGCTGGCGCTATTTTCATTGACCACACCACCGCTTCGGCCAACGTGGCACGCGAGATGCACGCCACTGCCGGCGCACTTGGCTTACCGTTTGTCGATGCGCCAGTCTCGGGCGGCCAAGCCGGCGCAGAAAACGGTTTACTCACCGTGATGTGCGGTGGTGACAAGCCCGCCTTTGACGCAGCGCAACCCGTGGCCATGGCATTCTCCAGGGCCTTCACCCATCTGGGTGACAGTGGTGCTGGTCAACTGGCCAAAATGGTCAACCAAATTTGCATCGCTGGCTTGGTGCAAGGCTTGAGCGAAGGCATCGCTTTTGGCCAGCGCGCCGGGCTTGACATGAACCAGGTGCTCGATGTGATCGGCAAAGGCGCTGCCCAAAGTTGGCAGATGGACAACCGAGGCAAAACCATGGTCGCTGACAAATTTGACTTTGGCTTCGCCGTTGACTGGATGCGTAAAGACCTGGGCCTGGTGCTCGACGAAGCCCGCCGCAATGGCGCCCGAGTGCCTGTCACCGCCTTGGTGGACCAGTTCTACGCCGATGTGCAAGAACTAGGCGGCAAACGTTGGGATACATCCAGCCTGATCAAACGCTTGCGTTGATCAATGGTTTGACCTGATCACGCATTCTGGCTTGGTGCAAACCGCCATGAAAAAGCCTGCATCACTGCAGGCTTTTTCATGTGGCTTGAGGCCTGTCGCGTCGCCTATTTTCCAGCTGGCTTCTTACTGGTCTCAGGCGCCGACTTAGGCAGCAAAGCTTTGAGCTCATCTTCAGAGATGTACTCAAACACTCTGATCACTTTCGACACACTGCCAGTAGCGCGAACGATCTCTGTGGCACGGTCAGCCTCACGCCGGGTAACGCGACCCATCAGGTACACCGTACCACGCTCGGTAACCACCTTGAACGCCGAGGCAAACAAGTCGTTGGCATCAATCAAGTTGGCTTTGACCTTGCCCGTCAACCAGGTGTCGGTCGAGCGTTGGGTCAAAGAAGACGAGCCCATCACTGCCAACTCATTGGTGATGGCCTTCACATTGGCAATGCCTGACACCACTTTTTCGACCAGCTGGCGATCTTGCGCGTTGGGCACCTCTCCGCTCAACAGGACACGCCGGTTATAGCTGGTGATGTTGACATGAACGCGGTCGCCCAGGTTATCTCGCACCCCGCTGGCGCCTTTGATCTCAATGGTCTCATCCTCCAATTGGGCCGCCGATGTACGCCGATCCACAGCTACAAAACCACCTAACACGGCGCCACCCATCAACACCGGCGCACAAGCGCTCAGGGCTGACAACAACGCACCCGCTAGCAGCACGCTGCTTGTGAATCTGATTGATAATTTTTTCATGGATTTACCTCTGAATCACCTAACAAAAGAACGTCGACCCCGTCGCACAAACAATGCACCACCAGGACCTGGACCTCAAGAATACGCGCCACGCGCACATGGGGTATGTTGATCAAAATATCAGTATCTCGCATCACCAAAGCCATCATATCGTCGTTCCCTGCGCTCAGGACCACGACCACCATCTCGCGCTCATGCGCAGCCTCAACAGCGGCCAGCACGGACTGCTCTTTGCCGGTGGTGGAGACCGCCAGCAACACGTCACCGGCTTGCCCTAGTGCCCGCACCTGGCGCGCATAGAAACCGCTTGCTAGCGCCCCGTCCTGTCCGTGTGCCACCCCTGGGGAAGCACTTAGCACCAAGGCCGCCAACTCCGGGCGATCACGCTCAAACCGACCAATGAAGCTGTTGACAAATTGCTGGGCGCTGGCGCGCGATTCACCGTCACCGCAAGCCAGCACTTTGCCCCCGCTGGTGACACAGGCCAAAATTGCCTCAACAGCGGCTGAAATCGCGGGGCTCAGTAAGGCCGCGGCCTGGTATTTCAGGTCAGCACTGTCAATGAAGTGTTGTTCGATACGGCGCGCAAGCATGCCCAGCATCATAGCTTCCCAAGACGACGCACAGACAACCAAGTCGCTGAGAAGCCTTGCGATTTCACAGTGCCGATACGATGGCTAAAGGCCAAAGCTTAAGGCTCTCACCCGGCGTCAAAGGCGGCCCTGATCCAGGCCAGCTTGGCCCCGTCTATGGCCACCACATCAAAACGGCAAGGCGGCGGGCTCGCATACCGCAGCAAAAAATGGCGTGCTGCAAAAATAAGGTGCGCTTGCTTGGTGACGCTGACACTGGCTGCGGCCCCACCATGCGCACCGCAGGCACGCTGGCGCACCTCAACAAACACGCAAGTTCCATCGGGTTCCAGCATGATCAAATCGATTTCGCCACCACCACGCCCGGGCGTTCGATAATTACGCGCAAGCAAGCGCAACCCGGCTTGTTGCAAGTAGGCCAGCGCCAAGGCCTCGCCGGTGTCCCCGGATTGTTTGGTGGTGCGCCCAAACGGGCCCGTTTTAAAAGGAAATAACATCGTGACGACACCTCCTGCCGGCGGTTTGGCAGCGCAGCTTGCCTCCGTACTTCGAGTTGCAGCAGATGCCTGCAGCACACAGGATTATCCGCCGGCCACGCTGTACGTGATTGCCACCCCCATCGGCAATCTGGCTGACATCAGTGTGCGGGCCTTGCATGTGCTGCAACGTGCAGACTTGCTGGCCTGCGAAGACACGCGCCACACCCAGGCACTGTTGCGCGCATACGGCATCGATAAATCACCTAAGCAGTGGCTGGCAGCACACCAACACAACGAGGTGCAAGCGGGTCAAACCGTGATCGAGCGCTTGCAACAAGGCTTGCGCGTGGCGTATGTCAGCGACGCCGGCACGCCGGCCATCAGTGACCCCGGTGCGCGCCTGGTTGCGGCGGTCCGTCAGGCCGGCTTTCGCGTCATGCCGCTGCCAGGTGCGAGCAGCGTCACCGCCGTGCTCAGCGCGGCGGGCATCAGTACCGATGCATTACCGCATCATGGGTTTGTGTTTGCGGGTTTCTTACCCAGCAAAGGCGGTGAGCGCGACTTGGCAGTCGCTGCCCTTGCTGGCGAGCCCCGCGCCCTGGTCTTACTGGAAGCACCTCACCGCATTGAAGCGCTGGCCAAAGCCCTGGCCGTCTTGGGGGCACGCCAGTTAACGGTGGGGCGTGAATTGACGAAACAGTTTGAGCAAATAGAGACGATGAACGCACAGGATTTTCCGGCCTGGTTGGCACAAGACCCCAACCACAGCCGTGGCGAATTTGTGCTGGTGGTTCACCCTGCACCTGTGCAGGCAACACCCAAAGCGGATGACCGGGTATTGCGACTGCTATTGGCCGAGCTGCCACTCAAAACCGCGGTTCGTCTGGCTGCAGAAATCACCCGCCAACCACGCAACGCCTTGTACGAACTGGCCTTGAGCATGAAGGCTGACGAAGATCTCTGAGCACCACCGATGGCCATGGTGGGCGCACTACTGGCGCATGTTCTCGGGCCTGGCTTGCGCCCGTTCATACAAAGGCATGACCCGCGGCAAATTAGCTTGTATGTCGGCAATACGCCGTCCACCAGATGGGTGGGTGGACAACCATTGGGGTGACGCGCCGGCCTTTGTGCCCACCATTTTTTGCCACAAACTGACGCCTGCGCGCGGATCAAAACCGGCCCGCGCAGCCAGCTCCATGCCCACAAGATCAGCTTCAGACTCATCCTCACGGCTAAATTGCAGGCTGAGCAGTTGTGCGCCGTAGTTGGTCACAGTCTGTCCCAACTGGCCCAAACCCAGCATCTGACCCAAAAGACCCGCGCCTAAATTAGTGGCGGCTTGCTTGCCCATGCGTTCACGCGCGTGTTCGCGCAAGGCATGGGCAATTTCATGTCCCATGACCATGGCCACTTCGTCGTCAGTGAGTTGGAGTTGCGTCAAAATACCGCTGTAGAAAATAATCTTTCCACCAGGCATGCAAAATGCATTGATCTGAGCGCCGCCAATCAGATTGATCTCCCAACGCCAAGCGCGGGCCCTGGTGTTCCAAGTTAACGCAAAAGGAATGATGCGCTGCGCAATGTCCCTGAGCCGGCGCACTTGCGGATGCGCATCTGGCGCCAGCGCTTTTCTGGCCGCCGCCTGGCCCAAAAGTTCCTGGTACTGCCGAAAGGCGGACTGCTCAATGGTGGCGGCGGGCACCAAATTCGAAAAAACCGAGTTCTTGCCCACGTCCACGCCTTCTTTGGCTAAAGCGGACCCAGCGCCAATCAGCATCACCAGCAGAAAAGCCCAAAACACAACCGACTTTGGCCGCGCCCAACGATCAGTGTGTGCGCGCGTACCCACCGCACCAAACCTCAGCGTATGCAGACCGAGCGCACCACTTTCAGGTCGGTCAAGCCCATCATGACTTTTTCCATGCCATCCATTTTCAAGGTACGCATACCGCGTTCAACCGCAGCAGCAGAAATTTCTGCTACCCGAGCACGCAATTGAATGCGTCGTTTGATGTCATCGTCCGCAATCAACAGTTCGTGCAGGCCGACACGCCCCTTGTAGCCCGTTTGTTTGCACTTGTCGCATCCCACGTGGCGGTAAAAGTGGATCTGGCCGTCCCTGGCATATTGCGTCTTCCAAGACGCGACCAGGCGATCCAACTCGCCCTCCGGGTCCGCAATCCATGCCGCAGTTTGGCTCAATTCCTCTGCATATTCCTTGGCGAATAGCCTGAGCTCGTCCGCATCGGGTACATAAGCCTCTTTGCAGTCGCATAATTTTTTCGCCAAGCGTTGCGCCAAAATGCCCAACAACGCATCAGCGAAATTAAACGGGTCCATGCCCATGTCAAGTAAGCGGGTGATGGACTCTGGCGCCGAATTGGTGTGCAGCGTCGAGAACACCAAGTGACCAGTGAGGGAAGCCTCCACCCCCATCGCCACGGTTTCGTGGTCACGCGATTCGCCCACCATGATGATGTCGGGATCAGCCCGCAAAAAAGCCCTCATCACCAAGGGGAAATCAATACCGGCCTTGCGGTTAATCTGAACCTGTCGCAGGCCTTTTTGGGTGATTTCAACCGGATCCTCACAGGTCCAAATTTTGGCATCGGACGTGTTGAGGTGTTTCAGAATCGAATGCAAGGTCGTGGTTTTCCCCGAGCCCGTTGGACCGCAAACATAGAACAAGCCATACGGTTTTTCAATGGTTGACAGTACACGCTTTTTGTTGTGCTCAGTCAAGCCCAGTTTGTCCATCGGGATGGGCTCACCAGCGGCCAAGATCCGCATCACCACATCTTCCACACCGCCGGCGGAGGGGATAGTGGCCACGCGCAGCTCAATGTCCAATGGGCCGAAACGCTTGAACTTGATCTTGCCGTCCTGGGGCTTGCGGCGCTCTGAAATATCCAGATCACACATGATTTTCAAGCGCGTAACCATGGCTTGACGAAAATGCGCCGGAACCTCAATGTAATTGTGCAAACTGCCATCAATTCGAAAGCGGATGCCGGTTTTCAATTTGCCAGGCAGCGGCTCAATGTGGATGTCTGAAACGCCTTGTTGGTAGGCATCCACGATGACTTTGTTAACCAACTTGACCAGTTCGTTGTCGGCCGCCGCATTCTCCAAGACATCGTCGTTGTGATCATCTTCCAACGGCCCCGCATCCATATCAGCCAGCATCTCATCGATCGAACTACCTGATATCTCGACGCCAAAAACCTGCTCAAAGGTTTTTCGAAAATCTGTCACCGTAGTGACCCGGTAGGCGAATTTTTTGATGCGCGGGTACACCTGCGGCACCACGCGCGCAGTGCGCACGGCTTCTGGGTCAAGACACATCAGCACCAAACCCTCTGGCGACTCCTCTAGCGGCAGCCAGCCCTGGCCTTCAATGAAATCACGCTTCAAAGCACCGTGCAGTGCCTCAGAAAATACCCGGCCTTCGGTCATGGGCTCGTAAGGGATCTGGAAAAACTGCGCCAAAGAAGCGCCTATTTGCGCAACCGTGAGGTGGTACTCATCAATCAAAACAAACTCTGGTGGCTGAGCATGGGCGCGTGCAGCTTGCAGGCAATCCTCTAATTGTTGTGCGGTGATCAAGCCGCTTTCAACCAGCCCATCGTATTTGGTGGCCATGCGTTTTTCGACAGCCTTGCCCCCTTTCAGACGCCGGCTGAGAATAGACGCCAAACCCTTGGACAAGTCCCGAGCGCCCTGCTCTTCCAAATGGCCAAAGGCCTGACTATTTTTATTGTTAATGACCTGAACAACACCGTACAGCACATCGCCATGAACAATGGGTGTCACCAGCATTTCACGTGTGCGAAAACCCGTGCGTTTGTCAACGGCACTCAAAAACGTCAAATCCGGATGTATGCGCTTGAGTCCTTGCGCATCGTATACATCGGCGATATTGACGGTCTGCTGGCTCGCAGCCACGTAGCCGGCAATGCTTTGACTGGAAATCGGCAACCTCAAATCACTGCTTTGGGTACCATTTTTCATTTTGGCCACAATGTTTGCCTTGTCTTCACTGGCCAAATAAAGGGTAAAACGATCTGCGTTGAACAACTTGCACAGTACATCGTTGTTATCCGACATGAATTTCCCAAGACCATCACTTTCGGCCATGTGCACCAAAATTTGCTGCAACTTGCGTTTAAACAAGGCTTCGAACGCTTGACTTGCAGTCTCTGTTTTGGCTTCAATCATCGTGCTGTTCCTTGCTAAAGCGTGGGAGATCAGGTCTGAATGAACTTCATGGAGGTGCCAGACAAATTGATTTCATCATCATGACGCAGCGCCATCGGATTGCTGTGTACATTCGCGCCATTGAGCGTCAACAGGCCATCGCCTTCAACGCGGTGCAGTTCAAAGCCTGCTTCGAGCTTGGAGATGGCCGCCACCACCACGCCAGGCTTGCCCATGGTGGTCATCGGTTTGGCCAAAGCCATTTCGCGACCCGCTGATGTGCCACTGAGCACACGGATAATGGCCGGACCCAAAACCACAGGCGCGGGACTGTCAAAGCGAATTCTCACACGGCCAATGGTCAAAGTGTCACCATCGGCCAGGGCCTGCTTGGTCACCGCCTTACCATTTAACAAAGTGCCGTTGGTGCTACCCAGGTCCTCGACCTGAACCTCCCCGCCATTCATGAGTAAGGCCAGGTGCTCACCGCTGACCGCCAAATCATTGAGCACAATGTCGTTATGAGGCCGACGCCCCAGCGTGGTGCGCTGCTTGGTCAGGTTCACCTCCTTGGGGTTACCTGCTTCCAGCATCACAACAATTTTCGGCATATTTTTCCCTTTCGCCGCTCACTAAGTCGTCGATTTAAAAGCCAAGGCAAGCGCCTATCAGCGCGCCAGATAACATTGACGGCGAAACCCAGACACCGTGAAAGCCAACACCTGCACCATTGCTCAGGCTCCCCTATTATGCGTTGACAGGCAAGGCTTGGTTCACGCAAGTAGCAGGTGCACGCCTTGAAACCAAGCTACACCAAATCCCACTTCGGCTCGGGCAAGCCCGCGTTGTCGGGCCGAAGTCCAGCAACACCAGAAAAAAGCTCAGAGAAGCGCTTTGAGCAACTTCGCCATCTCAGAAGGGTTGCGCGTCACCTTGAAGCCGCAATCTTCCATCACGGCGAGCTTGGCTTCAGCCGTGTCAGCGCCACCAGAAATCAAAGCGCCCGCATGCCCCATGCGTTTGCCGGCAGGGGCGGTCACGCCCGCGATGAAGCCAACGATCGGCTTTTTCATATTGGCTTTGCACCAACGCGCTGCTTCAGCCTCATCGGGGCCGCCAATCTCGCCAATCATGATGACCGCATCGGTATCGGGGTCTTCATTGAACATGCGCATCACGTCGATGTGCTTGAGCCCGTTGATCGGGTCACCACCAATACCCACCGCAGAAGACTGACCCAAACCGATTTCAGTCAGTTGGGCAACCGCCTCATAGGTCAAGGTGCCCGAGCGGCTGACCACGCCGATGCGTCCTTTGCGGTGAATATGGCCTGGCATGATGCCAATCTTGATTTCATCGGGTGTGATCAAACCAGGGCAATTGGGGCCCAGCAACAAGGTACGTTTTCCCCCAGCGGCCTCTTTGGCTTGCATGCGGTTGCGTATCTCGAGCATGTCGCGCACTGGAATGCCTTCGGTAATGCAGATGGCCAGGTCCAGGTCAGCCTCGACGGCCTCCCAGATTGCCGCAGCCGCGCCTGCTGGCGGCACGTAAATCACAGACACGGTGGCGCCAGTGACGCCAGCGGCTTCTTTGACTGACGCGTAAATCGGGATATTGAAAATCGACTCGCCCGCTTTTTTCGGGTTGACACCAGCGACAAAACAGTTTTTGCCGTTGGCATATTCTTGGCATTTCTCAGTGTGAAACTGGCCGGTCTTGCCGGTGATGCCCTGGGTGATGACTTTGGTGTCTTTGTTGATCAGAATAGACATGTCGGTGTTCCTTGTATGCGGGCTCAGGCGGCGTTAACAGCAGCCACAACCTTTTGTGCAGCCTCTGCCATGGTGTCAGCACTGATGATGGGCAAGCCCGAATCAGCCAGCATTTTCTTGCCCAACTCTTCGTTGGTGCCCTTCATGCGCACCACCAGCGGCACGCTCAGGTTGACGGCGCGGCAGGCCGTGATCACGCCAGTGGCGATGGTGTCGCATTTCATGATGCCACCAAAAATGTTCACCAAAATGGCTTTGACCTTGTCATTTTTCAGCATGATCTTGAAAGCCTCGGTGACTTTCTCGGGGGTGGCGCCGCCACCCACATCCAAGAAGTTAGCCGGCTCAGCGCCAAACAACTTGATGGTGTCCATGGTGGCCATGGCCAAGCCCGCGCCATTGACCAAACAGCCAATATTGCCATCCAGACTGATATAGGCCAGATCAAACTTGCTGGCCTCTACCTCGGCTGGATCTTCCTCATCCAGATCGCGGTAAGCCACGATTTCGGGGTGGCGGTACAGGGCGTTTGAGTCAAAATTGAACTTGGCATCGAGTGCCATCACGCCACCTTGGCTGTCGCGGTTCAGTGGGTTGATCTCTACCAAGGACGCATCCGTCTCCATGTAGCAGGCATAGAGCTTTTGGAAGATATCAGCCGCTTGCGCAGCAGAGCCTTCAGGCATGCCAATACCTGCGGCAATGCGCAGCGCTTGGGCTTGGTCCAGACCCGTCAGTGGGTCGATGAATTCGGTGATGATTTTCTCGGGGCTGCTGTGCGCCACCTCTTCAATGTCCATGCCCCCTTCGCTCGATGCGATGAATGCAATTTTCTGCGTGCCACGGTCAGTCACCAAGGACACGTAATACTCTTTTTGAATATCGGCGCCATCTTCAATGTACAGCCGGCGCACTTTTTGGCCGGCTGGACCAGTTTGGTGCGTTTTAAGCTGCATGCCCAGGATCTCTGTTGCCAGTCGCTTCACATCATCAATGGACTTGGCCACCTTGACGCCGCCACCTTTACCGCGGCCACCCGCATGGATTTGCGCCTTCACCACCCATACGGGGCCACCGAGCTTTTGCGCAGCCTCCACTGCCTCCTGAACCGTAAACGCCGCAATGCCACGTGGCACCGGCACACCAAATTGACGCAAGATTTCCTTGCCTTGGTATTCGTGAATCTTCATGAAGACTTTCTCAGGAAACAGATGATGAAGCGGTACGCGCCACAAAGCATGGAGCCAAGCGCAATGTACCGAGCGATAAGGGGTGAAACTGTATCATGTTGCAACGCGTCATTTGAACGCCCGACGGCCCACGCAGGCGTCAACCAAGGACACAGCATGAAAAAAGTTTTTATCGACGGCGAAGCCGGTACCACCGGACTCCAAATTCGTGAGCGCTTGCAACACTTGGGTGGTGTGGAGCTCATCAGCATCGCACCCGATCTGCGCAAAGACGCCGAGGCCAAGCGCGCTCTCATGGCAGGCGTTGATCTGGTGGTGCTGTGCCTGCACGATGAAGCAGCCCTGGAATCAGTGGCCATGGTGGACGAGATCGCACGCACCAGCGGCCACGCCGGCCCGAAAATCATTGATGCGTCCACCGCTCACCGCGTCGCGCCCGGCTGGGTCTACGGTTTTGCCGAATTGACCGCTGGCCAAGAGGCTGCCATCCGCCAGTCCGCCCGAGTGGCCAATCCGGGTTGTTACGCCACGGGCGCCATCGCACTGATCCGCCCGTTGGTGGACGCCGGCTTGATTCCGACAGACTTCCCCCTGAGCCTGCCCTCTGTCAGTGGCTACTCAGGCGGCGGACGCAGCATGATCGAAGCCTATGAAAGTGGGCAAGCGCCTGCGTTTGAGCTCTATGCCTTGGGCTTGAAGCACAAGCACATTGCAGAAATCATGGCCTGCACCGGCTTGACGCGCCGCCCACTGTTTGTGCCCTCGGTGGGCAACTTCAAGCAAGGCATGCTGGTGCAGATCCCGCTGCACCTGGACCTGCTGCCTGGCCAACCCAGCGCTACCGACCTGCAACAAGCACTGGCCAGCCATTACGCAGGCAGTGAATGGGTGCGCGTGCCCGATGCCTCAACAGACAACAAACTTGACGCGGTGCACTTGGCCAATACCGACGGCATGGAGCTGCGTGTGTTTGCCAACCGCGACACTGACGACACTTTCCGCCACGCCGTGCTGGTGGCACGCCTGGACAACCTGGGCAAAGGCGCCAGCGGTGCAGCGGTACAGAACTTGAAGTTGATGCTGGGTTTGTAGGCGTGCGCAGCACAGCTGACTGGCGCCCGCTTCACGTCACACTGGTAGCCCGCCGGCAGCACACGTGCGGGCCACAAGTGGCTAGGCGATAGCCCTCGCACGGCACCGCGCCATCAAGCGGCGACTCAACCCGCGTTGCGACTCACCTGAAAATCTGTGTGCCCGCGTTGGGCACACCAGGACCAGATGGTTGAGAAAATGCTGCGGCAGCCACTGCAACGGTATTGGCCAGTGGTGTGCAACACACCACTGGCGGCCCGTTCAATCACCGCAGCGTAGCTGGCTGCGCCACACTGCTTGCATTTGTAGCGGGTTTTGTAGTTGATGGGGCTGATCTTGCTGCTCATGGCTTGACTTTAACCAAAGAAAGCACCGGTGCACGACCGCAATATGTAAGCGTTTGTAACGCCGCTAACGCCCGCTTACACAAATGCGCTCAAAGCCTCCACCCACCACACAAGACCAACCCTGCGCGTCTAGCCTCAACGCACTCAGACAGGCTCGGTTTGCTGAAAACTGGGGCGCAGCATCAGTTTTTCTTGTAACTTGGCCAAATTGGGATACGTTTCACGCCAGTTGACGTCAGGGAAACGAAAATCCAGATAACCCAAGGCTGAGCCCACTGCGATGTCAGCCAAGCTCAGGTGAATGCCGCCACAAAACGGCTTGTCAGACAGACCATGACTCATGGCACTGAGTGCCGACTTGATTTTGCCCATTTGACGCTCCATCCACGCGGCACTGCGTTGTTCCGATGTGCGCCCAGGCCAGACAGCCTCCAAACGAAGCAGCAAAGCCGCGTCAAGCAGACCGTCGGCCAAAGCCTCCCACGTTTTGATTTCGGCACGCTCGCGACCGGAAGGCGGGATCAGCTTGCCCACGGGTGATAAAGCATCCACGTACTCAACAATCACTCGGGAATCAAAAATCGCTTCACCGCCCTCCATGACCAAACACGGCACCTTACCCAGGGGGTTGAACTGACCAATTTTGGTATCCGGCGCCATCACGTCTTCCAAAACGAAGGTGTATTCCAGTTTTTTCTCTGCCATCACGACCCGTACTTTGCGCACGTAGGGGCTGGAGTTCGATCCGATTAATTTCATGACCATGGAGTCTTTGCCCTTGTTAATTGAGTGCATTCTAGCGAGGGATTTGCTGAGCGCGCCTGGGCCGGTGCCACCTACAATCATGCCATGAGCACATCTTCTATTTCCGCCCTATCACCACTTGACGGCCGTTACGCCGCCAAGCTCACCAAACTGCGTCCGCACATGAGTGAGCAAGGCTATATGCACCGGCGTGTACAGGTTGAAATCGCCTGGTTCATTGCGCTCAGCGATGCCGGCTTTGAGGAGTTTCAACCTCTGTCGCCAGGTGCGCGCACCTACCTTCTGGGCCTGGTGAAGAATTTTTCTGAGACTGATGGCCTGGCCATCAAAACGATTGAAAAAACAACCAACCATGACGTCAAAGCCGTTGAGTACTGGCTGAAGTCCAAGTTCGACGCGCGCCCGGAGCTGTTGGCGGCGCAAGAATTTGTGCATTTCGGATGTACCAGCGAAGACATCAACAACACCAGCCACGCGCTGCAAATCAAAAGTGGCCGCGACCAGGTTTTACTGCCCGCCTTGGACAGCATCATCAGCAAACTGCGTGAGATGGCGCACGCCCTGGCAGAGGTGCCCATGCTCAGCCGAACCCACGGTCAAACGGCCAGCCCCACCACCTTGGGTAAAGAAATTGCCAACGTTGTGGTGCGCCTGAGCGCCGCGCGCGCGCGCATTGCCAGCGTGGCTTTGCTGGGCAAGATGAATGGCGCGGTGGGAAACTACAACGCACACCTGTCAGCCTGGCCTGATTTCGACTGGGAGGCTTTTTCCAGGCGCGTGGTGGAAACCCCTGAACCGCTGGGCCTGGGACTGACCTTTCAGCCCTACAGCATTCAGATTGAGCCGCATGACTACATGGCCGAACTGTTTGACGCGGTGGCCCGCACCAACACCATCTTGATTGATTGGTCGCGCGACGTATGGGGCTATGTTTCACTGGGTTACTTTACACAGCGCCTGCGCGAAGGCGAAGTCGGCTCATCCACCATGCCGCACAAGGTCAACCCAATTGACTTTGAAAACGCCGAGGGTAATCTCGGCCTGGCCAACGCGGTGCTGCGCCATTTGTCTGAAAAGCTGCCCATTTCACGCTGGCAGCGTGACCTCAGTGACAGCACCGTGCTGCGCAACATTGGCGTGGCTTTGGGTTACGCGGTGCTGGCGTACCAGGCACTGGCTACCGGCTTGAACAAACTTGAAGTGAACAATGCCGCCATCGCCGATGACCTGGACACGTCGTGGGAAGTGTTGGCTGAGCCCATCCAAACGGTGATGCGCCGCTTTGGCTTGCCTCAACCGTATGAACAGCTTAAGAAATTCACCCGCGGTGAGGCCATGACGCGTGAGCTGATGCAGGGCTTTATCCGCGGCCTGGATCTGCCGCAAGCCGAAAAAGAGCGTTTGCTTTCATTGACGCCGGCCAGCTACACCGGCATGGCTGCTACTTTGGCGCGCCGCGTGTAATGCTGCTGCAATCTCACTGATGGCCATCAAATCCACGATCTTTAAAGCCAATCTGCAGATTGCCGATATTGACCACGCCTATTACGCTGACCACGCGCTGACATTGGCGCGCCACCCCAGCGAAACGGACGAACGCATGATGGTGCGCTTGTGTGCATTGGCACTACAGGCCTACCAGTTGCAGTCGCTGTGCCAAGGTGACGGTACCCTGAGCTTTGGCGCTGGGCTGTCAGACCCCGATGACCCGGACGTTTACTTGCGTGACTTCACCGGGCGCACACGACTCTGGGTGGAGGTCGGGCACCCTGAGGACAAACCCCTGGCCAAGGCCTGCTCCAAGGCCGATCTGGTTGTGCTGTATGCCTTTGGTGCAGCGGCCGATGTCTGGTGGCGCGGCATCGAAAACAAACTCAGCCGCCTGAAGAATTTACAAGTCTGGCGCGTGCCCAGCTCACAGGCGCAAAGCCTGGTTCCGCTGGCACAGCGCAGCATGCAGCTCCAAGCCACCGTTCAAGAACAAGCGCTGATGCTGGGTGACGGCAAGCACAATCTGAACATTGAACCCCTGCGCTGGAAATAGCGCATCACTGGCTGGCTAGAATTTGGCCCCCATGTACCCCGCACCTGTTAGGACTCCCATGAGCGCACGCCTGGCCAACAAAGTTTCCATCATCACGGGCGCCGCCCAAGGCATTGGACTGGCCACCGCCCTGAAATTTGCCCGCGAAGGCGCCACCGTCATCGTGACCGACCTCCAGCAAGCTGGCGTGGATGAGGCGGTTGCACAATGCAAAAGTTTGGGCGCAACAGCAGTGGGACATGTGCTCGACGTGACCCAACGCGCCGCCATCGACACCTTGATCGCCCAGGTTTTAGCTCAATTTGGTCGCATCGATGTGCTGGTTAACAACGCTGGCATCACACTGGACGCGCGTCTGCAAAAAATGACCACTGAGCAATTTGACCGTGTGATCGATGTCAACCTGCGTGCCGTCTTTCACTGCAGCCAGGCCGTGGCCAACACCATGGTCGCGCAAGGCAGTGGCGTGATTTTGACAGCGAGCTCGGTGGTCGGCTTGTATGGCAACTTTGGTCAAACCAACTACGCAGCCAGCAAATTCGGTGTGATCGGGTTTACCAAAACATGGAGCCGCGAGCTCGGCCCTAAAGGCGTGCGTGTCAACGCCGTAGCACCTGGCTTCATCAACACCCCCATGGTGGCAGCCATGCCCGAAAAAATACGCACCGAGCTCAGCCAAAAAGTGCATTTGGGCCGCATGGGCCAGCCCGAGGAAGTGGCCAATGTGTACGCCTTTTTGGCCAGTGACGAGGCCAGTTACATCAATGGCGAGGTAATTGAAGTCTCAGGCGGCATCTCGATCTGAGCGAGCGCAAACCTGACCCTGAAGCCTATTCTTGGGCGCGCTCAGCGTAGCGGTTAAAGCGCCAGGCCGAGTTCTCCAATGTGATGCGCCGCCACGTGGCACGTTTGGCCACTGGGTCCATCGCCGTCCAGTCTTGTACCTCGGCGAACGTGCGGCCACAACCCTTGCACACCTCATCACCTTGGCTGGTCGAGCAAATCGCAATGCAAGGCGTATCTGGCGTGCTGTCATACCACGCCAACCAAGCAGCCCAAGCTTGCTCGGAGAACACGTCAGGCGAGACCTCGTGCTGACGCGCAAAGACCATCAAAGCGTACACCTCTGCCAAGGCGCGGGTTGGCGCTGGCAAAGTGATACCGTCTGGCGAAGGCAACGCTTTGCGCCAGTGGTTGATGGCCGACTCGATGTCGATGATGTGAATGACTGCCATAGGGGCTGTGATGATAGCCCGCTAAACACCACGCCACCAAAGGCCATTAACCCCGGCACAGTTGTGTAATTTCTGAACAGGATCTAATTCATCCTTGAAGGGGAGTAGCTCCCTTGTGAATGAATCGTCATGACGGCCACCCCTGGTAATTACAAACCAGCCAGGTATCCCGGTTCATTCGATGCCACTGGCATCGGGCAAGACCTTCGGATTGGCATGCAGTAGATTTTTTTGATCTGGCTGCCTTGCTGTTGTTATGTATCCGAACGAAAGTTGTCATGGAACTCTTCTCTACCCCTTGGTGGTCTGCTTTGGTGACCATCATCCTGATCGATTTGGTGCTCGCTGGTGATAACGCCATTGTGATTGCCTTGGCGGCCCGCAGGCTACCTGATCAACTCAAAACAAAAGCCATCCTTTGGGGAACTGTCGGCGCCATTGCGGTGCGTGCTGTCATGGCCATTGGCGTGGTGTGGCTGTTAAAGGTTCCTGGCTTGATGCTGGTCGGCGGCCTGGGCTTGGTGTGGGTAGCCTACCACCTGCAGGTCGACAACGGCGGCGATGAAGATGCGCATCCGGCTGCAGCCACCTTTTGGGGTGCCATGCGAACCATCATCGTGGCTGACGCCCTGATGGGGGTGGACAACGTGCTGGGCGTGGCCGGCGCAGCCAATGGGTCTTTGGATCTGGTCGTCATCGGCCTGCTGATCAGCGTGCCGATTGTGGTTTTCGGCAGCAACGTTGTGCTCAAACTCATCGACAGATTTCCGGTCATCGTGCAGGCTGGTGCCGCTGTGTTGGCCATCACCGCGGCCAAGATGGTCATTGATGAACCACTGCTGGCCGGTTTTTTTGGCAGCGATGCCCTGGGCGCGAACGCCCAGTCATCTGTGCAATCTGCCGCACGCTGGGCAACCTACTTGCTGTTGACCAGTGGCGTATTGCTGGCCGCTTGGTTGCGTAAACGGCAAATCGCCACACCGGCCATCCAAGGCCCTTAACGCTCAAGCGCTTGCGCTTTCACCAAAGCGGCGACCTGACGAAACCGGGTGTCGATGATGGAGGCCTCAATTTGCTCGGCAGGGCTTGCGCTCACACCCAACTTGCGCGCTAGATCCTGCGCAGCGCGCAAGCGGTCCAAAGCAGCACCCAGATTGTGTTGGGCAACCTGGGCTTCGGCTGCATCGCGTAGCGAGCGCAAATTGAGCTTCAAGGCAGCGTGCAGATCCGACAAACTTTGCCAAACCGTGGCATCGGCCGGATCAATGCGCAACCAGGCTTGCAGATCTTGGGCTGCGCGTCTCAAGGCCTCTGTGGTGCCGAGCTGCAAACTCAGCTGCGAGCGCAACAGCATCACAGGACGACGCTGAGCCCCCCCACTGAACGCCTTCGTCAAAGTCGCATCCAGGCGGCTGAGCTGCGCGGGCGACAGGTCACGCGCCGCCAAGTCAACCTCAGCAGACAGCCAAGTGATGTACTGCGCCACCCGGGAGTCAATCACTGGCGGCTGAGCGCCAGAGGCACGCTCAAGCACCCCCTGCATGCGCAGCACATACTGGCGTGCCACGCGCACATCACGCGTCTGCAAGGCAGCCAATGCCGCGGCGTAATGCTCCAGCAGCTGCTGGGACACCGGCTTGGCCGCTGCAGGCTCATCAAGAATGGCCTGCCAGGTCTGCAAGGTGCTGGCATCAGGACTGATCAGCACCTTGGCGCGCACGCTCATCAAAGCATCGCCCAAGTTGACAAGCACGGCGGCTTTCGGCCCCGTGGTCATGGGGATGCGCGCTTGCATGTCGGCCAAGCGCTCGGTACTGAGCGGATGGGTGCGCAGGTAGGGGTAAGCACCCGTGTCGTTGAGCCTGGATGCCTGCTGAAGTTTGTCAAACATGCCGACAAAGCCTTGGGCCTGGTAGCCGGCTTGGGTGACCACACCAAATCCCACGCGGTCCGCCTCGCGCTCCATGTCGCGCGAAAAATTCAACTGGCTTTGCACACCCAAAGCCTGCCCGCCCACCACCAAGGCGTTGCCAGCATCCGGGTTCTTACTGACAGCCAAAATGCCCAGAATCATCGCGGCCATCATCCATGGCGCTTGCCGGCTGCTCTTACTCATCATGCGGGCGATGTGTCGCTGCGTTACGTGGCTAAGTTCATGCCCCAGCACGGACGCGAGCTCATCGCGACTGCTCACAATCGCCAGCAAGCCCAGGTGCAGCCCCAGATAGCCGCCAGGTAGCGCAAAAGCATTGACGCTGCTCTCACGCAGCAACATCACGCGCCAGGCAAACCGCTCGTCAAGCTCGGTCGTCAGCTCACCGCGTTGGCGGGCAGCGGCCAGCAGCGGCTGCCAGATCGACTGCACGTAATCCATCAACACCGGGTCTTCCAAATAGGAGGGGTCGCGGTAGAGGTCACGCACAATGCGCTCACCAATTCGGCTCTCTTGTGCAGCACTCAGGTCGCCGCCATCACCCAGTTGCGGCAAATCCGACACCGTCGCGGTCTGGCCCGTGACCAGCGTGGGTACACCCCACAGCAGCCATGCGCAAATTGCCAATGACAACCAACGCCTTGCACCTTGCGGCCGCAGTGAAAAAGTTGCTGTTGTTCTCAATGATGTCCTGTGCGGGTCATGGAAATGGCCGGGTTGTACCCAGTGGTCTTACCCAGAGCCCGTATGATGCCACTCTTGCGTAAAGTTTCTGTGCACAGACCATCTGCACAAGCCGTTTTTTTCGGAGTTGATTGCCCCATGAGTACCCTCACCCATTTTGATGACCAAGGCCAAGCGCACATGGTTGATGTTGCAGCCAAAGCCGCCACGCACCGCAAAGGGGTGGCACGCGGGCGCATCGAGATGCTGCCCGCCACGCTAAGCATCATTGAATCGGGTACCGCAAAAAAAGGCGATGTGCTGGGTGTGGCACGCTTGGCAGGCATCATGGCCGCTAAAAAAACCAGCGATCTGATTCCCCTGTGTCACCCACTGGCACTGACCCACGTATCTGTGGAGTTCAAAACCCATCAGGGCAGCGATACCCAAACGGCCAGCATTGAATGCACGGCCACGGTGGAAACCGTAGGCCCTACCGGTGTAGAGATGGAAGCCCTGACAGCCGTACAAATCGCCCTGCTCACCATCTACGACATGTGCAAAGCCGTTGACCGCGGCATGACCATCACCCATGTCAAGCTGCTAGAGAAACACGGCGGCAAGAGCGGCAGCTTCATCAACGCGGCCTGAAAAGCGCTAACAAATCAGCGA
>CAWUSQ010000026.1:0-30983 GCA_963925275.1 uncultured Rhodoferax sp.
GTCTGCCTGAACATCAGTCCGATTGCACGCTGCTTTGGGGTCGATGCCACCTGGGCATCGATCAGGTGCATGGCGGCTGTGATTTGCACCCGCGGCAGGTCCGATTGCACAGAATTTTGTGCATGTGCCCATGTGAGCAACAAAGTGGCAGACGCTGCCATCAAGTATTTCAATGTCTTGTTCATGGGATGATTTTCCGTTAAAAAACCCGCTTACGCGGGTTCGGCTTGTTCACAAAAGTCAGACGCATGGCTTATTTATTTCATGAAGAATTTTTTTGTTTTTTGTTGGTTTTTTTCGTGCGTTTTTTGGCTTTTTTCTTACTGACTTTTGCCTTTGCAGAAGCGGCTTTGGGGCTGTCCTTCACTGTTGCTGCAGGTGCGGCAGGCGTCGCTGCTTGCGCGGGTTGACCCGTTACTGCGGGCGTTGCTGGCGAGGCGGGTACAGCAGATTGGGCAACGGCGCCCGAAGCAATCATGGCGCAGAGCAGTGTGACAAAGAGTTTATTCATGGTTGATGTGGCTGATGGATACATGTGTGGGCCTGCAGGGTAAAAAAGTGCTTGTTGAACGTTTGCGTCTAAAAGATGGTTTCAACGCAGGCGCAGTATCACTGAACAGGCTGGGCGCTACAAGCACTTGTTAAAGCGCTTGGTTTGGACCAGGTGAGTCCTTGCTTGCTCAATCGACTGGCTGGCTATGACTGCGATATGAGTTTATACAATGTATATTATGTTAAGTAATAGTAGCGGTAAGGCGCACAATGCTAAAAACACTTGAGCCGAGCCCTGCAAAACCAGTACCCGTCTTTATTGGCATGACAGCGCTGATGGCCAACCATCATGACCAAGTCAAGGCTTGATAAGCGCTAACAGTTCGTGAGCTTGATCGATGGCGGCGTGCGCGCCCCAAGACAGCACATCTTGTTTTTGACCAAGGTAGCCGTAGCGTGCAACAACGGTTCCCATATCCGCAGCCAGCCCTGCCACGATGTCACGCTTGTCATCTCCGACATATACGCAGTTGTGTGGCGCCACACCGATGACTCTTGCAGCCTCCAGTAGCGGCATGGGATGGGGTTTGGCATGCGCCGTTGTGTCGCCGCTAATGATCGTACCCGCGTCGAAAAAAAGAGGCATGGCAGCGGTCAAAGGCTTGGTGAACCGAGCGGCCTTGTTGGTGACCACTCCCCACTGAAGTCCTCTGTCTTTCAAATCACGGATCAGTGTCTCTATGCCTTGAAATACGGTTGTTCGCTCGGTTAGGCAGCGTTCATAGTTGGTAAAAAATTCTTCCCGGTACACCTCGTACTCAGCATGGTCAGGCGTTAAATCGAAAGCCAAACCAAGCATGCCTCTGGCGCCAGCACCGGCCATGTGGCGGTAATGCGCCAAAGGCAAAGATGGCATCCCGCGGGTCACGCGCATGTTGTCCGCGGCTGCAGCCAAATCTGGCGCGCTGTCAACCAAGGTGCCATCGAGGTCAAACAAAACGGCTTGAACGCCGGTAAATTGCCCATCGATGAGTTTCATGTAGTCGAACCCATAGGTTTCTTCGTGGCCAAGAGATAGTTCACACTCGTGTCCGTATTGAGCCAATAGCGCTTGGTCAATGGGTTGTAGGACATGCCCTTGGATTCAAGCACATGCAAATCAGAAAGCCGGCAATACCCTGCTAATTCACTAGGCCGAATCATCTTGGCGTATTCATGGGTGCCGCGGGGCAGCATACCAAGCACGTACTCAGCACCAACAATGGCCAGCAAAAAAGATTTGGGATTACGGTTCAATGTCGAAAAAAACACCCAGCCTCCAGGTTTGACCAACGCAGCACAAGCCTGCACCACCGACGAGGGGTCTGGCACGTGTTCCAGCATTTCCATGCAGGTCACCACATCAAACTGTTCGGGTTGCTCCAGCGCCATGTCTTCTGCACTGATTTCACGGTAGGTGACATCAGGCGTTTGTGCATCCATGGCATGCATTTGCGCGACCCGCAATGCCTTGGTTGACAAGTCAATACCAGTGGCTTTCGCGCCAGATCGGGCTAAAGAGTCGGTCAGGATACCCCCGCCACAGCCCACATCAAGTACATTGAGTCCAGCAACGGGAATCAGGTTTTTGATCCAAGCCAAGCGAAGTGGGTTGATTTGGTGCAGTGGGCGAAACTCGCCATCCGGGTCCCACCAACGATGGGCGAGGTCGGAAAATTTGGCTATTTCAGCCGCATCTACATTGGTAGATTGCTTCATGGACTGCGTACCCGATTTGCTGCCCTTGGCCACCTTGCCTGTGGGCTTTTACACAGACGAGCCCGCTTTGAAATGGGCTCGTCGGACAACACCAAATTAAGCTTTCTTGGCGTATGCATTGCACCAGCCAATGCCTGCAACTTGTTTGCCTGCAAACAATGGGCAGCCGGCAGCAGCGTCGCTTGCCTTGCCTTGGTACAAAGCGCAGTTGTTGCACTTCTGGCTGGCTGTGTGCTTGGGGTACTTCTTGCTGTCCGTCTTGGTGGTGTCAGCGACGTAGCCCAGTGCTTTGGCTTGCGGATCTGCTGGGTTGACCATGGGGCCGGCAGCCATAGCTGCACCAGAAGCCAAGGCCGTGGTACCCAAAACAGATTGAATCATGAATGTGCGACGTGTCGTCATGCTGAAGTTCCTTGTGAAATTAAAAAAATGAAATCTAAATAACAACCAAACCATATGCCAACGGCATAACAAAAAAATCCGTACGGGCAAGCAATAAGCGTTAAATCGTAGCGATTTTAGCGGCGTTCAAATGGTCACCCTGTGCAAGGTTCTACTGCAACAAGTGCTGTGCAAATTGTTGCTTGATGTCGTTGACAACATCATTGCTGAGCCGGTTGCCATATTGCGCCACAACACGCGCAGCAGAGTGGTTGGCCAGCCAGGCTGACTGCGACAGGCTATGACCCTGCGTCACACCGTATAAAAATGCACCCGCGAACATATCCCCTGCGCCATTGGTGTCAAGTGCTTTGACTTGTGCGGCGCTCACCTCCAGGGTTTGCCCTTCGCTCAGAACCAGACATCCGTGCGCCGCACGGGTGATGCACACCACCTTAGCTTGTGCGCGCAACTGCTCGCAAATTTGCTTTAAATCCAGGCTGTCACACCAGACCTGCGCCTCTTCTTCATTGCAAAACAAATAGTCAAGAAAACCATCGTCGGCTTGCCCAAGCATGGCCTCCAAACCCGCTCGGCAAAAGCGAATCATGCTGACATCACTCAGGGTGCTTGCCAAAGCTACACCTGCTTGCCGAGCCATCGCCCTGCCCTTTAAGGCCGCATCCAGACCAGTTGGAGAAGCGGCCAAATAGCCCTCCATGTAGTAAACCCGAGACTTGGCGATGTCGTTTGGGTGCAAGCATGTGGCATCCAAATCCGCCGTTGCACCCAAAAAGGTGCTCATGCTGCGCTCGGCATCCGGCGTCACCATGACCAAACAGCTGCCAGTTTGTCCTTGAGGTGCTTGGGTATGGCTCAGATTGGTAGCCACACCATGGGTGACTAAATCATGGGTATAAAAAGCCCCCAGCTCGTCATCGGCAACGCGGCAGGAATAAAAAGACGTCCCACCAAATTGCGCCATGGCAACCACGGTGTTTCCAGCTGACCCACCGCCAGTCCTACGATGTTCATGGTCTTTCAAATGGTGCAACAACTCAGCGCGGCGAGCGCCATCAATCAAGGTCATGTGGCGTTTTTCAACACCCGCTTGAGCTAACAGTTCGTCGCTGACGTCGTACTCTGAGTCAACCAAGGCATTGCCAATGGCGTAAAGGTCATGGTGTGTGCTCATGGTTTATTGCTCCACAAATGCGCGTTCAATGACAAAGTCACCTTGCTTGGTGGTGTTGCCTTCAAGAAAGCCGCGCTGCTCAAGCATGACTTTGAGGTCTCGCAACATGGCGGGACTGCCACACAACATGGCACGGTCATTTGTCGCATCAAAAGCGGGCAAACCAAGGTCTGCTTGCAGCTGGCCACTGGCCAAAATGTCGGTGATGCGCCCCCTATTCTTAAAGGTTTCGCGTGTCACGGTTGGGTAATACAACATTTGTTCACTGACCATCTCACCCAAAAATTCGTGTTTGGGCAGGTCAATGGTGAGGTAGTCCATGTAGGCCAGCTCAGCCACTTCGCGCACGCCATGAACCAAGATCACTTTTTCGAACTTCTCGTAGGTGGCTGGGTCGCGTACCACACTTAAAAATGGCGCCAAACCCGTTCCTGTACCAAAAAGGTACAGATTTTTCGCAGGTAGCAGGTAATCAATTAGCAAGGTGCCCGTCGGCTTTTTACCGACCACTATGGTGTCACCCACCTCAATATGCTGCAGTTTGGAGGTCAACGGGCCGTCTGGTACTTTGATACTTAAAAATTCCAAGTGCTCTTCATAATTTGCGCTGACGATGCTGTAAGCACGCAGCAATGGTTTGCCACCTTCTTGGCGCAAACCAATCATGGTGAAGTGGCCATTGGAAAACCGCAAAGTGGTGTCGCGCGTCGTGGTGAAACTGAACAGCCGGTCTGTCCAATGGTTTACGCTCAAAACTTTCTCTTCAAAAAAAGCACTCATAAATCGCCTAGTTAATTTCCAATTATTTAAAAGTCATCCGGTACCCATGCAAGAGCCGATGGATAAAGATTACTAAAGTTGCAGATTGAGTTTTTATTCAAATCTTGGTCTGTACCCAAGCCATGACACTGGCAAGTGCTTCAGGCAAGTGTTTTGCATCGGTACCACCGGCCATGGCCAAGTCAGGCTTGCCGCCGCCTTTGCCGCCAACCTGAAGGGCTACAAAATTAACCAGTTCACCGGCCTTCACTTTGGCTGTGGTGTCTACGGTTACGCCAGCTGCCAGCTGAACTTTGTCGCCTTGTACGCTTGCCAAAAGTATCACGGCTGTTTTTAGCTTGTCCTTGAGCTTGTCCATGGTTTCACGCAAGGTCTTGGTATCAGCCCCATCGAGTTGTGCCACCAAGACTTGCACACCATTGACCAGCACGGCTTGGCTGATGAGCTCATCACCTTGGTTAGAAGCCAGTTTGCCCTTTAGTGCAGCGACTTCGCGCTCTATCGAGCGCACATGCTCAAGCACTGAGGCAATGCGCTCATTCACTTCTGGGACCGGCGTTTTCAGTGCTTGTGCAGCTTGGTTGATGGACGCTTCGACTTGCTGCAGATAGGCCAGTGCGTGCATGCCCGTGACCGCTTCAATACGCCGAACGCCAGAAGCCACGCCCCCTTCAGAAACCACTTTGAACAGGCCTATGTCACCCGTGCGTTGAACATGGGTACCACCGCACAATTCACGGCTGCCGCCAATGTCCAGCACGCGCACCGACTCACCGTACTTTTCACCAAACAGCATCATGGCGCCTGTTTTTTGGGCCGACTCGATGTCCATCACCCGAGCCTGTGTTGCCGCGTTATTCAGTATTTCGGCATTGACACGCTCTTCGATGTCGCGGATTTGAGCCGTACTCACCGGCGCATTGTGGGCAAAATCAAAGCGGGTGCGCTGTGCATTCACCAAGCTGCCTTTTTGCTGCACATGGTTGCCCAGAACCTCGCGCAAGGCGGTGTGCATCAGGTGGGTTGCTGAGTGGTTGCGCATGGTGGCTGCACGCAAAGTCAGGTCAACCTGCGCATCAAGATGGTCACCTACATTGAGCGTGCCTTCAACCAAGGTGCCGTGGTGGCCAAACACATCGGCCTTGATCTTTAACGTGTCAGCCACTGCAAATTTGGCTGAGCCACTGAGCATAAAGCCCTGATCACCAACCTGCCCACCGCTCTCGGCATAGAACGGTGTCACATCCAACACCACAACGCCTTGTTGGCCTGCTTGCAAGCATGCAACCGAGCTCTCTGCGACGTAAATGGCCAGTATTTTGGACTGCGCTTGTAGTTGTTCGTAACCCACAAAAGCGTTACCTTCTCCGCTGTAATCAAGTGCACGGTCCATCTTGAATTTTCCAGCTGCTCGGCCTTGCTCTTTTTGTCTTTGCATGGCTGCGTTAAAGCCAGCAGCATCGATGGCCACGCCGCGCTCACGACACACGTCAGCCGATAAGTCCAATGGAAATCCGTAGGTATCATGCAACTTGAAGGCCACCTCGCCAGGCAGCGATTGAGCACCTTTGTGCAGGGCCTCGTCCAGGATCTGCATGCCGATCTCAAGGGTTTCGTAAAAGCGCTCCTCTTCCAAGCGCAAGACTTCGCTGATGCGATCGGCCTGGGCGGCCAGATTTGGGTAGGCCTCGCCCATCACGGCGACCAAATCGGGTACGAGCTTATGGAAGAAAGGCGATTTCTTGCCCAATTTGTAACCATGACGAATGGCACGGCGAATGATGCGCCGTTGCACATAGCCGCGACCTTCGTTGCTGGGCAGAACGCCGTCGCTTACCAAAAATGCGGTGGCACGAATGTGGTCGGCAATGACCTTCAAGGACGCGTTGTTTAGATCTGCGCAAGCGGTTTCTCGGGCGGCCGCCTTGATCAGTGCATCAAACAGATCGATCTCGTAATTGCTGTGAACATGCTGCAAGATGGCGGCCAAACGCTCGAGGCCCATCCCGGTATCCACACACGGTGCGGGCAGTGGTTTGACTGAGCCGTCGGCCTGCATGTCGAACTGCATGAAGACGTTGTTCCAGATTTCGATGTAGCGGTCACCGTCTTCATCGGGGCTGCCGGGTGGGCCGCCCGCGATGTGCGGGCCGTGGTCGTAAAAAATCTCGCTGCAAGGCCCGCAAGGACCGGTATCGGCCATCATCCAAAAATTGTCACTGGCGTACTTGGCGCCTTTGTTATCACCAATGCGCACCACACGCTCGGCCGGTAAGCCGATTTCTTTGGTCCAGATATCGTAGGCCTCGTCGTCGTCGATGTATACCGTAGCCCACAGCTTGTCTGCTGGCAGTTTGTACACGACGGTTAACAATTCCCAAGCCCATTTCAGGGATTCCCGCTTGAAGTAGTCGCCAAACGACCAGTTACCCAGCATTTCAAAAAAAGTGTGATGCCGCGCGGTGTAACCCACGTTTTCCAGGTCATTGTGCTTGCCGCCGGCCCGTAAACACGCCTGCACCGAGGCGGCGCGGACATAAGAGCGCTTGTCACTGCCCAAAAATACGTCCTTGAACTGCACCATTCCCGAGTTGGTGAACATCAACGTGGGGTCATTGCCTGGTACCAGCGGGCTGCTGGCCACCACGGTATGGCCTTTTTGGGCAAAAAATTCAAGGAATGTTTGACGAATCTCGGCAACAGTGACCGCAGTGGCAGTTGATGTCATGCTCAAAAAACCTGGTTATCTAAAAAAGTAGGGCGAACTTTGAACGCGGGTTCACTTGTAAGCCGAGTATTTTAAGGGGCGCAGGTTCCACACGGTAGCCCGCAGGGGAATAAAGCGCTCTGGAAGCGTTGGCGCAATCAGGCCAATTGACCAAGGGACTTGACCACCGCTTTCCAAGCGGTGAGCATGTACAAGCATGCGCATGGTTAAGCATAAAACCCACGGATGGGCTGATTTTCTTGACCTTGAAAAATCAAGACCTATAAAAACGCGGTAAATTCCAAACATTCCATTTCCACATCCAATCAGGTTTGTTTCACCATGTCCAATCCCCTTGCCCAGCTTAAAGACCCATCCTTGTTTAAAACCGATGCCCTGATCGATGGTCAGTGGGTAGCGGGTTCGAGTCGTTTTGCGGTGACTGACCCAGCCACCGGCGCGCATTTGGCTGATGTGGCCAATTTGGGGCCAGCAGAGGCACAGCAAGCGATCGACGCGGCCAATGCAGCCTGGAACGGCTGGAAAACAAAGACAGCCAAAGAGCGCAGCATCATTTTGCGCAAATGGTTTGATCTGTTGATTGCAAACCAAGATGATCTGGCGCGCATCATGACCGCCGAGCAAGGAAA
This sequence comes from uncultured Rhodoferax sp., assembly GCA_963925275.1. Classification (GTDB taxonomy): domain Bacteria; phylum Pseudomonadota; class Gammaproteobacteria; order Burkholderiales; family Burkholderiaceae_C; genus Rhodoferax. The sequence continues at coordinate 7,964 of CAWUSQ010000026.1, forward strand.
ACCACTCGCAGAAGCCAAAGGTGAAGTGACTTACTCAGCCAGCTTTGTGGAGTGGTTTGCTGAGGAAGCCAAGCGTATCAACGGTGAAACCCTGCCGCAATTTGACAATAATCGCCGCCTGCTCTTGCTGCGTCAGCCCATTGGTGTGTGTGCTGCCATCACGCCCTGGAACTTTCCCCTTGCCATGATCACCCGCAAGGTCGCCCCTGCATTGGCTGCGGGCTGCCCTGTGGTTATCAAACCCGCTGAATTGACGCCTTTGACCGCACTGGCGGCAGCAGAGTTGGCCATGCGCGCAGGCATTCCGCCGGGCGTACTCAATGTGCTGTCGGCAGATGCCGATAACAGCGTAGCCATTGGCAAAGTGTTGTGCGCCAGCGATGTGGTGCGCCATATCAGCTTCACGGGTAGTACCGAGGTGGGTCGTATTTTGATGGCGCAAAGTGCGCCAACGGTCAAAAAACTCTCGCTTGAACTAGGTGGTAACGCCCCGTTCATCGTGTTCGATGACGCTGATATCGACAGTGCGGTCGAAGGCGCATTTGCCAGCAAATACCGTAACGCTGGTCAAACCTGCGTCTGCTCTAACCGGATCTACGTTCAAGACGGCGTCTATGAAGAGTTTGTCACTAAGTTTGCCGCGAAAGTAAAAACTACCAAGGTTGGCAATGGGTTTGAAGAAGGTGTGAACCAAGGTCCTCTGATTGAAGAAGCGGCCCTGCAAAAGGTTGAAGCGCATGTCAAGGACGCGCTGGCCAAAGGCGCGCGCCTGTTAGTTGGCGGCAAGCGCCTGTCGGGGCAATTCTTTGAGCCGACGGTGGTGGCTGATGCCAAGGCCGACATGCTGTGTGCCAAGGAAGAAACCTTCGGTCCATTTGCACCCATATTCAGGTTCACCCACGACCAAGAAGCCATTGATGCGGCTAACAATACTGAATTCGGCCTGGCCAGTTATTTCTACAGCCGCGATAACGCACGCATCTGGCGCGTGACCGAGGCCCTGGAGTACGGCATGGTCGGCGTGAACGTCGGCATCCTGGCCACTGAGCACGTACCCTTTGGCGGCGTGAAGCAGTCGGGATTGGGTCGCGAAGGCTCTCACCTGGGGATTGAGGAATACGTTGAGGTTAAGTACGTCTGTATAGGCGATATTCTGAAGTAGACCACCGTAGCTTGCGCGAGACACGCACGGTATTGAATGCGGCCCTTGTGCGCAAGTCAAGCGCCCCGTGAGCGCCCAGCCCCCTGCATGCTCAAGGGCCCTGTAGGCGCGGACTAAAAAGCGCTTGGGTGCTGCTGGGGGCCTCGCCTGTCGCACGATGGCTCGGTCGAACCAGGGACAGCGTTTGGAAGAAGCCTGCTAGCGAAGCAGCAGGCGCGGTGCGCCTAGGCGGCGATTTTTCCTGTCAGGTGAAGCCCGCACCATGCCCAAGTCGAGAATACTTTGAGGAACCCAGCTACCGTCGGGCTGTAGGTGACTTGGCTGATGGCGCCCAAAAACAGGATTGACATTGTCGAGTACGCAAACCCCGCCGCGCAGTCAGATTGCTGAAAATAGCTTCGGTTGAAGCTTTATTCTTGCCAGATTCAGACCAGTAAAAACACAAAAAAACTTCAGCACAACTCTAATGAAAGTCCCATAACAAATTGTTTTTAAACAGTTTATTGGCATTTATTAAAATCTGCTGCACGGCAATCGGCAGTTGTCTTTAGAAAAGCCAGCCTGTGTATACTGCGCGTGGTCTTAAACTGCTAGCACGGTGTCTTTTTGGATGCGGTGCTTTGCGTCTGACAACGCGGGTGTAGTTCAATGGTAGAACGGCAGCTTCCCAAGCTTCATACGAGGGTTCGATTCCCTTCACCCGCTCCAGTAAATACTGGAAATATCCATAAAAATAAATAAAATCATATAGTTGTTGTTTATATTAAAAGTAAACTATCATTCTAAAAATTGTCGGTTGACAGCTGAGATGTGCGCTTTCAACTGCGCCGCAAGCAGAATGGGTACCGCTTCTGCAAATAGTCAAGTCGATTTGCGATCACGATAGATTCAAGCTGCAATGGGTGTCTTTGGCCACAATGGCTGCTCAGAAATTAAGGTGTACTCGACGCTGGTCGCTAAATGGGCGTCGCATGAACGCCGTCTGTTCGCTGCACGCCATACGTCAACGGTGCGCAGCAATCGCGCCGGCTTCGCCGTGCTGAGCGGTTCAATACGCCTGACAAGGCTTGGCTGCGTAAGTTTGCAAGCCCTGTTGATGACCTCCCAGATGGAAACGCCTGTGCCATGGAGCAGGCTTGTTGCTGATGACAGCGTCAGCGTGCGTAATTACAAAGGCACTTGGCGCCACACCATCACCAAGCCAGCCTGAACGGTGTTGACGCCTCGAAACCGCATAGGCACAAAGCACTGTACATCGAAATTTTTCGAGACCACCTCCCAAGGGTCAAGCCAGTTACGTACGGGTGCCTTACCCACAGTTTCACTTTTGTACAGACTAGGCGAGACAAGATGCGTCTGCATATCATGTGTCTAATTTTATCAATGCAGCAGCAACAAGCACGCCTTGAAATAGACCTCACGCACTGAACAAACCCGCATTGTCTCCAGGCGTCTATCATGCATTCGCGTGGGTCCAGCAGACGCGATGCATGAAACTCAATGCCGCAGACCGGCCTAAACATTGACGAAGAGGGGCGCAGACCTTGTTTATTTTTAGACACCTTTGCATCTGTCTAATTGTTGTAATTTGTACACACTGTGGAATAATTAGACAGATAGACAAAAGATCTCTTGACTGTACAGGTAAGGGTGGGGCATCATCTGTCCAATTGAGCCAAATGGCCACATGAGAGGGTTAACGATGATATCCAGCAAAGATGTACTGACCACCGCCGGGATTTCGCGCGCAACGCTGAACAATTACATTGCTCAGGGGATCCTGCCGCGACCAACGGTGCGTCCACCCGAAGACCCAACGGCGGACGCGCCGGTATTAGGTTATTTTCCGGACGATACCTTGTCGCGGATTGAGCGTGTCAGGATGCTCAAGCGTCAAGGCTTCAGCATGAAAGAGATTGCAGGGCAAGTCGCTGCGCCAGACGCAGGCAATCGGGTCGTGGTCCCGATCGTGCAGCCGGCAGAGCGGCGCCTAGACGCCGTTACTGTCAAGAAAAGCGACAACCCCTTGGGTCAAATTTTGACCATCGATGACATTGATCATCCGGCCTACATGATCAATTACAACTTTGAGGTGACCTGGTACAACGATGTGGCTCGCCAAAGGATTTTGGGCTTTGAAATGGCGCCACCCGACAGCGCGTCACGCAACATCTTTAGTTTGACCGCCAATTCAAAGAAAACCTCGGTAGACAAGCTTGACGCGTTGTGCGGTTTGTATGTCACTCTGTGCAAATCGCGTCTATCGAAAACAAATTTGTTGAATATCGTTCGCCGTGGTGACCCGCAGCGCGTTCAAATGGCAAGTGACTGTTACGACACCGCTACACCATCGACGGGGCGCTTGCTGGTGGAAATCCCTTGCACTTTGCCTGACGGTTTTGGGGCAAGTGTGGATTGGCTCGTCTACGGCATTTACTTTCGTGAAGGTGTGCTGATCATTCACACACCAGTCGATAGCATCAATCAAGACTTGCTTGAGTTCATGAACCGACGTTCGCTGGTCTCCCGCAACTTACTCACGAAACAACTGCCTGTGCTGACCCCATTGGCGGTCATGCTTGCTGACCTTCAGGGCTCCTCAAAAATATGTTCCGAGTTACCACCGGACGAATATTTTGAACTGATCAATGAGATATGGCATGCCATGGACCCCTTGTTTAGAAAACATTTTGGCACCTATGGTAAACATGTCGGAGACGGGATGGTGTACTACTTTTTCCCTCGGCCCGACAGCAGTCATATATTCAACTCGGTGGCTTGTGCGCATGAAGTCAAACAAGAAATGCGCAAAATCAGCACCCGTTGGCAACTGCGAAAAAACTGGCCTAATGAACTCCTTCTGAACATTGGCTTGCACGAAGGAACCGAGTGGCTAGGCACCTTTCAGTCAGGCGCAAACGCTGAGTTTGCCGTGCTGGGCGACACCATCAACCACGCGGCTCGCTTGAGCGATTTCGCGCGCTTCGGGTCCATTTGGGCCACCAAAAACCTTGTCAGTAAATTGACCAGCGAAGAGCGCGGTCGACTTGACTTTGGAGTGACCAGAAAAGGCGAGTCCGGTCGAGAGGTTTTTGTCGCCTCTTCGTATGCGCAGTTGTCCTCGTTGATTGATCTGACATTGGATCGGCACGAAAAGTTGCGTGAAATCGCTAACCTTCCTGTGACAGAAATACGAAATGTCCAGATCGATTGACCCGGCCTGTGCAAGTTTCATGTAGCGTTTATGCCTAGACAAGCAACGGCTTTACGCCCATTTTGACAGTTTCGCTATTGCGCTGCGCGATCAAGGCAGCGGTGAGAGCCGATCTAAAACGCGGGTGTTGATGTCTCAACACCCGTTTGTCCAATCATTTGGCGAAAAGGGATTCCATATTGGCAAATGCCTTGAATTCAATGGCGTTGCCAGATGGATCATGGAAAAACATGGTTGCTTGTTCGCCCACTTGGCCTTTGAAGCGAATATAAGGCTCGATGACAAAGGACGTTCCAGCCGCTTGCAGGCGCTCGGCTATCACTGCCCACTGTGCCATAGACAACACGGCACCAAAATGCCTAACCGGTACACCGTGTCCGTCAACAGCACTGGTTTGCTTACTGCCACATTCGGACGGTGCAAGATGGGCAACAATTTGGTGCCCATAAAAATTAAAGTCGATCCACTCAGGTGAACTGCGGCCCTCAGAGCACCCCAGCAGTTCGCCGTAAAACCCTCTGGCAGCCTCCAGGTCATGAACCGGGAAGGCGAGGTGAAATGGTGGCATGGTCGTTTGGGTTGTTTCTGTTGACATAGGACTTGGGCGCTAAGACTGGTATGCACTTATTTTAGGGTTGAAGGGGACTGGTAAGTGCCTGCAAAGCTATTTAAAAAAGGCTTCTACTTTGCCTTTGAGCGTGATCAGCAAAGGCCGGCCTTTACGGTCCACAGTTTTCCCAGACGCTACTTTGATCCATCCTTCGCTGATGCAATACTCCTCGACATCAACGCGCTCTTTGTCATTGAAACGGATGCCGATGTCGCGTTCGAAGATGGCGGCAACGTGGTGTGGGCTTCGGGGGTCTGTGGATAGCCGGTCCGGCAAGGTTTCGGTCGCTGGTGTGGGTTCTGTCATGGCAAGCCTGAAAAAATGAAAGGTGGAACAATACATCGCATTATCTCAAGCGCAAAAGTCTTTTTTCCATTCGGCCGAGATCTGATGACTGGTTTGCTGTCCGGGCCAACCAATTTGCTACATTCCAAGCACTTAGTCGAGCATCCAAAAAACTGTTTATGAAACCATTTGACACGAACCCTTCAAGCCAAGCGCCATCCGGACCCCTAAGCGGACTCAGGGTTCTGGAGTTGGGGCAGCTGATCGCAGGGCCGTTTGCAGCCAAAACGCTGGCGGATTTCGGCGCCGACGTGATCAAATTTGAAGCGCCTGGAACAGGAGACCCCTTACGCAAGTGGCGCTTGATGAAAGATGGGACCTCGGTATGGTGGCAGGTTCAATCTCGTAACAAACGCTCGGTCGCATTGGACCTCAAGCGGCCTGAGGCCCAGGCACTGGTTCGTCAATTGGTGGAATCAGCCGACATCTTGATTGAAAATTTCCGCCCTGGTGCGATGGAAGCCTGGGGGCTTGGACCTGAGCAATTACACGCCATCAATCCGCGATTGATCATGCTGCGCATCAGTGGATATGGGCAGACGGGGCCGATGCGCGACAAGCCCGGCTTTGGCGTCGTGGCTGAGGCAATGGGCGGACTCAGGCACCTTACGGCTGAACCTGGACGCGTACCTGTTCGTGTGGGCATCAGCCTTGGAGACACTTTGGCGTCACTACACGGCGTGATTGGCATTTTGATGGCCTTGCAGGAGCGTCAGCATAGTGGCAAGGGTCAAGTCATTGATGTGGCCTTGTACGAAGCGGTGTTCAATTGCATGGAAAGCCTGCTGCCCGAATACAGTGCGTTTGGGGCTATACGTGGGCCAGCTGGTAGCGCCCTGCCCGGCATTGCTCCCAGCAATGCCTACCCTTGTAAGGACGGCGGCTATGCGCTGGTAGCCGGCAATGGTGACAGCATCTTTAAAAGATTGATGCACACGATTGAGCGCGACGACCTGGGGCATGATCCAGCACTGTCCGACAATACCGGCCGTGTCGCAAGGGTTGATGAAATTGATGCAGCCATTGCGCATTGGGCCAGCGCGCTGTCAGTGGACGAAGTTTTGGCCGCACTGGATGCCGCTCAAGTCCCCGCGGGGCGGATTTACAACGTGGCAGATATTGCCATGGACCCCCACTACCTCGCCAGAGACATGTTGCTCAGTATGAAAATGAACGATGGCTCCACGTTAATGGTTCCGGGCCTTGTCCCCAAACTCTCCAGAACACCTGGAAGTTTGCGCCGCAATGCGCCTGAACTCGGCCAAGACACTGACCAGGTTCTGTCTGAGATGGGTTTGACCAATGATCAGATCAAGCATCTCAGAGACCAGGGTATCGTGGCATGAGCTCAAAGCGCTCGCCAATTGGCAACGCATCGCTGCTAGACTGCGTCCAGGCAGGCTGATTCGCTTTGCGCCGGCCGCCTTCATAGACTATGGTGTCGACCACATACATAACAACCCAGCAAACGAACTTTGGCTATGAGCATCGTGCTGTTTATTTCAACACACCGTTGACGCTGCGCACATTTGAATTGCCAACGATCACGATCATAGCCACGCATGGCGTGGCTGTCGTGCACGTTTGGTTCTGTCATTTCCCCTTGGAATCACTTTGAAGCTGTTGTCATACTTAAATGCAATCCAAGCTAGCACTCCGATGGGGGCGGCGTTCGTGCGGAAATGGCCATGGTTGCTCACGATTCTTGGTGTTGTTGTGTCGTTGCTTTTGCATCAATGGACTAGCGAAAGAAGATTGTTGGTTCAACAGACCTTCTTCGATAAGCGTTTCGATGTAGTGGTTTCAGCTTTAAAGCGGCGCTTGGACAGCAATGCGCAGGTGTTGCGTGGCGTGAGTGGTCTTTTTACAGGCAGCGCCCACGTCAGTCGAGGTGAGTTCCAGTCGTATTACAAGAGCTTGAAAATCGAAAAACTCCATCCTGGCATCCAGGGTGTCGGGTTTGCGCAATGGATAGCACCCTCCGACCTTTCGGCGCATACTCAAGGGGTTCGATCCGAGGGCTTCCCCAACTACAGCGTGCGGCCAGACACAGCCAGAGAACAGTATTCCAGCATCCTTTACCTGGAACCTTTTGATTGGCGTAATCAACGCGCGTTTGGATTCGACATGTTTTCTGAGGCGTCGCGTCAGAGGGCCATGCGCAGAGCCGTCGACTTCAACGAGCCAGCCTTATCGGACAAAGTGACTTTGGTGCAAGAGACGGATACGGCCATCCAAGCGGGTTTTTTAATTTACAACCCGATCTTCAAGAAAAACATGCCAATTTCCAATGCCGCTGAGCGTTGGCGGGCTTTGTTTGGTTGGTCCTACTCGCCATTGCGCGCGAAAGATTTGGTAGACAGCTTTCTGGCTACGGAATTCAAAGATCTCGAGGCCGGGGTGAATTGGCGGATCTTTTCCAGTACTGTGCAAGATTGGGGAGAGGTGCTTTACCAGTCACCATTTGAAGACCTGCCAGAACCCCAACTGCGCATGGCGTCAAAAACAATTAACATCTACGGCGTGAATTGGCTTGTCGTTGCGACGCCCCAAAAGGGTTATTGGAAGGATTTGGATCACTACAGAAACGACCGCATCGTACTTATTTTGAGTATCGGATTGAGTTTTTTGATTGGATTTCTCTTATCAACCTTGACCCATCGCAATCAACGCTTATTGAAAGCATTAGCGCAAACCGTCAGCATCAATCAAACGCTAGAAGAAAAAGAAATTTCCTTACGACTTGCTGGCGTGGTGATGCGGGTCAGCCCAACAGGTATTTTTGTTGCCGACAGCATTCGACGAATCATTGCCGTGAACCCATCGTTCACAGCAATTACGGGCTTTAGTGATGTGCAGGTGCTGGGCCAGCAAGTTGACTTTCTGATAAGCAGGCACGCAGTCGTCGATGATGTGTCTTCAATCTGGGTTGATATTGATCAAAATGGCATATGGCAGGGCGAGCTCTCCTTCAGGCGTCCGGACGGCAGCCTCTACCCGAATGACGTATCCATCACCCTGGTTGATTACGGACATGGCCAGGGCTCACAGTATGTTGGCATGTTTACTGACATATCCGCCCGTCGAAAAGACGAAGAACGCATTCGGTTTTTGGCGCATCACGATTACCTAACGGGCTTACCCAACCGTGCTCTGTTTGTTGATCGTGCAGAACAAGTGCTGCTGGGCGCGATGCGCTACAACCATAAGCCTGTGTTGATTTTCATAGACCTTGATCGCTTCAAGCCAATCAACGACGAGCACGGGCACGACGTCGGCGACGCCGTACTGAAGGCCATAGCCCAAAGGTTGTTAGACCACGTTCGTCAAAGTGACTTTGTCTGTCGCCAGGGCGGCGATGAGTTTGTGATCATGCTTCCGGATCACGCTGAAGGTGACGATTTAATGGCGCTGGCTAAGCTATTGTTGAAGACAATTGAAAAGCCCTTCACCGTGGGAACACGTACACTGAGCTTGAGCGCCAGCATAGGCGTTGCCACCTACCCAGATCATGGCGATACCGTTGACGCACTGATCCAAAGCGCCGACACCGCCATGTACCAGGCAAAAGCCGATAAACAGCATCACATCAAGATGGCGTCTTCCAGCTGAAGGCGTACAGGAAGGGGTCGTCTAAAGTCAAAAAAGGGCTGCATCCTGATGCCGCCCTTTTTTGTATTTGGCAAGAGGGATTGCCCTCAAGCTGTGACGCAGACCCTGAACCAGCGCCGCTCAGTAGAAGGATTTATCGGAAAGGTCCAGCAGCGGGAACGCGCTGAGTGCACTGGGCTGCTCCACTGCCGGCGCCTGGCGCAGGTAGGAGGCATCGAGCTCGGACCACCGATTGACGCCCAGAAGCGCCAGGCAGTCATGTACCTCGCGCTCAAGCAGTTCAAGCACGCGTACCAAGCCCTGCTGGCCGCCTGCCGCCAGACCGATGCACTGCAGCCGACCAAGACCAACCAGGTCGGCGCCTAGCGCCATCGCCTTAACGATGTCTGATCCACGAAAAAAGCCGCCATCGACGATCACTCGCGCCCGCCCGGCAATGGCCTTGACAACCTCTGGCAGCACGTCAAGACAGCCCAGACCATGGTCTAGTTGACGGCCACCATGATTGGACACATAGACGACGTCGATACCATGCTCGACAGCCATTTGTGCATCTTCGGCAGTACCGATACCCTTGAGCATCAGCGGGATGCCGTATTGGGTCCGCAGGCGTGCAACGTCCTTCCAGGTGAAGGTGGACTGGTACTCGCGCCCGGAAACCGTAACGCGGCGTAAATTGCGTTTGGCAATATCACGCTCGCGACGGGAATAGACCGACGAATCGACGGTGATTGCAATTGAGCTGAAACCGGCGGTAATCACCCGTTCGAAAACTGCATCGATCCAGCGGGCATCACCATTGACGTACAGCTGGAACATGCGTGCTGCGTCTGGTGCCGACTTGGCAACCTCCTCATAGGACATCTCTGAGACCGAACTGAGCATGTGCGCGCACCCGAAATGACCAGCCGCCGCCGCTGCCGCCCCTCCAGCTCCAGGGCCGAACAGTTCCAGGCTGCCTACAGGGGCAAGGAGGACAGGCAAGCGCAGCCGATGTCCGAGGAATTCGGTTGATGCGTCGACCACACTGACATCGCGCAGCACCCGTGGCCTGAAGGCCTGGGTATCCAGCGCCAGCCGGTTACGTCGCTGGGTGGTCTCGGTCTCGGTGGCTCCGACCAAGTAATCCCAAGCGTTGTAGTTCAGGTTTTGATTGGCCTTCTTGACCAGTTCATGCAGGGTGAGGTATGAAGATTCGCTCATGGTGGGCTCTTGCGTTGCTTTGATCGGTGCACATTCTGGCGTCAAGGCCTCGGTTTCAAGGCCGCCATGATATGCCTGTCGGTACATCTAGGCTTTTTCAGGTAGCACTTCCTTCAGGGAAATTTTACTTTTGAAGCCAGTGGATTATCGGGGTGTTTAGACGCCATGAAGTTGCTTTATCCACATCAAATTAAGCGGTTCTCCCGGCGACTGCTGCTGAAATGCCTGCGTGATCTGCGGTGTGCGCCAATGCGTTCGGCCTTGCTCATGACTTGAGTCGACCAGTCAACCAAAAGTACTTAAGGCGAGGCCTTTCAGTTCCGCCTTAATGGCAGCCTAATGCGCGTGCCTGAATCGCTATCTAGATTTCGCACATTGAAGCTTCAGAACAGACCCTGGTGCGCTCAGAGCGCCAACATCTCGCCACCCAAGGCCTCAATCACATCCGGTAAAAGCTTACACAGTTCACCCGTGGCGATGGCCACATCGGCGTCAAAGCCCTCGTCTTTCTGGGCAGAGGTGGCATCAAACACCACGTCCAGAAAAGTCAGCTTTTTGATTTGCAAGGTATCGGTCAAAACAAAAGAAACGCGACTGTCCCATGTGAGGGCCAGGCGTGTCGGCAACTTGCCACCCTCAACGTGTTGTTTGACTTCATCATTGTCCAGCGAGTGGCGCACGTAGCGCACCACCGATTTGGACTCATCAACAGCTTTGAGTTCGCATTCGCGGTCCACGGTAAATCCGGCTGGGGGCTCTTGCGAGACCAGCCAAGCTGTCATGGCAGCTTGCGGCGACATCTTGGTGTTGAGCGAGGTGATACTCAAACCGGCCAAAGAGGTAACCAAGCGGGTGACCACCTCGTCGGCCTTGACTTGGCTGGCCGCATCAATGAGCAGTAAGTTAGCAGCCGGGTCGATCCACACCAACACCGACGACTCTTTTGTAAAAGCCAAGGGCATCAGGGTCATCCGCACGTCGTCTTTGATGTCGCGCAGCTCTTTTTTACCCGGCTTGCGCCCTGTGGTGGCTTCAATCTGTTCACTGCGCTCTTTGGCTTTGCGTGTGACCACCGAGCTCGGTACCGATTTGCTTTCAATCCTGAGCTTCAAAATGAGTTGTCCTGCCACAGCCTCGACCAAGGGGCCGTGCGCGTCGCCCCTCGGCTCGACCCATCCCACCGATTTGTCTTGACTGGCGCCACAGGGCACAAAACGTTCGGCCTGCAAGCTGTCTTCAATCTGCGTCAAAGACGCAGTCCACCCCTCACCGATTCGATAAATCATCACATTTTTGAACACACAATACCTTTACATTCTCAGCACCGACGGAAATAAAAAAGCCAACCGCAAGAGTTGGCTTTGGGTAGGCCATGATTTTAGCGTGGCGCCTGTTGGCAAACGGCCGCTCTACCAATGCTACAGGCTGCGAACTTTGAGAAGATAGAACTGCCAGCTTAAATAAAAGGAGAACAATAATGGAACAAGCCGCCTACTTACCCTTCGACTCAGACGTTATGGCGCCTATAAAGCCGTTGCCTGCAGGCGCGTGCGATTGTCATTTTCATGTATTTGAGTTGTTGGCCAATTACCCGCTTGCAAGGCCTCGAAGTTACACGCCGACACCGGCACCATTCGCGGCGTACAAAGCGATGGCAAACACCTTGGGCTTGAGCCGCGCGGTTTTGGTTCATCCCAGCGTGTACGGTTCAGACCACCGAAGCTTTGAAGACACTTTGCGCCTTAATCGCGAGTGGATGCGAGGGGTGGCCGTGGTCTACCCCGAAACGCCGGCTGCAGATATTGAGCGTTGGCACGACCTTGGTGCCCGCGCAACGCGCTGCAACGCACTGTTTTCAGGCGGCGCAGCGATGCAGGATTTGCCAAACATCATAGGCAAGGTGAAAGATTTTGGCTGGCATTTGCAAGTGCTGATGGATGTGAACAAAGATCCTAAAGTTGTGGTGAAGATGGCTGCACTTGGCGTACCCCTGGTGATAGACCACTACGGGCATGTTGACGCTGGGCAGGCTTTGCACAGCAAAGGCTATGCCAACTTACTTGCTTTGGTAAGGGAGGGAAAGGCGTGGGTCAAACTTTCAGGCGCCTACCGCATTTCAGCGCAGCGTAAGGGTTTTAGCGATGTAAGACCATTAACAGAAGCGCTGCTTAAAGCCAACCCAGCCCAATTGGTATGGGGGAGTGACTGGCCACACCCATCCATTGCAGCTCCCATGGCCAATGACGGCGCGTTGATCAATGCCTTGCTGGACTGCTGCAACTCAGCGCAATTGCAGCAAGTTCTGGTAGATAACCCCACACGCCTGTATTGGAGCAACTAGTGCGCTGGCTGCATTATTGGCAAAACTGCGGTCATCCACTGGCGTGAGCTGCCCGGCTTGTAAAACCAACCGGGTTAGTTTCTTTCGCTGCGAGAAGTCTGAGTCGTTGGGTCGGCAATGAACTGGGAACTGCCTGCGTGACCCAGACTTCCCTGTGTGCCGCCAATGGTTTTGGCGCTGTCACGATCGGCATTCTTTTCTCTAATTGAATGCGTTGTCTTCATGCATACGTTGTGTGCATGCGCTTTACTTCAACGCTTCTTCAAACTCAGCCAGCTCCATACCAATGGCTGCGTATTTCTTAGACTTGGCTTTGTTGTCTGCCCAATTGAGTACGGCACCCTCCAAGTTCTCTTTGAAATGTGCAAGTGCTGATTCTTTGAGGGTTTGGGAGGCTGTACCAGACCAAAGGTCAATCAGCTCTGACAGGCCGTTGTCAAATTCATCAAACGTTTCAAGGAGGATCCACTTGCCGGTTGTATCAAACATGGTTTCTTTCATTTAGTCCTAAATTTAAATCGTCGGTTCATCAAGCACCAAGCCGGTGCACCTATCGCCAAGCCAAAACAGTCTGCAACCCAGTCTTGCCAATCGCCTTGGCGCCAAGAAGTCATCCATTGCGCGCACTCTATACCGACACCTAACAGCATCAAGCCAAGCAACACCTTCAGGATTTGACCCGGGTAGGCCATCATGCCCAAATAGGCTAATCCAGCAAAGCCTAATGCGTGTTGCGCTTTGTCCCAAAAATGAAGGGCTGTCGGTATGAGCGCTGCTGTAATGAGTGACAACCATACCGTAGTCAAGACCAGCGTCCAAAATGCTAAACGCCAAATCAATTGAGACATTCACTCACCGGCTGGAATCACGGCACTGGCCACGGCGCCAACCGCTTTCGCTGTTACTTTTACCCCAGTAGCGACCACGGTCACGGCTGCGTCTGCAACGGCCACGACAGCACAAGCTTGTAGGGACAGGATGAAGATGGCGACAACAGCCCATCGAAGCCCAGGTTTTTGTCTGGAATTCAAGGCCGTAACGCTGACAAGCGATGTACTCATGGGTCACGATTGTCGAACATCAGGCAGGTGCTTATTGATGCGCGTGTCGGACAGGAAGCTGCGAATAAAAATCGCCCACTGGCGTTCACTGCTAGCTAGATAGCGTTATGCGCATTGAAACTGGCGTAGTACTGCGCAACAGCGGGGTGCTGGGCAATGCGCTGCACATGTACATTCAGCGCCGGAGCGACACTTTCCACCAGATCAGTAGGAATGTGGTCCAGGCGACCGGAATTGAGGCCGCGCACATCGACGAACACTTTCAGATCGGCGATCGTGAGCCGATTGTCTGCAAAGTAGTTTCCGCCGTGGCTGATCAGTTGCCTTTGCAACCAGGCAAGGTACACAGGCATAGAGCCATTCACCAGGCTAGCTCGCGCATGTCTTTGGGCCTCTCCTGTCATTCTGAAACTGGGCCCTAAATTGACGCTAGCCTCTTCCACCACGTACATCACTTCATCGCACAAAAGTGCCTGATAGGGATCGGTTGGGTACAGGCTGGCTAACTTACCTGCATAGCGCAGAATCGAATCACACTGCGTCACTTGTTCGCCGTTCACCATCAAGGTTGGCACTTGACCTAAGGGCGTGGACTTGCGGACCTCGGCAAATCCAGCAAATGTAAACCGGTGATCTTCGAACGCAATACCGCCGAGATGCAGGGCCAGTCGAACGGGCTCAGCGCGGCCACCGTGGAAATCGAAATAGGTAAGTTTGAGTTGGGGCATGAAGGTGATCACAGGTAACAGGCTCAGCCCCAAAGTGGGCTTGCTGGATTCTATGGCCTGGTCGCTGAAATGAAACGGTTTGCGCCTCGCTGTTGGCAGCAGGCCAGCAGTCTCACGGGTTTGATGTACCTGATCTCGCCGTCCTTCTGCAAGCCAGTGACGCACAAGGTGTGTGTAAACCTTAAATATTGCCTACCACCGACTGTCTGCCATGTCCTGCAATAGAGCAAGGACGGCTGCCCCGCTTGATTGCGTCCGTCTTTGACTGAGGTGTTCAACATTCAATTCCGTCGGCAATTTTGGGAATTAGCAAGCTTATGGCTAGACAGATAAAGAAGCGACAGCCTGTTCAGGCCCTTGAGCAAACAGGTTGCCCTCATCTAAGCAGGGTGCCTCTACGCTACAAATTAGACATATATACAACATTTGTACAGAAATAAATGAACAGATTCAGGCCATCTGTTGACGTGCCATCTGTCTATTTGTACATTTCCATACTAATAAGTCTAAATTTATCCGCCAATGCTTACCAATCACCACCCAAAGAGGGTCGCCGGAAATCTCTGCGCAACCGTTAACGACAGTATCACCAATAGGCTACTCGTCAATAATCGCTTGCGAGAACGATCGCCGCACAATGGTGAAGCACTTGCCGCGAATCGTCATCTGTCTACATGTACGCCAATCATGCCAAGGAAAGTCCGGGAATCAAAGGGATTAGGTAATCTATTCGCCGCACTGAGCTGGCGATCATCACAAGGTAAATGCGCAGAATTGGACACATCGTGGAAGGTGTACAAACTGTATAAATTGGACAGACTTCATCAATTAGACACATTGAATTCGAGGAGGGTGTTGCAGGACAACGCACACGGACTCAAGCAGGATCGCAATGCCCATACGGCGCACCCACTGCCGCAACGCACAGCCCTTGTTGCTTTAGAGCGGTGCCTCTTTGCGGCGCGCATGGTCGGTGACTTTCGATCTCGGCCTGATCGCAATGACATCGTCAAAGTCTTGCCATGTGCATTCAAAGTTCGCCCAAGCATGCGTCGCATCAGCCAAAAGCGTCAGCTTTGTAAATCTTGGAGGAATCCGCTGTACGTGAGGACTGATTTTGATGAGCTTGAAAAAAAATGGCTGCAGACCTTCAAACGCACTAGGGCCTGCAACTTGCTTACTGGGGACGAAACAGCCAACACCTGCGCGCGCCGTTTTGCCGCTGCGCGTCTCAAAAAAAAGGGGGCGGTTAAAAGCCTCAATCGCCCGCGCTCAGAAAGTGGGCGCATGTGCAGCAGCTATGGCGTAGTTCGGTGCGCCAGAGAAAGCACTTGGTTCGTTCAACGCAGCGATGCCCAATCGGCGCGCTCAATTTACACCACGAACCCCAAACAATTCAAGCGCATTGATACCGCCAACTTAGCCGTAGCGGAAATTCGTGCAATTTAAATTCGCAACCACAACCGGAGATATACACCATGCTGGACAATGCACTCAGAGAGGAATCTTTTTCACCGTCGCCCGACAATGTGGAGATTGCGTTTCTCGCGCAGCGCGTCGAGCGCTACTACCGCGAGCGCGCCGTTAACCCCGTTACCGGCGGACACATGCTCAAGGGCCGCATCCCTGGCGACGGCGACGTTCTGCTAACCTCCAACGACTACTTGTCGCTGGCTCGCCACCCTGAGATCATTGAAGCCCAACGTCAAGCGCTGTATGACGTAGGACATGGAACACCGCGCTCGAGTGTTTTTGCATTCGGCGACTCCCCGCAGCGTCAGCTAGAGCACGAGATGGCCACAGCAGCCAAATCCGAGGATTCGATCGTTACGCAGTCTGGCTGGTGCGCCAACACGGGACTGCTGCAATCCATCGCATCGCCGGACACGCCTGTTTATATCGATATGTTCGCCCACATGTCGCTGTGGGAGGGCATCAAGAGTGCCGGCGCGACCGCCAGGCCCTTCCGCCACAACAACGTCGAGTCCTTACGTAAGCTGATCGCCAAACACAGGCCTGGTGTTGTTGTGGTCGATTCGCTGTACAGCACCAATGGTGATGTCTGTCCGCTGCGCGATGTCGTTGAGGCCGGCCAGGCAGGCGGGTGTGTGATCGTGGTCGACGAATCTCACTCGCTTGGGGTGTATGGCAGCCGCGGGGAAGGCATGGTTGCCGAACTTGGGCTCACGGAGCAAGTCCACTTCCGCACCGCGAGCTTGTCAAAGGCCTTCGCCGCTCGCGGCGGCCTGATCCTGTGCTCGGCGCGTCATGCCGAATATCTGCGCTATCAGTCGCTGCCTGCGATCTTCAGTTCTGGGCTGCTGCCGCATGAAACAGCCGGGCTTCGTGCGACTGCCCGTGTCATCGGACGAGAAAGCTTTCGCCGAGATAAATTACTACGCAACGCCGGCGCGCTGCGCGCACGCCTTCGTGCGCTGGGCTACGACATTGGTCAGTCTTCAACGCAGATCCTTGCACTGGTGGCCGGCGCTGAGCACCTCACGATCCAACTGCGTGACGCGCTCGAGTCGCGAGGGGTATTTGGATCTGTATTTTGCGATCCGGCTACCCCGCGCAACCGATCGCTGATCCGGTTTACGCTGAACGCTGATCTCAGCGCTGATGATTTGGATCGCATTACCAATGTCTGCTCCGATGTGCGCGGCGAGCTTGATATCGACCAGTGGCCACAGAATCGGGCGCAACGCTTGGCGGCCTGATTGTGGTGCGGGCAACTATGCTGGGGTCACAGCTCGCCCTCGTCTGGGCTGGTCAGTCGCTCGATGAGTCCGATGATCCAACCCTCGACGTCGGATTCATCGTATTCACCGGGCTCGTTCTCGGTAGAAAGCGCCAGCCAGCGTTCGGCGCCTGTGCTGATTGAGTATTTGAGATGTCCGAAGTGCGCCTGGCGTATAGCTTGGACGCGTTCGAGTGAATAGGCGCTGACATTGATGAACATGGACCACACAACATTTGGTCCAACGCCGTACATCTCGTAGTAGTACTCGACGTTCTTGTGTCGGCTGTACTCGGCCAGGTGCATTGCCGGGGCATTGGTCAAACGTGCGCTGCGAATGCGCTCCCGCGCCCAAAGGCTTAAAGCAATTGCTTCTTGCTGCGGTAATGCGTACACACGCTCAACCGCCGGAAAATCTCGCAGCAAAATGTCGAGTTCCCTCAGATCGAGGGTCACCAGCCCAGGCAGACTGCGTCCCGCTTTGCGCAGCTGCCAGAAGAACTCCTCAGACAGCATGATTGCGTTCATGCCAACCAGTTCACGCACGGCAGTAGATTTCGTGAGTTCCTCCATGCGCGCTGTGCGGTTGACGTTGACGCCGATCACTGTGGGATCGATCAGCGTATCGCTCGCCAGATTCCCATATATCACTTCACCCGCATGCACGGCCACTCCAAAGTTGAGCGGCGCATCGACCGCATCGTTGAGTGTTCGATTAACCTCTTCAATTGACTGTACGAACACGCAGGCAAGCGCCAGCACGTTCAGTACGGCGTCTTCGCGGCCATGCTCCACGTCGCTATAGAGAAAGATGCAGTCGCCCACTGGTTTGATGACTGAAAGGTTCTGACCAACGGTGGTAATCTCTGCAAAGCATTGAGCAACGAGCTGCGCCACATGAAGCTCGTTCTCAGCGCTGAACATGCGAGTGAAATTCCTGATGTCAGCCTGCATCATCGCGCAGTAGCGGCGCTCCTGGCGGGTGATTCTGGCCAAGGCCGCGTCCAGCCCAAGCTCCGCCTCGTACCGACGCAACTGAGCCAGAACCGTGTTGTTTAGAAAATGCCCGAGCAGCTTGTTGCGCTCGCGCATCATCGTCGCATTCTGGCCAGACATGGCGCGTAGTCGTCGCTCCAGACTTGCCTCTGCCAAGCGGGAGGCTTGGAGTTTGAAATTGATCGAGCTACCAAGGCCAAGCACAAACAAATAGACGACGTAGATTTCGTAGGGAGGGGCCGCGGCATAACCCGTCGTGGAGAAAAGGTCGAATGTGGCGAACGCGGCCCCAGTGCCGATCAAGAACATGGCAATTGCCAGGATCCAGTGAACGAAAAAGGTCAGCAAAAATCCGCCTGCAACGAAGGTGAGCACCCAGGGCATTGAGTAGCCGTTCAGCAACATGAACAGGGAAAAGAAGAATGGGATCAGTAACATCAGCCCGGCGTTCCAGTAGAGCGGAAGCCACGGCCTGAGCCAAGCCGGCCAGTAAGCCTTGAGCGCGATCGGAATGCACAGCCCGCTGCCGATCACCCGCAGCCAGAGGTTTTCGTAGGGTTGCGGAAACGCATAGGTCCAAATCAGGTAGAAAAGCGGTTGGCAGACGATCCCTATCAACGCCACTGTAACCATGAAGGGCTCGGCGAACGCTGTGCTCTTTAGAATAAGACGCCCAAACGCTGTCTTGTTCAGACTGTTCCCGGAACTTGGCGTGTACGCAGCCTCAGGGACTCGACTCACCACAATCTCTAACCCGGGCGTGGCGCCAAAGACAATGGTCTCAGCAGCCCCACTGACACTGTGAACCCCGTGTCGACACGCGCCTGTACGCGAGCCAGCGCATACCACAATGAGCTCGCTGACCAGCACACAGGTATACGCTCAACGCGGTGGTTCGCCACCCGACACGCCGAAAGGGAATTTGACAGCATGAAATTAATTATTGCACAGATTAATGTTTCAAAAATGGCCCAAGTCCTGCGCGACATACCCGGATATTTCTAGCGATTCCCGCTATTTTTTCAACTCGCTGACGCGCTGGCAGGTGGCTACGTCGATGAAGGCGCAGAACCTGGGCACAGCGTGTGGCACCCTCCCCCAATGAATGCCTTCACCAGGCAGCAGTCAATCCATCGATCATGAAACTTATCACGGTGATAAAGACTTGGCTGCATGCGCAAAGTGCTTAAGCCACCCATGATTAGCCGATAGCCAGCCCAGCGCGCTTTAATTCACCATGCTGCATTTGGGTGAGCGTGAGACGCCCTTGCTTGTCGCTCATAGGCCTCGCCGTGCATCCCTGCAGGACGCCGAAAAAAGGGGCGGAACCCACCGCTTCTCCGACGTCAGTCCCGTCTGCGCAGAGCGCCACTTTAGAGGATTAAAAGGTGGGGCTTGTGTTCGTTGGCGCATGGCGCCTGCTGGTGTGCTTTGGCGACTGCGCAGGCAATGCGCCTAGCAACAATCCCCTTGTTCCTGTCCGCGGGTAGACTTGCCCCAGCAAGCAGGCTGGTCAGTGGGTGCCAAAAAGCAACCCAGCTTGCCTGGCTTTGAACTTGATTGAGCTAACAAAGAAAGAGCCCCGCCATGGGATATGTCGATCGAAATTTAATGCGCGATGAACAAGTCATTCATGAAGCCAAGATGCATTGGTTCATATTTGTTCCAGGTGTCGTCTTCCTCATCGCAGGCGCCTATCTTTTTTTTGCTGCATCCCTTGGTGGCAATGCGGGTCCTGCTCTTGGCATGATTTCAACAATGGTCGCCATCATTTCTTTGATGAAAGCGCTCATTGCCAAGCTATCAACAGAATTAGCGGTGACGTCCAAGCGGGTCATCGCGAAAGTGGGCTTCATCGGCCGAACGACAGCTGAACTTAATCACAGCAAAGTTGAAAGTTTTAACGTTGAACAGAGTATTTTCGGACGCATCTTTGGCTTTGGCACAGTCATCGTCAATGGCACTGGGGCCAACAAAACGACGATCCCAAACATTGATTCACCCCTTGAGTTCAGGCGAAGTGCGATGCAGTCGATTGACGACAGTCAATCTTGACGCGCGCAAACCCCTGATCACATAAGGGTCCGGCATTCCTCAAAAATGCCGATCGGCTGGTACTTCATGCTGCTTGTGCTCGTCTTGCTGCGGGTATTCAAAGCCATACTGCCCCACTGACAGGCAACGTTGTTTGCGCGGTCTTGCTACAGGTAGAAACGATGGATTACGCAAGGCGCCAGATGCGACATGGGCGCTGAGCCTGTCCACCACAAGATGCGCCTGCCTGAGCTGAGTAAGTGTGGTGCGGTAGGGGTCGTGCCGCGCCCATCGGCCATCTGCTTGCCTTGGCACTTACCTACAATGCACCTGCCTTGGCCAATGCCAACGCAACCTGCCTTCGATGCATTGGAGCAGAGCTCCTCGTATGCGCCGACAGGTTCTTTTATATTCAGGAGTACTCTGTATGTTCACCTCTCGTCGTTCCCTCATTGGACGCGGCGTTGCCGCTGCTGCACTGAGCTTTTTACCGGTCGCTGTTCGGGCTCAAAACACCACACAGACGCCTGCCCGTTTCAATCCCAAGCCTGGCACTTGGAGCTCTTTTGAAGTCACTACCCGTGTAGACCTGACGGTGGTGGATGGCCGCTCCCAGGTTTGGATGCCCATACCCGGGCTGCAGACTACTTGGCAGTCCACACAAGCCAGCCGCTTTAGCAGCAATGGCAACAGCCGCCTGATGGCCACAGGTGTTGACGATGTGCGTTTGTTGCACACGGAGTTCTCCCCCGATGTTGAAAAACCATTTGTGGAATTAACAAGTTGGGTTCGCACTCAAAACCGGTCTGAAAACCTGGAGGCTGCGGCAAAAGGTTTGAACGCAGGAAGTTTGGAGTCAGAAGAGCCCAGTGCCTTGGCTTACTACACGCGCGCCACACGCTTGTTGCCTACGGACGGCATTGTTGCCAAGACAGCTCAGGACATCACACAAGGTGCCCGAAGTGACGTGGAAAAGGTCAAAGCCATTTACAGTTGGTTGGTAGCCAATTCCTGGCGAGATCCCAAGGTCCGTGGGTGTGGCAATGGCGATATAAAAACCATGTTGGAAACCGGCAACCTGGGTGGGAAATGTGCCGACGTAAACGCCTTGTTTGTGGGGCTGTGCCGCGCCAGCGGTGTACCGGCCCGCGATGTTTATGGTATTCGTCTCAAGCCTTCAGCATTCGGCTACAAGCAGTTATCTGGCAACCCGGCTCGCCTGCAAGGCGCGCAACATTGTCGTGCTGAAGTTTATCTACAGAACCGCGGTTGGGTGGCGATGGATCCGGCTGACGTGACCAAGGTCATGCGTTATGAATCGGACCATTGGATTAAGAACACGGATGACCCGGTTGTTCAACCGGTCTACCAAGCACTGCGCGGTGGCTGGGAAGGCAACTGGTTGGGTTGGAATACGGCGCATGACGTCGAGTTGCCAGGTAGTAAAGAAGGCGTTTTGAGCTTCTTTATGTATCCCGTGGCTGAAAATGATGCTGGGCGACTTGACTCTTATGCACCCGATACCTTTCAATACCGCATCACAGCTCGTGAAATTTAAACAGCGCCGCCAATGGCTGGCTTGGCTTGTGGGCTTGGGCTTGGCCGGGTTGTGTGGGCAGGCTAGCGCCCAATTCGAAAAAAGCCTGTGGTCTCTTCCCGCCCAAACTCCAAAACTGCTTGGTGCCGATCAAAACGGCAAGGTTTGGGATTTGTCCGCACTAAAAGGACGGCCTGTTTTGCTGAATTTTTGGGCCACTTGGTGCCCGCCTTGCCGAGAAGAGCTGCCATCTTTGCAGCTGTTGGCTGACATGCATGGGGCAGATGTTGTGGTACTCACCATCGACGTCAACGAGCCCGCTCACAGGGGGTGGCGATTTGCAAAAGCCTCGGGCTTTAGTTTCCCTGTGATCCCTGATCCCAAAGGGTTGTTGGCGCAACGCTTTAACGTGAACGTGTTTCCAACCACCTTGCTTTTACCGTCTAAGGGGACGTCCGGCTGGAAAATTTTGGGGGCAGTCGATTGGTCAGATGCGCGCAGTGAGCGATGGATCCAACAGTTAAAGTAAGCGCGCTGATTGATTGCTTCGATAGCTGTTGGACCATGGTGCTTTCTTTAGGGCAGTTGCCGCAGTTCGGCGAGGATTTCATCGGTGTGTTCACCCAATTCCGGAGCCGGGCGGCGGAAACCGCCTGGGCTGGCACTGAGTCGGGGCACGATGTTGTGCATGGGTAGGCTACCCATGGCGCGGTCTTCGACCTCGACGATGACGTCGCGGCCCTTGGTATACGGATGGTCGAGCAGATCAGCCATGGAGCACACCGGGCCTACAGTAACGCCAGCGGCTTCAAACAGCGCGAGGTTTTCATCGGTGCTGCGCCCGGCAATGAAGCCGCCGATGATCGCGTCGAGCAAGTCGCGATGGGCGACCCTGCCCTCGTTGGTGGCGAAGCGTGGGTCATCCTTGAGTTCCGGTCGACCGATGGTGTCTAGGATGCGCATCGCCATCGACTGCATCGAGCCCGACAGCGCGACGTAGCCGCCGTCACCGGCCGGGTAAACGTTGCGCGGGGCCGTGTGCGTCGACTGGTTGCCCGAGCGCATGGTCGCTTCTCCAGTGAGGCGGGTCTTCGATGCTTCTGAAGCAATAAAGGAAAAAATCGGTTCAAACAAGGACAGGTCAATCACCTGCCCCCGGCCTTCACGTTCGGCCACACGCAGCGCTGTCAGCACACCGGCGGCACCGTAGACCCCAGCGATCATGTCGGCCAGCGCTAGTGGCGGCAACACGGGCGGGCGGTCTGGGTAGCCGTTCAGATAGGCGAAGCCGGACATCGCCTCGATCAGCGTGCCGAAGCCGGGCTTATGGCTGTAGGGTCCGGTTTGTCCCCAGCCGGATATGCGCGCGATGACCAGCGCCGGGTTTTCGGCCAGCAACACCTCGGGTGCAAGCCCCATCTTTTCCAAGCCGCCGGG
>CAWUSQ010000027.1:0-20367 GCA_963925275.1 uncultured Rhodoferax sp.
CGCAATTTCATGACCAAAATGGCCAGCGCCAGGCTGACGGTGATGGTGTTGGCGACGATGATGGGCCAGGCGCCTAGCAGCAAACCGTAGACCAGCCAGCAACTGACCCCTGAGATGAACACGCTGTACATGCCCAAGGAAATGCCGCGTGCGTCTTTGGTGCGAAAGGTGTGGATCACCTGCGGTAAAAAGCTCACGGTCGTCAGGGTGGCAGCCAGGCTGCCGACGATGTCAACAAGGTTCATGATGGGGCTGCTTACGGCAGCAAAGTAAGTGGGCGGGTGGAGGATTGTCGGTCAATGCCAGCCTGCAAGCGGCATCAAAAACCCCCGCCTTACGCCTTACTGGCTGTGAGCCGCCCAATCCACCAGCGCGTCCAAGGCTGGTCTGGCCGCTTGTGCGCGCTCATGGTTGACGATGGCCACCAGACACAGGGTCTCGCCACGGTCGGTGTGCACGTAGCCGGCGCGGGCTACCACCCCAAGCAGGCTGCCGGTTTTCAGGTGCGCATTGGCCGGTGTGGCTTGGCTGCGTTGCATGGTGCCGTCCAGGCCGGTGATGGGCAGCGAGGCCATGAGCTCTGGCATGTAAGGTGAGGCAAATGCCTGTTGCAACAAAGTGCCCAGTGCCTGCGCGCTCATGCGTGCCTCGCGTGAGAGCCCTGAGCCCTTGTCCAAAACGGGCACATCGGGCGTGCCCATGCGCTGCAGCCACCAGCGCCTGAGCTGTGCACGGGACCGCTCCAATGTGGCCGGAACCAGTGCTGCCGTTGGGGCCTTTTGGGCGACTCGCTGGCGAGCAGGTTTTAAGGCCGGCTCACCAGCATCCAAAGGCAGACGCCCCAGCGTCAGAAAAAGCTGCTGCGCCATGACGTTGTTGCTGAATTTATTGATGTCGCGGATGACCGCGCCCAGGGTTGGCGAGTTCTGGGTAAAACTGGGTGCTGTGTTGGGTGCAGAACCTTCCCGCACACGGCCTTGAAGCTGCCCGCCCATGCTGCGCCACAGCCCTTCAAGCGCGCGGGCGTTGTACGCATCCGGCGCGACGTAAGCCACTGGCCATATTTTTTCGCCGCAGCTGGCGGCAAAGCTGCCCGTCAGTCGAACCTGCAGGGGGTCTGAAAAATCGGCCTTCAGCGCTGCGCGGTAGTCGCTGCAAGGCCCCGTCGGCGTGCCAGACAGCGGCACCGTGGCCGGTACGCGCACACCCCACAGCGGTGGGTCCATCTGCACCCGGGCCACGCCAGCAGCCAGGTCGGGTGTGAAGGTCAGTGCAATCGCCCTGAAATTGATCAGCAGCGCATCGGGTGCGGCGTTATAGGGGCGCAGCGGTTCGCCATCAAACTGGGCTGGGTCAGTGGGCGCCAGTGCAAACGCGCGTCGGTCTACAACAATGTCGCCGGCAATGCGGCGCACGCCCATGCCTTGGACCTTGTGCAGCAAGAGCCACAAGCGCTCAAGCACCAGGCTGGGGTCGCCCTGGCCTTGAATCACCAAATTGCCTTGCAGCACACCTTTGTTTACAGCGCCGTCTAGCCAGACCGGTGTTGCCCAGCTGAATTGGGGGCCCAGCAGGTCCAGTGCGGCGTAGCTTGTCACCAGTTTGATGAGCGATGCGGGCTGCATGGTGCGCTCGGTTAAATGCTGGATGCGCGGGGCTTGTGAGCCGTCGGCCTTGCTGATCAGCACACTGATGGCATCCAGCGGAATGCCTGCTTGGCGCAGCGCGGCCGTGACCGTTGCCGGCAGCGGGCTGTCAGCGGCTTGTGCGCACGCGCTGCCAGCGCCTATGAGCCAGACGCTCAGTACCAAGCATTGTCGCAAGTTTGTCATGGCTGCATTATCCGATGCGCTGGCCAAACCCAGGTCAAGAAACAGGGGCTGGGGCACGATAATGATGCCATGTTTGCGCACCCGCCACACCGCTTGTTTACCCTGTCTGAACGCAGTGTGGGGCTGATTGCCGCCGTGGTGACCCTGTTGGTGTGGACGGCGTTCATTTTGATTTCACGCGTGGCAGTTGACCCCTCACGCGGCAGCACGCTCAATTCGTTTGACATTGCGTATTGCCGCATGGCCGGTGCTGGCATTGTTTTGTTGCCCTGGGGGTGGTTCATGGTGCGACGTGACAAAGCGCGTGCTTTAGGTGCGGCCTCTTGGCTGGGTTTGTCGCCCTTGCCCATTGGCATCACCCTGATGCTTGGCTTGATTGGCTCGGTTGTTTTTGCACCGATTGTTTACGCTGGCTTTTCCTTTGCGCCAGCCCTGCACGCGGCGGTGCTGCTGCCTGGCAGTCTGCCCCTGTGGACCGCCTTGTTGGCGTGGTGGTGGCTGGGTGACGCCATGACACCCGTGCGCGCCATGGGACTGGGTTTGATTGTTCTGGGTGACTTGTTGGTCGGTGGCGTCAGCCTTCTGGAAGCCTTCGATGGTGGCAACGTCTGGAAGGGCGACCTGCTGTTCATGTTGGGCGCCATGTTCTGGGCCAGTTACAGCGTGGTGGCGCGTCAGCACCGGGTTGAAGCGGTGCGCGCCACCATTGCTATCACGGTGTTGGCCTGTGTGAGCTATGTGCCGGTGTACACGGTGCTGGCTTTGCTGCAATGGGTGCCGTCTAAATTGTTTCTTGCACCGTGGCAGGAAGTGTTGCGCCAATTGACTTTTCAAGGCTGGGGGGTGGTGGTGGTGTCAGGCATTTCATTCACGCAAATGATCCGCCATTACGGGCCGGTGCGCTCAACCATGATCACTTCGCTGGTGCCGGGCTTGTCTGCCATGGGCGCTGTGTTCTTGCTCGATGAACCCATGAGCTGGAATCTGGCACTTGGCTTGGCGCTGGTGACCTCGGGCATTTTGTTAGGTGTGCGCGCTGCAGTGGCGAGGCCCGCTGTTCTTGCCAAGGTGGTGCCGACATGAACCTGCTGGCGTTTGACACCAGCACCGAAACCATGTCGATCGCGGTGCAGCGCAGTGGTGTGGCCAAGCCTTGGCTGCATGACGGCGCAGGTGGGGCACAGGCTTCAGCGCAGTTGATTCCCAGCATCGAGTCACTGATGCGCCAGGCGCAACTGGCGTTGACGCAGTTGGATGCGATTGTGTTCGGTGCAGGGCCTGGCTCGTTCACTGGTTTGCGCAGCGCCTGTGCAGTGGCGCAGGGCCTGGCTTTTGGCGCCAATGTGCCGGTGCTGCCAGTCAACACCTTGTTGGCCGTGGCTGAGGCCGCGCGCTTGCATTACCCCGAGGCGCAAGAGGTGTGCGTCACGGCCTTGCTTGATGCCCGCATGGACGAGCTCTACATGGCGCGTTTTGCCTACGCCCAAGGTGGCTGGCGCGCGCTTGAAGCGGCTTGCCTGATCAAGCCCGAACAGTGTCTGCCAAACCCCAGCGCGGCGCACGGCCTGCACCTGCTGGCGGGCAATGTGTTTGACAATTATGGCGCGCGCCTGGCAGACCAGGGCTCGCCGCGCATCGCCGCGCTGCCCATGGCTGCTGCCTTGCTGCGTTTGGCGCCGCGCTTGTTGGCTGGTGGGGGCGCGGTCTGTGCGTCAGCGGCCCTGCCTTTGTATGTGCGCGACAAGGTGGCCCAAACCACGCAAGAGCGCATGGCCATCCAAAGCGCCAAAGGTGCCCCATGACGGCCCAGTGCCAAGCCATTGAGGTGCAATTTGTACCCATGACCGACGCTCTGCTCGAAAAGGTCATGGCGCTGGAAAAATCGGCGTATGCCAAGCCCTGGCTGCGGCAAAATTTCAGTGACTGCTTGTTGGCCGGCTACCCCGCGCAGCTCTTGGTGGCGGGCGACACCCTGATCGGCTACTTTGTGGCCATGCCGGGGGTTGAAGAGGTGCACTTGCTCAACATCACTGTGGCGCCGCGCTACCAGCGCCAGGGTTGGGCCAAGGTGCTGCTGGACGGGCTGGCCATCTGGTCTGCAGGTCAGCACGCGCAGTGGTTGTGGCTGGAAGTGCGCGCGGGCAACAGCCGCGCCATCGCGGTTTACCAAGCCCGTGGTTTTGCCACGGTGGGCCGGCGCAAACAGTACTATCCGGCGGAAAATGACCAGCGTGAAGACGCGCTGGTGATGGGTTTGCGACTGGGTGCGCCGGCGCACAAGCCCGGCGCGAGCTGACTCTGTGAAAATCAGACCATGAGCCTTGACCTTGACCCACGCCAACGCGCCATGCTGGCCGAGATGGGCGTGCCTGTTTGGTGGCCTGATGGGCCCACGCCTGAAGCGCAGTCAGCGCCGCTCGTGCTGCAGGGGCAGGACGATCAGGCTGCGCAAGCGGTGCACCTGCGCACTGAGCACGAGGACGTGCAAGACCTCAGCCACCTGGCGCCTGCCTTCGATACCCTGCCAGAGACTCAGGCGGCTGCAACATGGGCGGCGCCGACAGTTGACGGCTTAAGCCCCGTGCGCGCCGCTGCGGTTGCCAGAAAGCCCGCACCCAGCAGCCTGCTGCCACTGCCCGAGGGCGTGGCTGCCATGCCCTGGCCAGAGCTGGCCAGCAGTGTGGCGAATTGTCAGGGCTGCACCATGTGTCTTGGTCGCATGACACCCGTGCTGGCGCCACACGATGTGTCGCCCAGAGCCGACTGGCTGGTGCTGGGTGAGCCGCCTGATGATGCGCAGGAGCTTGCGGGTGAACCCTTTGTGGGCGATGCCGGGCGCTTGCTTGACAACATGCTCAAAGCCGTAGGCGTGCAGCGTTTAAGGCCCGGTGCTGTTGATCAAGCAGATCCCGCGCACAGTGCCTACCTGAGCTTGGTTTTGAAGTGTCGCCCCGCCGTGCCAGCCGCACCGGATGCGCAAGCGGTGGCGGCGTGTGCAAACTACCTGCAGCGCGAAATCGCACTGGTCAAGCCTAAAGTCATTCTTGCCATGGGCCGCTTGGCGATGCGTGTCTTGCTCAGCCAAGAGCAGCCCAGCGGCTTGAACTTGCCACTGGCCAAGTTACGCGGGCGCGTTTGGCACTACCAAGGTGTGCCGGTGGTGGTGACCTATCCGCCTGAGTACTTGCTGCGCTCGGGCCAGGATAAAGCGCGCACCTGGCAAGACCTGTGTCTGGCGCAAGACGTGGTGCAGGGCTTACTTACTTAGTTTTTTAGTTTTGCGCACATACATGTGCTGGCTCGGGCCAGATGGGGCCTGGTCAGCTCAGCGGCAGGTGATCGAGGTCAGGGCGTTTGTGGGGGTCCACATGCGTCATCAAATTGATCACGCGGTGCCGTGTCATCACGCGTTCACGTGCAGCCACCGCGATGTTGTGGCCTTGTTCTACTGTCAGCGTGGCGGTGACTTCAAGGTGCGCATCTACCGCAATCATGTCGCCCATTTTCCGGGTGCGCACATCGTGCACCCCGCTCACCCCTGGGGTCTCTTCCAGGGTGATTCGAATCGCCTGGACTTCGGCCTCGTCGGCTGAGCGGTCGACCAAATCATGCAAGGCGTCCCAGCTGAAGCCCCAACCCATCTTGCCCACCATGAAGCCCACAATGGCTGCGGCAATCGGGTCCAGAATCGGGTAGCCCAAAAGGTTGCCGATGATGCCTAGGCCCACCACCAAGGATGACGCCGCATCTGACCTGGCGTGCCAGGCGTTGGCCACCAACATGCTGCTCTTCACATTTTTGGCCACGCTCAGCATGTAGCGAAACAGCAGCTCTTTGCTGACCAGCGCAAGCCCCGCTACCCACAGTGCGACGATGTGCACCTGCGCAATCGATTCGGGGTGCTGCAGCTTGAGCGCTGCTGACCACAGCATGCCAAAGCCCACCAGCAACAGCGACAAGCCCAGTGCCAAGGAGGCGGCGGTCTCAAACCGCTGGTGGCCGTAGGGATGGTCCTGGTCAGCATCTTTCTGGCTGTGGTGGTTGGCCACCAGCACCACAAAATCAGACACCAAATCGGACAAGGAATGGATGCCGTCCGCAATCAAGGCTTGCGATTTGGCAAACATGCCGATGGTGATTTGCAGACAACTGAGCACCAGGTTCACACCCACACTCACCCAGGTGCTGCGCCATGCCGCTGCCGAGCGCTGAGCCGGCGTGAACGGGCTGTGCTCGGTGTCGTCTAAGAGGTCAGTGGGTTTCATGGGCGGGGTGAAAAAGCTAAAAGCCAGGGGCGCAGTCTAACGCGCCGTGCGCCGTGCGCCGTGCGCTGTGGCAGGGCTGCGCCCTCGGGCGAGGCCCAGCGCGCAGGCAGGTACGGGGCTTGGCCGGCAGGCTTCATACAATGCTGCCATGAAATTCCTGGACAAACTCGCTGCCGCTGAGCGGCAAAACGCCTCCATGCTGTGTGTCGGGCTTGACCCTGAGCCCAGTCGCTTTCCAGCACACTTTAAAAATGACGCCAGCCGCATTTTTGATTTTTGCGCTGCCATTGTGGACGTCACCGCTGACCTGGCCATGGCCTTTAAGCCCCAGATTGCCTACTTTGCCGCACACCGTGCTGAAGCCCAGTTGGAGCGCCTGGTGGAACACATGCGCCGCACCGCTCAGCACGTGCCCATCATTTTGGACGCCAAGCGCGGCGACATTGGCAGCACGGCTGAGCAATACGCCATTGAGGCGTTTGAACGCTATGGCGCCGATGCCGTCACGCTCTCGCCTTTCATGGGGTTTGACTCGGTAGAGCCCTACCTGCGCCGCCATGGCAAGGGGGCATTTTTGTTGTGCCGCACCTCCAACCCTGGGGGCGATGATTTCCAGGCCCAACGCTTAGGTGATGTGCCCGGCAAGCCCCTGTTGTTTGAACACATTGCGCAACTCGCGCAAGGCCCGTGGAACCTCAACGGGCAGCTCGGCCTGGTGGTGGGCGCCACCTACCCGGCAGAAATTGAGCGGGTGCGCGCGCTGGCGCCCACGCTGCCCCTGCTCATACCTGGCGTGGGTGCACAAGGCGGTGATGCCCTGTCCACCGTCCAAGCGGGTTGGCGCGGTACGGTGGACGCCATGGGCTTGGTGCACACCACAGGGCCGATCGTGGTGAGCTCTTCGCGCGCCATCCTGTACGCATCGTCGGGCGACGACTTTGCAGCTGAGGCGCGCAACGTGGCCTTGCAAACCCGAGGCTTGCTGCAAAGCGCTCGGCCCCACACTTGATGCTGTACTGCGCGGGCTTGACGCCACCAGCGCGGCTTCAAGCCCCGCGCGTTTCCAGCCGGGCTTTCAGAAAACCACCGGTACCGTAGCGCGTGACTTGTTTGTAGAAGCGCGCTTGCAGCCGGTGCACCATGGCAGCGTAGCTGTCCACCAGCGGGGGCAGGATGTGAAAGTTGTCGTAATTGGCCACCACGTCAACACCTTGGCCATAGGGCTCTAGCAGCGCATGGACTTGGGTTTCAATCGCGTCAATGAGGTGTGCCTCGTCAATGCTCAAGCCCTCAAAGTTGATGAACAATGTGCCCAGGCTGCGGTCTAATTCAAAGCGCTGGCCCAGCGGCGTGGCGAGCAAGTCCCTGCGCAAATTCAGGGCTCCGGGGGTGAACAAATTGCGCGGCATGGTCTTCAGTGTGGGGCTGATCAGCGGCTTGAAATCCATGTGCGCCAGCACATCGGTTTGCAGGTCCATGCCAGGGGCTATTTCGACGAGTTCGAGTGCGGGTAGACCCAGGTGCTGCACCAGGCGCATCACGCAGCGCTCGGTCACGTAGAGCACGTCCTGGCCTCGGCGCAGCGCCTCTCGGGCGCTGAAGGTTCGGTGCTCAAGCGCGGCCACAAATTTGCGCTGTCTTCCCTCAGCCTGAATGGCCAGTTGGCCATCTTTGACTTGAACTTGCAAGCCGTCAGCGGTAAAGGTGCCGACAAACACCACTTTTTTGGCGTTCTGACTGATGTTGATGAAGCCGCCCGCGCCGGCTAAACGTGTGCCAAAGCGGCTCACATTCAAATTGCCTTGGGCGTCGGCCTGGGCCAGGCCAAGTACCGCCAGATCAAGGCCACCGCCATCGTAAAAATCGAATTGGTAGGGCTGGTCGATCACCGCGTGTGCATTCACCGCAGCACCAAAGTTCAGGCCACCGGCTGGTACGCCGCCAATCACGCCAGGCTCGGCCGTCAGGGTGAGTAATTCGAAAATACCTTCTTCCGCTGCGACCGCCGCAACACCCTCTGGCATGCCAATACCCAGGTTCACCACGCTGTTGGCTTGGAGCTCCAATGCGGCACGCCGGGCGATGACTTTGCGCGCATTGAGCGCCATGACGGGGTGCTGGTCCATCGTCACGCGGATGTCGCCCGCATAAGCTGGGTTGTAGGGCTCTGCGAAGGTCTGCATGTGCTTGGCTGCATCGCTGGCCACTACCACCACGTCGACCAGTACACCAGGAATTTTGACGGCGCGTGAATGCAGGGTGTTGCGCTCGGCGACACGCTCAACCTGCGCGATCACGATGCCGCCGCTATTGTGCGCGGCCATGGCAATGGACAGCGCCTCCAAGGTGAGTGCTTCGCGCTCCATGCTCAGGTTGCCGTCGGGGTCAGCGGTGGTGGCGCGGATGATACCCACGTGAATTGGGAAGGCTTTGTAAAACAGAAAATCTTTGCCGTCGATGGCCATGACGCGCACCAGGTCTTCGCTGGTGCAGGCATTCATCTTGCCCCCGCCATGGCGGGGGTCAACAAAGGTGTCCAGACCCACATGCGTGAGCGTGCCGGGTTTGCCCGCGGCAATGTCTCGAAACAGGTGTGAGATCACGCCTTGGGGCAGGTTGTAGGCCTCAATCTGATTGGTAACTGCCAATTTTTGCAGCGCCGGAATCATGCCCCAGTGTCCGCCGATGACACGGCGCAACAGGCCCGGGTGGCCGAGATGGTTCAAGCCGCGCTGGCCGCCGTCGCCTTGCCCGGCGGCATACACCAGACACAGCTGGCGCGGTGCGCCCTGCCCGGTGTCGGCCTGGGCTTGTAAGAAGCGTTGCTCCAGTGCAATGGCAATTTCCTCAGCAAAGCCAATGCCCACAAAGCCGCTGGTGGCCACCGTGTCGCCATCGTGAATGAGGCGAACCGCCTCCGTGGCGCTGACCACTTTGTTGCGCTTGACACCTGGCGGGTGTCGTTCGTGAAACGGGGTATGCAAAAAAAGCCTCCTCGAGCCCATGGCCATTGGGGGCATTGTGCCGCTTGGTTTGAGCGAGATCAAATGACCACGCGCCTGGTGTGCAAGCGCCTCACAATGGCCACCTGCGCCAGGCCCTGAAAAGCCAAGGCCGCAGGCGTGTCAGTCGTCGCCCTTGGTCTGGAGCTCACTGGCCGGCAGCCCGGTCTGCGGGAGGCTTAGTAAGCGCCTGAGGTACTTGCCGGTGTGGCTGGCTGGGTTGTCGGCCAAGTCTTCAGGTGTGCCCACGCCGACCACCGTGCCTCCACCGCTGCCGCCCTCTGGGCCCATGTCAATCAGCCAATCAGCGGTTTTGATCACATCCAAGTTGTGCTCGATCACCACAATGGTGTTGCCGTTGTCGCGCAGGCGGTGTAAGACTTTGAGCAGCAAGTCGATATCGGCAAAGTGCAAGCCGGTGGTGGGTTCATCCAGGATGTACAGGGTGCGCCCAGTGTCGCGTTTAGACAATTCCAGCGCCAGCTTGACGCGCTGGGCTTCGCCGCCAGACAAGGTGGTTGCGGCCTGGCCGAGCCGCAGGTAAGACAGCCCTACGTCCAAGAGCGTATGGAGCTTGCGCTCGATCGCTGGCACGGCTTTGAAGAAACTGTGCGCGGCGTCGACGGTGAGATCCAGAATTTGCGCGATGTTTTTGCCTTTGTAGAGCACCTCTAGCGTTTCGCGGTTGTAGCGCTGACCCTGGCAAATGTCGCAAGGCACGTAGACGTCGGGCAGAAAGTGCATCTCAACTTTGACCACGCCATCACCTTCGCAGGCCTCACAGCGCCCACCGCCGGAGGCTTGGCTGACATTGAAGGAAAAACGTCCAGGCCCGTAGCCACGCTCGCGCGCCATGGACATCTCGGCCAAGAGCTCGCGTATCGGCGTGAAGACACCGGTGTAGGTGGCGGGGTTGGACCTGGGTGTGCGGCCAATCGGCGACTGGTCCACATTGATGGCCTTGTCAAAGTACTCAATGCCTTCGATGGCCAGGTGCGCAGCTGCCTCATCGTGCGCACGGTACAGGGTGTGCGCCACGGCTTTGTACAAGGTGTCATTGACCAGGGTGGATTTGCCTGAGCCAGAGACGCCGGTCACACAGGTGAACAAGCCCACAGGAAACGCCACATTCACTGTTTGCAGGTTGTTGCCAGTGGCGCCCACAATACGCAAGGCTTGCCACTCGCCCAGGTTTGCCAAGTGGGCTGCTTCGCGCGCGGCGCGGCGCTCGGCGGCCGCGCTTGGGGCGAAACGCGACGCCTTGTGTTTGGCGGCAGCCTGCGCCTGCGGGGACGGCAGCCAGGCGGTGCGCTGTTTGGGAATGTCAATGTTTTTGGTGCGGGCCAGGTACTGGCCGGTGAGTGACTGCGGGTTGGCCTTGACCTCCTCGAAGGTGCCTTGTGCCATGACCCGCCCGCCATGAACACCGGCGCCTGGCCCCATGTCAATGATCTGGTCGGCAGCGCGCATCATGTCTTCGTCATGCTCGACCACCAGCACGCTGTTGCCGATGTCGCGCAGGTGCCTAAGGGTGTCGATCAAGCGGTCATTGTCACGCTGGTGCAGGCCGATGCTGGGCTCATCGAGCACGTACATCACGCCAGTCAGGCCAGAGCCAATTTGACTGGCCAAGCGGATGCGTTGGGACTCACCGCCGCTCAAGGTCTCGGCGCTGCGGTCCAGGCTCAGGTAGGTCAAGCCCACATCGTTGAGGAATTTCAGTCGCAAGCTGATTTCCCGCACCACTTTGGCTGCAATGTCACCGCGCGCGCCAGGCATGCTTAGGCTTTGGAAATACGCCAAACAGTGTCCCAGCGTCAGGTGACTGAGTTCAAAAATTGCCCGTGACTGGTCGCCCTCACCAATGCGAACATGGCGCGCCTCCAAGCGCAAACGGCTGCCCGCGCAGCTGGTGCAGGGCTGGGTGGCGCGGTAGCGCGCCAAGTCCTCACGCACCACGCTCGAGTCGGTCTCACGGAAACGCCGCTGCATATTGGGAATGATGCCCTCAAACGGGTGTTTTTTGCTCTGCTTCTTGCCGCTGGCGCTGTCCAGGCTGTACTCAAAGCGGATGGCTTCAACACCCGAGCCAAACAACACAACCTGGCGCACAGGCTCAGGCAGGTCTTCAAAACTCTGCTCGATGTCAAACTTGTAGTGCGCCGCCAGGCACTCGAGCACGGCAAAGTAGTAGGCGTTGCGCCGGTCCCAACCTTTGATGGCGCCACTGGCCAGACTCAGGCTGGGGAAGGCCACTACCCGTGCAGGGTCAAAAAATTCTTGATGCCCAAGGCCGTCGCACGCGGGACAGGCGCCCATGGGGGAGTTGAAAGAAAACAGCCGCGGCTCTAACTCGGCAATGGCGTAATGGCAAACAGGGCAGGCAAATTTGGCGTTGAACAGGTGCTCGGTGCCAGGCCCATCGGCCACGTCCATTTCCAACACAATGGCGCGGCCACCGGCCACGCGCAGGGCGGCTTCAAAACTCTCGGCCAAACGCTGCGTTGCATCGGCGCGCACTTTAAGGCGGTCGATGACCACGTCAATGTCGTGCTTCTCGGTCTTTTTAAGCGCCGGCAGTTGGTCAAACTCAAAAGGCTCGCCGTTGATGCGAAAACGCACATAGCCTTGGGCCTGCATGTCAGCAAACAGGTCCAGGAACTCGCCTTTTTTCTCGCGTGCCACGGGCGCCAGAATCATGATCCGGGTCTCTGGCGGCAGCGCCAGCACCGCGTCCACCATTTGGCTCACGGTTTGGCTTTGCAGTGGGCGCTGGTGTTCGGGGCAATAGGGCAAGCCCGCGCGGGCAAACAGCAAGCGCAGGTAGTCATGGATCTCGGTCACCGTGCCCACGGTGGAGCGCGGGTTGTGGCTGGTGGCTTTTTGTTCAATCGAGATGGCCGGTGATAAGCCCTCGATCATGTCCACATCAGGCTTGTCCATGAGTTGCAAAAACTGACGGGCATAAGTTGACAGGCTCTCCACATAGCGGCGCTGGCCCTCGGCGTACAAGGTGTCAAACGCCAAGCTGGATTTGCCTGATCCGCTTAAGCCGGTGATCACCACCAGCTGGTTGCGCGGAATATCGAGGTCGACGTTTTTCAGATTGTGCGTGCGCGCGCCTCGCACGCTGATGCATGGCAGTTGCAGGGTGCGCGCCAGGTAGGCGCCTTCTTCAGGTGTATTCAAGGCGGGTTGTGCTCAAAAAAGGCCGGTCACTCGTTGCCGGCTAACCCGCCATGATAGTCACTCTGGCTTGGCCACAGCCGTTAATGGTGTGGCCAAGCCACCCATCACCGCGACTTAGATCGTGGACAATGCTCGCGCAGCGCTCAGCGTGAGCCCGCCTTTTCTTGAATCGGAGAATCCTTTTGTCAGAAGTGAACGTGTCGCCTTCAGTCAGCGCTGGCGTGTTGGGTACGCCCATGACAGCGCTGGAGCGACGCGCCAGTTTTTCGCTTGCGTCGATCTTTGCCTTGCGCATGCTGGGCCTGTTTTTGATTTTGCCGGTGTTTGCAATTGAGGCTGCGCGTTACCCTGGTGGAGGTGACGCCTTCATGGTTGGCCTGACCATGGGCATTTACGGACTCACGCAGGCTTTGCTGCAGTTTGCCTACGGGCTGGCCTCAGACCGCCTGGGGCGCAAGCCCGTGATTGTGTTTGGGCTGCTGGTGTTTGCCGCCGGTAGCCTGCTGGCGGCCTTGGCGCCCAGCCTCACCTGGCTGGCTGTAGGGCGCGCGGTGCAGGGCGCAGGCGCCGTGTCGGCAGCGGTCACCGCTTTGCTGGCTGACCACACCCGTGACGAGGTGCGCACCAAGTCCATGGCCATGGTGGGTGCCAGCATTGGTTTGATGTTTGCGGTGTCTTTGGTGGCCGCCCCTGTGTTGGCTCACTGGATTGGGTTGGCGGGCATTTTCATGCTGACTGGTATCTTGGCGCTAGGGGGTATTTTGGGTGTGATTTGGTGGGTGCCGCCTGAGCCCATCAAGCACCACAACTTGCCGCGCGGACGCATCGCTGATGTGCTGCATTCTGCGGCCCTGTTGCGGCTCAACTTTGGTGTCTTTGTGTTGCACGCGGTGCAGTTGTCCATGTGGCTGGCGGTGCCTGCCATGCTGGAGCGCGCAGGTTTGCCCAGAGCGCAACACTGGCATGTTTATTTGCCCGCCGTCATGGGCGCGTTTGTGCTGATGGGCGTGAGCTTGTTTCAGCTTGAGAAGCGCGGTTATTTGCGTGGCGTATTTTTGAGTTCCATCGGCATGATTGTCTTGGTGCAATTGGCCTTGTGGCAACTGGTTGACTTGCAGCCCAGTGCACTGGTGTTGGGTGTGGCGCTGTTCGTGTTTTTCTTGGGCTTTAACGTGCTTGAAGCCAGTCAGCCCAGCATGGTCTCCAGGGTGGCGCCTGCGGCCTCGCGCGGCGCGGCCATTGGCGTTTACAACACCTTGCAGTCGCTGGGCTTTTTTGCCGGCGGCTTGATTGGCGGCTGGCTGATGCAGCACGGCGGTGCCAACAGACTGTTTCAGGTTGACGCTGCTTTGATGGGCTTGTGGTTGTTGCTGGCCTGGCCAATGCAGTCGCCTGCAGCCAAAGCCGCTGAGCGCCACTGATGGCATGATAATGAACCCATTCAACCCCATTCATTGATAAGGATCTCACATGGCCTCAGTCAACAAAGTCATTCTCGTCGGCAACCTTGGCCGCGACCCTGAAGTACGCTATTTGCCCAGTGGCGACCCGGTAGCCAACGTGACCATTGCCACCAGCAGCCGCTATAAAAGCAAGACCGGTGAGATGGTTGAAGAAACCGAATGGCACCGCGTGACCTTTTTTGGTCGTCTGGCTGAAATCGTCAGCCAGTACCTGAAAAAAGGCCGCTCGGTCTATATTGAGGGTCGCATCAAAACCCGCAAGTACACCGACAAAGATGGCCAGGAAAAATACGCCACCGACATCATCGCCAACGAGCTGCAAATGCTGGGTACGCGTGAAGGCATGGGTGAGCCTGGTGGTGCTGGCGGTGGGGGTGGTGAGGACGAGGGCGCTTACGCGCCACGTCAAGCTGCTGCGCCCCGAGCCCAAGCGGCCCCGCGTCAGCAGCCCGCGGCGCCGGCCAAGGCGAGCAGCGGCTTTGACGACATGGATGACGACATCCCGTTTTAAGCGGCGCCCGGCGCAGTCTGGCCCGAACTAAAAAACCCGCCCGCGAGCGGGTTTTTTACTGGGCTCGCGCCCGCGCAGGGCCGGCTCAAGGCTTGAGCGTGTAACGCGCCCCTCCGGGCACGCCGCTGGCCTGCAGCACCCATTGGCGCTGGTGGTGTTGCGCCACTGAGGGCCGGTGCGCGATCGACACCAATGAGCCGCCCCACTGGCGCACATGTTCGAGCAAGCTGGTGTAGACCGCCTGTTCGGTGGCCTCGTCCATGGCGCTGGTGGCCTCATCAGCAAACACCCAAGCTGGTTTTTTCAGGAACACACGGGCGATGGCCAGGCGTTGCTGCTCGCCGCCAGACAAGGTTTGTCCCCAGGCCGCGACATCGTCCAGGCGTTCGACCAGATCGGGTAATTGCGCTTGGCGCAATGCGTCTTTGAGCGCGTCGTCGTTGAACAGCTTGTGCTCACTGGGGTAGGCCAGCGCCTCGCGCAGTGGGCCGTTGGGAAAGTAGGGCCGCTGCGCGACGAACATGGTGTCCATAGGGCGCTCCACCGCGCCTTGTGCGTAGGGCCAGACCCCTGCGATGGCGCGAAACAAGGTGGACTTGCCACTGCCCGAGGGACCTTGCAGCAAGATCGACTCACCGGGCTGGGCGGCCAACTGCGCACCAGCGAGCAAGGTGTCGCCGTTGGGCAGGCGGATGGTGAGCCCCTCGGCCTTGAGGCTGGCGCGCTTGTCCGGCCCCACGGCACTGGGCACCACCACCAAGGCATCAGGCGCGCGTGCCCTGTCTTTGATGGCTTGGAACGAGGCTTCAAAATTGGTCAAGCGGTCGGTCGTGGCGCGCCACGACGCCAAGCTGGGGTAGCTGTCGACAAACCAGCTCAAGGCGTCTTGCACCCGGCCAAAAGCGCTGGAGATTTGCATCAGCTCACCGAGCTGAATGGCGCCGCTGAAAAAGCGAGGCGCGGCAACAATGAACGGAAAGACCACCGCCGCTTGGCCGTAAAAACTGGTGAACCAGATCAGGTTTTTCTTGGCCTTGATCAGCGCTAAATAATTGCCCAGAACGTGGCCAAAACGGCTGTCTAGTTGGCCGCGCTCAACGGCCTCGCCGCGGTCCAAGGCAATGGCTTCGCTGTACTCGCGTACCCGCACCATGTGGTGGCGAAAGTCGGCCTCCAGGCGCTGTTGGTTGAAGTTGAGCTTGATCTGTGGGCGACCAATGTAGTGGGTGAGCACACTGCCGGCCAAGCTGTAGAGCACCGCCATCCAGACCATGAAGCCAGGAATGGTGAAGTCTTGACCACCAAACGTGAACGCAAAGCTGCCTGACAAGCCCCACAAAATGCCGACAAAACTCGCCAGCGTGACCACGGCATTGAGCAGGCCCATGCTCAATGAGACGGTGTAGGCGGTGAACAGGTTGATGTCTTCTTGAATGCGTTGGTCAGGGTTGTCGGGGTTGGCGGCATCAGCGTTCTTGCCGCCCACAAAGCGCATCAGCTCCAACTTGTAAAAATTTTGGCCACTTAGCCAGCGCTCCAGGTAATGCGCGGTCATCCAGCCGCGCCAGCGCATCTCCAGCAGTTGGGTCAGGTAAAACTTGTACACCGCCAGCACGATGAAGCCAAAAGCCAGGTAGGCGAAGCGCCCCAACTGGGCCCAGAACACCACACTGTCTTTGTTCTGCAAGGCGTCATAAAACAACTTGTTCCAGGCATTAAAGAGCACGGCCATGTAGACCATGGCCAGGTTCAGGGCAATGATGGCTAGCAGCATGCCCCGCGCCTTCCATTTGTCTTCTGATGAAAAGTAGGGTTGTGCCAGCGCCCAGGTGCGCGCGGCAAAGACCTTGAAGTCAGCGAGTTTGGTGGCAACAGACATGGTTAAAGTGCTCCGGCAAAAGTCAAAGGCGCTGGGCGGCTCTAGCGGTATCAGCTAGACGGGGCGTCAGGCGAGGGGTTGCGTGCGGGGTTGCGCACGCCATTGGCCACGTGGCCGGCGGGCACGTGGCGCGCGGCGGACTCAATGTGACCGGTCTGGTCGTCAAAGAAAAAATCGGGCTCGAACTCGCGCAGGAAATCGCCTTTGTCCAAGCCGCCCAAAAACATGGCCTCATCGACCTCGATGTTCCAGTTCATCAGGGTGCGAATGGCGCGCTCGTGCGCGGGCGCACTGCGCGCGGTGACCAAAGCGGTGCGGATGCGCATGCGCGGCGTGCCGCTTTGCTGCAGGCGCTGCAGGGCGATCAGCAAGGGTTTGAACGGGCCATCGGGCAGGGGCAGCGCCGCGTTGTCGGACTCGTGCTGTTGAAACGCGCTCAGACCATGCGTTTGAAACACG
This sequence comes from uncultured Rhodoferax sp., assembly GCA_963925275.1. Taxonomy (GTDB): domain Bacteria; phylum Pseudomonadota; class Gammaproteobacteria; order Burkholderiales; family Burkholderiaceae_C; genus Rhodoferax. The sequence continues at coordinate 16,601 of CAWUSQ010000027.1, forward strand.
CGCTCGGCCTCGTCTGAAAACAGCACCGCATCACCGTCAAACGCGATGCGCACTTCGCCGGGGTGCGCCTTGCTGGCGCGCGCGCTTTGTGGGTAGACCTGGGCTGCTGGCACGCCGGCATCGAGCGCGGCGCGCACGTCGCTCAAATGGGTGCTCAAGAACAAGTTGGCATGCAAGGGCTTGAGGTAGCGCCAGGGGCTGGTGCCGCGGGTGAAGCTGCCCCGCTCAATCGCCAAGCCGTAATGCTTGGCCGAGCGAAACACGCGCATGCCAGAGACCGGGTCGTTGCGCGAGAGGATGACCACCTCTACCGGTTGCGAGCTTGGTGCGCCAGACGGCGCGGGGGCCGCGCTCTGTGCCCGCCCCACTGCGCCCGCACCCGCAGGTGCCGGCGTGTTGAAAGCCAGCAATTTCTGAACCAGCGAAAACGCCACACCCGGTCTGGCCGGCACATCGAGTCGGCTCAGCTGCAAAGCCATGTAGGCGCGGTCGTCGCCTTGCTCAAAGACCAGGTTTTCTTCCTCAAAATCAAACAGGGCACGGCTTGAAATCGCCACCACCAGTTTGCCGTCCAGTGAGGCACTCATGCTTGTAAAAAGGCTTTGTAAATGGGGTTGGCGGTTTCTTCCACGCAGGGGTAGCCCAAGGTGGCCAGGAAACCGGAAAACGCCTTGCTGTCCTCTGTGGGGACCTGCAAGCCCACCAAAATGCGCCCGTAGTCGGCGCCCTGGTTGCGGTAGTGAAACAGGCTGATGTTCCAGTTCGGGCGCATCAGGCTTAAAAACTTCAGCAAAGCGCCTGGGCGCTCAGGGAAGACAAAACGCAGCAGGCGTTCATCATGCGACAAGGCGCTGCGCCCACCCACCATGTGGCGAATATGCTCTTTGGCCAGGTCGTCGTGTGTGATGTCAATCGTCTCAAACTTGTGGCGGCTCAGGTAAGCGGCAATCTTTACCGACTCGCCCCGAACCGCTGTGCTCAGGCCCACAAACACATGGGCCTTGGCTGCGTCGCTGATGCGGTAGTTGAACTCGGTCACGTGGCGTGGCGTTTTGGCGCCGCCAAAGCTCGGCAGGTCACTGATGAGTTCGCACAAGCGCTTGAAGCTGCCGCGCGCTTCAGGGATGGTCACCGCAAACAAGGCTTCGCGCTCTTCGCCCACCTCGGCGCGCTCGGCGACAAAGCGCAGGCGGTCAAAGTTCATGTTGGCGCCGCACAAAATGGCCGCGTAGGTTTCGCCCTTGGTTTTGTGTGTGGCCACATACTGCTTGATGGCCGCCACTGCCAAAGCGCCTGCTGGCTCGACGATGCTGCGCGTGTCCACAAACACGTCTTTGATGGCCGCGCACACCGCGTCGGTGTCAACCTCAACATAGTCGTCCACCAAGCCCTTGGTGATGCGAAAGGTTTCTTCGCCCACCAATTTCACCGCGGTGCCGTCTGAGAACAAGCCCACATCGTTCAAGGTTTGGCGCTTGCCGGCCATAACCGACTGCACCATGGCGTTGGAATCGTTCATCTGCACGCCGATGACCTTGATGTCAGGGCGCACCGCCTTGATGTAATTGGCCACGCCAGAGATCAAGCCCCCGCCACCGATGGCCACAAACACCGCGTCCAGGCGGCCTTGGTGCTGGCGCAAGATTTCCATGGCAATCGTGCCCTGGCCGGCGATCACGTCGGGGTCGTCAAAGGGGTGCACAAACGTCATGTGGTGCTTTTTTTCCAGCTTCACGGCGTGGGCGTGGGCGTCAGAATAACTTTCGCCAAACAGCTCAACCTCACCACCAAAGCTGCGCACGGCATCGACCTTGACCTGTGGCGTGGTGGTGGGCATCACGATCACCGCGCGGCAGCCCAAGCGTTTGGCGCTCAAAGCCACGCCCTGGGCGTGGTTGCCGGCTGAGGCGCAAATCACGCCGCATTTGAGCTGCTCTGGGCTCAAATGCGCCATCTTGTTGTAGGCGCCGCGCAGCTTGAAGCTGTGCACCGGCTGCTGGTCTTCGCGCTTGAGCAACACCGTGTTTTTCAGGCGCGCGCTCAAGGCGCTGGCGCGCTCCAGCGCCGACTCAATGGCCACGTCATAGACGCGCGCGGTCAGAATCTTTTTTAGGTAGTCCAGCGGGGTCAGAGGCTTGCTTGTCATAGGGGTGCCATGATAAGCGCTGGCCCGTGGCGCAGGCTTGGTCGGGCCTGAAATGGCGACAATGGTGGTTTACTTCACATTTTTCAGGAGCGCTTGGTATGGAATGCACGGTGAACTGGACGGGTGCTTTGGGCACGCAATCGGGCATGGGCTTTGTGGCCGAGACGGGCAGTGGCCACGTGGTGGTGATGGACGGCGCGCCCGATGCGGCCAAGCCCGACAACGGTGGGCGCAATTTGGCGCCACGCCCGCTGGAGCTCATGCTCGCCGGCGCGGGGGGCTGCACTGCCTATGACGTGGTCTTGATATTGAAGCGCGGTCGCCACGTGGTGCAGGGCTGCAGCGTCAAGCTGACGGCCGAGCGCGCTGAGACCGACCCCAAGGTTTTCACCGCCATCAACATGCACTTCACGGTGACGGGCAAGGACGTGCCAGCGGCGGCGGTGGAGCGTGCCATCGCCATGAGCCACGACAAATACTGTTCAGGCAGCGTGATGCTGGGTAAAACAGCGGTGATCACCACCAGCTTTGAGGTGACGCAAGTCTGATCAGACCCGGTGCGCCACGGTGGTCATCAGCTTGGCCGCCGCGCGCATCAGTCGCTTCACAGGTTCTGGCAAGGGGGCTGCGCCGAGCTGCTGGGCATCCGCCGCGTGGCCGGCCTCATCCAACTGCATTTGCGCCACGATGGCGCGCGAAGCATGGTCATTGGCGGGCAGGCGGCTCAAATGGCTGGCCAAATGCGCCTCCACTTGCTGCTCGGTCTCGACCACAAAGCCCAGGCTCACCCGGTCGCCCAGGCGCCCGGCCAGCAGGCCAATACCAAAGGCGCCTGCGTACCACAGCGGGTTCAAGCGCGAGGGGTGCGCGCCCAGTTCTTTCAAACGCTGCTCAGTCCAGGCCAGGTGGTTGGTTTCCTCGGCGCTGGCGTGCTCAAAGTGCGCTCGCAGCGCGGCGTCGCGTGTGGCCAAGGCCTGCGCGTTGTACAGGGCTTGCGCGCACACCTCACCCACATGGTTCACCCGCATCAGGGCGCCGGCCTGGACTTTCTCGTCATCGCTGAGCTGGGTGGTGTCGCCAGATACCGTGGGGCAGGCCAGGCTGGCGCGGTGGGGCGCAAACACGGTGCGCAGGGCAAGGTCCAAGGTGGTGAACAGGCGATCGGTCAGCATGAAGCAAGTGTGTGTGGGTTGGAGTCTGGCCGCCAAGGGGGCAACTTTAAGCTGCAGTTTAAGGGCAGGGCATCGGCTTTGTGCCCGGTGCTTATTAGATACCCTTGCCCTCAGCCACCGCGCCCAGCTGGTCTCAGTGCCCGGTTTGGCCTGGATTTGCAGCCAGCCTTGATCGGCAAAAACACTGGCCAAGCCGCTGGTTGGCTTCGTTTTGTCGCACGCAAACAACAAAAACCGCGGTTTTCCCGCTTTACACAGCGCGTTTGCTGTCAATCGGGCGGTGTGTGGGTTTAAATACACCCAGCTTCTGATTCTTTGGAAGTTAGAAGAGACTTGATAAGAGTCTTGCTTATTTCAACTTTGGAGAAATTTCTCATGAAAAAAACCCTGATTGCTTTGGCTGCTGTTGCTGCCACTTCCGTCTTCGCTCAGTCTTCCGTGTCCATCAC
>CAWUSQ010000028.1:0-10736 GCA_963925275.1 uncultured Rhodoferax sp.
GGCTTCTTCTTGCGTGACATCGAATTCCAACAAGCGTTGACGTCTTTCGGAATTGTTGTGCCTAGAACCCAGCGCACCCACGTAAAAAGCTGGGGTGCGCAGGGCTTCCATCAATGCCAAATCATCGAGCTTGGGGTCATGCGTCATCGCAACCACGGCGCTGTTATGGTCCAGATTCATGGCCAAAACCAAGTCATCTGGCATGTCGGTTGACAATGTCACGCCATTGAAGTCTTCCCAACCTTCTTGGTATTCTTCGCGTGGTTCACAGACCGTGATTTGATAATCGAGCATGTTCGCCATGCTGGCCAAATAGCGCGAGAGCTGCCCACCACCAATGATGAGTAAACGCAGACGCGGACCATGTATGGTGCTGAGTGATACGCCATCGAACAGCACCTTGTCGCCATCGTTTACGGCCTCGTGTCTGACCAGACCTGTTGCCAGATCGAGTCGTCTCTGCACTCTGCGGTGGGCATGAATGGCTACCAGCAGTTCGCGTAATTGCGACTTGGCTGAAAGCGGCTCCAGCACAATTTGCACACTCCCCCCGCAAGGTAGGCCAAAACGCTGAGCCTCCTGCGCAGTTTGACCATAAATGGTCAGCTCAGGCAACTTCATGGCCAACTCACCACGAGCCACGCGACCAATCAGGTCGTCTTCGATGCAGCCGCCAGAAACCGATCCCGCCACCTGACCATCACCGCGAATGATCATCAAAGAGCCAGGCGGCCTTGGTGCCGAACCCCAGGTACGCACCACCGTACCGAGTACCACGCGATGACCTTTGTCAAGCCACTCCAAAGCCGTGCGCAGCACGTCAATGTCAATACTGTTCATGATGCACTTTCCTCGTGGTTTTCAAAGCAGCTTACATGCCGCTGTTCACATAAAACAATTGAACCCAGATTGTCCATCCCATGTTGATTTTACGGTTGAGCCAAGTGACGCCCTCTGTCTCACAGGCGCGCATAACCGTGCAATTGATCTGAGCCAGAGCTTGCATGCACACTGGCATTGAAGGACACAATGATACGTTCGCACTCGCCTTGATAAGGCATGGCTTGATGCGCTAACCAAGAAGGGAAAACGACCAACTGGCCAGGTTTTGGCGCCACGTCCCAGTGCGCGCGCTGCAAGTAAGCGTTGCCAAAATCAATGTGCGCACCACCCAATTGGTTGAAGTGCGGTCCATAAAAGCGCGTGACACCATTGGCCTCCCCCAGAACAGGGTTTGCAATGCGTTTCTCAGGCGCATCGACCTGAACACAGTACACGCCTGACCAGGAACAGTTGCCATGGGTATGCACATCATGGTGGCTACCCTGAGCGCTGATTTGAAACCAGATACCTTCCAAAGCGATTTGTAAACCAGGTGCGGCTTCGGGCCAAACATGTTGATTACTCAAGACAACGGTTTGGCGAAGTCCATCGACCAAAAAACTGATCAGTTGGTCCCACTCAGACAAACGAATACGTTTTAAAAGGTCATCACGACTGGCATAAAAAGCTTGAGCACCACTGACTGCATCAGGATCCGTTAACTGCATGGACTTGAACACGCGAGCAAGCGTTGAATTGAGCGCATCAGCTTGGCTAAATTGATGCACGCCAATCGGCGTTGACCATAGCTGCAGCAAAGGCTCGGGCTTCTTGTCTATCATGGTTTAAACAGTGCTCACAAGCCCTGCCGGCCAGCGCAGCTGATGACCTGTTCTGCTCGCCAACTCTTCAATGTCCGCGGGGGTGTCTATATCGGTTCGGTAGCGGCGATTGGACGTTGGCCACCGAAAAACAGCTTCAGCGTGCGCAGCTTGCCACTGCTTACAACCTAGTTTCGCATCGCCTGACAGGATATCCCCAAGCACCTCTGCGCTGAACATGACAGGGTTGCCGGGTTGCCCATCCACATCAGGCTGAACCACTTGCGTGCCGTCGGGACGCTTCTTGTAGGCAGCGAACAAATCATTCACATCTTGTGAGTTGATCAGCGGCTGATCAGCCAACGCGACCAAGACAGCATCAATCTTAGGGCTCAACGCTTGAAGACCCAAGCGCAGCGATGAAACCTGACCCGCATCCGGGTCCAGATTGCGCACCAAGGTCAGGGGAAAGTCTCTCACAACCGGCTCAATCAAATCTGAATAATGACCCAAAACGACCACCAACTCGTCAACACCCGCGCCTGACAAGGCGATCAGTTGACGCCGGATCAACGGCACCCCACCCAATTCCAGCAGCGACTTTGGGCGACCACCCATGCGCGTACCAGAGCCCGCCGCCAGCAACACCGCACCAACGACCAAACGGCTGTAGAGCCCGCCACCACCTTTGAGTATGCAGCCCACCTTATTCTCCGCAACACGATTTTTTCGCTGTTGTCAGCACAACAGCCTCGGCGCTGCTTGAGGGCATCGACGCCGCCATACCACCACAACACGATCCTGATCCCGTCGGCTTTACTGCGCCAGAGACGGTACTGTCTTGTGCTGCAACAGCGCGCGCCTCAACTGGCGACGAATCTGTCAAGCGACCACGCCGAGTTGCCACAACAGAGCCGATAACCGACAAGGCGATTTCCTCTGGCGTATGGGCTCCAATGGATTGGCCAGCAGGTGAGATGATGCTGTCAACAGCCGCCTTGTCTTCGCCCGCAGCCATCAGGCTTTGACGCAGCACATCGGCCTTGCGCTCGCTGGCCACAAACCACATTTTTTTTGGCTGCAGCGCCAAGGCTGCTTGCAGTCCTTGCAAATCACGACGTCCCTGGGTCGCAACGACCACAAATGCATCCTCAGGTAGTTGATCACACACCACATCTAGCGCATCCGTGTTAACCACGGTAACGGCATCAGGAAAAGTGTCAGCCTGCGCACCGTGCGCAATCACATGCGGTCGAAATCCAAGACTCGAACCCAGCGCCACCAAAGATTTAGCCACGGGTGAATCACCGATCACGATCAAGTTGGGCTGTGGATTGACAGGGTCTATGAACAGCTCCAGGGTTCCGCCAGAATGACAGACCATGCCAAATTCCAGCACATCGCCCAGCGTTCGTTCAGCCGTCTGGTCTGTAGGCGCAATGCGTATCGTCTGTGCCAGACCTGACATCAAAGACCGTCGCACCGTTTTAAGCACAGCAGGTTGCGCACACCCACCGCCAATCCAGCCAAAAATTTGACCATCCGCCGTGACAAGCGCTTTGTCCCCCGCTTTCGCAGACGTGGGTGCTTGGGCTCGCAAGACTGTGACCAAGGCAAACCCTTTATGCTCACTTTGAAATTTAGCGGCTTGAGCAATCCAATCAAAAGCACTCATGACTCTTCTCCTTGTAAATCAGTTCAAAACATGGCGAGCAGCAGCCAAATCTGCCAGCGTGGCCAACGGGATCAAACGTTCAATTTCACGTCGCGCCAATTGCAGCGCCCTGGCAGCCGGCTCTGTTTTCGTTGGATAGAACCAGGTCACCTTGGCGCCTTGTGCGCGCAGGCCTTGCAAAGCCAATGCCAATTCAGTTGGCTCATCGGTATCAAAACCATCTGACATGATCCACACACGTGCACCGCGCCTGAGTTGCGCACGGGCATGCGTGCGTGCGAAATCTTTCAAGCTGCTGGCAATGCGCGTGCCTGCACCAAAACCGGCCGTGACAGCGTTGACTTTTTCCTGAATCGCCGCGGTGTCACGTTGCATCAAAGGCGTGACTTCGGCCAGCCTGGTGTGAAACACAAACACGCGTGCCTTGGCCTCAAGTGCGAAGGCGCGAGCGACACGAAGAAAAAACGGGGCATGCGACTCCATGGAGCGACTGACATCGGCCAGAATAAACAAGCGAGCCGGCTCCTGGCGAGGAATCTTCCACGCTGGCGACAAAGTCTCCCCGCCCCAGGCAACGCTGGTTCGCAGCGTCTGTCGCAAGTCCAAACGTTTTCCGGGCGTTGCGACCATCCATCGCCTTGTTGATCGGGGCCGCAAACGCTGGCTTATTTGCCTGGCGAGATGCTGCAACAGACCCAAGTCTTGCGGCAGCCACATTTGTCCCTCACGCTGGTGCAAGGCGTCAACCCGACTGGCACCTCCCATGGCCTTGGGTGTCGAATCATTTAGCGCAGGGTCATGCTCGTCAAGGCCTACAGACGAGCTGGTGTTGGAAACAGCTGATTTTTTTTCGCCCAAGGGGGCTTGGTCATGATTGGCCATCTGCCGATGCATGTCTTCAACTGAACGACGCAAATCACGACTGGGGCGGCTTTGACCGCTGACACGAACATGACCTTTGACACGCGACGGGTGCCAATAACGATCAAATAGATCTGGCCATAACAACCATTCACGCCGACTGTGACACGCAATCGACCTCCATGCGGCGCGTACACCAGACTCATACACGGATCCCACCGCAAGGGCAGCGGTCAACATGGCCTGTTGCTCTGCAATGCCCACTGAGAGACCATGATCGCGCAGCATCGCGGTAAAACCAGACAAGGTTTCACCAGGGGCTTGAGCCAATGCTGACTTCATGATGGGCTACTGCTCGTACGTCCCGCCTCAGCGGCACCCACCATGCGCCGGCCATCCATCAAATTGCGAACACGCTCCGCACCCACCACGAACCGATCTTCGCGTGTTTTGAGTAAACATCCCAAAGTTGATAACAGTAAATCCATGTCTTGCGGCAAGGCGTGTTGCTTCAATTTGTACATGGCAGCCACCCAATCCAGTGTTTCAGCCACGCCAGGAATTTTGGCTAAATCTTCACGACGCAGGTTCTGCACAAATTGCACGGCTTGCTCAACCAAGCGAGATTCAACCTCCGGCATGGTGGCCTTGACAATGGCCATCTCGCGCGCCAATGTGGGGTAGTCCAAGTAGTGATACAGGCAGCGACGTCGCAGGGCGTCTGAGAGTTCACGTGTGCCGTTGCTTGTCAAGATCACACGGGGAATCTGTCGGGCTCGAATAGTCCCGATCTCAGGCACCGTGATTTGGTAATCCGCCAGAACTTCCAGCAAAAAAGCTTCAAAAGCCTCGTCAGCACGGTCAATTTCATCAATCAGCAAGACACAAGGGCCATCCTGGCTAATGGCTTGAAGCAACGGTCGATCAAGCAGGTACTCCCGACTGAAAATGTCAGACTCTTTCACGCTGACCGTCTGGCCTTGGTGCAATCGAATCGCCATCAACTGACGGCCATAATTCCACTCGTAAGCCGCCTGCGACAGGTCTAAACCTTCAAAACACTGCAAGCGGATCAGCTTTGCTTGCAGTGTTTTGGCCAGTGCACCAGCCAAGGCCGTTTTACCAACGCCGGCGTCTCCCTCGATCAGCAAAGGCCTTTGTAATTCACCGGCCAGCCAAAGCGTTGTAGCCAAGTCGGCATCGGCCAAGTAGCCCACACCGTGTAAATCCTCACGCAACGATTGACCTGCTGGCTGCGAGGGATGCTCAGACATCACTGTGGCCGTTTACCGAAAAGTCCAGCCCACCAGTTTTTGACCAGCGCCCAGGCAATGGCAAGCCCATTGATTTCACCAGCAACCTGAGGAGCTGGCGTCTGAGACTGGTCGCTCGCTGAGGCTTGTTGAGGCGCACCCTCGCTGCTGGCAACAGCACCAGGTAAAGCCAAGGCCGCCTGACGAAAGTTTTCCACGAACTGGACCAAAATCATGTCAGAAACCTGCACCATCATCCGCCCGCCGAACTGGGCAAATTTGCCGTTCACAATGACCGCAGCCTCACCATGGAGTACGCAGTGCTGTGCATTTTCAGGGTCGGCCTCGATCACTGCACTCATTTCCATGGAAGCCGAGGACCCGCCTTTATCGGCACCCTTGCCATGGAGCACCATTTTTCGGGCGGTGTCGTCTTTTTCAAGTACGTTCACAGTTCCGCCAAATTGCGCGACAGCTGGTCCGACTTTGACTTTGACACCACCTTTGTAAGCGCTATCTGATAGCTGCTCCGTCAACTCAGCACCAGGCATGCAATTGGCAACAGATTTCAAGTCACTCAAAATTGTCCAGGCCCGCGCCGGATCAACATCGAGTGGGTAACGTTTGTCGAGTTTGACTTCCATTCAGTACATGCTTTCAATTAAAGGTTTTGACCATGTGCTTTGAGTTCTTTCCAGACTCTGAAGGCGTTGTGAGGCATGTCCATGTGGGTCATACCCAGATGTGCAAAAGCGTCTACGACGGCCGAAGTGAAGGTCGGGATAGAGCCAACGTGGGGCGACTCAGCAACACCTTTGGCACCAATGGGATGGTGGGGTGATGGTGTCACCGTGTGATCAGTTTCCCAATGTGGCGTTTCGACAAAAGTCGGCAAGAAATAATCCATCAAGGTGTTGCCCAACAGATTGCCCTGCGCATCAAAAGGCATTTGCTGCCCCATGGCCACGGCAAAACCTTCGGTCAGTCCGCCATGGATTTGGCCCTCGATGATCATCGGGTTAATCCGGGTTCCACAATCATCAAGCGCATAAAAACGACGGATTTTGGTTTCTCCGGTGCCTCGGTCAATGTCAAGCACACACAGGTAAATACCAAAGGGGAAAGTGAAGTTGGGTGGGTCGTAATAATGTACCGCTTCCAGGCCTGGCTCTAAGCCTTCAGGCGGTTGGTGGTAGGCCTGCCAAGCCACATCTGCCATGGTCTTGAACTTGCTGTCATCACCCTTGACTTTGAAACGGTCCACTTCCCAATCAAGGTCGCTTTCATTGACCTCGAGCATGTGCGCTGCAATTTTCTTGGCTTTTGCGTGAATTTTGCGCGCAGCCATGGCAATGGCAGCACCCGCTACAGGTGTTGACCGTGATCCATAAGTGCCGAGTCCATAAGGCGCGGTAGAGGTGTCCCCCTCTTCAACCTGGATCACCTCCGACCCAATACCGAGTTCGGTCGCAATGATTTGCGCGTAGGTGGTTTGATGTCCTTGGCCCTGGCTGATCGTGCCCATGCGCGCGATGGCAGACCCTGTTGGATGAATCCGTATTTCACATGAATCAAACATGCCGACGCCCAAGATGTCGCAAATCTTGCTCGGGCCAGCACCCACTACTTCCGTGAAGGTGACCAAACCAATGCCCATCAAGGTCGGGCTGTTGGGGTCGGCGCGTTTAGCCGCTTGCTCTGCACGCAAAGCTGGGTAGTCAACCGCATCCAGCACTTTTTTCAAGGCCGTGTGGTAGTCACCCGAATCGTATTCAAAGCCAAATGCGCTGGTGTAGGGAAACTGCTCTTTTTTGATGAAGTTTTTGGCTCGAATTTCCGCCTTGTCCATACCGAGTTTTTGCGCCAAGACATCAACCATTCGCTCAACCAAATACACCGCTTCAGTAACCCTGAAGCTGCAACGGTAAGCCACGCCACCAGGAGCTTTGTTGGTGTAGACACCTTTCACACTGGCATAAGCAGCTGGAATGTCGTAACTGCCCGAGCAAATATGGAACAAACCAGCTGGGAACTTAGTGGGGTCAGCGCAGGCATCGAATGCACCATGGTCAGCCACCACATTCACACGCAAGGCGGTGATCTTGCCATCAGGCGTGGCCGCAAGTTCACCGTCCATGTGGTAATCCCGCGCAAACGCCGTGCTGGAAATGTTCTCAATGCGATCCTCGACCCATTTAACAGGACGCCCCAAGACAATGGATGCAACGATGGCGCACACATAACCTGGATAAATGCCAACCTTGTTACCAAAACCGCCACCGATATCAGGACTCACGATGCGAACCTTGGACTCAGGAATGCCTGAGAGCATGGACACCACCGTGCGCACCACGTGCGGCGCTTGCGAGGTGATGAAGGTTGTCAACTCACCTTTGATGGGGTCAAAACTGGCCACACAGCCACAGGTCTCAAGAGGGCAAGGATGAACCCGTGGGTAATACATGTGCTGCGACACCGTGACCGCAGCCGTATCAAAGGCTGCATCAGCAGCAGCCTTGTCACCAGCATCCCAGGTGAAAATGTGATTGTGGTGTTCGCGCTTGCCGTGTGCACCCTCGGTCTTGCCTTGAAGATCGTCGCGCAGGACAGGCGCATCCGGCAGCAAAGCCGCGTAAGGGTCCATCACGACTGGCAACTCTTCGTACTCGACTTCAACGGCCTCTACCGCATCCGCGGCGATGTAGCGGTCGTCAGCGATCACAATAGCCACTTCTTGCATTTGGAAATGGACTTTTTCATCAGCCAAAACAGCTGCAACGTCACCAGCCAATGTTGGCATCCAGTGCAATTTAAGCGGTTTGAGATCATCCGCCGTCAACACGGCGTGCACGCCCGGTATGGCCAGGGCGGCTTCTTTATTGATTTTGATGATGCGCGCATGCGCCACTGGGGCACGAACGATGTCCATGTGCAACATGCCAGGCATCTTGATGTCGTCAACGTAGTTGCCCTTGCCCTGAATGAATCGGGCATCTTCTTTACGCAAGCGAGAGGCGCCCATGCCTGCCAAGGCAATTTCACGAGCTTCTGCGGTTTGTACGGGTGCATTCATGTCTTTGTCTCCGTCTGGTTATGGCTTCAGGCCGTGGCAGTTTCTTGCAGCTTTTTAGATGCGTATTGCACTGCCTTGACAATATTTTGGTAGCCTGTGCAACGGCACAAATTACCACTCATTCCGTGCCGAATCTCAGATTCGGTGGGGTTCGGGTTTTCCTGCAAAAAACGATAGGCTCGCATCAACATGCCTGGTGTACAAAAGCCGCATTGCAGCCCATGCTCTTTGTAAAAACCTTCCTGTACAGCGTGTAAAACGCCTTTATTGGCCAGGCCTTCAACGGTCAACACCTCTGAACCATCGCACTGAACTGCAAGGTGGGTACAGGACTTAACCGATTGCCCATCAACGTCCACTGTACAAGCGCCGCAGTGACTGGTCTCGCAGCCAATGTGTGCGCCCGTGAGGTGCAAGTCTTCTCGTAAAAAATGAATCAACAGTGTCCTTGGTTCAACGGCTTTTTCTTCAGACCGGCCATTCACTTTGACGTTTATAAGTTTTTTTGCCATGAGTTTTCTCCTTGGAAATTATGCGCAACGCGACCATGCGATGTTCAAAGCACGTCGAACCATCTCGCCCGCCATGGCGGTCTTGTATTCAATGTCGCCTCGCAAATCTTCAGCAGGGTCACAAATAGCCATTGCTGCAGCCACTGCAGCGTCAACTTGGGCGACATTGAACGCATTGGACAAAAGTGCCGCTTCAGCAGCCTCGGCACGAATCGCACTGGGTGCCACATTGGTCAATGCAATACGGATGTGGCTGACTTTGTCACCGGTTTTTCGCATCACCACAGCGCACCCAGCCGTCGCCCAATCGCCTGTCTTGCGCTTGAGCTTCTCATAGGCATAACCGGTTCCCGCGACCATTGCTGGCACATGGATTTCGCACATGATTTCGTCTTCTTGCAGCTGCGTCATGTAGGTGCCCAGAAAAAAACCATCAGCCGCCACAGTGCGCCGACCTTTGGCGCCTTCTAAAACGAAGCTGGCATCCAGTGCGATGGCAAGCGCTGGATGGTCGTTACCAGGATCACCATGCGCAATGTCCCCACCAATCGTGCCTCGGTTGCGTACTTGAGGATCCGCAATGTGCTTAGCAGCGTCACACAGCAAAGGCACTTTAGCTTGCAAAACTGCAGAATTGATGAGTTCGTTTTCAACCGTCATGGCTCCAATGACCACGGTTGCACCCTCATCTCGAATCCCACGTAACTCAGGAATCCGGTTGATATCAATCAAATGCTCTGGCTGCGCAAAACGCAATTTCATCATGGGCAACAGGCTGTGGCCCCCAGCTAACAGTTTGGCCTCAGAGCCAAGCTGACCCAGCAAGGCAACTGCTTCGGCGACAGATTTAGGAACGTGGTATTCAAAACGCGGTGGAATCATCAGTGTCTCCTCACGGATTTATGGTTAGATGGACAGTTTAAGGTATACGAATTCCCGATTCGGGATCAAGGTTATCAAATTTTCTTATTTCGCAATGGCTTGTTCGCCTTCCTTGATAAGGCCAGGCCATCGGGCCTTATTTCATATCACACGCAACGTGATTTTGATCAGGTTTTCACCGTATCCACATGCGCCAATTCAAGCCAACGATAGCATCTGGATCAATCAGATACAACGCACTGCACTTTCGCAGTTGCCGCTAAAACGCCAACCGAATCAGCGCTGCAACCAAGGTTTTGCAGATTGAAATTCTGCGTAAATTCGTTCATGCTTCGCTCATGGGCTAAAGGCTGACCATGCCATTGGGCAGATGCTCACTGGCATCGATGTTGGTTATGATCTGATCAATATTTTCAGATTTTTAACCCGACTTTCGCCCATCATGAATTCAGCCTCCAGCACCGCAGCACCTCGTCCTGGTCCAGCAGCTTACCTGCGCATCGCCACAGAAGAGGCTTTTGCTCCCGTCGAAATGCTCGACATCTACCGCAAAATTCTGGCCAAAAAAGACGTGGACCCGGGCTTCAAAGGCCTGATGGGTTTTTACATGAGCAGCCCCAGCGCAAGGGCCCAACACATCATGCGCTGCCTGACTGACTTGGACCAGGTTCGGCTGCAGCACATGGACGAATGTGGCATCGATATTCAAGTGATTGCCCTCACAGCGCCCGGCGTGCAGGTCATGGACAAAGCAAGCGCGGTTGCTTTCAGCCAGGTCGCCAATGACCAACTCGCAGAGGCCGTGCGCCGCCACCCAAGCCGCTTTGTTGGCATGAT
>CAWUSQ010000029.1:0-76660 GCA_963925275.1 uncultured Rhodoferax sp.
TTGAAACCATCTTTCAGACGCAAACGTTCAACAAGCACTTTTATACCCTGCAGGCACTAACATGTATCCACCAGCCACATCAACCATGAACAAACTTTTTGCCACACTGCTCTGTGCCATGATTGCTTCGGGCGCCGTTGCCCAATCTGCTGTACCCGCCTCGCCAGCAACGCCCGCAGTAACGGGTCAGCCCGCGCAAGCAGCGACGCCTGCCGCATCTGCAGCAACAGTGAAGGACAGCCCCAAAGCCGCTTCTGCAAAGGCAAAAGTCAGTAAGAAAAAAGCCAAAAAACGCACGAAAAAAACCAACAAAAAACAAAAAAATTCTTCAGAAAATAAATAAGCCATGCGTCTGACTTTTGTGAACAAGCCGAACCCGCGTAAGCGGGTTTTTTAACGGAAAATCATCCCATGAACAAGACATTGAAATACTTGATGGCAGCGTCTGCCACTTTGTTGCTCACATGGGCACACGCACAAAATTCTGTGCAATCGGATCTGCCGCGGGTGCAAATCACAGCCGGCATGCACCTGATCGATGCCCAGGTGGCATCGACCCCAAAGCAGCGTGCAATCGGACTGATGTTCAGGCAGACAATGCCACCTTCAGAGGGTATGTTGTTTGTATTCGAACAAGCCGAGGTTCAGTGTTTTTGGATGAAAAACACGCTGATCCCACTCACTGCCGCCTTTGTGGCTGATGACGGACGCATCGTAAACCTCGTCGATATGAAGCCACAAACAAGTGATTCGCATTGTTCTAAGGAGCCGGTACGCTATGTGCTGGAAATGAACCAAGCTTGGTTTAAGAAGAAAGGCATCAGCCATGGGTTTAAACTCAGCGGCCAAGTTTTCACCCATCGGTGAGCGCAGTTGCTTGACTGAAAGCAAGCAAGCAGATCACAGCACATGGGCTTGCTTGTTTCAATCGGAAAGAAGCAGAAGCGCCAGATCAAATAAAAGATAAAAACTAGCAGTGACAGCTAGTTAAGAAATCTATTTAACTATTTAAATTAACTTCTTTTGCCGGGATTTTTGCGACGCTACTGCGTGAGAAAAGCGCCCCCAAGCGCTGTGCACCCGCTAACAGGGCGTAGCCAATCGCCTGCGCGCAGCGCTGACTAGACAAGCCATTGGACAGGCCGCGAGGCAGCAAATTAGACAGACTTGGCCTTCTTGTGAAGCTTGGCATGGATGCGTGCAATGGTTTTCCAAACCAGCAGCAAGACAATCGGAACGGCTGCACCAGCCAGTATTTCAGGGTTAACGGGCAAGCCCGCTGCAGCAAGTGCCTTGCCAGCGTAAAACAGCAAACTGATAACGTAATAGGAGATTGCGGCGAGCGACAAGCCCTCCACAGTCGTTTGCAAGCGCAGCTGCAAGTCCTGTCCTTGCGTGAGCTTTTCGAGTAGTTGGCGGTTTTGCTCCTCCGTGACAATGTTCACGCGTGTTCGCAATAAATCACTGGTTCGCGCAATGCGTTCTGACAAAGAACTTAAGCGCTGCCTGGTGGCGCTAACTGTCGACATGGCGGGCGACAGTCGCTTTTGCATGAATTCGCCAATGGTTTGGGTTCCTGGAATCGGTTTCTCCCGCAATTCGATGATCCGCTGCTTCACCAGCGCTTGGTAAGCCGATGTCGCAGAAAACCGGTAGTTGTGTTGTGCCATCGCGCGCTCCACGCTGGCAGCCAGCGCTACCAGCACGTCAAGCAAGGTTTGATCACTGGTGCTTTTGTTTTCAAGCTGCGCAGTGATATCGGCCAACTGTGCTTCAGCCTGCGACAACATGGGCGACAGCGTCTTGGCAACTGGCAACCCGCGCAAAGCCATCAAACGATAGGTTTCCAACTCCAGCAGGCGTTGGGCAATGCGCCCTGCCCTGGTGAAACTGGTGTTGGGCGGCGCGATCACCAGCATGCGCTCAAAGCCATCGTCGCCAACATGAAAGCGTGTTAACGCAAGTGAATGGCCGACATGCATTGTTTGAGCCGGTGCCTCACCCGCTGGGTTGCCCATGGCGGACGCAACGATGGGGAATCCGCCGAACCATTTCTGTCCCTGCACAAGAATCGCTTGCACGTCCTTGAAGTCCGCGGGCACCATCACCAATTGAATCGCGCCAAATGTTCGCCCAGGAATGCGCTTCAGCCAGTCGCCCGGCACAGGCAGTGCGCTAAGCAAGTTGGGCTCTGTCGCCTCCAATCCTGCTGTTGTGGGCAGTGATTGAATAATCGTGTAGCGGCTAAATTCGCTGTGACGCTCCCACTTCAAGGCATAGCCATTGAGCCGCAAGTTCAAAAAATTACCTGACATCTCGGCGATGTCCAGGGCGCTTTGTTGCGGTAACGTACAAAGATGGCAGCACTCTTGCTCTAACGTAATACCTTCATTGAGAACAGCCACATACGTGATCAAGGCTGGTAGACGAACGCGCGCAGACGGCCGTGCATGAACCTCACGGTGCAAGGTCATACGTAAAGCGTCATCCGGCGGGAGAACGCTGTCAGCCATACTGAGCGCTTGGGGCACTGTTGACTCCGGATTTGTAATCAAGGCATTGCGCATCTGCATATTGTGCCTGTAGCCCGATAAATCGACCCACTCCCTGCTGAAAACGTATCGCAGACTGCTGTTGGATATGACCAGGCGCTAAGAACATGCGCAGATTGCGCCGTGCGTGGCAGTGCGCGCTCAAACGCACTTGCTTAAAGCAAACTACGCGTGTCACAAGCGATAATGACATTTCAAAGCCAACCGGCCATGTCCAAAAGATGGAAACAGACAATGAAAAACAAAAGAAATGCCCTTCTGGTCCTGACTTCCCATACCCAACTTGGCTCCACCGGGCGAGGAACAGGGTTCTACTATGACGAGATGGCCGCGCCCTACTGGGCATTGGTTGATGCTGGGTTTGACGTCGATTTAGCATCGGTCCAAGGCGGCGAAGCGCCCCCAGATCCCAAGACGCTGGTCGAGCCGGATAAGCGTCCGCCAATGGTCGCGCGTTTTATGAACGATGATGAAGCAATGGAGAAACTTCGCAAGACCTCCAAAGCCGAAGACATTGATGGCAGCGCATACGACTGCGTCTTTCTTCCTGGCGGTCATGGAGCGATGTGGGACTTTGATACGCCCACCATCGGCAAAATCGTGAGTGACGCTTGGGCAGCAGGTGCTGTAGTGGGCGCGGTCTGTCATGGCCCATCTGGCTTGCTTCAGGCCAGACGTCCTGACGGAGAGCCGCTCGTCAAGGATTTAAAAGTGAACAGCTTCACGAACGCGGAAACGGTTCAGATCGAGCTTGTGGGCGTAGAGCCCTTCTTGCTAGAGAGCCGCTTGCGTGAACTGGGCGCTAAATTTGAGTGCAGCGCCAATTTCACAAGCCACACGGTCCGTGATGGGCGTTTGGTCACAGGGCAAAACCCGCAGTCAACTGCAGCCATTGCAAAGTTATTAATCGAGGCCCTTGAGGCCAATGCATGAACGGTCTGCCCACACCATTGGGTAAATAAAGGGCTGATCGAGCCCCCCTAGCCTGCCCTCGAGCTTGGCACACCGCTGTTGACTTGGCCAATTTTGGTTGGGTGCGTGTGGCCTTCTGCTTCGCAGGGGTGACAAACCGCCATGGCTTTACACGCGGACCATCTTCCAACATCGCGGTCGCATTGCTGGCGTTGGTGTCACCTTATAGTGGCCTACAGGGCCCAGGGCAAGAAAAAATCCGCTCGACTGAACGCCTTGTATCTTCGTGATATTCAGGGTTCTTTGGTCGCTTCTTTTGGAAACAGCTCTCGCGGTCCAGGACCTTCAGGTTCAGTGTGCGCAATCCCAAAGTGACAGTCGATGCAGGTGAGCCCTTCTTTTTTGGCAAACGCGTGTTTCTTTTGCGCCTTTTCTGATTGCAAGTCCTTACTCATCTTGTCAGCACGGTGGCAGCTTCGACATTCGTGCGAATCGGACTCTTTCATCTCCCGCCACACGCGTTGGGCCAAGTAAGCGCGACGTGCTTCAAACTTTTCTTTGGTGTCGATGGTTGGCACGATGTAGGTGTAAAACAAATCTCGGCTGGCTTTGATCTTGGCCCAGACCAATGGCCCCGGCTCATGGGGCACATGACAGTCTGTACAAATAGCACGCACACCAGTACGGTTGGTGTCGTGGATCGTTCCTTTGAATTCGGCGTAGGACACTTCATGGCAATTCACGCAGAATTTTTCTGTGCTGGTGTAGGCTAAAACATAGGCACCTGAAATCCCAACTGCGACGGAGAAAAAAAACAAGCCAAACAGCAGTCCAAGTGTGAGTTTCCAACGTTGGCGCATGACTTTAAACAGCTTTGCCATGTTGTGTGTCCTGGGTTAAGGTTATGAGCAATCAAAAGCGTTATTGCGACAAAATGTACTGAACCAAGTTTTTGATCTCAGCCTGATCGCTTGATTTTGGCTTAGCGTGGGCTTCTTTTTCACCGTCGACTTCCACCATGGGCCCAGTGATGATATGGGTCGCCAACTTGGCTTCGGCATCCGGTTTACCCTTGAATTCAGCCGCAATCGACTTCAATGAGGGGCCGGACTTCTTTTTATCTACAGAATGGCACTTGGTGCATTTTTCTTTTTTCATGAACGCCTGAGCCGCCTCAACATCCACAGCAGCCCATGCGTTGGACAGGCCCAAGGGAGAGAAGATCACCGTAGCGATCAAGATGAATATGGACAATTTTTTCACTGAATGGTCTCCAAAAAACAGGACGAAGGTCAAGCATTGACAGCGCTGACTACTGACAAATTCAGTGTAAAGACAGAACACCTGTTGCGCATAACTGCGCACCGTTTCATGGAATCAATGTGTTTAAAATTTGACCTAAGTCAAACAAAAAATGGCTTGCCAGCGTCGGCGTTGACGCCAGTGCCCTGCTCTGTTGGTTCATTTAAGCAATTGGGGACTGCGTGCCTTGAAGCGCGTGTCGATTCGCATGCAACGCGGGCCGGCCACCAATTCAAATGCTACACCTGCGCGTAAGTGGCCAGGTTCCTCTACAGCCAAGTAGATGCCGCAGTGACCCGAGCTTGCCATCAAGCGGGCTGCCCCCAAAAAACCCATGGTTGCGTTGAATTTGTAGCACGGCTCTCTGGGCTGTGTGACCCGCAGTGCACAATTAGGAAAGCGAAGCACATCACCCACCCAAAGGTCCGATTCAAGCACCCCCATTAAGGTCAGGTTCTCACCCATACTGCCCCAGGGCAAATGGGGATCAATACCGCTGACGCCCGCATCTTCACGGGCTTGCTGCCACATGGGGTAGTGCTCTGACGGGTAAGCATAGACCGCTTTATCCAGCCCCCCGTGCACTGACATGTCGGCTTGTTCATCGCCGAGTAAACCAAGTGCTTGTACGGGCACTTGTCCGGACACTGCATGCTTGTAGCCGCCCGTCAATACCTTGCGACCATTGATCTGGACACGTTGAGAGCGTCCAATTTGCACACTCAAGAGACAAGCCATGTTGGATGCGCTTTGAAAAATAGGTTGAGGGGGAAATGCGCCTGATCAGCATCACGGGCTCATGCAATGTGTTGATGACGGGGCCAGATCGTTGGGCCTCCATCTTATTGGACAATCAGACCTAACTTGATTGATTGCTCGGACAGATTGATGCTCGCCTACCTGCTGCGTTTCACATACCTTTCGCAAATGACGCTGGGCGCCTGGCTGGGCTATTGGGCAGAACCCCTGCCTTCTGCCTGGCTGAGCGCTGGCATGGGTGCAGTTGCCGTTTTATTGGTAATACAAGCTTTTGTGGTTCTGCTCGGTGTGCTGCTGGCTTGTCGGTCACGCTACTTGGCACCTGCCGGCGGCAGATCCATGCTTTTGCCCATTTTCCGTTTGTTTTTTGCTGAGTTACGCGCCGTGCTCACGGTGTATCTCGGACGTCAGGTTTGGAGTGCCCATGCGGACGGTGTTGTTCGCATGCCAGAACGCACGGGGTTGAATACTGCTCGCATGCCCGTTCTCTTGGTTCATGGTTACCTGTGCAATCATCGCGTTTGGGACGATGTCAGCAGTAATTTACAACAACAGGGGCACGCTGTATTGGTGATGGATTTACTGCCTTTGTTTGTCTCTATCGATCATTACGTCCCAGACATCGAGGCAGCTGTGCAATCACTGTGCAAAGCCACGGGGCAAAGCAAGGTGGCTTTGGTTGGCCACAGCATGGGTGGCTTGGCAATTCGGGCCTGGATGCGCTCCCACGGAACCGCACAGGTGCGCAAGGTGGTGACACTGGGCACACCACATCAAGGCACTTGCTTGGCACGTTTTTCGATCACACCAAATGGGAAGGAAATGGCCTGGAAAAGTGAATGGATCACAGCACTTGAAGCCAGCGAGAATGCGCAAACTCGTGCGCTGATGACAATTGGCTTATCCGATCTAGATAACATTGTCTATCCACAGCGAGAGCAGGTTCTTCAGGGTTGCGAGGTGACAGAATTTAAGGGGCTTGGGCATCTGGAGATGTGCCTAAATCCAGGTGTTTGGACGTGG
Organism: uncultured Rhodoferax sp.; assembly: GCA_963925275.1. Classification (GTDB taxonomy): domain Bacteria; phylum Pseudomonadota; class Gammaproteobacteria; order Burkholderiales; family Burkholderiaceae_C; genus Rhodoferax. The sequence goes on from CAWUSQ010000029.1 coordinate 6,549, forward strand.
CTGTGCAGCACCCTACGCGACGTTGTCGGACCACTTCACGCGCAACATGCAATGAGCGCTGAGGCGCAAAATTCCCTGCCAGTGGTCGCTGCGGCACTCGCCAGACCTCAATCTCTCGCCGAGCTCTTTTGGGCCTTGAGTTGGATTTCTTTGCAAGGTTTTGGCGGTGTTTTGTCGGTACTGCAGCGCGAGCTGGTCGATAAAAAGAAGTGGTTGACTCAAACTCAATTTGTTGAGGACTGGTCAGTATCCCAAATACTGCCGGGCCCCAATGTGGTGAACCTGGCATTGATGATGGGTGACCGGTATTTTGGATGGCGTGGCGGACTGGTTGCCATGGCCGGGTTTATGTTTTTCCCTTGGGTGCTGGTACTGGTGCTGGTGGTGATGTTTTCGGGCGTATCCGATGTACCCGCTGTACAAGGCGCGCTGCGGGGCATGGGCGCAGTGGCTGCGGGCATGATTGCTGGCCAGGGACTGCGCCTATTGGGCGCATTGCGCAGCAATGTATTGGGAATCAGGCTGGCTTATGGTGTCTCCTTCGCAACCTTTTGTGCGGCTGCATGGCTAGGCGCTCCATTGGTTTGGATCTTGATCTGCATTGGTGGATTCTCTAGCGTGAGTGCTTATGTGATGCTTAAAAATTTACCCCACGACTCACAGCCATGAATACGCTTTTAAACTTTGACTGGTTGGGCCTTTTGGGGCACTTTTTGTTACTGTCTTTGCTGGCCATTGGCGGCGCTTTGAGCACGGCGCCAGAAATGCATCGCCGTCTGGTGGAGCAAGCTCAATGGTTGAGCGACGGCGACTTCAGTGCGTCGATTGCGCTGGCCCAAGCCGCTCCAGGCCCCAATGTATTGTTTGTCGCCTTGGTGGGCTGGCACGTCGGGTTGAATGCGGCTGGTGGTGATTTAAACGGAACCGTTGCTTGGCTGAGCGCGCTACTTGGCAGCGTGCTGGCGACATTGGGTATTTTGTTGCCCAGTTGCTGTTTGACTTTCTTTGCTGCACGTTGGGGTCATCACAACCGAGACAGGCGCGCCGTACGTGCATTTAAGCAAGGTATGGCGCCTGTGGTCGTGGCCTTGCTGGTGGCCACCGGTTGGATCATCTCTGCTGGGCATGGCAAGCTGGACTCCCCTTGGCGTTTGTGGCTCATGACCTGTTTGGTGATGCTGCTGGTGTGGCGCACCTCCATTCACCTGCTGTGGCTGCTGGGTTTAGGCGCCCTCGCTGGTGCCATGGGGTGGGTTTGAGCGTGAGCCGATTGCTCTAAATGCCACGCTGGCGTCTTGCCTCGTAAAGGCAGACTCCGCTGGCCACCGACACATTCAAACTCTCCACTGCGCCGCGCATAGGGATAGAGGCCAGCTCATCGCAAGTTTTACTGGTCAGTTGACGCATGCCCTCACCCTCTGCACCCAAAACCAAGGCCACAGGCCCGGTCATATCCATTTGATAAATCGATTTTTGCGCCACATCACTTGTGCCGATGATCCAGATATTGCGTTCTTTGAGTTCGTTGAGCGTCCGCGCCAAATTTGTCACCATGAAATAGGGAACCGTTTCTGCCGCGCCGCTGGCCACTTTGGCCACCGTTGCATTGATACCGGCAGCATGGTCCTTCGGTGCGATCACGGCGTGCACCCCAGCGCCGTCAGCTACGCGTAGACATGCACCCAAATTGTGCGGGTCGGTAACCCCATCCAAGACCAACAGCAATGGCTGTTCGCGCTCAGACACCGGTTTGTCGGCCTGATCAGCTTCGAGTTGCTCCAGTAACTCATCGAGGGACTTGATTTGCTCCAAGCCCTTCACCCGTGCGGCCACACCCTGATGCCCGTGACTGCCTGCCATTTTGGCCAGACGCATACCGTCAGCCTCAATCAAGCGCACGCCCGCGCTTTGGGCGCGCTCTACGAACTGACGCATGCGTTGGTCGCGGCGACTGGGGTCGAGGTAGATTTCAATGATCGATTGGGGCGTCGTCTTCAAACGTACGCCAACGGCATGAAAGCCGAACAACACTTTGGGAGAATTCATCTGGAGAATTATCGCTGCCGTTTAGCGCGCCAGGCCCCTGCCATGATGATGAGACCAGGGATGAGAATCATGGCCCAGATGATTTTGTCCATGTGTTCTTTTACCCATGGAATGTTGCCAAAAAAGTAACCGATGGTGATGATGCCGACCACCCAAAGTGTTCCGCCAAGCAGGTTAAACAGAATAAAGCGGCTGCGTGTCATTTGCGCCACGCCTGCCACAAAGGGGGCAAAGGTTCTCAAAAAAGGCATGAATCGGGCAGCAACAACGGTGATGCCACCGTATTTTTCATAAAAAGCATGGGATTGATCAAATGCTTTTTTGTTGAATAGCCGTGAGTCTTCCCAGCCAAACACCTTTGGCCCAAAGTAGCGCCCAATGGTGTAGTTGCACTGGTCACCCAAAATCGCAGCGGCCAACAGCAAACCAATCGATAAGGGGTAACTCATCAAACCCACGCCACACATGGCGCCAACCACAAACAACAAAGAATCGCCTGGTAACAAGGGCATGATCACCACGCCAGTTTCGACGAAGATGATCAAAAACAGCAAGGCATAAACCCAAGCGCCATGGTTTTGAACAAAGGTTTGCAAATGTTGGTCAACATGCAATATGAAATCTAAAAGGCCCAGCAAAATATCCATGCGCCCGATTATCTCTGTCATATTGACGTTCACCGCAGAACAACTGGTTCATCCTCATGCCTGAGACCTAAAATACAGGCGTGACTCCACACCCAAGCACCACCCCACGACGCCCCATCCGCGAGCTGCCCGATGCACTCATCAGTCAAATTGCCGCTGGTGAGGTGATTGAGCGACCGGCTTCCGTGGTACGCGAACTGGTCGACAACGCCTTGGACGCTGGCGCTGGCAACATCACGGTGCGGCTGCTCGCTGGGGGGGTCAGACTCATCAGCGTGGAAGACGACGGCATAGGGATGACAGCGCAGGAATTGCCTGTGGCACTGAAACGCCATGCGACCAGCAAAATTGCCAGCTTGTCGGATTTAGAGTCGGTCAACACCATGGGTTTCAGAGGCGAGGCCTTGGCGGCCATCAACGCCATTTCAGACTGCGCCCTGCTCTCGCGCACCGCTGATCAGGCGCACGGTTATCAGCTCGATGGGCAAACCGGTGAAATACGCCCGGTCGCACGCGCTGAAGGTACGACGGTCGAAGTCAAAGAGTTGTTTTTCAGTACGCCAGCACGGCGCAAATTTTTAAAAACCGACGCCACAGAACTCTCGCATTGCGTCGAGGCTGTCCGCCGCCATGCCCTCGCTCGTCCTCTGGTCGGCTTCGCCATCTGGCATGAAGGCAAATTGGTTGAGCAGTGGCGCGCCTGCTCAGCAACACTGGAACTTCAGCAAGCCAGGGACCAACGCTTGGCTGATGTGATGGGGCATGAGTTTGTGGCGCGCTCAATCGAGGTTTTGTTGGAAGTGGCTACGCAGACTGGCCCCGGCCATGCCTTGGGACGGGTCCGTGTACGTGGACGTGCGGGAATACCTGACGCTGCGCGCGCGCGGGCAGACCAGCAGTTTTGTTACGTGAATGGTCGATTTGTTCGGGACAAAGTCATCGCCCACGCTGCGCGCAGTGCTTACGAAGATGTCTTACACGGACACCGGCAACCCGTGTACGCCCTCTACCTTGATGTTGATCCCGCCCGAGTCGACGTGAACGTACATCCCACCAAAATTGAGGTTCGCTTCAGGGATAGCCGCGAGGTGCACCAAGCCGTTCGTCGTGCACTAGAGTCTGCGCTGTCGGCACCACGCGCAGGGTCGGAGTCGACGTCCGGAAATACAGTCAACGCTGCACATTTTCTTGGCCTTGGCGGCAATACCCAATACAGACACACCCCAGGGCATCAGCTAGCGTCTGACGGTTCAATACCAAGGACCCCATCGGTGCTAGTCAGTGGCGGCTACCAATCGCGCATGCAGTGGACCGAAGCCACACCTGGCCACGAAGTACGCGACCTGGCAACTCTTTGGGGCAATGACACGCCCCATGCGCAGGCTCAGCAAGCCGAAACGGCAAACGCCGGTTCAGCATCAAGTGCCATCCCTGGGCTGGGAACCCATTTGGAGCAAATGCCCTGGGCAACCCAGGACTGGCCTTTAGGGCGCGCCCTAGCGCAGTTACATGGCATCTATATCCTGGCAGAAAATGCGCAAGGTTTGGTCATTATTGACCTGCACGCCGCGCACGAACGCATTGTTTATGAGCGACTCAAAACACAATGGGCGACACGCAACGTTGAACGGGATGCAGCGGCTGGGGACACAGAGAACGTGCAGATCCCGCTCGTACAGGTCGCTCAGGGCGCCGGCGTTCCGAGACAGCGCTTGTCGTCTCAGCCCTTGCTGCTCGCTCAATCGTTTATTGCCACGCCCGTAGAAATTGCCACGGCAGAGGCACATCAAGACACCTTGGCTTTGTTAGGCCTGGAAATATCGACGCTGTCAGCGCAGTCTCTGGCAGTGAGGGCGGTCCCAAGCAGTTTGTTACAAGCCGATGCGGTAGAACTGGCGCGAAGCGTGCTCGCCGATCTCTCTCAGCATGATGCCAGCACCGTAGTGACCCGGGCACATGATGAACTCTTGGCAACCATGGCGTGCCATGGAGCTGTGCGAGCCAATCGGCAGCTCACCCTGCTGGAAATGAATGCCTTGCTGCGGCAGATGGAAACCACCCAACGCGCCGATCAATGCAACCATGGGCGACCGACTTGGCGCCAAATCAGCGTGCGAGAGCTCGACGCCCTGTTTCTTCGCGGCAGATAAGGCTGTTCACGCTGGTGTTGACAGCGCTTAAACCTTCAGCGTGCAGGCTACTGCCACATTGGCGCTGTTACCCACCTGCAGGCGGTATCGAAGCAGACGGATTAACCGGCCGATCTGTCGAAACCAAGCTTGGGTTCGGGAACCAGCATTTCGACCTTGAGCTGGTTTCTCAATAGAGTGAAATAAGCCTGTACTTCGGCGGCTGTCCACATCTGCGTGTACTGCTCACGGTCCGTTTTGGCAGAAGCCTGCTCCGCCTCATTTCGCGCAACCACCTTGTTGACACGGATCACAGCGTAGCCTCCAGCGCTTAAATCAACGCCAACCCAGGCCGGAAGCTTCTTTGTATCTGCGCGTAAAGCAGCGTTCAGAAGCTCTGTTTCGAGCTTTTCGCGCTGGTCGCGTGACACGAGCAATTCAACGCCTTTAGGGGCTTGCTCAGGTGCGGCGCTCCACTGCGCCAGTTTTGCCGCGCCGTCTTTGCCTGCCATCTCGGCAGCAGCCTTGGCCACCATACGTTCACGCACTTGGGTTTGCACTTCTTGCATAGATAAAGTGTGCGCAGGCTTGTACTTCACCACACGCCCGGCAACCAGCTGGTTGGAGCCGGTTTCCACCGCCGCAGTGTTGTGTTTTTTCTCCAGTGCATCAGAGCTAAAAAGGGCAGATAAAAACTTTTCACTGGCCAGCACGCCTGCGCTGCCCGGTGCGGGCTTGCGGCCCACACGATCAGCGCTTTGCAGCTTAAGTTTGAGTTTCTCGGCGACAGGCTTCAAACTGTCCGACTGCTCGTACACCATGTTGGTGAACTGCTCGGCCACCTCAGCGAATTTACGACGTGCCTGCTGGGTTTTCAAATCAGCCTCGATGCTGGGTCGCAATTCTTCAAACGTTTTGTGCTTAGGTAGCTTGATATCAGTCAAGGTAATGACGTGGTAACCAAAGTCCGACTCAACCACCTCGCTGATGTCCCCCTTCTTCATGGCAAACACCGCATCCTCAAAAGGTTTGACCATCGCACCGCGACCAAAATAGTCCAAATCACCGCCATTGGCCGCCGAGCCCGTATCCTGGGAGTTCTTCTTGGCCACTTGCGCAAAGGACTCCGGTGCAGCGCGTACTTCTTGTAACACCGCCTGAGCACGCACTTTGGCCTTCTGGCGGTCAGCCTCAGAAGCGGACTTGGGTGCATTGATCAGAATATGACTGGCACGTCGCTCTTGCGTTCCGCTTAAACGATCAGCATTTTGGTCGTAGAACGATTTCAGGTCTGCTTCTGGAATTTGAATGGCATTCTTAACCTGCTCCAAATCCAGTACCACATACTCAATGTTGGCCTGCTCTGGCGCCTGAAACAAGGCTTGGTTAGATTTGTAAAAAGCAAGGAGCGCATCGTCTGACGGCTTCACTTTGGCAGCGTAGTCAGCAGCCTGGAAACGAATCACTTCTACCGCCCGTTTTTCGAAAAAAGCGTTCAAACTGAGGTCTGCCACTGAAGGCGACACCAAGGCGCTCACCTGCAGACCAGCCTCGACCTGTTGCAATGAGATATCTTGTCGTACGCTGTTTTCAAAACCTTGCGGGGTGAAACCCTGACTGGCTGCGAGTTGCCGATAACGGTCCATGTCGAGCTTGCCATCTGGCTTACGCAAGGAAGCAATGCTGGGATCTTCTTGCAGGAAACGTGCTAGACGGGCATCGCTGGTAAGCAATTTGGCATCTTGGGCGACAGTGGCCAAAACGCGCTGGCGTACCAATTGCTGCAAAGTGGCATACCGCGCTTCAGGGGAGTCGAGCAGCCTGGCGTCAAGATTTGGAGACGCGGCGCGCAAGCGGTCACTTTGTACCTGGTGGGCAGCGTCCCATTGCGACTGTGTGATGTCGTGTCCGGCCACGCGAGCAACCGCTTTCTCGGATTGACCCGACCGGTTATAGCCATCAACTCCGAGTAAAACAAAAGAAGGAATGATCAACAAGAACATCACACCCATCAAGATCTTGGTGTGTTTTCGAACCATATCGAACATGCGAGAACTCTCCTGAGAAACAATAAAAAAGGCGAACACTGTTCGCCTTTTATACGATGGTGGGTGATGACGCACTCGAACCGACCTACGCCGATGAAGGCTTGCCCCACTACCGGTGACTAGGTGATTATAGTGGTGACTGTTGGAGTTTAACGGCGGCAAGTTCAGTCGTCTACAAAAGCGATCCCCGATGGGCAAGCCCGTTGCCTTGTGCAAGATCACTGGGTAGATCCCTGCACTTGGTGGACGTGCACGCTGCTACTTGGATTTCAGTTCGTTTAATTTGCTTTCCTTTGTCCGATAGGATTTGTTGAGCAACTAACAAAACCGATCCTGAAGATGACCGCGGGTGCCAAGAACATCGCCGCAGGAACGGGGCTGAAGCTAATAGGGCTAGTAAAAAAATTCACAAAACATGGCGAAATTTGATTTCCCGTGTCACACAGCAGATCCGCCAATAAAAATGAGCCGCACCGTGGACATACCGCGCCACCTGACGTCAGCGCACACCAACCGCCACCACATTCAAGGCGGTACTGACCAGGCACTTTGGGCGCTGAACCAGCTTGTCTCCGGCTTTTTTTCATTAACGTGGTTCTGTTCGTCGCGGCTTGAAAAACCCACACGAACAACATGATGCGGACCCAGGCCGATCATCCCTGAAGCTTGGGATCCAGCACCAGCATTGGGTCAGGCAAGCTTCGAGTGCCTAGGTACCTGTTTAAGTTGGTCTACCCTGAGGTAATCAACCGCTCAGGGGTGCACTGGTATCTGAACGATGACACGGTCAAGGGCAGAAAGCCGATTTGCTACGCTGAAATGGTGTAGCGCGCTGGGGTGCAATTCTTGCCGGTGGTGGAGCGAGCATTACCTTAAGCAACTCAGCCTCTATGAGCTCGACAGGCGGCAGTCAAATTACGCTATAAATAATGGCTTGCCCTTTGGGGGAATACCAGTTCTTAGTAATCCAAAGAAATTGCGTAGATATTTTCAGCTTACAAAAAGAAAATACTTTGTTAGTCCGAGGGTTTACTCTCGTGCAATGAAAGAAAAGATGCCTCAAAATACCAGTCCTTCCCGAAAGAAAAAGCCCGCGCAGCGTGATACCTATAAACAAAATTAACACTGTACTAACAGTCGCCAACTCTGAAAAGATAGCCGCTTTATGTGATTGGATAGCAAAGAATTGTGACCGCACTATTGGTTGGGAACATCTTTCCAAGCAGAGTGGCTTGTCGCACTCAGATTTGATAACGCTTTTTAAAATACATAAACATCAAACGCCTATGGCTTACATTAAAAATGTAAGAGAACAAACAAAAAGACTGTTGCCTCGTTATCCTCAAGCCAATCTTTTTAACACTGACTGACCTCTAAATCTCTAGCCACGCGTCATAGCGCATTGGAAGCTGACGCACTGAGCGCATCAGGCTGTGAAGGCAAGGCAATTGACAAGAACAGCAAGAAGCTCGGTAGAGCTGCCAAGACTTCGTTTATGAAGAAGTGTGTGACTGACTTTAAGCCGGGAAATAAGCCGGTCTTAGGCCGAGATCGCCCTGACTGATGCCAAGCCAGTGACGCCTTGGACGTTTAGTCGTACGGGCAGACCTTGATAAAAGTCAATCACGCCTGACCTTGCCTTCCAAAATCCCCCGATCGGGGGGTATTCATCACCTCACAACTTGTGCAAAATACAGGCGCTATCACCACATCACTGCTCTGTCGCTGCTGATCTGCGCTGGCATACCATAGCTTTGAACAATCTAAGCAATGAGCCGGTCTTGCTAGATTTCTCGCCATAACAACGGGGAAGAAAAAGATGAAGTTATTTGCTAATGAAGAGGCTTTTCAGCTTGCACTCAAGCGCCTTAATGCTTTAACACCCGTCTGGGATTGGCACCCAAAAATTTTCAGAAAAGTGCACGAGGATATTTTCGGGGTGCAGATTAAGTTGAGGGAAATCTACTTCAAGAAACAGGTCGGCCCGTCTTTTCACTCTGTAAAAAAACTGTCGCGCACCTCAATGGAAAAGTTCCTCTACCTCTTTGTGGCGCAAATACCAATGGTGGAAGCAATAGCTGAGACACTCATTGCTGGTGATCACCAAAAATTGAGGGAAGCTGCCATGAAGCTTGATGCACTGCTTGGGGAACCCGAAGATGTGATTCGTGGGGAAATTGGGCTTGCTTCAACCTTTGCGCCACCCTGTGCACCAAACCCCTTCGGATCGTCCTCCTCCTATCAGATGCAACACCCTCAGGGGTGAAGTTCTTGCCGGTGGTGGTGAAGTGTGTTGGTTGCTTGCAGAAAACCCAGATCGCGACCAGTGTCATGCATGCGCCTGCAGGCGCCCGTGAACCAGCCTCCACCCGCATTCGCGGCAGTTGGGGCCCGTGATCGCCTCACATTTCGCCCAGAGCGTGCAGTAGGGTAGCGGATTGGGCCCAGCCTGGTGTTGGGCTTTCTTTTGTCTCGCGCTAGTTGTGTCCAGTTTTGTACAAGCCGCCCTAGCCCTTGATTGGGAATAGGGGAAAACACTTTTTAGGGTTGCACCATTGATCGGCGCTAAGTGTCCGCTGTGTAAGTGCTGCAACCTGCGCTGAAAACTGCATTTTTCATGATTCATCAGCATCAGATTGCACTTAGGCAGCAATTAACTTAAATGTTCTGCATCACTACAGTTTTCTAAAACCAAGCTAACGCATTGATTTAAAAAAATTTATATGGTGGGTGATGACGGGCTCGAACCGCCGACCTACGCCGTGTAAAGGCGCCGCTCTACCAACTGAGCTAATCACCCAACTGTCTAAATTAATTCAAAGCGTCTTTCAATGCTTTGCCAGGTCGAAACTTGGGAACTTGGGCAGCATCAATTCTAATCGAAGCGCCAGTGCGCGGATTGCGGCCCACGCGCTCAGTGCGCGTTCCAACAGCAAATGTTCCAAAGCCAACCAAGGTGACCGAATCGCCTTGTTTGAGCGCTGATTCAATGCCTTTAATCGTGGCATCCAAAGTGCGCGTGGCAATGGCTTTGGATACGTCCGCATGTTGCGCGATGAGATCAATCAATTCTGTCTTATTCATGGTGTTTACTTGTCTTCCTCTGCTGTTATTTTTTGTATGTTCGGTTCATTCGTAATGAACTCTGCGAATCCGCTACTGTCAGCATGCAACGCCGGTTAAGCGCCTCGTATTGTCGCCAACATAGACTTTGATTCTAGCCACCATTTTTTCAGCTGGCCGCCTGATGACCGTTGAATGCATGAACTTTTTAACGTTAAAACGCTATCGGGGACATCAGGTGGCTACGATGAACTTCAGGGCTTGGACAACTCCAGCGCGATGGCCTTGCCCAGTTCTGTGGTACTGCCAGTGCCGCCTAAATCTGGCGTACGTGGTGCATTACTGCCCGGTGTAAGAACCTGCTCAATGGCGTGCAGAATAGCGTCGTGGGCCTGTTTATAACCAAAGAAATCGAGCATCATGGCTCCACTCCAGATCTGACCAATCGGGTTGGCAATGCCCTTGCCATAAATGTCCGGTGCCGAGCCGTGCACGGGCTCGAACAGCGATGGGAATTTACGGTCAGGGTTCAGGTTGGCGCTGGGAGCAATCGCGATGGTGCCGGTACAGGCGGGGCCTAGATCGCTGAGAATGTCTCCGAACAGATTACTACCCACAACAACGTCAAAAAAATCTGGCCGCTGGACAAAGTGCGCCGTCAAAATATCAATGTGGAACTTATCCACCTTGACATCTGGGTACTGCTTGGCCATGGCTTCTACGCGCTCATCCCAGTAGGGCATGGTGATCGCAATGCCATTGGATTTGGTAGCACTGGTTAAGTGCTTTTTGGGGCGTGAGCGTGCCAATTCAAAGGCGTATTTCAAAATGCGATCGACCCCGGTACGTGACATGACGGTCTCCTGCATCACGAGTTCGCGGTCTGTACCAGGGTACATGCGCCCACCAATGCTCGAGTACTCGCCTTCGGTGTTTTCACGTACGATGACCATGTCAATTTCACCAGGCACACGGGCACTTCCGTCACGGCGCACAACGGGTGCGGTGATACCAGGCATCAGACGTGCGGGCCGAACGCTGGCATATTGGTCGAACTCGCGACGAAACTGAATGAGTGAACCCCACAAGGAGACGTGGTCAAGCATCTTCTCGGGCCAACCGACTGCGCCAAAATAAATGGCATCGTGTCCGCCTACCAAGGCCTTCCAGTTGTCAGGCATCATCTGACCGTGCTTGTCGTAATACTCCCAACAGGCGAAGTCAAAGTGGTCAAACTGCAAGGCAATGTTGAACTTGGCTGCAGCAGCCTCTAGCACCCGAATACCCTCGGGCATGACTTCTTTACCAATGCCGTCACCGGCGATGACTGCAATTTTTTTTGTTTCCATAACCATCCTAATCAACTTTTTTAATACGAGAACGAATTTCAGGCAAGGCTTTTTGAAGGTAATACACCATGGACCAGATGGTCAACAAGGCGGCCAACCAAATCAACCAAAAGCCCCAAACCCTGGTGTCGATGAGACCAAATAGCTCACCATCAAATAATAAAAATGGAATGGCCACCATTTGCGCCGTCGTTTTGAACTTGCCAAGCATGTGAACGGCCACGCTCTTTGCAGCGCCAATTTGTGCCATCCATTCACGCAAGGCAGAAATGGCGATCTCGCGCCCGATGATGATCAACGCGACGAATACGTCGGCCCGGCCCAGATGCACCAACACCAAAACGCAAGCACAGACCAGAAATTTGTCAGCCACCGGGTCTAAAAAAGCGCCAAAGGCTGAGACCTGATTCAAACGCCGAGCCAAGTAGCCGTCCAGCCAATCAGTGGCGGCAAAAACAACAAACATCACGGTGGCCGCCACATTGCGAACAGCCGGATCCAGTGGCAGGTAGAACACCGCCACGATCAACGGGATTGCAACAATGCGCGCCCATGTCATGAGCGTGGGAATATTCAGAAACATAGCTCAATTGTGGCACGCACTCAAACGCAAACTGCGCGGCCTCAATGCAAAGCACGATAAATTTCTTCGGCCAGCTCGCGTGAAATACCCTCCACTGTGGCCAGATCCTCCATTGACGCGAGCGCAACGCCGCGCACGCCGCCAAAGCGCTGTAGCAATCGCGCCCGCCGTTTGGGGCCGACACCGGCAATTTCTTCGAGTTTGCCACCGTCCAGGCGCACCTTGGCGCGTGCTGCGCGCATGCCTGTGATGGCAAACCGATGCGCCTCGTCACGAATTTGCGCCACCAGCATCAAAGCGGCCGAGTCTTTACCCAAATAAACTTTCTCACGCCCATCAGCAAACACAAGCTCTTCCAATCCAACGCGACGGCCCTCGCCTTTTTCAACACCCACGATACGCGACACATCCAAATCAAGCTGTTCGAAAACAGCACGCGCGACGGCCACCTGCCCTTTGCCGCCATCAATCAGAACCAGATCAGGCAGGCGCGCGGTAGCGCTTGGCACGTTGCCCTCACTCTGGGCAATCTGCTGGGCTTCTGCCAGTTTGCTGTAGCGGCGCAGCAGTACTTGACGCATGGCGGCGTAGTCGTCGCCTGGGGTGATCCCGTCGATTTTGTAGCGACGGTATTCGCTGCTTTGCATCTTGTGATGGTGAAACACCACGCACGAGGCTTGCGTCGCCTCGCCGCCCGTGTGAGAAATATCAAAGCACTCCACGCGCAATGCATCCAGCGTGTCGATGGCCAAGTCCAAGGCGTCAACCAAGGCACGGGTGCGGGCCAATTGGGAACCTTCTTCAGCTAAGAGCCTCGCTAACTGAAGCTGTGCATTCGTCTGCGCCATGTCCAACCAAGCACGGCGCTGTTCACGAGGTTGATGTACCGCACTGACCTTGACACCCGTTTGCATTGTCAATGCGTCCAATAAGCTCTTGCTTACCGGCGCGCTGGTCACCAATGATGGCGGCATGGGTACATCAAGGTAGTGTTGGGCCAGAAAAGCCTCCAAGATCTGCGATTCCAGACTGCTTTGTTGCGCACTCAGAGGATCGTCATCGGTCTGCGCCAAAGCAGCGGCGTCTTCAATGTGCACAGGGAAGTACGGCCGGTCCCCTAAATGGCGCCCTCCGCGCACCATCGCCAGGTTGACGCAGGCGCGGCCGCCTGAAACTTTCACCGCCAAAATATCCACGTCGCGGTCATGCACGGTGTCAACCGACTGCTGGTGCAGCACATTGCTCAAGGCACTCACTTGATTGCGCAATTCGGCAGCCTGTTCAAACTCTAACTTTTCTGCGTGCGCCATCATGCGTTGCTCTAGTCCACTCATCAATGTGCGCGCATCCCCCTTTAAAAATTTTTCAGCGTCAGAGAGTTGGATGGCGTACTCCGCTGGCGACACCAGCCCGACACATGGCCCGGAACAGCGTTTGATTTGAAACAGCAAGCAGGGTCGGGTTCGGTGGTTGAAAACGGCTTCTTCACAGGTTCTGAGTCTGAATACTTTTTGCATCAGCAAGATGGCTTCTTTTACCGCGTAAGCACTGGGATAGGGTCCGAAATACTGGTGTTTTTTTTCAATCGAACCGCGGTAGTACGACACCCTGGGAAACGGCCCGCCAGCGCCCGCTGCGGCTGACTTGGCATCAAGCACCGTTGCTGAAATCTTCAAATACGGGTAACTTTTATCGTCCCTGAACAAAATGTTGTATCTGGGGTTGAGTGCTTTGATCAGGTTGTTTTCCAGCAGCAAGGCTTCTGCCTCTGAGCGCACCACAGTGGTCTCCATCCGGGCGATTTTGCTCACCATGTGACCAATGCGCGTGCCGCCATGGGTTTTCTGAAAATAGCTCGTGACGCGTTTTTTCAGGTTGATGGCCTTACCTACGTACAGGACCTGACCTTGCACGTCAAAGTAGCGGTAAACACCTGGCAATGTCGGTAAAGCCGCCACGTCTCGTAGCAACTCGGGTGGATGAACAGCCTTGGCCTGGTCGTCTTGCCGCGGCAATTGAGCTCGCCTATCCATCAACGGCGGCACATCGGCTGGTGCGCCCGCCAATAGGACTGGCTTGCGTTTGCTGGGCTTGGACGGTGGTGAGTCTGACATGGGTGTTAATTGTGCACAATGGCCGACATGCAAACAAAAGCCATCAGTATCCCTTTGAAGTGGGCTATTTTCTGCCATGTGATCGACAATTGGGGCGACCTGGGCGTGTGTTGGCGCTTGGCGGTGAACCTGGCGCATCATGGGCAAAAGGTTCGTCTGTTTGTGGACGACAACAGCGCCTTGAGCTGGATGGCACCAGCCGGTGCTGCAGGTGTTGAGGTGCTACCTTGGCCAGAGGCACAAGATCTGCCGCCACAGGCCCTGCAGGATGCGCTGATGGACGATGTGCTGGTGGAGTCTTTTGGCTGCACGGTTGCACCCAGCTACCTGCTCGCCTACAAACTCAAACGCGAACTGGATGGACAAGCCAGCCACTGGCTGAACTTGGAATACCTCAGTGCACAGTCCTATGCGCAACGCTGTCATGGGCTGCCGTCGCCCGTGAACACTGGGCCTGGCGCAGGCTTGACCAAGCACTTCTTCTACCCCGGATTTCACCCTACAACAGGGGGCTTGCTACGTGAGCCTGACTTGCCCCGGCGTCACCAGGCGTTTGAGCGTGCGCATTGGCTGGCGAAGCAAGGTATTGATTGGCAAGGCGAACGCCTCATCAGTTTGTTTTGTTACGAACCTGCAGCACTGCCAGCCTTGCTTGAAGCGCTGAGAGGCGATGCCCAACCAACCATATTGCTGGTGTGCACTGGCCGCGCCACCCAAGCCGTACAACATGCTTTGCTGCTTCTGAATGCAGGTGGACCGATACACCCGGACAGTTCAAACTTGCAGATCACTTATCTGCCCAGCTTGTCACAAGTGGACTATGACCATTTGCTGTGGAGTTGCGACCTGAATTTCGTGCGTGGTGAAGATTCATTGGTTCGCGCGCTTTGGTCTGGGCAGCCGTTCATCTGGCATGTCTACCCCCAGGAAGACGGCGTACATCACGACAAGTTGAATGCTTTGCTGGATTGGCTTGATGCGCCAGCCTCACTGCGCTCGGCTCATCAAGCCTGGAACAGCCAAACTGCAGACGCCCTCGCCTTCCCACCTGATTTCCCCATGCTGGACCTTCATGCTTGGCGTCAATGCACCGACTCGGCCGTCCAAGGATTACGCACCCAAGACGATTTGGTTAGCGCTTTGCTGCAATTTGTCGCGAGGCCGCGTTAAAGCAATTACTCTTTTTGTCGCCGTATGCAAACTGTGGCCGACATGGTGCCGGTTTCTGCGGGGTTGAACACCGCGCATCACCATCGCCTGGAGCCTACGCTGAACCAAGCCATCGAATTGGCTTGGACCACGCCTTGCTGTGGCCTGTTCCGACAAGACCTTTCTCGGTTAAAATAGAGCGCTTTGCGGGCTAGACTTAAGGTGTCTTTCTTGGTTTTTACCGCGCTCGCCGCCAGATAAGCGGCCTAACAATTACCCCGACTGAATATGAAAATCGCTCAAGAAATCCGCGCCGGCAACGTCATCATGCACGGCAAAGACCCAATGGTCGTCCTGAAAACCGAATACAGCCGCGGTGGTCGCAACTCAGCGACAGTGCGCATGAAACTCAAAAGCTTGATTGCCAACTTCAACACAGAGGTGGTATTGAAGGCTGATGACAAAATAGAACAGGTTATTCTGGATAAAAAGGAATGCACTTACTCTTATTTTGCTGATCCGATGTATGTTTGCATGGACGAGGAATTCAATCAGTACGAAGTTGAAGCCGAAAACATGGGCGACTCGCTGAGCTACCTGGAAGACGGCATGCCAGTCGAAGTGGTTTTCTACGACGGCAAGGCGATCTCGGTGGAACTCCCCACCAGTGTCGTGCGCGAAATTACTTGGACTGAGCCAGCGGTCAAAGGCGATACCTCTGGGAAGGTTCTCAAGCCTGCGAAAATTGCAACTGGTTTTGAAATTGGCGTGCCAATTTTTGTCGCGCAAGGCGACAAGGTGGAGATTGATACCCGCACCGGGGAATACCGTAAGCGAGTTTAAATCGGGATAACCTGGCAGACTAAAAGGCTCCTCACCGGAGCCTTTTTTCATGGCTCTGCGTACCGTCGGCAGGTGGCTTTGAAGTTGGCAGTAAGAGGGCATTGCTGTAAGGTTTATCGACGCGCACCGGGGTTGACGCAACACCGTGTCGGCTTCGCCCATTTGGGTGTAGGCTCACGTCATGAGCACGAAACTTCCAAAGAAGGCACTGATGCGAGTTGCGCTGCCATCGACATCTACCGAAGTCGGTAAAACTTCACGACTGGCCGTTCGGCGAGTCTTGATAGACACCTTTCATGAAAACGTGGCCTATTTGCATCGGCATTGCGAGCTATACCGAGTGGAAGGCTTTAAAGCCTTATCCAAAATTGAGGTGAGAACCAACGGGCGCAGTGTTCTGGCCACGCTCAATGTCGTGGATGACACCCACTTGGTGAGACACGACGATCTGGGTTTGTCCAAGTCTGCATTTTTGCAGTTGGGGGCTGAAGAAGGTACGCTGGTCACCGTGGCGCAGGCCGAAGTACCGGCATCCATGCACGCGCTGCATCGAAAACTCGACGGCGAGCGCCTTGGCCTGAACGACTTCACGTCCATTGTTCAAGACATAGCCAACCACCGCTACTCCAAGATCGAGTTAACCGCCTTCGTCGTGGCCTGCAATCGCGATGAACTCGACCGCGAGGAGGTGAGTTTTTTGACCGAAGCCATGATCGGCGCTGGACGTTCACTCAAGTGGAACGAACCCTTGGTAGTGGACAAACACTGCATTGGCGGGCTGCCGGGCAACCGCACGTCCATGCTGATCGTGCCGATTGTTGCCGCCCACGGCATGCTGTGCCCAAAAACGTCTTCAAGGGCCATCACCTCGCCCGCGGGTACGGCCGATACCATGGAGGTTCTGGCCAACGTCGAATTACCGGTAGAAACCTTGCAGGCCATCGTGCGCAAGCACCGTGCTTGCCTGGCCTGGGGCGGAACAGCCAATTTGTCGCCGGCTGATGATGTGCTGATCTCAGTGGAGCGGCCTCTTTCGCTTGATTCACCCGGACAAATGGTAGCGTCCATACTGTCCAAGAAAGTATCAGCCGGCTCCAGTCACTTGGTTCTAGATATTCCAATTGGTCCCACCGCCAAGGTGCGATCTATGCCAGATGCCCAGCGCCTGCGTCGCTTGTTTGAGTATGTGGCCAGGCGACTGAACTTATCGATTGACGTCGTGATCACCGATGGGCGCCAACCGCTTGGTTTTGGCATTGGGCCGGTGTTGGAGGCACGTGATGTGATGCGGGTACTGCAAAACGACCCGCTAGCACCTAACGACCTGCGACAAAAGGCCTTGCGGCTGGCTGGTCGTTTGATCGAATGTGACCCCGATGTGCGGGGCGGTGACGGGTACGCCATTGCGCGTGACATTCTTGAGTCAGGACGGGCCTTGGGCAAGATGAACGATTTGATCGAAGCCCAGGGTAGCCAACACTTTGACTACCAACAACCTGCACTCGGCGCTTTGAGTTTTGAGGTGCTAGCGCCATGCGCGGGTGTTGTGTGTGGCATCGACAACCTGCAACTCGCCCGCATTGCCGGTTTGGCGGGTGCACCAAAAATAAAATGTGCGGGCGTGGACCTGATTCATAAACTGGGTGACCAAGTTGATCAAGGCGATGTGTTGTACCGCGTTCATGCAAGCTACGCTACCGACTTGGCGTTTTCGCAGCGCGCCTGTGACCGCTCAAGCGGCTACCAGATCGGAAGCGCCGCGGAGGTGCCACAAGTGTTCGTGGAATTTTGATGGAGGCCGACGCCTTGCTCCTTTTTTTTGCAGACGAAGCAGCGGCTGCGCAGCGCATTGCACATGCAGCCGCTATGCAATGCGCGCCCATCCACAGGCACCGCTTTCCCGACGGCGAGTTGAAGTTGCTACTGCCCGAAGTGCTGCCACCACGCGTGGTGATCTTGCGTTCTTTGAACCACCCCAATGAAAAGCTGATCGAATTGCTGCTGAGCGCGCGCACCGCGCGCACCCTGGGCGCCCGTCACTTGACACTGCTTGCCCCCTATCTGGCCTACATGCGCCAAGACAAGGCGTTTCGGCCAGGAGAAGCAATCAGTCAGACGGTGGTAGGGGGATTTTTAGCCAGTATGGTTGATGCGGTGATCACGGTAGACCCACACTTGCATCGCATCAACAGCTTGCAGCAGGCTATTCCCGCAGAACAAACAATCGTCATCAGTGGTGCGCCACTGCTGGCCGACCTGATTGCCAGCCATCACGCAGATCCTTTGTTGCTGGGTCCAGATGAAGAGTCTGAACAATGGGTGGCGCTAGCTGCAGCGCGTCACCATTTTGAACATGCGGTGTGCACCAAGCAGCGTCTGGGTGACCGGGACGTCAACATGAGCCTGCCCGATCGGCCAGTACGCGGGCGTGCAGTGGTTTTGCTCGATGATGTGGCCAGCAGTGGGCACACCTTGGCCACTGCCACCGCTTTGTTACTGGCTGCTGGCGCGGCGTCTGTAGACGTTGCAGTCACCCATGCCTTGTTTGCGGGCGACGCCATCAGCCAACTGCATCAGGCCGGCGTGGACCGTGTCTGGAGCACTGACTGCGTGCAGCATGAAAGCAATGCTGTCAGCATGGCTGCTCCGATCGCGCAAGTTTTGATGAACCTTTGAAAATTGAAAGA
Organism: uncultured Rhodoferax sp.; assembly: GCA_963925275.1. Taxonomy (GTDB): domain Bacteria; phylum Pseudomonadota; class Gammaproteobacteria; order Burkholderiales; family Burkholderiaceae_C; genus Rhodoferax. The sequence goes on from CAWUSQ010000029.1 coordinate 25,207, forward strand.
ACACCTTGGACCTTAACCCCGATCTCAATGACCGAACCCTGGCCGACGCTTGGGATGAACTCAAAGCCCATGCCGATGCTGGCTTACCTCTAAAGGCCGAGGCTTACCGCCTGGCTTTTGCTGATCCTGAGTTTTTATTGCGACGAGACACCCGTGGTATTCGGCTGCAACTTGAAATGCTCAAGCCCGATCTGGAGCAGCAAGAAATGCAGGTCAACCACACCATTGTGGTGTTTGGAAGCGCTCGCTTTTGCACGCTCGATGAAGCCCAACGACGTTTGGAAGAAGCAACTAAAAACAAGGATCCAGACGCGGTGTTGCAAGCGCAGCGCCAAGTGCGCAATGCGCATTACTACGACCAAGCCCGTCGCTTTGCCAACATCGTGGCTACGCACAGCATTCAGTTGGCGCCAAAGGATCGTTTGTACCTTTGCACGGGTGGTGGACCGGGCATCATGGAGGCTGCTAACCGGGGTGCGCATGATGCTGGCGCGCCCAGCGTGGGCCTGAACATCACCCTGCCCCACGAGCAATCGGCCAACCCTTATGTAACACCCGCGCTGAGTTTCAAATTTCACTATTTTGCAATTCGAAAAATGCACTTCATGATGCGCGCCAAGGCTTTTGTGGCCTTTCCTGGGGGCTTTGGCACCCTGGATGAATTGTTTGAAACCCTGACACTGGTTCAAACCAAAAAAGCGCAGCCCCTGCCCGTCATCTTGTTTGGTTCCAGTTACTGGCGTAAGCTGATCAATTTTGAAGCTTTAGTAGACGAAGGTGTGGTCTCTGAAGCAGATGTAGCCATGCTGCACTTTGTCGACGAGCCGCAAGATGCATGGGCCATCATTGCCCGGTTTTATCGCTTGTAGCTGCCGGTGTGTGACTGCTTGGGGCGTGCAAAGGCAGGCGCCAGGCCAACCTCGCGCCACTACCCACACCGACCCCCATGACCCAAAAAACCAAGGAAACACCGACCCAAGCTCCTGCGCTGCCAAACACAAAAGGCATCAACACGCTAGACGAATTGATGAGCATCATCCGCAAACCAAGAGCTTCCCCATGACGCGACGCTGGGGTAATTTGGTGCAACATGCTCATGATCATGGGTTGTACTGAACCCAGCGAAAGCCCCAACATCACCGAACACACCGCCATCGCGAATGCTGTCGCCATGAACGGGTACAAGCCCAAGACCAGTGCAGTCATCACCATGGCCACTGTGATCACTACACGCTCTTGAACGTGTGCTGCCAGCAATGGAAGCAACAGTCTGACACCAGTGGCTGCCAGCGCAAAGCCGCCCAGGATGGAGCCAATCACGGATGCACTGAGGCCACGCTCATGGCCTAAAACTGGGACCACGAACGTATGCACATCCCAGCATGAGGACAGCAACCAATTGACCAGGATGAGACGACGCATCACCGGCTCACGCATCAAATCCCAGGAGCCCTTCGCCTTGGTTTCGTAAACACCCTGAACGGGTGGCAGCTCTTGCGTTCGCCGAAGCGCAAACCAGCTGATCAACGGCAAGATGCCCATCAAACAAAAAGCTGCGCGAAAACCCAGGAGGTCAATCGCCAGGCCGGCACTCAGTGGGCCTAAAAAATTAGCCAGCGCAGGTCCAATCGACAACCAACTGAACATGGATTTGAGTTCCACACTGGTGCGCGCACAACGCCCGACATAGCGCTGCAGATTAATCACTGCAACACCAGTGGCACCACCTGTGAGCAAAGCAGACACACACAACACCTGAAAAACCGGAAACAGCAATGCCAGCACTGCGCCGGCAAAGGCCGCGACCAAGCACAGGATGAGTGGGCGTCTAAAGCCGTGTCGGTCGATATAGCGCCCTGCCGGCAGCGCAAGGAACACCTGGGTCAAGGCAAACAGGGACAGCAACAAGCCAACTGCCAGTGCACTGTACCCGTCTCGCAAAGCCAACAACGGTGCGGCCATGCGCATACCAGCCATGCAGGCGTGCAGACAAATTTGTCCAACAATCAGCCGGGCCAAGCCTTTCGAACTCAGCACCGGAGCAGCTGCTACGCTCAAGACTCGGCGTCCTCGATCGGGTCGTCTATCAACGGCTCTGAACCCAGCAAGCTGGCGGCCTGCTGGTCGGGCAAGCCTTGAACTTGCCTGAGTGCGCGGCCCATGGCTCGGCTGCGAACCTGGGCACTGTCGACGGTTTTGAGAACGGTTTCAGCTTGCGACCTGATTCTTCCCAGCACGTCACCGAACTTTCCAAACTCGGTTTTCACTGCACCCAAGACTTGCCACACTTCGCTGGCACGTTTTTCCAAAGCCAGGGTTCTGAAACCCATTTGGAGTGAGCTGAGCATGGCCAACAAGGTAGTCGGTCCGGCCAGGGTCACACGGCAATCGCGCTGCAGATATTCCAGCAGTCCGGGCCGGCGAAGCACTTCGGCATACAAGCCTTCAGTCGGCAAAAATAGAATTGCAAAATCAGTGGTGTAAGGTGGCTCGAGGTATTTGTCCGCGATTGACCTTGCCTCCTTGCGGATGCGACTGTCCAGCGCACGCGCTGCCAACTCAGCTGCGGGCGCGTCTGCTCGACCCTGGGCTTCCAGTAAACGCTCATAGTCTTCATTTGGAAATTTGGCATCAATTGGCAGCCACAGTGGCTCGCCAGAATCAGCCTTTCCTGGCAGTTTGATGGCAAAGTCCACCACGTCTCGGCTACCTGGCCGAGTGGCTACCTGAGCGGCGTACTGGTCCGGGACAAACACCTGCTCGAGCAGCCCTGCCAACTGTGCTTCACCGAAAATTCCGCGTGTCTTGACGTTGCTGAGCAAGTGTTTGAGATCACCAACGCCTTGCGCCAAGGTTTGCATATCACCCAGGCCTTTGTGCACCTGTTCCAGCCAGTGGGCGACTTGTTGGAAACTTTCACCCAAACGCGCTTGCAGGGTACTTTGCAGTTTTTCATCCACGGTAGCGCGCATCTCGTCGAGCTTGAGCGCGTTGTTGGCCTGAAGCTGTGCCAATTGGCGCTCCAGAGTTTCGCGCACTTCGCCAATACGACGGGCGTTGGACTCGCTCAAGCTGAGCAACTGGCTTGAAAGCGTATCGGAGAGCGTCTTTTGCAACAGGGCAAGTTGCTGACCGAAGGCATCAATTTGGGTATTTTGGGTCCGTGTTGATTCACCCGCCTGTTGCACGATTGCCAGCTGAAAGCGGTCCATGCTTTGAGTCAATTCTTGGCGCTGACTGCGTGACGAATCAGCAATTTCGCGTCGCAAAGACTGCTCCAACGCGTCGACGGTCGCCACAATTTGTTGCAACATCGCATGGTGACGCTCTGCCTGTAGTTGTCGATCCTGCGCCAGCTGCGCACCCCCGGTCGGGCGAAAAAACACCACCAACAGCATCAGTAAATTGGCAGCAGACAGGATGACAAGTACCCAGATCAGCGTGTCGGTCATAGAAAAGCCCTGTTAACCGGCGCTCATGCGCTGGTCACTTCTGGATTAAGTGGCGTGAGCGCTTTTCCGCCGCTCAGGTACGCAATCAAATTGTCGGCTGCCAGCTTGGCCATAGCCAAACGTGTTTTCATGGTGGAGCTGGCAATGTGCGGGGTCAAAACCACATTACGGAGATTCAGCAATTCAGGATGGAGCGCTGGTTCGCCCTCAAAGACATCCAAGCCCGCTGCGCCAATCACGCCGTCGCGCAATGCACGCGCCAAAGCCGCATCGTCCACAATGCCGCCTCGGGCAATGTTGACCAGTGTGGCACTGGGCTTCATTTGTTGCAATTCGGCAGTCCCAATCACATGGTGCGACTCAGCGCTATAGGGCAAGACCAACACCAAGTGGTCGGACTTGGCAAGCAAATCAGACTTGCTAACCCATTGTGCGGCGCAAGCTTGCTCAGTCGCATCGTCCAGACGGCTGCGGTTGTGATAAATGACGTTCATGCCAAAGCCATGTGCCCCGCGTTTCGCAATCCCCTGGCCGATACGCCCCATGCCCAAAATACCCAAGGTGCTGCCATTCACGTCCGCCCCAGCAAACATGTCATAGCGCCAACGCTTCCACAAACCGGCGCGCAAATAATGCTCAGATTCGGCCATACGGCGTGCAGCAGCCATCATCAAGGCAAAGCCAAAGTCGGCCGTGGTCTCGGTCAGAACATCTGGGGTATTGGTAGCGAGCACGCCGGCGCCAGTCATGGCACCAAGATCAAAATTATTGAAACCTACCGCCATGTTGGCGCAAATTTTTAAGCCTGGGCAAGCCAACAAAAACGCTGCATCAATGCGTTCGCTTCCAGTTGTCAAAAGACCCTGCTTCCCAAGCGCCAGTTGGCGCAATTGTTCTGGCGTCCGCATGACATCCTCTTGATTGGACGTGACGTCAAAATGCCCTTGAAGGTGTTCAAGAACCTCAGGAAAAATGGCTCTTGCAATGAGTACAGTCGGTTTCATATGATTTGCTCTCAAGAACGCTCTTGGCGCTGAACTCGGTCGCATCCCCGCCACTGAGGAGCGATCAACAAGAGTCATTCTAGGTGGACTGCGCCAGTTAAGACTTCACCCTCTGCGCTTGATGCATCAAAAAAAAACCACCCGAAGGTGGTTTTTTTTTGATCACCAGAATTACTTCTTGGCTTCCTCTTTAGCAGGTTCGGCTGCTGCTGGCGCTGGTGCAGCAGCGTCAGGCGCTGTAGCAGCTGGTGCGGCGGCATCAACTGGCGCAGCAACTGGTGTGGCAGCGGGCGCCTCAACAACAGGTGCAGGAGCCGGCGCAGGCGCTTCTTCCTTTTTGCCACAGGCAGCCAAGGCAGCAGCAGCAATAACAGCGATCAAAACGAGTGACTTATTCATGTGTAACGTCCAAAAAAAGGATCTAACCTCTAGCCAACAGTTTCCTGCTGGCACCAAGCAGGTCATCGGTGATGACAACTGCTCGGATGGGGATTCTAGGGTTTACCCTTAGTTCGCGGTGCCTATTTTGGACATTTATTTAGGGTGACGTAAATTAGCAACAGTGCTTATAAAAAGTAAAACAACAGGTAGCCCAGCAAGAGTACCAAAACCCATATCGCCATGCTTCGAGTGGACCATGTTGCAGCAAATGGTGCCTCGCCAGGGTGTTCAGAAACGATAAGCTTGTATATAGAAGAAAAAATTTGTTGAACCATGCCTTGTAGCCAAGTCCAGGTCCGGTTAGAGGGCAGATCCAGCCACTTTCTCACATCAGGAACAAACCGACGCCACAACCAGTCCCAATCCAATGTGATACCAAGCATGCGTTTAAGATTTGGCAGCATGACAAAAAAGGCCAATGCTGCAAACAAGAGCAATTGCATTTGCTCGATCACATGTGACCATGTGTAGGGCTCGTAGTTAACGGCATATGGCAAAAGTTCGTAAAGTTGCGATGGCCACAAGCCGATCAGAATGCACAGTGCGGCAAAGATCAACATGGCCCAACGCATGCTTAAGGGTGGCTCCTTTGGGCGCAGGCCGCTGTCTGCACCAAAAAATACGAACCAGTTGAATTTGAGGCCAGCGTACATGAATGTGCAAGCCGAAGCGCCCGTCAATAATAGCCAAACCCAAAACAAGTGGGCGTCGGCGGCAGACGTTGACAACATGGATTTGCTAACAAAACCTGAAGTCAACGGGAAAGCTGAAATCGCCATGGCGCCGACCATGCCAAACACTGCGGTGAGCGGCATGCTGCGAATCAAACCACCAAGTTCAGAGAACTTTCGCTTGCCGCTCATGCGCAGAACTGAGCCCGCCACCATGAGCAGCAGACCTTTGTAAATAATGTGCGCAAATGCGTGGGCTGAAGCCCCATTCAACGCCATCTCAGAGCCGATGCCAATAGCGGTCACCATGAAACCAACCTGACTGACGATGGAATAGGCTAGCAAGCGTCGTATATCGTTCTCAAGTAACGCATAAATGATGCCGTAAAACACCATGAACAGACCAAGCCATATCAAAATTTCAGTCCCTGGGAAACCCCGAATCAGCACATATACCGCCGTCTTGGTGGTGAATGCTGACAAAAATACTGACCCGCTCCAGGAGGCTTCTGGATAAGCATCCGGCAACCAAGCTGATAAGGGTGGCGCTGCAGCGTTGATGAGAAAACCAATCAGCATGAGCCAGTGTGAGGGAGAGTCCACCAACATCTTGGTGAACGTCACATCACCGGTTTCAGCAATGTGCCCGGTGATGCCAGCAAACAGAATCACGCCGCCCAACAAATGCACCATCAAATAGCGTCGGGCAGACCGATAGGCCGAGCGACTGCCCTGGCTCCACAGCACCAAAGTAGAGCCAACCGCCATCAACTCCCAAAAAACAAAAACTGTGATCAGATCACCAGCTAGCGCAACACCGATAGCCGAACCAGCATAAGCAAAAGCCGCCGGAACCTCAAGCCGACTTTTTTGAGTGATGGCATACAGGCCACCAACGACAGCCATCAGGGCAAAAATGGTGGCAAACAGACGCGACAACTTGTCCCCATGAACAGGGGTCAGGGCATGATCCAAATAGTCAATCTGCCAAACTGCACCATCTGGTATCTGCCAAACCAAGACCAGTGCCGCTAAAGGCGCAACCAACAACGCCACATCACGGGCTTTCCCATGTAGCCAAGGCAAAACGAAAGCGCCCAGAATCAACACCAGGCCAGGATGAAGAACGATTGAATCAGCCATCACAGTCTTCGTAATAAGTATCCGAGCGCCTCAAAATGAAGGCCAATACTTTGGCTAACACAAGCGCTGCAAAACACGCCATGAATGCAAACCAAGCATGAAAGCCAAACACTGCGTCAATCTCAAAATATGGATGACCATGCGCCAAGGTACTGGCTAGCACGCTCAAAACCAATAACAGCAAAAAAAAGCGCCATAACCATGCCACATGCGATTTTTTATCAAGCCAGTGCGGTTTATCGGTTGACTTGCTCATCAGCGCTCCAACATTTGCTTTGCCAAAGCCAAGGGCAAATCGGGAAATAAGAACAGCATCAAGACAGCCAATGTCGTCAGACACATGGCGATAAGCATCGGTACTGGAGCCTCACCGTGATGGTGATCATCTGGTGCCGTGCGAGGAGCGACAAAAAATGCACGGTAAATAATGGGTAAGAAGTACGCCGCATTAAGCAAGGTACTTATGACGATGACAGTGATGGCCGCCCATTGATTCGCCATCATGGAGCCTGACAGCATGTACCACTTAGAAACAAAGCCCACAGCCGGTGGCAATCCAATCATGGACAACGCACCAACTGTGAATGCACCCATGGTCAGCGGCATACGTCGCCCGATGCCATCGAGCTGACTGACCTCGGTTTTGTGCGCGGCAGTGTACACAGCGCCCGCGGCAAAGAACAAAGTGATTTTGCCTACCGCATGTGCCGCCAAATGCAAAACCGCGCCAATCACCGACAAAGGTGCAAGAATAGCCACGGCCATGATCACATAGGACAACTGGCTTACGGTGGAGTAAGCCAAGCGACGCTTGAGGTTATCCGATCTAAGTGCCACCACAGAGGCCGACACAATGGTGAAGCCAGCAACCCAAATCAACCAATCGGCCGAAGATGCTGCTGATAGCGTGTCGAGCCCAAAAATATAGACGATGACTTTGATCACGCTAAACACCCCTGCCTTGACCACGGCCACTGCATGCAACAGCGCGGAAACCGGTGTAGGCGCAACCATGGCCGCGGGCAGCCATCGATGAAACGGCATCAAAGCGGCTTTGCCAATACCGAAGACACACAGAGCCAGAAGTATCGACAGCGCCGTGGGACTTAACTTGTTAGCCAAGATTCCGCCTTGGACAAAGTCGGTTGTGCCGGTTACGTACCAGATGTAAACCATGGCTGGTAGCAAAAACAGCATGGACGTACCCATCAAAATACCAAGGTAGACCTGACCACCACGGCGGGCATTTTCAGTGCCATGGTGCGTAACCAATGGGTAGGTTATGAGCGTCAGCAGTTCGTAAAAAACAAACAATGTAAATAAGTTCGCAGAGAAAGCCACACCTATGGTGGCCGACAGTGCTAGCGCAAAGCAGACGTAAAACCGTGTTTGATTGTGTTCTTGATTGCCACGCATGTAGCCAATGGAGTAAATCGAGTTGATGATCCAAAGCCCGGATGCAATCAGCCCAAACAGCATCCCCAAAGGTTCCACCTTGAATCCAAGTTGTAAGCCTGGCAGTACAGAAAAATATCCAGTCTCTGGCCGAGCGCCGGCTAGCACAAGTGGTAACAATGACAAGACACACAGCAGCAAGGCAACAGCGGTCAACATGGTTATTGACTCACGCACATTAGGCCAACGATGCGCCAATGCAATGCCTGCTGCGCCCAGAAGCGGAACCATCAATGCGGCCAAAATCAAGTTGTCAAATAACATCATCATGACGCGCCGCTGAGCAACTGAATGGCGGCCTTGGAAGCGGTACCAACGCTAAACGATGTTTCCAGACCGAAATAAATACAGGCCAAAACCAACACGCCCGCAGGTATGGCCATACTCAAAGGCACAGCGCGCAATGCGGGTGCACAGGCAGGTGGCTCTCCAAAGTAAGCGGCCTCTACAAAACGCCAGACATAGGCCACTGCCAACAATGAGGACAACAAAATCATGGCAACGAGCACCCAGCTACTCGACTCCATGGCGGCGATCAATAAGTACCATTTACTCACGAACCCCGCTGTACCGGGAACGCCTATAAGGGAAAGGCCACATAGCAAAATTCCAAAACTGACCAAGGGCATGCGCTTACCCAGTCCTTTGACATCAGAGAGCATTGACCCTCCCACCGCCAGTGTCACGCAACCCAGCAGCATGAAAATAGCGCCCTTGCTCACCGCGTGGTTAAACATGTGCACAATGCCGCCCGTCAGACCACTGGTCGAATAAAACGAGATGCCAAAGATGATGTAACCGATCTGTGCCACGCTGGAATAAGCAAACAAGCGTTTGAGGTCCGACTGAAAGATTGCGGTTCGTGAGGCCATGAACATACCGACCAGTGCCAAAAGCAGCAACATTTCCTGCATTGGCAATTTATCAAAAACCGCCGATTTCCCAAACACTGAGAAATAAAACCTGAGCAACACATAAACCGCAACTTTCGTTGCAGTGGCAGACAAAAACGAAGAAACCGCAGATGGTGCATAAGCGTAGGCGTTCGGCAACCACTGGTGCAGGGGGAAAAGCGCTAGCTTGAGAGAAATTCCAACCGTTAAGAAAGCCAACGCAGCCAAAACCGGACGCGTACCTTGCACGGAAGCCATGCGGTCTCCCATGTCGGCCAAATTAAGCGTACCCGTCATCAAATACAGCAAGCCAATGCCAATGACAATGAAACTGGCGCCGATAGAGCCCATGATCAAATACTGATAGGCTGCTAGCAGTGCCCGACGGTTACGCCCTAGTGCAATCAAGACATAGGTCGATAGTGAAGACACCTCAAGGAAAACAAAAATATTAAAGGCGTCACCGGTGATGCAGATGCCCAACAAACCCGTCAGGCACAACATGAACATGGTGTAGAACAGGTAATGCTGATGGGCAGGTACTTCTGCCTCTATGCTGGCGCGGCTGTAAGGCAGTACCAAAGCCGCCATACCAGATACCAGCACCAACATGAACGCGCTCAAAAAATCTACACGGTACTCGATACCCCAAGGCGCTGCCCAACTGCCTATGGCATAAGAGATGATGCCTTCATTATTAACACGCCAGAGCAACAAAAGCGCAATGGCAAACGCCAGCCAACTGACCAGCAAGGCCGTCGCAAAGGCCAGGCTGCGTCGACGCACGATGATGGTCAAGGGTGCTGCCATCAAAGGCAACACAACCTGCAACGCAGGCAAATGCTCCATCAGTCTCATACCGAGGGCTCCACAACACCATCATCAGCGTCAAGCGCGAGAATTTCATCCTCTTCAATCGAACCGTAAGCCTCTCGGACACGTACCACCAAAGCCAAGCCCAAAGCCAAAGTGGCTACTCCGACCACAATCGCAGTCAAGATCAGCACGTGCGGCAGAGGGTTGGAGTACACGGTGAATGCAGGACTGAGAATCGGCGCCGTACCGCCAACAAGCTTGGCGGGCGCAACGTAGAGCAAGTAAACCGAGGATTGAAAAATACTCAGGCCTATCATTTTTTTAATCAAGTTGTCACGAGAAATTAAAACAAACAAGCCAGAGATCATCAAAAAAACCGTGATGAAGTAGGTGAAATGGGAGCCCAGTGTCATGCGTGCCGCCCGCCTTTAGTCATCCACGTTGCCACGATCGGCAAACATGTAAAAAATCTTCAGCATCACACCTGCGACTGTGGTGGCCACGCCTACTTCGACCCAAAAAATACCTCGGTGTTGACCATGAATGGGGTTATGGTCCAAGACAAAATAATCCAGGTAATTGCCACCAAGAAGCAAACCAGCAATGCCGACGCCGGCGTAAATCAGCACCCCTATGGCCATCAACGACTCCACTAGCCATTCGGGCACGACCAGGCGGACCGAATCCAAGCCATAAATCAGTCCAAAAAAAATAATCGCCGCTGCCAAGATCACACCAGCTTGAAAACCGCCTCCTGGACCAAAATCACCATGAAACTGAACATACAAGCCAAAAAGCAAAATAAACGGTATGAGCAGCTTTGAAATCACCCGCAGGATCAAGTCATTTTTCATGCCTTGCGCCTTTTACGAGACCGCCTTAGCAAAGCAATTACACCCGCGCCGGCTGTAAAAACAACCGTGGTTTCACCCAATGTGTCATAGCCTCTGTAGCTTGCCAACACAGCGGTCACAACGTTGGGAACGTCAACTTCTGCCTTATTGTCATTGAGGTACCGTGGCGCTACGTGTTGATGGATTGGGGCGTTCGGATCTGAAAATTCGGGCAAGCCCAAAGTGCCATACACAATGAACCCAGCCACAGACAATGAAACCGCGGCGGGCACCCAAGGCTTTTTGATGGGGCGTGCCTCTTGGCTCTGACTCAAATAAAGTGCACCAAGTAGTAACACAGTGGAAATACCAGCTCCCACGGCTGCTTCGGTCATGGCCACGTCAACAGCATCCATAGCAACCAACACGGTGGCCATTAAAAAGCTGTAAATGCCACTCAAAATCACGACACCAAACAAATTACGACTACGCGCAAGAATAACGACGGTGATGGCCATCAATACCATCAACACATTGATGACTAGAGTTTCGATGTTGCCTCCTGAGGATCGGCCAATAATGGTTGGAGTCCGCGCACCATGGCAGCGCGCGCCAAAGCATGGGTGGCGGTAGGACTGACAAAGAGGATCAATACAACGATCATGAGGAGCTTAACCATGATCAATGTCCAGCCTGCTTGGAGACAAAGACCCAACAAGATGGGTCCAGCACCCAGGGTCTCAATCACACTAGCAGCATGCATACGGGTATAAAAATCAGGCATGCGCAACATGCCCACTGCACCAATGATGCAAAAAATACCGCCGCTAAGCAACAAGGCCCAACTCAACAAATCAACCACCATACTCATTCAGCAGTCTCCTGATCATCACCAGAGTCACCAAGATCACCACGCCTGAAAAACTTCAATACTGCAATGGTACCTATCACGTTGAGTAAGCCGTACACAATGGCGAGATCCAAAAATTCAGGACGACCATTCAAAAACCCAAGAACAGCCAGTAACAACATCGCTACTGTGCCAACAGTGTTTGCGGCCTGTGCCCTGTCAAAAACGCTGGGCCCCAATGCGGCTCGAATGACTGCCAAACTCAGTGTTACCAACAAGGCTAATGTCGCTGCGACAAACATCAGACGGCGCCTTCGGTTTTGCTGACACGTCGATCCATTTCACTGTCCACGCAACCATGTGCAGAACCATGGGTCAAACCATGGACCAAAAACGTCTGCTCATCAGCCTCTATAGCGATGGTTCCAGGTGTCAGCGTGATGGAGTTTGCATGCAAGACAAGTCCGGATTTGGTCTTCTGACTGGGGGTAAACCTGACCAAAGTGGGGCTGATTGGCAATTTCGGATCCAAAATGATTTTGCTGACATCCCAAGCACACTTGACAATTTCCTTGAACAGCCAATACCAATAAAAAGGTATGACCTTTTTCATGTGCAAGGGCAAGCCCTCGGCGTCCACCAATTCCATTCGCCTTGAAAACCAGACAACAGCCAGTGCCGAGCCAGCGCCCGCCGCCACCAAAAAAGGCGTGAAGATGCCGGACAAAAGCAGCCAAAAAGCAAACAAAAACAAAAACAGGCTAATAGAACGAATCACAGGCAAATTGGTCTCAAACAGGTTTCGCCTTATTCTAGCCATGGTTGCAGCAGCACCAAGCGCTGAACAATGCAAAACGCTTGTCCAACGGCTTATTCCAATGCCACCCATCCACAATCACCAACCGCGAACCGTGCGTCTTAATGAACAGGGCAAGCTCGCCAGTCAAATGGTCTGAACATGGACGCATAAATCAACTACTGCACACCCAACCTGCGATCAGCCACTCAGCAAGGAGTTCCTGCGCACCAGTGCTCAAGCGCGCCCTCTCCTTGGCGCTAAGACGCCGTGAGTTGGCCAGTATCCGCATCAGCGCGAAGTCACGCCCCCGAGCCAGATAGGCCTCACCGTTGACGTAAACCTGGTGCGCATCAAACATCATGCGGGTTCGCCTGTCCAATTGCAGCGCACCGCTATGCAGTGCGATCTCCTGAGGTGCTTGCGCATCGAACCAGACGTTGGCCTTGGGCTCCGTCAAGTAAGCTCCCAGCGCCCGGTCCATAGCGCGGGCGTCGCTTATGACATCCAACACAGCTTGGCGGGCAAACACTTGCATAGCCAAGGGAATTTCCCCAGGCGCATCGCAGGGTGACTGATGTGGGTCGCGGTAGATCCCTTCATCCAGGGCCTGCCCAGACTCCTCAGACATGCAGAGCAACAGTTCGCGGGCCAGCTCGACCCGGGATGGGCTTCTAAAGCCAATCGAGTAGGTCATGCACTCGCCTTCGGCAATGCCATCGTGGGCATAGCCTGGCGGCAGGTACAACATGTCACCAGGCTCCAAAAGATACTCTTGTTCGGGCTCAAATTTGGCCAGAATTTTGAGCGGCATGTCGGCCTGAAGGCTCAAATCTTTCTGTCGACCAATTCGCCAGCGCCTGCACCCCTTGGCTTGAAGCAAAAACACGTCGTAACTGTCAAAGTGTGGCCCCACGCCGCCACCGTCGGTTGCAAAGCTGATCATGACATCGTCTAGGCGAGCGTCTGGCATGAAACGAAATTGATTCATCAAGGCGTGCACATCCTCGTCATGCAAGTCCACAGACTGCACTAAAACTGTCCAGCCCGGCTGCTTCAGGGGCGGCAATTCACGGCGTTGAAAAGGCCCATTTTTCAAGCGCCAAGGTGGTTGCCGATCTGGCTGGTTGAGCACCAGACGAGACTGTACGTCTTGACTGGCCGCCAGATCAAACAGGGCACGCCGGTCTAATAGTGGTAGGCCGCCAGGTATGGCCTGACGCACAAGCAAAGGCTTTTTCTGCCAATAGCGCTGGGCAAAAACTTGGGGGCTGATGCCACCTAAAAGACTGATTTTTTCTGTGACATTCATGGCAGACCTGGGTTAACAAAAAACGTCGCGAGTGAAAGGCGCCGTATCCAAACTGCGACAATTGTCCTATGACTATGAAAATCACATCGCAATGCGTCGCATCTTTGACCTGGACGCTCAGTGACACCTTGGGTGAAGAACTGGACGTTCTACAAGAGCCTGTTGAATTTTTAGTTGGTGGCGACGACCTGTTTAAAGTAGTTGAAGATGCTTTGCAAGGTCTCAGTGCGGGCAGCACCATCAACCTGCAAATTGAACCAGAACAGGGTTTTGGCGAATACAACGAACAACTTGTTTTCCTTGAGCCACGCGCCGTTTTTCCGGAAAAACTGGAAGAAGGCATGATCTTTGAAGGTGGCGCATTGCCAAGTGGCTGTTCGCTTCAAGCCGTGCCAGGCAAACTCTACACCGCGACGGACATATACCCCGAACACGTGGTGCTTGATGGCAACCACCCCCTGTCCGGCATTGCGCTGCGACTGCGCCTGACGGTGCGTTCCGTACGCGAGGCCACTGCCGAAGAAGTTGGTGCAGGAACCGCCGGTACTGGCTTCTTTAGAATCGCACCCACGCCCGAACCCGACCTTGGTGAACACACCCTGCACTGAGGCGCCCGGTCAGGCCACGCTCAGGACTTTCCCGTAGACCCGTAACCACCCTGACCGCGGTGGCTCGGGGCAAAATCATCAACCACATTGAACTGCGCTTGCACCACTGGGACAATCACCAGTTGGGCGATGCGCTCCATGGGCTCAATCGTGAACGCTGTGGGGCTTCGGTTCCAGGCGCTGACCATCAATTGACCCTGGTAATCACTGTCAATCAGACCCACCAAATTACCCAACACAATGCCATGTTTATGACCAAGGCCGGAACGCGGCAAAATCATCGCAGCAAACCCTGGGTCTTCTAGGTAAATCGCAATACCCACGGGCACCAGTTGCCAAGTATTGGGCAAAAGTGTCAGCGGCGCGTCCAGGCAAGCGCGCAAATCAAGTCCCGCGCTGCCAGGCGTGGCATAAGTTGGCAACTGATCTGCCAAACGTGGGTCAATGATTTTCAGGTCTATCTTCATCATGATTGGGCAATGTCTGCGAGTCGTTGTGCGATTTGGGCTACCAGTTTGCGTGACAAAGCCAACTTGCTGTCTTTGCCTAGCTCCAGCACACCATCCTGGTCTACCAGCAACAGGGCATTGTCATCCTGTCCAAACGTCGCTGGACCAATGTTTCCCACTAACAAGGGGACACCTTTGCGCCGGCGTTTGGCCTGCGCATTAGCGAGCAAATCGTGACTTTCAGCGGCAAAGCCTACACAAAACAACGCGCCGCTTTGAGCACGTTCTGACTGCGCTACGGTCGCCAAAATATCGGTATTTTCTACAAAACTCAAGTTAGGTGCTCGACCGTCGCCGTCTTTTTTAATCTTTTCGTTGGCCGTTACCTCAGGTCGCCAGTCGGCCACAGCCGCTGTGGCCACAAACACGGTAGCCTGATCAATATGCGCCATCACGGCAGCCAACATATCGCTGGCCGTGCGCACATCGACACGTCGCACACCCAACGGTGTCGCCAAAGCCACAGGACCGGCCACCAGCGTCACATCGGCGCCCGCCTCCTGCGCAGCACGGGCCAAAGAAAACCCCATTTTTCCGCTGGAGAGATTGGTCAGTCCACGCACCGGATCAATCGGCTCAAACGTGGGTCCGGCAGTCACCAGCAGGCGCTGCCCTCTGAGCAGTTTGGGCTGGAAAAACGCGACCAAGCTGTCCAAAATAGTGTCAGGTTCGAGCATGCGGCCATCGCCCTCCTCCCCGCAAGCCTGCTCGCCTGCACCCACGCCGAGTACACAAGCGCCGTCCGCTTTGACCTGCACCAAGTTGCGCTGGGTGGCCGGATGCGACCACATCTCACGGTTCATGGCCGGCGCCAACAGCAAAGGAACTGTGTCACGCGGGCGGGCCAAGCACATCAAGCTCATCAAGTCATCGGCGCGCCCAGAGGCTAATTTGGCGATGAAATCGGCACTGCACGGCGCAACCAAAACCGCATCGGCTTGTCGCGTCAGATTGATATGCGCCATGCTGTTGGGCGCGCTTGTATCCCACTGACTCAACACCACCGCACGCTGGCTGAGCGCCTGCATGGTGGTTGCAGTTATGAAATGTTGTGCGGCTTCGCTCATCACCACTTGCACAGTGGCGCCGGCTTTGATGAGCGCGCGGCACAACTCAGCCGACTTGTAGCAGGCAATACCGCCTGTTAAGCCCAGGACAATGTGTTTTCCATCCAAATCGTTCATGCGCCGCAATGTAACAGAGGCTCTGACTATATCTAAAGCCGGCTTTGCTGCACCATCGTCAGCAGACAATGCCTTCGCGACCTCTATAATCTGGCTTTACCAGCTCCCTGAGCGTGCAGCTCACCTCGACATGACCAAATTTGTCTTCGTCACTGGCGGTGTGGTGTCTTCCCTGGGCAAGGGAATCGCATCAGCCTCGCTTGCCGCGCTCCTTGAGTCGCGTGGCCTCAAAGTCACCCTGATCAAACTAGACCCCTATCTCAATGTTGACCCTGGCACCATGTCGCCGTTTCAACACGGTGAGGTGTTCGTGACCGAGGACGGCGCGGAAACGGATCTGGACCTCGGTCACTACGAGCGCTTCATCGAGACCCGCATGAAGAAGGCCAACAATTTCACAACCGGCCAGATTTACAAAAGCGTCCTCGAGAAAGAGCGACGCGGCGATTACCTAGGCAAGACCGTACAAGTCATTCCCCACGTGACCAACGAAATCCAGGACTTTGTCAAACGTGGCGCAGGGTTTGGAACGTCTGAAGCGGTTGATGTGGCGATTGTGGAAATCGGCGGGACCGTGGGCGACATCGAGTCTTTGCCTTTCTTAGAGGCGGTGCGTCAGCTCAGCTTGCAACTGGGCCCTAACAACAGCGCGTTTGTCCACCTGAGCTATGTCCCATGGATAGCGGCTGCAGGCGAACTCAAGACCAAACCAACCCAGCATACGGCCAAACAATTGAGAGAAATCGGCATCCAAGCCGATGCGCTGGTGTGTCGGGCAGACCGTCCCATTCCGCAAGAAGAGCAGCAGAAAATTTCACTTTTCTCAAATGTGCCTGTTTGGGGCGTTATCTCCATGTGGGACGTGGACACCATTTACAAAGTGCCGCGCATGCTGCACGAGCAGGGTTTAGATGGTCTGATTTGCGACAAATTGCGCCTGAATACGCCGCCAGCCAATTTGAAACGCTGGGACGACTTGGTGTATGCAACAGCCAACCCCCAGGGGGAAGTTCAAATCGCCATGGTAGGCAAGTATGTTGACCTCAGCGACAGCTACAAGTCGCTGGTTGAAGCCTTGCGCCATGCTGGCATGAAGAACCATGTTCGGGTCAAAATTGAATACATCGACTCTGAATCCATCACGCCCGACAACGTGGCCAGACTGGCCACATTTGATGCTGTCTTGGTGCCAGGCGGCTTCGGCGTTCGCGGTGTAGAAGGCAAAATTTGCACCGCACGTTACGCCCGTGAGAACAAGATACCCTACCTCGGCATTTGCTTGGGTATGCAAGTGGCCACCATCGAGTTTGCCCGTCATGTGGCCGGCCTTGCCAATGCCAACAGCACAGAGTTTGACGCAGGAAGCCCTAACCCGGTGATCGCTTTGATCACGGAGTGGACAGATAAGGACGGCTCGATCAAGGTGCGCAACGAAAGCTCCGACATGGGTGGCACCATGCGTTTAGGCGCCCAAAGTTCTGATGTAAGCAAGGGCACCTTGGCACACAAAATATACGGCGACGTCGTGACCGAGCGCCACCGCCATCGCTATGAAGCCAATGTGAAGTTTTTAGACACCTTGCGCCAAGCGGGCCTGGTCATTTCCGCAATGACGCAGCGCGAACACTTGACCGAAATCATTGAGCTTCCCCAAAGCGTGCATCCTTGGTACATGGGTGTGCAATTTCACCCAGAATTCAAATCAACGCCTTGGAATGGTCATCCGCTGTTCAACGCCTTTATCCGGGCGGCACTTGACCATCAACAACCCAAAGCGCAGTTGAAAGCGGTGGCCTGATGCAACTGTGTGGATTTGAAGTTGGCCTGGACCGGCCCTTTTTCCTGATCGCTGGCACCTGCTCCATCGAGGGACTGGAGATGTCCATTGAAGTAGCCGGTCGCCTCAAGGAGGCTTGCGAGCCACTGGGTATTGCCCTGATCTACAAAGGCTCCTTTGACAAGGCGAACCGCTCGTCGGGCAGCACCCAACGGGGTGTCGGCATTGACGCGGGCCTGAAGATCCTGTCCGAGGTGCGCAAGCAGCTTCATCTGCCCATTCTTACTGACGTGCATGATGAATCGCAAGTAGCCACTGTGGCCAGCGTGGTCGACGTACTGCAGACCCCAGCCTTCCTGTGCCGCCAGACCGACTTCATCCGCGCCGTGGCCAAATCAGGCAAGCCCGTCAACATCAAGAAGGGGCAGTTTCTTGCGCCTTGGGATATGAAAAACGTGCTCGACAAGGCCCGCGATGCAGCGCGCGAAGCCGGCCTGTCCGAAGACCGTTTTCTCGCCTGCGAACGCGGTGTGAGCTTTGGTTACAACAACTTGGTGGCCGACATGACCAGCCTGGCTGAAATGCGCCAGTCGGGTGCCCCGGTGGTGTTTGATGTGACCCATTCAGTTCAAAAGCCTGGAGGCCAGGGCACCAGCAGCGGCGGCGCCCGCGACATGGTACCGGTTCTAGCCCGCGCGGGCATAGCCGCAGGTGTTGCAGGCCTTTTCATGGAAACCCATCCCCGTCCTTCTGAAGCTTGGTCGGACGGCCCCAACGCCGTGCCACTGGCCAAGATGAAGGCTTTGCTTGAAACCTTGGTGCAGCTCGATGCCATCACCAAAAAAAATCCTTTGTTGGAGAATGACTTCCATTGAGTGACCGCATGATCCGGTCCCTTCTTATTTTTATTTACCGAGAAAGCAATCATGAGTGCAATCGTTGATATCGTCGGCCGCGAAATACTGGACAGCCGCGGTAACCCTACCGTGGAATGTGACGTCTTGCTGGAAAGTGGCACCATGGGTCGTGCCGCTGTGCCTTCTGGCGCATCCACCGGCAGCCGTGAAGCCATGGAATTGCGTGATGGGGACAAAGCGCGCTATTTGGGTAAAGGTGTGCTCAAGGCGGTTGAATTCATCAATACTGAAATTTCTGAAGCAGTATTGGGTCTGGACGCCTCTGAGCAGGCTTTTTTGGACAAGACATTGATTGATTTGGACGGCACAGAAAACAAATCCCGCCTGGGTGCCAACGCCATATTGGCCGTGTCCATGGCCGTAGCCCGCGCGGCTGCAGAAGAATCCGGTTTGCCCCTTTACCGCTATTTCGGTGGCATGGGCGGCATGCAAATGCCCGTGCCCATGATGAATGTGATCAACGGGGGCGCGCACGCTAACAACAGTCTGGACCTGCAGGAATTCATGATCATCCCGGTGGGAGCGCCAAGCTTTCGTGAAGCGCTGCGCTATGGCGCCGAAGTATTCCACGCCCTGAAAAAAATTATCGATGGCCGAGGCATGAGCACCGCCGTTGGTGACGAAGGCGGCTTCACCCCCAGCGTTGACAGCCACGAGGCGGCCATTCAACTGATTTTGCAAGCCATTGATGAGGCTGGCTACGAGGCAGGAACTCAAATTGCGATTGGCCTGGACTGTGCAGCAAGCGAGTTCTACAAAGATGGGAAATACCACCTCGAGGGCGAGGGCCTGCAACTGACTGCGCAGGAATGGACAGACATGATGGCCGCCTGGGTCGACAAGTACCCCATCATCAGCATTGAAGATGGCATGGCCGAAAACGACTGGGATGGCTGGAAGATTCTGACCGACCGCCTTGGCAAACAGGTGCAAATTGTGGGTGATGATTTATTTGTCACCAACACCAAAATTTTGAAAGAAGGTATTGAGAAAGGGATTGCCAACTCCATACTGATCAAGATCAACCAGATTGGCACGCTCACAGAAACCTTCGCAGCCATCGAGATGGCCAAACGCGCGGGCTACACCGCTGTAATCAGCCACCGATCGGGTGAAACCGAAGACGCGACGATTGCCGACATTGCCGTGGGCACCAATGCCATGCAGATCAAGACTGGAAGCCTTAGCCGCTCAGACCGTATGGCCAAATACAACCAGCTGCTGCGCATTGAGGAAGATTTAGGTGATGTGGCCAGCTACCCTGGACGTGATGCCTTCTACAACCTGCGCTAAGCTCTCTTTACCATGCGCCCACGGCTTGGCACCTTGATTTTGGCCACCTTGTTCGTGGTGGTGCAGACTCAATTGTGGTTTGGTCGGGGCAGTCTTTCTCAAGTTCACCAACTCAAGATTGAACTTGACACGCAAATCCAGCGCAATGAACAAGCCGATGCCCAGAACGAGCAACTAGCGGCCGAGATCAGAGACCTCAAAGAAGGCCTGGATATGGTTGAAGAAAAAGCACGAATGGAACTTGGAATGGTCAAGGACAACGAAATCTACGTGCACATCAACCGCAAAGGTCTACAATGAACGCGTCTGCCGATTTAACTGAATCTTAAAATTCCTTGAACCAATGCTCATTGAGCCAGGGCTTGGAACATTGACCTGTTAGCGTGATCGTCTCGCGTCAGATGAACCCAAAACAGCGTCTGACCTCGCCCACCTGAACCACGGTTCAGGATGCGGGTTCGGTTCTCGGTAGACACCTTACACCCTCTTCTTCCCCTCCCACACCATGCAGTTCGATCTTTCATTGATGCTTGAATTGATCGCTTTAGGCCTGTCCTCAGGATTTTTAGCTGGGCTGCTCGGAATTGGCGGCGGTATGGTGATGGTTCCATTCATCACCGTCATCATGTCCAAGCAAGGTGTCGGATCTGATTTAGCCATCAAAATGGCCTTGGCGACCTCCATGGCCGCCATCGTGTTCACGTCGATATCGAGCGTACGGGCGCATCACAAGCGGGGAGCTGTGCGCTGGGACTTGGTGAAAGCCATGGCACCAGGCATTGTTTTGGGCGCAGCCATTGCCAGCCTAGGCATTTTTAAAGCCTTCAAAGGCACCTCCTTGGCTTTGGTGTTTGCGCTGTTTGTTAGTTTTTCAGCAACCCAGTTGTTCCTAGATAAAAAACCAAAACCAACGCGCCAGGTACCCGGACCCATTGGCTTGACTGGCGCTGGCACTGTGATTGGCCTTTTGTCAGGTTTGGTTGCTGCTGGCGGTGCGTTCATCAGTATCCCCTTCATGACCTGGTGCAACGTGCCAGTGATCAACGCGGTCGCCACATCGGCCGCATTGGGCTTTCCGGTCGCACTGGCCAACATCGCTGGCTACACAGTGACAGGGCTTGGAGTGCCTGATTTGCCACCTTACTCGTTCGGCTATATCTGGTTGCCAGCGTTGTTCGTGATCGCGATGTGCAGTGTTTGGACTGCGCCAATGGGCGCCTCGGCAGCGCACCGTTTACCAGTCAGGCGACTCAAGCGCATGTTTGCCAGCATTCTTTACATGCTGGCAGCGTACATGTTGTACCGTGGCCTCAGCGCTTGAGGCGCAGCTCGCGGCGCCCACCGAGGGCAAGCGTTCAGACAAAAAAACCGCCAGAAGGCGGTTTTTTTTGTCCTTCAGGATCAGCCCATATGCAGACCACCGTTGACGTTGAACTCAGCCCCGGTTGAGTAACCGCCTTCGTCAGACGCCAACCACGAGATGATGGAGGCAATTTCACTGGGTTCGCCCAGCCGCTTGACCGGTACTGTGGCAATGATTTTGTCCAAAACTTCCTGGCGAATAGCTTTCACCATATCTGTGCCAATGTAGCCGGGGCTCACCGTATTGACCGTCACGCCTTTGGTTGCCAACTCTTGGGCCAGGGCCATGGAAAAGCCATGCATGCCCGCTTTGGCCGCCGAGTAATTGGTTTGACCTGCCTGACCCTTCACACCATTGACGCTCGAAATGTTGATGATGCGGCCCCAGGCTTTTTCAACCATGTCGCCCACTACCTGTTTGGTCACGTTGAACATGGAATTCAAATTAGTCTCGATCACTGCATCCCAGTCATCACGGGTCATTTTCAAGAACATGCGATCACGGGTAATTCCGGCATTGTTCACCAACACATCAATCGAACCATGCTCTGCCTTGGCCTTGCTGAACGCCTCGACCGTGGAGTCCCAGTCACCAACATTGCCCACAGAAGCGTGAAAGGAAAAACCCAAGGCAGCCTGTTCATCTAACCATTTGCTGTAGTCGCGCGTTGGACCGCAACCAGCGATGACTTTGAAGCCATCTTTGGCCAAACGTTGGCAAATGGCGGTACCGATACCACCCATGCCGCCGGTCACATACGCAATTTTTTGAGTCATGAAATTTCCTAGTTGAATGAAGTTGTCGCAGCGTCGGGGCTCAGCGCTCAATGGCCAGAGAAACACCCATACCACCACCAATACAGAGCGCTGCTAAACCTTTCTTGGCGTCGCGGCGCTGCATTTCGTGCAACAAGGTTACCAGAATACGGCAGCCAGACGCGCCAATAGGGTGGCCGATGGCAATGGCGCCACCATTCACGTTCACCTTGGCAGGGTCGACTTCCAGTTGTTGGTTCACCGCGCAAGCCTGGGCTGCAAAAGCTTCGTTGAGTTCAAACAGATCGACATCAGCCACGTTCCAACCAGCGCGCGAAAGCGCTTTGCGCGACGCTGGAACGGGCCCTAAGCCCATGGTCGCAGGGTCCAGACCCGTGGTGCCAAATGCGGCGATACGCGCCATTGGCCTCAGACCTAGACTAGCGGCTTTTTTAGCTGTCATCACCATCACGGCGGCAGCGCCATCATTGATACCAGAAGCGTTGCCTGCCGTCACACTGCCTGCTTTATCGAATGCTGGACGCAAACCAGCCAGGGCTTGCGCATCGGTTTTTCGATTCAAGAATTCGTCAGCAGAAAAGATGATCGGATCGCCTTTGCGCTGCGGGATAGACACCGACACGATTTCATCTTTGAATCGACCTGCATCTTGGGCAGCTGCCGCCTTGAGCTGGCTGGCCAGCGCCATAGCGTCCTGCATGTCACGCGTGATGCCACAGGCCTTAGCCACGTTCTCGGCTGTGATGCCCATGTGGTACTGGTTGTAGACGTCCCAAAGGCCATCCACGATCATGGAGTCAATCATTTTCCAATCACCCATGCGCTGGCCATCACGGCTGCCTGTCAGCACATGGGGGCTGGCACTCATGTTCTCCTGACCGCCAGCTATCACAATTTCGCTATCACCCCAGGCGATGCTTTGGGCAGCCAACATCACGGCCTTCAGGCCAGAGCCGCACACGGCATTGATGGTCAAAGACGAAGTCTCTTGTGCCAACCCAGCCTTGAGCGTGGCTTGACGCGCTGGATTTTGCCCAACACCAGCGGCCAACACCTGACCCATGATCACCTCACCAACTTGGTCAGCGCCAACGCCTGTGCGAGCCAGCAGCTCTTTGATCACAAGGGCACCCAACTCGGTGGCCGGCACCTTGGCCAGGCTACCGCCGAACTTGCCTACCGGCGTACGTGCTGCCGAAACGATAACGATGTCTTCCATGAAATCCCCCTCAAAAACTGATGTACAAAAAAGTGGCTCAGGCCTAGGCCCTGACCTTCACGTAGCGTCCAGGCGCTGGTTCTATTACCTTGTGTTTGCCTTTGCCGTAGACCTTGGGCACAGTCACCAACTTGCCAGCCTGCAAGGCCAGCCAGTCCGACCAGTCGCTCCACCAACTGCCCGGCAACTCCTTGGCCCCAGCAATCCACTGGTTAACGTCTTGTGGGAATTTGCCATCCTCGCGAACCCAATGGCTACGTTTGTTTTTAGCGGGCGGGTTGATGACCCCGGCGATGTGACCTGAGGCGCCCATGACGAAACGTTTTTTTCCAGGTAACAGTTGCGTGGTGGCATAAGCGCCAGCGATAGGGACAATGTGGTCCTCGCGTGAGCCGTAGATGTACAAAGGCAGGTCGACTTTAGAGAGATCAAGCTTTTCGCCACAAACGGTAACCTTGCCCGGTTTGATCAGGTTATTTTCAAGGTAGGTGTTGCGCAGGTACCAGGTGTAAAACGGACCTGCCAGATTGGTTGAATCACTGTTCCAATACAAAAGATCAAACGCGGGCGGCTTGTCCCCTTTGAGGTAATTACCAACCACATAATTCCACACCAGTTCGTTGGGACGCAAGAAACTGAAGGTCGAAGCCAGATCAGCGCCCTTCATCAAACCGCCCTCGCCCAGTTCTTGCTCGCGGTAGCGCACAAAGCCTTCATCAATGAAGACATCGAGCACGCCCGTGTCGGAGAAGTCCAGCATCGAGGTTAAAAAGGTCGCACTGTTGACAGATTGGTCACCGCGTTGCTTCAAAACCGCCAAGGCCGTGCCCAGCATGGTGCCGCCAACGCAAAAGCCCAAAGCGTTGATGTTTTTGGCACCGGTAATTTCACGGGTGACCGATATGGCCTTGATCACTGCGTGCTCGATGTAGTCGTCCCAGGTCTTTTGAGCCAAGGATTGGTCCGGATTGCGCCAACTGACAACGAAGGTTCGATGTCCCTGCGCAACGGTGTAGCGAATCAGAGAGTTGTCTGGTTGCAAATCAAGGATGTAAAACTTATTGATGCTCGGCGGTACAAACAAGAACGGTTTTTCAAACACCTTGGCCGTCAACGGCTTGTACTCAATCAACTGAAACAAGTCGTTTTCAAACACCACGGCACCCTCGGTGGTGGCGACGTTTTTTCCCACCTCAAAAACGCTTTCATCGGTCATGGAGACATGCCCTTGCTGCACGTCGCTCAAGAGGTTTTGGATGCCATTAGCAAGGCTTTGTCCCTGGGTGGCGACGGCTTTTTGAATGGCCTCTGCATTGAATGCCAAAAAGTTGCTAGGCGCTGACGCCGCCAGAACCTGCTCTAGTGTGAAACGCATGCGCGCTTTCGTTTTGGCGTCTGTTTCAACCGCATCGACCAAAGCGGTCATTGTTTTGGCATTCAGGAGGTACATGGCTGCAGTCAACCCTGCCATGCGGTTCTCCGTCCAGGCGGGATCTGAAAACCGGCGATCTTTGAGTGCCACCTTGCCTTGCATGAACTGGCTGTACAGCTCAGAGGCGTCATCCAAGTACTGTTGTTTGACCGCATCGAGTTTTTCCGGTGCAAATTGCACACTCGGAGCAGTTGGCGCCATCCCGACAGTTGACCCCATTTGCTCGCCAACAGCGCCTAAATTCATGTGGCGAAACGCTTCAGAAGCCTGCGCCCAGCTTTCGCCAAGTGACTTCTGGAAATTTTGGGCAGACTGGAGCCAAAGTCCCTGTGGATCGATCGACATGCGCTACGCTCTCCCAAACTGATTCGTATTTAATACCCTGATTTTAACAGTTGGTCCAGTACCATCTAGCCCTTAACCGCCCGCGCCGCGCTGTGTGCTGCAGGCTGACCGTGATGCGAACTCCAACATGTACATCGTCCCTATCGCTTGGCTCTACGTTGTGATCCTGATGTCTGTGGCAGAAGCCAACAGCAAAAGCGGCACGCTTTTGGGCGCCCTGTTCACCTTCTTGATTTATGGCGTCATACCCCTGGCCATCCTGATGTACCTCATGGGTACGCCCTATCGTTGGCGCGCTATCAAAGCGGCTGCGCGCGCACAACAAACCGAGGTCCCTAGCAATGCGACGGATTCAGTCAGTGCGCCAAATGGCGGCAGCAAAACGTCCACTGACTCGGTCTCGGCGGTGCGAGAAGAACCTTGAAGCATTGTTCACCGTGCACCAATCTGAACTGCTGTCATTGCCATACATTGCATCCACACCCAAGGCTTGCAGCCGCTGGCGTGCCAGCAAAGCCAAATCAGCCAGCCATTTTTTTTCACCCATCGGGAAAAATGCGCTTTGGGCCGCAGAGGACTGGCTGACAAAGGCCTGACGAACCTCCTCACCTACTTCGAATGCGCTGGGTCCAATGCAAGGACCGAGCCAAACCAAACATGGCGCGCTGCTGGCACGCACCGCACGTGCTTCTTGCACAATGGCCTCTAAAACGCCATGTCCGTTGAATCCTAGAAGACCCCGCCAGCCGGCGTGTGCGGCACCCACCATGCCGCCATCAGCGCTGCAAAATAAAACAGGTAGGCAGTCGGCCACCATGATGGTGCATGCCAAACCCGTGCTGCACGTGATGCTGGCGTCGGCCGTTGCCACCTCTTCAATAGGCGCCGACAGTGCGTCGAGTTGGCTCACCTGCCAGCCATGAACTTGGTTTAAAAAAACTGGTTTCACACCAATGGTTTGGGCCAGTAAAGCGCGGTTATGTTGCGCATCAGCGGGCGCATCGCCCACATGCAGACCCACATTCATGCTGTCAAACGGCGACTTTGACACCCCACCGGTGCGCGTGGTGCAAACCGCTCGCACGCAGGACGGCACTGGCCAATCAGGCGTCAGCCAATGCGCAAGTGGCGAAGTTTGCAATTCAGTCAAGGGCATGCTGGTCATCTAGTAGCATGCGCTGCGGCTGCGCAAGCGCAACCCTGCCCATCGGCCAGATGCGCCAAAGCGTGACAATGTTGCATAGCGCATTTTGCATGCTGTCAGCATAACCGAGCGCAAAAGTCGAGGCAGAACCGCTAGACTTGAGCCACTTACATTGGAGCACCCAACCATGATTCTTGAACTTGCCGACATCCGCATCCAGCCTGGGCAGCAACTCGCTTTCGAGCAAGCCATTCAACGTGGCGTGGAAACCGTCGTGAGCCACGCCAAAGGCTTTGAAGGCTACAAGGTTGACCACAGTATCGAAAGCCCCGAACGCTACTTGCTACAAATTTTTTGGACCACTTTGGAAGACCATACGGTTGGTTTTCGCCAATCAGCTGCGTTTTCAGACTGGCGTGCCATTGTTGGCCCCTTCTTTGCCGCCCCGCCAATGGTCGAACACTTCGAATTGATCGCCAAGTCGTCTTGAATTCATCAATTGGCGGTCAAATCAATCTCAGCTTGAACATGTGCTGCGTTTTTCAATCGCACCCGGCTCCATCGCCGCCCGTCAAAGCCGGACTCAGCATGGACGTTAACGCCACCTCGCCTCAGCCCGGCAACATCAGAAAGTTCATTAAACAATTCGCCAAAACCATTTCAGCAATGTCAAAAGCGGGGCAATTGCAATCCAGCGACATCATGTACAGCGTCACGCCAGCGGGTGTGGCTCGCCTAAAGCGTGGCAAGCGCAGAGTTGCCCGCGTTGACGGACTCAATCCCGTCAACATGAAGCTGATTTGCGCCTGAAATTCATCACAAATTAACGACAACATGCAACGAACGCCTATCAAGCACTGCCGTGGATGTGGTGTTGCTGTTATTTACCGCGTACCCGACGACGGGGACACCAAATCACGAGCGGTCTGCCCGAGTTGCCAAACGATTCACTACGAGAATCCACTTAATGTAGTCGGAACGATCCCTGTTTGGGGGGAACGCATCTTGCTGTGCAAACGTGCAATCGAACCCCGCCATGGCAAGTGGACTTTGCCTGCAGGCTTCATGGAACTCAACGAGACAGCGGCACAAGGCGCAGCGCGTGAAACCGTTGAAGAAGCCGGCGCTGAGTTTGAAATGGGTGATTTTTTCTCGCTGGTCAGCGTGCCACGCGTTGGGCAAGTCCATTTGTTTTTTCGTGCCACGCTCTTGAGCGATGTTTTCAATCCGGGGTGTGAAACGCTGGAAGCACGCTTGTTCACCGAGGCCGAAATTCCCTGGGATGAGTTGGCCTTTCGCACGGTGGCCGAGACACTGAGGCACTACCTGGCTGATCGGCGCGCGGGGCACTACACCACCCACGTTTTTGACATCCAGTGATTCACTTACTGCTAACAAAGGACTGCTCGCTTTATCAAAGGCCTGGGTTTTTCTCCTGCCTTGGGTCGGCATTGCGCCCGAGCTTCTAGCTGATGTGTTTGCCCACTGACATGCTGGCCTGTTACGTCTTGCTCGACTTGGAGACCACGGGCGGCAATGCCCTGCATGACCGCATCACCGAGGTGGCCGCTGTGCGCATTGAAAACGGTGTGGAAGTGGCGCGCTTAGATACCTTGATCAACCCGCAGCAAAACATACCGGTTTTCATCGAGCGCCTGACCGGCATCAGCAACGCAGCAGTCCAACAAGCGCCCACCTTCGATGCGGTTGCGCCAGCGCTGCTTCGTCTGCTTGATAACGCTGTGCTGGTTGCCCACAATGTTCGCTTCGATCATTCTTTTTTAATCCAAGAGTTTTCTAAGCTGGGTATCAAATTGCGCAGCCGAACCCTGTGTACGGTGCGTTTATCGCGCCGACTCTACCCCCATGAGAAGCGTCACGGGCTTGATGCCATCATGCAGCGCCATGGACTGCATACACAGGCGCGGCATCGGGCCATGGGCGACGTCATGGTGGTGCAACAGTGGCTGGCCATCGCGCGCAAGGAATGGGGGCTTGATGCGCTACAAGCGCATGCCCAAGCCCTGTTGCAAAGCAGTGCGGCTTTGCCACCCCAGCTTGAAACCGATGTACAGACGATTCCTGACTCCCCTGGCGTGTACCTGTTTTACGGCGAAGGCGAGCAAGTGCTGTACATAGGCAAAAGCGTCAAATTACGCAGCCGCATCATGTCGCACTTTCAAGCCAGCAGCCGTGAGCCGCGGGAAATGCGCATCGCTCAAGAAATCCGCCGCATCGAATGGATTCCAAGCGCGGGTGAATTGGGCGCCCTGCTCCTTGAGTCACGATTGGTCAAGGCCAGACAACCGCTGCACAACCGCCAACTGCGCCGTGAAAACAGCTTGTGCGCTTGGCGGCTAAACAGCCAGCCGAGCACTCGTCCACTGTTAACCCTGGTACGTGGAACCGATTTTGAGCCCCAAGCCTTGGGTGATCTTTACGGCCCTTACCGCTCGCGACAACAGGCGCTAACGCACTTGCGTACGCTGGCAGACATGCACCAGCTGTGCCACCACGCGATTGGATTGAGTTCAGGTAAAGGACCCTGCTTTGCGCATCAGATTAAACGCTGCCAAGGGGTGTGCTGCGGCCAAGAAACCCCCGAGCGTCATCATTTGCGCTTGAAAACAGCCCTCGCTTGCGGCCAGCTGCAAGCGTGGCCATTTTCTGGGGCCGTCGGTTTACGGGAAACTGACGCGCCCAGTGGTCGCAGTCAGGTCCATGTGTTTGATCAATGGTGCCACCTCGGTAGTGCCGACAGCGATGCTGCGCTGAGCAGTTTGCTGCAACATCCGCAACAAACGCTGGCATTTGACCTTGACAGTTATCGCCTGGCCCTTAAATACCTGGTGACCTCACCCAAGCCACATATTGAACGTGTGGATCTAGCGCCCTGGTGTTAACGCGGGCGAGCGCCATCATTTGGCGCCTCGTCGATCCGCTTGATTTCAACGTCAGTGACATCAGCAGCCAAGCCACGTGATGGCGACTCAGCCACAGGCTCTGGTTCAGACGCACCAGGCCCGCTTGGCCCACGGTAAAAACGTTGCCAATTGGCTTGACGGTGCATCTGAAAAGTCCATGGGCTGACGGGTTTCCCGGTCAGCTTGGCCCACAAGGCCCGCAACATCCACAGCACCAGCAACAAGCCAGCCACCATCATGATGGTCACCAAAAACACCAAACCCGCTAACAGCAAGCCCAGGCGCAAGACCAAGCCCAACAAAGCCCCAAACCAATCTGTCACAACTGCTCTCCTCGCATAAGTCTCAGTTCAAGCCATCGATCTTGAATACACACAACACAAAACATCATTCTTTGAGCGCCAAAATTTCCCCCTGACGACGTCTCAGCAATTCATACGGCGGAAGGCCTTTGAGTATCCGCCGTCCAAACGCCATACTCAACAAGCGCTTGTCATAACAAATCACCCGTGCCACATCTTCCTCTGTTCGAATGGCCCTTCCAGTCCACTGTAACAAACGCATGCCAGTAGCAGGTACAACCAGTTCATCAAACGGGTCACGACCCTCGCGCTTGAGCCACTCAGCGCGCGCCTGGGCAACGGGCTCACTGGGCGAAGCAAACGGCAGCTTGGCAATCAAAACCGTTTCGCACAGTTTGCCGGGTAGGTCCAGTCCCTCGCCAAATGAGCGCAGACCAAACAGGATCGAAGCTTGACCCGACTCCACGCGGGCCCGATGCGTGGCCAATAACTTGCTTCGAGAACTGTGCCCCTGCACCAGCACCCGTGCGCGCAAATCCGCTGTCAAGGCATCAACAGCGGCATAGAGCTGCACCTTGGATGTGAACAATACCAGTGCGCCATGAACGATTTGACGCAAATCTCCCTGTAAGGCTTGCAACATTTCTTGGGTGTAAGCGTCCACTTGGCGCGGGTCAGCCAGCGTCTCGACCACCAGCAACTGGCCTTGACGGCGGTAATCGAACGGACTCTCAACCGCCAGCGTACTGACCTGCTCAATTTGATCAAGCCCTGTCTCCTTAAGGAAAAAATCAAAACTCCCACAGCTTGTCAAGGAGGCTGATGTCAGTATTGCGGCGCGCACCCGAGACCACAGGTGGTGTTCAAGCAACGCACCTGGCACCAAGGGACAGGCCTGCAGGCTCAAACCCACCAAGCCAGACCCGGTATCCACTTTGAGCCACTTCGCCAATGGTTGTGCTTCATGGCTTAACAACATGGCACTGGTATCGAGCACACTGCTCAAGCGCGGCGCAAGTTGGCCCAATCGCGCATATTGGAAAGCCAAGGCAGCCGCCTGCGCGGGCTCCTCTTTGGCGCGCAGCTTGACTTCAGCTCCCAGCGCTTGCAGCACATCGGACAAAGCCAAGGCCTGACCATGCACCAGACCCATGGGCGCGATCATCTGCTCAGGCAACTGTCCATGGCTAAAGCGATGAACCGCATCCTCTACGCCATTGTGTCCACGGGCCGAGTCCATGCAGATACGGCCAAGGTCTAGCAAGGCGACTTTAAGCTGCGCGCACAAGCTCTCCAAGTCGTGCGGCAAGGGCATGCTTATTTTTTCGGCGACCTCTTGCAATGTTTTGGGAAGTTTGTCGAGCCATCGTAAGCTGGTCAGATCCATACTTGAAGAAAACCGCTCTAAAGCCACGTCAGGCAGGTGGTGTGCCTCATCAAACACCCACAGGCAATTGTCAAGCTCAGGCAAGGCGTTTCGACCTAATGAGGCCAATACCAGATCATGATTGGCAACAATCACCTGCACCTGTGTCAGCTGTGCACGGGCCTGGAAATAACTGCAATCACGAAAAACAGGACAGTGTCGCCCTGTGCAGGTGTGCCTGTCTGCAGCTACCGCAGACCAATCAAGGCTTTCTGGCGGCTCGGGTAACGCGTCTCTGTCACCATCCCAAACACGCGTGCGCAACGCATCGCTTAAGCTTGCATACAGCTTCACACGACGCTCGAATGGATCCTGGCGATCGGGGTAAGTTGTACCAGCCTGACCTTGTCCCGCGTGCGCTTCATCCTCGACTTCAAGTAAATCGCCATCCTGCGCTGCACCTTGCACGGCAAAACGTTCGAGCTTGAGTTTGCACACATAGCGCCCTCTGCCTTTGGCCAGCGCAAAAGTAAAGGGCTGGCCCAGTGCTGCAGCCATCGCCGGCAGGTCTTTATGCATCAACTGCTCTTGCAGCGCCACTGTGGCTGTTGACACCACCAGTCTCGTCTTGAGCCTCAACGCCATGGCGATCGCTGTGGCCAGGTAGGCAGCTGATTTACCGACACCCGTTCCCGCTTGAATCACTGCAATCGCTTTACCCGGATCGGGGTGACTGCCGAGATCAACCAGCGCCAATTTCTCTGCGATACGTTGGGCCATGGCCCTCTGACCGGTGCGCGTCTTGAAGCCGTGCGATGCCCCCACCACATGGTCAAAGGCCGACAAAGCGGCTTGGGCGACGGCATCAGCCGACTGGCTTCCCATCTCGATCATGCGCCAACCCCACCAGAGCGACACATCAGCGGCGCTGGCAAGCGCATCACAAAGCCTGTTTTTTCCGGCAATAGTGGCGCTCTTACTTCATCAAAAGACGTCTTCAAAGGGCTGCGGGCATGCGCGATTTTGACGGCAGGGGTATTGACCATCAAGGGCGGCTACAGCCAAAAAGTGCACACATCACCCCCACCTTCTATTTAGGCCCCGCTCTCACAACAAATTGATCCAGGTCGAGTTTGTCCAGTGAGGCGTATTCGCTGTATTGGGCTTTAACCGGCTTAGGAACCAATATGTCTTTGTACAACTCGGCATTGGCCGGATCCTGCGCCAGCGCGAGAAAAGCCTTTTGAATTCGGGCAGCGAGCTCTGGCTCAACACGAGGATGCACGGCGATAGGATGTGAGTAGACGTTTGGCGTCGTGTACAAAACCCTTAATTGCGTTTGGACCTCGTTCCTCTCATCATCCAAGGTGCGGCTCACACCCCCACCCGCAACAGCTTCACCTAAGAGCACATGGCGGTATACGTTGGGATGGGTCTTGACATACACCGGCTTGATGTCTACCTTTGCCTCTCTGGCAAGTAAAGCGCGCATATACAAAGATGCGCCGAATGCATTAGGTGCAGGAAAAGCCACTCGCTGCCCCTGAAGCTGGCTCAACTTCGTCACCGGGGAGTCTTTGCGCACCACCAAAATACCTGATAGGCGGCTTTCATCATCACGGATGATCGGCTGGTAACCGGCAGCGTTTTTGGCCATCACCATGTGATAAGGGTTCATGTAAGCCAAGTCAGGCTCGCCCGCAAGGAAACCCGCTTCAAACAATGGGATGGAGTCATAAAAGCGCAGCTTGAACTCAACGCCAGCCAGGTCCCCAATCCTTTTCAATAAAGGCGTCCAATTGGAAAAAACTTGGCGCGCAGAAAACTGGGGAACAACTGCAATCGTCAGCGTTTGCGCTGCAAAAGCGCCCAAGCTGGCAAAGGCTACTGCTGCAAACACCGTCCAATGTTTAATTTTTAAACCAATCATTTAGCTACTTTCATTGGCGTAATTAGGCTGGCCCGTACGCCTTCGGAACATCTAATTATCGCCCATGGGTGCGTGCCTGTTGGGGCCTGTGAACCAAGGTGGGTGATAACCCGCACCTTCGGCGTCGTCCGAGAGACTTGATCTGCAACGAGATTCCCGCATGATTTAAAGACCATCAGCTCGATGCCGTGTGCGCCTTTTCCGGCGGCGTTTGTACAGCATTTTGGTCGCTCTTGCGGTCTTGTCTTGTCTGTGTATTGGCTGGTCTGTGTCTTGGTGACGACCAGTTTGCACCTCGTAACCCTGTGGCAGGACTGGCGCTTACTTGGATGGCGCGTCTGATTATTGAGCAGCGCAGCGGCGCTCAGTTGGGCGGTGAATCAGTCGGCGCCACGCGCAGTTGTTTGCCAAGCCCAAAGAAATGAGTAAGCGATTGACTTGGTATTTTGGTCATGCAGGCGTTAAACACGGTAGTTTGCGTGAAATACGTCAACCAAGCTCGCAAGCTGGGCAATGGCTGGCTGGCAAACCATGATGGATCGACAGCGGCAAACTGACGCACAAACGGGAAAATCGCCAAATCAGTCGCACAGGGCTTCTCACCACCTAAAGTGGCCTGTACTTGCAACCGTGATTCCAACTTTTTCAGCAAGTCCTCAGATGCATGGTCACGATGTATCGATCTGTCTGTCACGGCCCAGCGTTCAGGGTATTTGTAGCGGTCCAGGTGGTACTTGAATACCCCATCGTTGAGCGCCACCATCAGCCGGTTGTCCGGTGTTTGGGCGCGCTGCCACCAGCCGAAGTCGTCATTGTGAGAAAAAGCCCATGCCATGATGTCCCAACTTTGCGCCAGAACCAGACCATCGGCAGTTTGAAGCACAGGGACCGTTGCTTTGGGCGAGATCTCCAGCATGTGCGCGGGTTTGTCGCGCAATACGACCTCAAAAGCATCAAACGGGACGCTTGCCAGCAGCAACGCCATGCGGGCGCGCATGGCATACGGGCAGCGCCTGTAGGTGTAGAGCAGCGCGGGTGTCATTGAAGGAACGAGTCGAATTGGCCTGCGCGATTTAAACCGGACTGAAGCGGGTTTGCATACCCTGCGCCGTCTCAACCAGCTCATCAAACGCAGCCATCGGGCGCATCCAAAGGATTTCGGCGTTGCCCTGGTTGGCGCGGTACAAAATGCCGGTCTCCAGTGTGGCCTCAATCAAACACGCGCTGACCACGGTGTAAAGGCCGCCTTTGTAATGGCGCAGGTGCGCACCAGGTTGCAAGTGCGGCGCAAGGGGTGCGAGATCGGGCATAAGGTGGGATTAAGTCATGGTCAAGCTCCAGTGTAGACCGACACCAGCGGCCCAGGCGCAGGGCCTTTGACACAGCACCTCACCAACCAGGAAAACGTGCCATCCGGCGCACGCACTGACTTTTTTTGAGCGCAGCAACCGTCTGCATGTGCGGGGCAAGCAATGCCACAATGTGCAGGCTTGGCTGGCTTCATGTTTGGCCACTGACGCATCGCCAACCCACGACACACCACCCATGCCCGCCACCCCAGCATCAACACCCAAGCACCACGCGGTAGCCCAACTGCGGGCGCAGCGTCTGGCGCGCAGTGTCAAGCCCTTCGTGGCGCGTGGCTCACGCGCGCCACGCTGCACCCACTGCCGCGTCAAGCCCAGCCATTGCCTGTGTGCTTTACGCCAAGAGGTGGCCACGCGTGCGGGCGTATGCCTCTTGATGGGCGACATTGAAGCCCTCAAACCCAGCAACTCGGGCTGGCTAATTGCCGACGTGGTGCCAGACACCTATGCATTCGCTTGGTCTCGAACCGAAGTCGATCCCGGCTTGCTGCAACTGCTCGCAGATCCCAAGTGGCAACCCTTGCTCATTTTTCCTGGCGAATATGTGCAGCCCGAACGTCTTGTGAGCAGCTGCTTGCTTGAACCTGGGCGTCGGCACCTGTTTGTCTTGTTAGATGGAACCTGGTCCGAAGCGCGAAAAATGTTCCGAAAAAGCCCCTATCTGAACGCCTTGCCGGTTCTGAGCTTGCTGCCTACCCACTTATCACGCTATGGCTTGCGCCGCAGCCATGTCCAAGCACACCTGTGCACCGCCGAGGTAGCTGCCGCCTGCATGGCGCTGGCCGGTGAGCCACTGGCAGCGGACACGCTTGAGGCGTACTTGGATGTCTTTACAGACCACTATTTGCGCGCCAGGCGGGGGGTCTTACCAAAGCTGAACGACGCAGCCCACCTGCGCCTACACGCCTTAGGCCAAGCAAGCGAAGCCGTCAGCCTCAGGCTCAGCCAGGACCACAC
Source organism: uncultured Rhodoferax sp. (assembly GCA_963925275.1). GTDB lineage: Bacteria > Pseudomonadota > Gammaproteobacteria > Burkholderiales > Burkholderiaceae_C > Rhodoferax. The sequence goes on from CAWUSQ010000029.1 coordinate 60,286, forward strand.
AAGCCATGAGGCCTGAGTCAAACCTGTCCTGCGGCCTGGTCGCCCTAACTGGCCCCGAAGGCAGTGGCAAAACTGCTTATCAACAAGCACTGTGCAAGCCTGCGCCGGGCACCAGCGCAGGCACCTGCACACCCCAGCGCCGAGCAGTTTGGCTTGATCTGGGCTTGCCTGGGCTAGACCAGCAAACACCATCTGACTTCTGGCGCGCGCACCAATCCCATTGGACAGATTGGCATAAGCCCTTGCAAAGCGATTTGGTACAGGCCTTGCAGCTCTCAGAGCATGTGCACAAGCAGCTGTTCATGCTGTCGCGCGGTAGTCGCCGCAAGGTTGGACTTGTGGCTATTTTGGCCAGCGGTGCCAGCATCTCGTGCCTGGATCAACCGTACGCCGCACTGGACCTGGCTTCTATTGAAGTGATTCGCGCTTTCTTGAGTGACATGGCCGAGCACACCAGTCGAACCTGGCTGGTTGCCGATTACGAAGCCGACTCCGGCCTACCGTGGCGCCAACACATCCAATTGCCCGATCGGACAGCCTGAGTCGAAGGTGCTGACGAGCTGGCGCCTGAGGGTGCAGCGCAGCGGCAAGTTAGTGCCTGCGACTAACGGGGACATCAAGACAAAAAATGTCCCTCAAAAAAGAGGCAAAATCCACTGTTGTTCAAGCACAAGAGGTATCCGTTTTACTGGGCTTTTCCCAGCGCCATTGAGCCGAAAACTGAGGACGCCATCACGGGGATCGGTGACAAGGAAAAAGCGAGTGACACAGTCGTTCTATATCGAAAAACCTAGGTCTCATGAGGCGTGTACCAGTCGCTGTGCTTGGGTGTACCTGCGCCAACGTGCTGCTACGCGCTTGTTACTGGTACGCAGAACTTATGAAAGATTGGACGCTGGGACCCATATGCTTAAATTTGACCTTCTTAGAAACTTGACCACACCCGATTGCACCGCTTGCTAAACCATTTTGTGCCAAGCCAAGAGGCGTGTCGTCGAACCCACGGTTCCCATGAGGAACTTTGAAGAAACCCGACAGGTAAAACGCCTCGCCGGCGCGCTGATCGGTCTCATGTTGCTCGCCGCAATTGCGAACGGGCTGGTGCCTGCATTTCCGTCCTGGCCCGCAGGCCTTTGCGGCTGGCTCGCAGCACTTCTGTTGCTGCCCCAAATCCCAAGGCAACAAAGAAGACAACTGGCCTTATTGGTGATTGTGGGGCTTGGGGCGCTGGGGGTTGCCCTGGCGATGGGTGAATTACCGCCCTTGATTCGACTGCTTGACACCAACGCTGGCTTGCTGACGATGATCGCGGCGGTCAGTTTTCTGCGCCTGGTTGCCATGCCCCATGGCAACGCCCAAACGGCTCTGCCTGTCGGCCCATCTGCCTTTCGCAATTCAATGATCGCCGTGGCCCTGTTTGGTTGCGTGATCAATATTTCGGCCGCTATTCTCATCGCCGACCGGCTGGCAAACAATGGCAAACTGACCAGGCTCACATCACAATCGATCACTCGGGTATTTTCCGGCTGTCCGGCCTGGTCGCCATTTTTTGGCGGGATGGCGGTGGTTTTGACCTACGTCGCTAACACAGACCTGCTCTTCGTCATGATTGCGGGCTTGCCATTCGCTTTGGTCGGCTGCCTGTATGTACTGCTTGAAGCCAAACTTCGTTACCGCGATGACCTGGAGCGGTTTGCGGGCTACCCAGTTACCTGGGCCAGCCTGTGGGTGCCGGGCGTCCTGGCATGCGTTGTCGCGCTCGGCTACACCACGCTTGGCAACACACCGATCCTGATCATCATCGCCCTGTCCTCTCTGCTCGTGACCAGTACCGTCCTTGTGAGCCGAGTCGGCCTGGCGGGCAGTTACCAACAACTGAAAGACCATGTTCAGCATGGCTTGCCCGGCATGGCTGGCGAACTGCTTTTGTTTATTGCCGCAGGCATTTTGGCGGTTGGTTTGCGCGCCCTTGTGGCCGCCGGAGATATCGCCTTGCCGCTGGACAGTTTCAGCCTCCTTAGCGCCTGCCTCTTATTGGGGGTTATTGTGCTGGTAGCGGCCGCCGGGATTCACCCGGTTATTCCGGTGGCGGTCATGACGCCCATTTTGGCCCCAATCCATCCCGACCCTCAATTGTTGGCCGTAACCTACCTGCTTGGCTGGAGTCTGGGCACCTGTGCCAGCCCGTTGTCGGGAACGCACCTTATTTTTCAAGGGCGCTATGGCATACCCAGTTTGCAAGGGGCTATGTGGAACTGGCCTTTCGTCGCGGCCATGTATCTGGTCGGTCTCACCCTGCTCGCGGCGGTCGATTGGCTCCGGTCCACGGCCTAGACCGAGTTTCAAACAATCACCCCCTGTAAAGACGAAGCAGCCCACATACTGCGTCGACACGCCGACCCGTCAAACGGGCCTACTGAGAAGACTGCTGGACCGCCCAGCCGCTGTTAGGGCGTGACCACTCCTCAAGGCGCAAGCGTTATTCGAACAATGAAACCTAGACGGCCGGGCTTTGGACTGATGCCAGGCTAATCTCTGCGCCAATCAGTCAGGACCCAGCAACCCTGTCGATTAGGGGCTGCTTGGCACCCAGGTTAGCGTGCCGTTTCAAGTATTTTTGTGCCGCGCTGTGCTCAGAGCGCGGCAACCTGGGTGTAAATGTGCTTGGTCTCTAGAAACGGTGAGAGCCCCTCTGTGCCGTGCAGGCGGCCAAGACCAGACTCGCGATAGCCCCCTGTCTCTGCCTCGACCATCAATCGGTTGTGGCAGTTAATCCAGACAGTTCCGGCTTTGATGGCACGTGCAGCACTTTGTGCGTTTGCCAAGCCCTCTGTGTACACACTGGCAGTCAACCCATACCGTGTGGCGTTTGCGCTAGCGACAGCATCGCGCGCCTCAATGAAACTTTCGACAATGAGATAAGGCGCGAAAAGCTCTTTCTGAATCAGTGCGCTAGCGGTGTTTTCGAGCCGAATCATCGTAGGCGTCACAAAGGTACCGGCATCGTTTGGGGCCTGCGACAAAATCTCGCCACGCAGCAGCATTTCACCTTCTTGGGCACCTAACTTAACGTTATCGAGGTAACGTGCTGCGGCTGCCGAATTGATGAGAGGGCCAAGCTGGGTACCGGGCAGTACCGGGCTTCCGATCTTGAAAGCGCTGAGCGCCACCTTCATTTTTTCAATGAAAGGATCGATCAGATCTTTGTGCACGATGGCCCGCCCTATCGCCGTGCACATCTGTCCGCAGTGGGGCACGACAGCGCGGCTTATTTCTGCTACGGCCTTGTCAAGATCAGCATCAGCAAACACCACGGCAGGCGACTTGCCGCCGAGCTCCAAAGATAAACGTTTGAGCGTACCGGCTGCGTTAGCCATGATCTGTTTGCCGGTGGTGGTTGAACCAGTGAAGCTAATGACATCAATTTCGACATCTTTCACGAGGTATTCGGACAGCGCAATGCCGCCGTCGTTGACTGAAACGATCGCACCTTTCTCTAGCGATGGGCATGACGCTATCGCTTGCATCAGTAAATGGTGTGTTCCGCTTGTCTCAGCTGCAGGTTTGATGACAGCACAGCAGCCGGCTGCGATAGCCGGTGCGAGCGAGCGAATAAGCAAGGTAGCAGGCGCGTTCCAAGGCACGATGACTGCAGCGACACCGATTGGCTCACGGGTGAACAAGGACTGCTGTCCCGCCTCATACTCGGCGCTGCGGCCAAAGATGTTCCGTGCTAAACCAGCGTAGTAGCGACATTCATTGATCGCAGCGCTGACCTCGTGATGGGCTTGTGTAATGGGCTTGCCGTTTTCGCGCGCAAGCATCGATGCGATCTCATCATGACGTGCCGCCAGGGCATCTGCACACTCGAGTAGCATGGCCGCCCTGCGACGTGACTGGGCGCGCCAGGGCGTCAATTCGAAACATCGCCGCGCACACGCGATCGCCTGCGCCATGAGCTCCACCGTACCTTGGTGAAACTCTGTGACGACTGCATTAGTGCTTGGGTCGATCGTTACAGACAACGGGCCGAGTTGGCTCCAGTTGCCATCGATGAAATGACCTACAGACATGGGGTACTCCTTTTCGACCTTTAGTGCAGACCAGCCGCGCTCAGGTCTATTGTTGGCGCAGTGTATCGCGCGATTGGTCTTTTTGACGCAGCATTTGAATGGATGAATGCCCGCGACATCAAGCGCGCGCGCATTCACTGCGCACGCTGTGTGCACTTGACATTTAGCCTACTCAATCGGCGGGAGCTTCAAGTCAATGAGCACGCTGGTTCCCGCGTCCAAAACGGCTAAGGCCTCTTTCAAAACGGCATCTACCTGACGCATAGAACTGATTTCCAAACCCTTTGCACCAAATGCTTCGGCAATGAGGGAAAACCGTGTGTTGTTACTGTCCAAATTGGCTTGGAATTTATTGGCGTCAAAGGCGTCACCTTCTGGGTACATGCGTAGCACTGCTTCCTTCACCGCCTGCCATCCTCCGTTATTGAGCACAATCGTCAGAATGGGTAACCGCCTGTTGCGTGACACTGCGTAAAACGATGTCGGTGTACAAAAATGGAAGCTGCCGTCACCAACTATTTGCACAACACGGCGCTCGGGATGCGCTAACTTCAGGCCCAAGGCCCAGCCACTGCTCGCGCCCAGACCACCACCCGCATTTGAAAAATAGGTGCCTGGCTCGGTTCTAGTGAGCTCACCCAGAACTACGGGGGCGTTGCGAATGGCCTCGTTCACCACGATATCTTGGACACTTAATAACTTGTTTAAAGCCTGCAGTATTGGCTTTAACACGACGCCTGTTGCATCTGAGCTTGCACTTTCTTTGGCTTGCGAAAGCAGGCCGCCGGTGGCTGCGCTTGCTTCACTCTTTTGCTTTTCAATAGCCTGCTTTCTGCTCTGTACTGTCCTGAGAAAGTCCTCGGTGGCATGCGTTTTCGCGTACCGTATAAGTGCTGTCAATGCCTCAAACGAATCCGTTTGAATCCGCACTTCCGCGCCAAAACCCCACATCGGAAATGATGATTTGCTGGCGTCCACATCCATCTGGATGCAGGTGGCATCCGGCCTGGGTTTTGCAAACTTGGGCAGCCAGGGTACATCGGTGTCTAGCAAGACAACGGTATCGGCTTGCCCGATCAGTTTGCTGGCGTCAAAGCCACTGGCCCAAGCGCAATCTCGGGCAATGTTCAGGTGCGTGGGGTTCGCCTCTACCACCCGAACGCCAAAGCAGTCGCAAAACTGTTCGAGCACAGGGGGGGCCAGCGGGTTCCTACCCAGGTAACTGCTCACCAAAACTGGATCGGTGCTTTCAAACAAGCGCTTGCTTATATTTTCAATTTGACTGGCTGATAAGCCACCCATTTGAGTGGTCCCATATTGGGCTGCGCCAAATGGCTTATCGGGATTGGTTGCAGGAGCGGCCAACACCTCTCTTGGCATAACAAGGTAAGCAGGACCGCAGGGCTCGGTGTGCATGACGCTGTGCGCTCGTCTCGTGACCTCCCCAATATTGCAGTCAGACATGAGTACGTACTCCCACTTCACATAGGGCCGCACCAAGCTGCCAATATCAAATGGGTCTTGTACGAAGTGGACGTAGTTGTCGCGCCCCCCAGGTAACTCCCCTTGAACTGCAAACGGTGATTTTCCAGCCATCAACAGAACTGGCACACGCGTCCTGGCCGCGTTGTGTATACCCATGGCCGCGTTGGCGGTGCCAGCGTCAACGTGCACCATGACTGCCTGCCCTTTGCCCGTTGCCGAGGCATAGCCCAAGGCCATGTGCACCGCTATGTTCTCATGCGGGCACAAGATGAATTCAGGCGAATGTTTGCCATGTAGGCGGCGTTTTGCCAAGGCTTCAATGATGGGTACGTGGTCTGTTCCCAGATTGGCAAAAACATAGTCAATGCCTGCAGAGACCAGGCACTCAAGGAGTCTCTCTGCAGTTGTGGTGTTGGCAGTTGTAGTCATTTTGTACAGTTAAAGATCGAAGGCTGTTAGGGCGTAGTCGGGTAAACCTTAATCGCGTAAATACATCTTTGCGGATATAGTGCCCCTAGTCTAAATTTAGGCCAAATGCAGATTGCATCGTGTTCAAAAATTCAGGAGTACTCTATGTTCAAACTAATCCTAAGTCAAAGTACTTTGACAAAAATATTGGCAAGCACTGTGCTGTCAACATTTGTTTCCGTAGCCAGCGCGCAAGCACTGTCCATCGCCACGTCTAACCCTGGCTCCATTTACCACGGTTCTGGTCAAGTTCTGGCCAAGTTGCTGACTGAAAAAGCGAATATCAAAACGACGATTCAACCGTTTGCAAGTCCAAGTGTTTTTATCCCTGCCGTCAACACAGGTGAGATTCCACTGGGTCTGGCCAACATCGCTGACCTGACTTGGGCCGTAGAAGGTAAAGAGCACTTCAAGGGTCGTCCTTACGCCGATTTGCGTGCAATCAGCGTGGCTTACCCCCTGCGCTCCACGATCTTCGTGCGCAAAGACTCCGACATCAAAACCATGGCTGACCTCAAGGGCAAACGCGCCGTCAGCGGCTTCACCAGCCAAAAAGTGATCTTGCCAATTTTGGATGCGATGTACGCAACTGTTGGTTTGAAAAGCAGCGACATGACTGGCGTTCAAATCCCCAATGTTGGCGGTGGTGCTGATGCCTTTGCGGCGGGCAAGGCAGACATGTTCTTCTTCGCTTTGGGCTCACCAAAGCCACGTGAGGTCGATGCATCTGTTGGTGGCATTCGCATGCTTTCAATTCCCAACACGCCTGAAGCCTTAGCTGCCATCAAACAGCATTACTCTCTTGGCTATATTCGCGCTGAAAAACCAGGCCCTGGCAACGTTGGCGTGATCGAGCCTGGTAACTCTTTGGCCTACGACGCCTTGGTTTTCTCAAGCGCCAAAACACCTGATTCGGTGGCCTATGCGGTAGCCAAACTGATGTATGAGAACGCCAAAGAACTGGGCAAAGACTTCCCACCTTTCAGGCTTTTTGATACCCAGTCTATGGTTAAAGACTTTGGCCCATTGACTTACCACCCTGGTGCGCTCAAGTTTTACCGCGAAGTGGGTTTGGTTAAATAACTTTTACCATGCAATTGACCCGAAACGCCGCCAGTACATGGTTAGCCTGCTCTTTAACCATATTGGCGGTGTCTTGGGCCGCTGGCTTGGGTGCTGTCATTGGTTTACAACTTTACGATGAACAATACGCCGCCGCAATCCTAGGGATCGCGCTGGCGCTTGTTTTTGTTAAGCCCCGGGACGGACAAGACAACAAAAGCACGGCTTCGCTTGTATTTGACGGCATTTGCGCAGTCAGTGCGCTGTGTGCGGTTGGCTACATTGCCTGGGTTTATCCCGAACTCGTGGACTTGGTATTGCTTAGACCACTGGATGGTGTCATTGCATCGAGCATCACCATCGTCCTCATTCTCATTGGTCTGCGCCGTGCCGCGGGTAACGTCTTGGTCGGTTTGGTGGTTGTTTTCTTACTCTATGCCGTGGGCGCGGACCAGCTCCCGGTAAGCGTTGAAGGACGCGCCACAGACTGGCAAAAACTGGCTGGTTATTTGGCTGTCGATGTGAATGGCATCTTAGGTGTACCACTCAAAATTGGTGCCTCTATCGTTGTTCCATTCATACTTTTCGGCGTGCTGTTGTCTGCCACTGGCGCAGCCAACTGGTTTACTGATTTTTCACTCACGCTGATGGGCCGTTTTCGTGGCGGTGCGGCAAAGATATCGATTCTTGCGTCTGCACTTTTTGGTTCAATTTCCGGCAGCGCAGTGGCCAACGTTGTCGCAACGGGCGTTGTCACTATTCCACTGATTAAACGCAGCGGTTACTCAGCCAGACATGCTGCAGCCATTGAGGCGGTGGCATCAACGGGCGGACAACTGATGCCTCCGGTCATGGGGGCCTCGGCCTTCTTAATGGCTGAGTTTTTACAAATACCGTACAGCGAAGTTGTTTTAGCAGCGCTCGCGCCCGCCGTTCTCTACTATGTTGCGGTGTTCATTCAGGTTGATCTCGACGCTGCCAAATTGGGATTAAAAGCGGTACCCAAAGAGTTAATTCCTTCACCTAAACAGGTCTTGCGGGGTTCGTTCTTTTTACTGCCTTTTGTGGTGTTGGTTAGCTTGTTGTTTTTCTATAACCAGTCGCCGGCCTCGGCCGCCATTTGGTCTGGTCTGACTTTGATCGTCTTGGCGTGGGCGATGGCGCCGGCACAGGCCAAGCCCAGCTTAAAAATGCTGGGGGGCGCAGTAAGGGACACAGGGCTCGCTGTTGTTGACATCGTTTTGATAACCGCAGCAGCGGGCATTGTGATAGGCGTTCTGGGCATTTCTGGGCTCGGGTTCAACCTGACGATGGCGCTCATCAGCATCGGCGGGGGTAATTTGATGTTGTTGTTGGTGTTGTCAGCCTTGGTATGTGTCGTGCTGGGTATGGGTTTGCCCACCGTCGGCGTTTATGTGTTGCTCGCCACACTGGTTTCGCCTGCGCTTGTTAAGGTTGGTGTTGAGCCGAAAGCGGCCCATCTGTTTGTGATGTATTTCGGCATGATGTCCATGATTACCCCGCCCGTGGCGATCGCCGCCTTCGCGGCAGCGGGCATTGCCGGCAGCAATGCATTGGAGACTGGGCTGTCATCCATGCGCTTGGGCTGGTCAGCTTACATCGTGCCTTTCTTGTTTGTGTTCTCACCCACCCTGCTGCTTATTGGTGAGCCAAGCGCCATCGCTTTGGCGCTGGTGTCTGCCGTACTGGGTATTTGGTGGGTATCAATGGCCTTGGTTGGTCATGGTTTTTCTTCCATCGGGACAGGTTACCGTCTGTGCTTTGGCGTCGCGGGAATGTTGGCTTTGATTCCGGCCCAAGCGATGCAATATGGTCAATACACCGATTGGGTGGGCTTGGGTAGCGGTGCGGCGCTAACGGTAGTGCATATCCTCAGCAGCCGTTCAAATCAAACGTAGCTTTTTTAAAAGACTGAGCCTGCGCAAAGTCCTAATGATGAATTCGATCCAGGTGTGACCAAACTCGCCGCCCTGCTCTCATCCGCTCAACTGCACAATACCCAGGGCAAAGCTCTTTCACATCTTATGGTTGTGAGGTCAGGGTTTGATTTGCTCGTTAACACGGCAGTGCGTATTCCCCTGGTGTTTGGATCGAACAACCTGGCCGCTTTGCTCAGATGTAAGCCCATTAGCTATGCTGAACTGGTGCATCGGACTGGGATGCAGTTTGTGCCGGGGGTGTTGCAGTGACGATTACCTTGGTCAAATCAGCTCAATGAGTTCAAGCGGCTGTGTCAAACTACGCTATGAAGAATGTATAGCTGTTCAGGGCAATACCAGCCCTGCGTTGCCGCAAGGTGCTACGCCCAAGGTGGATAAGCGAAATTCGATTAACCAGCACTACATTGCCAAATATTGTCTATGATCTTCACAAGAGTCCTTGTCCATTTAAGCCTATGGCTTCCTGAGGAGACCCCTTTTGAGCGACCACCATCACCACACGCACGGGCCCAACGAGCCTAGCCATTTGAGCGATATGGACGTGCGCGTGCGCGCCTTAGAAACCCTGTTGACCCGCAAAGGTTACGTGGACCCGGCTGCGCTGGACCGCATCATTGAAATTTATGAAACTGAGGTTGGGCCCCACAACGGTGCACGAGTGGTGGCCAAGGCGTGGAGCGAGCCTACCTTTCATGATTGGCTACTCCAAGACGCCACCGCCGCCATTGCCTCCCTGGGTTACAGCGGCCGGCAAGGTGAGCACATGGTTGCTGTTGCCAACACGCCCGAGGTGCACAACATGGTGGTTTGCACCCTTTGCAGTTGCTATCCTTGGCCCATTTTGGGTTTGCCGCCGGTTTGGTACAAAAGTGCCGCCTACCGAGCTAAAGCGGTTATGGACCCGCGCGGTGTGCTGGCTGATTTTGGGGTGACCTTGCCCGAGCAAATCACCTTTAGAGTTTGGGACTCCACCGCCGAAGTGCGCTATCTGGTCTTGCCCATGCGCCCCCTTGGTACCGAGCATCTGGACGAAGAGCAGTTGGCGATGCGCGTCACACGTAACTCGATGATTGGCACCGGCTTGGCTTTGACGGAGCTTGCATGAACGGCGTTCATGACATGGGTGGGATGCAAGGCTTTGGTCGGGTTATGCCCGAGTTGGATGAACCCTTGTTTCATGCACCATGGGAAAGCCGGGCCATGGCGGTCACGGTGGCCATGGGTGCCAGCGGTCAATGGAACATCGACCTGGCTCGATCCGCCCGTGAATCCTTGCCGCCTGCCATTTATATGTCGAGTAGCTACTACGAGATCTGGATTCGTGCACTTGAGCAGCTGACAATTGAGCGCGGCATGGTCACAGCGAGCGAATTGTCCAGTGGTCACATGCAAGACCCACCGCGCACCGTCACCCGCATTCTGAAATTGGATACGGTCGACGCGGCGCTGGCCGCAGGTAGCCCGACTCTGCGCGAGGCCACCAGCCCGGCACGTTTTGCGTTAGGCCAACTTGTGCGTGCGCGCAATATCCACCCGCAAGGCCACACACGGTTGCCGCGTTATGTGCGTGGCCACACTGGCAAGGTAGTGATGGTGCATGGTGCGCATGTATATCCCGACTCCCATGTCGGCAGATCCCAGCCACCTTTTAATACCCATGCCGAATGGCTTTACACAGTTGTGTTTGATGGTCCCGAACTGTGGGGTGACGCCGCCGATCCTCAAGTGCAGGTCAGTGTAGACGCCTGGGAACCCTATTTGGAAGCGGTGTTGTGATGACTGCATTTTTGCCTCAAGAGACGCAGCTCACGTTCGACGACATAGCCCGTCAATGCGCTGGCGGTTTGCCATTGCCGTCCATGAATGAAGGCTTTGTTTTTGCAGAGCCTTGGCAAGCCCACGCTTTTGCCATGACCTTGCAACTGCATGAGAAAGGCGTTTTCACTTGGCCTGAGTGGGCGGCTGCCTTAACCCATGAGATTCACCAAGCCCAAGCCCTGGGCGACAACGACGATGGGCACAACTATTACCGGCATTGGCTCAATGCCCTTGAACAGATGGTGATCGAACACCATCTGGGCACCCCAGATCAGATCCATGATCTTGAGCATGCTTGGGAGGCTGCAGCCGCTCGCACGCCTCATGGCCAACCGATTGTTTTGGACACCCCGCTCTGAGTTGCCCGCATAACTTGGAAAGTGAGAAGTCAAAACTCAAGGCTAAGTTGTGTTTTATTTGAATATATGTAGCGAACGCCCAGTGCCATCAACCAGGCCACACAGTTTTTGAATTTGGATGAGACAGTTCATGAAATGGTTTCAAGAGGCGCGTTAAGTGCCGCGCATGCCTGGCTCATGGCAGGCCTGTCGCCAATTTTTCAGATCAGCAAAGTGATAGAAATGGTTCGTAACCGCTTCATGGTGCGTGGATCAAGCGTTTTGGTACGCGACTTCAAAAAGACACTGGCGACCAACAAGGACGGGCTCGTTGCTGTTCAAAGCAAGGGCGACGATGCGCGCATGAGAGAGCTGTTTTTCTGATCAGATGCAAACGCAAGTGCAAGTGTTAACTCAAACCAACAATCGCCTGAACAATGGCGCGGCCGTGGGTGAGATCAAAATTCAGTGGGTGGGGCATGCGCATTTAGCCAAACATCATGAATGCGGACATCAGCGGCTTTTAGGAACTTGTTGATGTCTTGCTGAGAACACAGCGGGCGTACCCGCTGATCAACTTGCACTTACCGCTTGGCTTGATCTACCGAAATGTGGGTATAGGCCATCTTGAGCAGTGCACAACTCATCTTTGCATGATCACCCTTTTTGATCATTTCACCCAGAATATGGTCGTGTTCAGTTCTCTGCCCAGATAGGAAATCGCGCAACATGGAGGCGGTAAAGGGTGAGCCTTCTTTTGTGAGCATCTCGGCGGCCTTCGCTTTGGCTGTGTCACCAATCGGAAAGCCGTTGGCATTGGCGATTGCACAGCATTCCCCATACATGGCAAGCGTCAATTCACGACCATAAGGTGTTGCAACAATGTCACCAACAGAGCCTCTGCACATTGTCGTCATGCCCGCCAGGGTGGCTAAGAAAACCCACTTATCCCAGAGCACTTGCTCGATTTTTTCACTATAAACACGGTCGAAATCAGTTTGCTTGCATAGCTCAAAAAATTCCCGCGCCAATGGCTCATGTTCGGTTGCGCGGTGACCCACAGTGAGCATGTGCATGTCGGTTAACTGCTTGACTGCACCAGAGTCGGTGATCATCGCCGCAATATGGGCCACACCACCCATCACCCGAGCTTTGCCGAACTGCTGGTCCAACACTTCGATGTGGGAGAGGCCGTTCAAAAAAGGAAGCAACACGCCTTTAGCGCTCGCCTTACTGAGTGACTTCAAAGAATCATCCAAGTCATACGATTTTGGTGCCAATATGATCAAGTCGTAAACCGGCTCCAATTGATCAGCTGTCACCGATTGGGGGTGAACCGTGAAACTACCTTTTGGGGTTTCAACGGTAAGCCCCTGGCTTTGAATGAGTTGATGGCGTTTTGGCCTGAGCAAAAAGGTAAGGTCTGCACCGGCGTTCATTAACTTGGCGCCAAAATAACCACCAATGCCGCCGGCACCTACTATCAGTATCTTCATGTTGTAACCTTTTCCATTTGCAAATCAAATTTTGTATTGGGCAACCGCATCTTCATTCCACTCGATCCCAGTGCCGGGCGTATCGGGGATTTGCGCCTTGCCATTGATCGTTCACATTCACTGTTGTCTGGAACTATGCCAATAGGGCAGACGCAAACCCGGCCGCAAGTAAGGCCTCAAGGACTACACTGACCAAAATGCCCCTGCCGGCTCGCTTTGCTTTGAACTCGATGAGACCGAGCAGCGCCAGCAACGCAAGTGCAACAAACATTGCGATGGATACGGACGCACGGAGCTCCGACGGAGGTGTGTTCCTGCCGAGGAACAACATAATTGCAATGCCAAAGTACGCCGCACCGAGTCGCCTACCGACTAGCAATCCCAATGTGTTTGCCTCAAGCCCCCATCGCTTGAGCAAAAGGCTTCCAGCGAAAAGCCAGCCAAGTCCTAGGATCAAGCCGGCGATGGATGCTGCGACTGCCGTGATGGTGAAGTTCATGCCTATGCTCCTTTGCGCGGTAGGGACTATGGGTTGCCCGTGAACATTATTGGCAATAATTGCCAGCATCGTATCAGTCTGGGCGGTTCCGTTGGATGTCTGCTTGCGCTGCGATGCTGTCGCCCAAGACTAATTAGATTTTCTGCTCAAGGTCGCAGCGAACTTGTTGACACCCGATCATTGCGAGCATGGGATAGCCTGGTGGTATCGGGCTTACAAGAAAGATCAGTCTGCCAACGATAGGCGGCTCTATGAAGCTGCTGAGACTAGCGCCAAGGCTAAGAAGGTGGGTTTGTGGGCTGATGCCAAGCCTGTGCCTCCTTGGAAGTTCAGAAGGCTGATAGCTAATTAGCTGTAAAAGATGCCAAGGGATTTTGGGGAATGCCAACATTTGGACCCAGGGAAAACGGATAACCCAGCGAATCTTCGGGTTCGCTGTAGCCCGTGCCATCAAGCCAAAACCCTGGCCGAATCGATAGCGAGGCGAGGCCGGATTCTGGGTTGATCTACTGAAAAACGTAGGACGCTACAGGACAGGCGCATGACCCAGTAGGTTCAGTACATCCACCCGCTCAGAACGCGGCTCACAAGGTCTATGCTGACCCCAAGGGGGATCAAAAGTCTAAAGGCATGGGCTTGGCGAAACCGCACCTTTTCTCATGCAGACAAAAAACCCGTATTTGAGCGTTAATCATCAAATGGGATTCAAATCTAAAAGTGGAAAACGGGCTGAAAGTTGTTTTTTCTACAGAAGCGGGTGACGTCCAATGGAGCTTTGCTGATGACGCAGAATTTCATCTTGATGTTGATGCCACTGTTGGGCAGTCAAAGTTATAGTGAGCGGTGAACCCAGTAGTCCAGAAGGAAAGTTACCCCGCATGATTGAGTCTCACGACAGTATTGAAGGATCCGGCCTGCCGCTGGGTTTTTGCTTTGACCGCCATGGCCAGCGCCCCGGTATTTTCGATGGTCAGGTTGGCCAGGCTACCCTGCGTGTGGATGCGAGGGCGATGGGGGCCCATCAAAAGGAAGCGCTGGTCCATGAGTCGGGCAACGGTCTGGCCTGGCGCCTAGTCAGTGATGAGGGGCCTTACCTCAAGGGTAGCGACATGGCGCCTTTTCCGCTAGGCTTCTTCAACGCTGGCCTGCAGGCTGATTTACTCGGTCAGATCAGTCGACTCGTCCAGCTTCAAGGTAGCCGGATTTCTTCGGTGGATCTTGAACTTGACAACGTGTTTTCCTTCAGCGGCTCTTTCTACAAAGGCGATGGCAAGGGAGGCGCAGAGTCGGCTCAGCTTCGTTTTGCGCTCAAAGGTGATGCGCCCTCTGACGAAGTCGCATCGTTGGTGAAGCAGGCCGTTCTGGCATCTCCAGCCATGGCAGCCATGACGACGCCATTGGATTGCACCTTTGCGCTGTATGTCAATGGCATTCGGCGCGACGTGCTCCAGGCCCTGCCTTCAGTCGCCTATGCCCGCGATCCACTCAAAGCCTACAGTCGCGCACCAGGGCCATTGGCCGATGGGGGAGATCGTGCGGGCATCATCACCAAGGTGCCTCAGCCACCAGTGAAGACTGAAGTCATGCCGGCAGCGGGTGCCAAGTTCGATCTGCGTGTGATGGGACAGTCGCGCTTGAGTGACATAGCTAGGGGACTGGTCGATGTACAGACTTGGTTGAAGGCTCCAGCCGGAAGCCACTTCGGCTTTCAGACTGACGAGTTGAGCCTGACAGGGGCCAGCGCTCCGTCGGGTCTTGCACTGCTGTCCGCGGGTGTGTCTTTTTGCTACATGACGCAATTGCTGCGCTATGCTGAATACCTTAAATACAAGGTACGCTCCATCCGCATGGTGCAGTACAACCCTTTTGGTGTGCGCCAAGATGCGCTGGGTGCGACCGTAGGCATGGCGGCTCCCGCTGACACGCACCTCTTCCTCAACGGAGACGAGCCGGACGAAGTGATGCAGCGCTTGTTGGTGATGGGTGCTCAGACTTGCTACTTGCATGCCGCGCTGAAAACCGCGCTGGCACCGGTAGTGCAGCTTACATATAACGGTCAGTCGCTGTACTGATGGGATGACTGGCATTCCCCAAATCAGTAATCTAAAAGTGCGAAGCCGACGCACTGAGCGCATCAGGCTGTGAAGGCAAGGCTTAGAGGGTGGGGTTGTGGGCAGATGCCAAGTCTGTGCCGCCTAGGTGACCCGGGGCACAGATGAATGGCAGACACGGCATAAGAGACTAAGCTGCATAAAATCCGGCGTATTGCCAAGCCTCACAGTTAATTTGACACCGTCAACCACGAGACTATTCCTCATGAGCCAAACCTATGTTTTGACTTTATCGTGCCCGGACAAGCCAGGTATCGTGCATGCGGTATCCGGTCAACTACTGGGCTGGGGAGGCAATATCGAAGAGGCGGCGCAGTACAACGACAACCACACAGGGTTGTTTTTTATGCGGGTTCAATTTGGTTGTGAGCAGACCACCATTGAGGAAATGCGCGAAGCCTTAAGTACGTTTTCTGCGCAATGGGGCATGCAAACGACGTTGTACGATAAAGCACACCGCATGCCGACCATCATCATGGTTAGCAAGCAAGGGCATTGCTTGAATGACCTACTGTTCCGTTGGAAAAGCGGGTTGTTAGACATTGATCTTCGCGGCATCATCAGTAACCACCGCGATTTCTATCAGCTTGCTGCGGGTTACAACGTGCCCTTCCACTACGTTCCGGTGTTGGCTGAGACAAAGGGATCAGCGGAAGCCAAGCAGATGGCGATCATCAAAGACGCAAGCGCCGAATTAGTGGTGTTGGCGCGTTACATGCAGGTTTTGTCAGAAGACATGTGTCGTGCCCTTAACGGTAAAGCGATCAACATTCACCACAGTTTTTTACCCAGTTTCAAAGGCGCACGCCCCTATTACCAAGCGCATGATCGGGGCGTTAAGCTGATTGGCGCGACTGCGCATTACGTGACAGCCAACCTCGACGAGGGGCCCATCATTGAACAAGACGTGGCGCGTGTAGACCACAGCATGAGCGTTGAAGCCTTCACTTCGATTGGGCAAGATACCGAAAGTCAGGTTTTGGCCCGTGCCGTGAAATGGCACAGTGAACATCGTGTTTTACTGGATGGTCACCGGACGATTGTTTACCGTTAGGTGGCCGTAA
>CAWUSQ010000030.1:0-89971 GCA_963925275.1 uncultured Rhodoferax sp.
CCCGGAATCAACAGTGGAATGCCCGGTGGGTAAGGCGTCACCAGGCCCACGGTGATGCGACCTTCGAGCTCGTCAATCTCAACCCGTTCGGTTTTGCGTAAGGCGATGTGCGCGTAAGCGTCACTGGGCTTCATGGCTGGCGTGAGGGTGCTCAAGTACATGTCAGTTGTCAAACGGGCAATGTCATACTTGGCGTAGAGCTGGTGCACATGCTGGCATAGTTCAGCCAAGCCCATGGCTTCATAGCGCGGGTGCTTTTGACAAAACTGCGGCAATACCCGCCACATAGGCTGGTTTTTGGCGTAGTCGTCTTTGAATTGCTGCAAAGCCGTCAACATGCTGTTCCACCGGCCTTTGGTGATGCCAATGGTGAACATGATGAAAAAGCTGTAAAGGCCGGTCTTCTCAACCACCACACCGTGTTCTGCCAAAAATTTGGTGACGATCGATGCAGGAATACCAGTTTTTGCAAACTTGCCGTTCAGATCCATGCCCGGCGTGACCAAAGTCGACTTGATCGGATCGAGCATATTGAAACCTGAGGCCAGCTTACCAAAGCCGTGCCAGTTGATGCCTGACTTGTTATTACGCGTCTCACCCTTGATCACCCAATCATCGGCCAGCCCTATGCCCTCCTCGGCCAGGGTATCTGGGCCCCACACTTTGAACCACCAATCGTCCCCGTATTCGTCATCCACTTTGCGCATCGCACGACGGAAATCCAGCGCCTCGGTGATGCTTTCTTCAACCAATGCGGTGCCACCAGGCGGCTCCATCATGGCTGCAGCAACATCACAACTGGCAATGATGCTGTACTGCGGCGACGTACTGGTGTGCATCAAATAAGCTTCGTTAAATAAATGCTTGTCTAACTTAACCGTTTTGGAGTCCTGCACCAAAACCTGACTGGCCTGGCTGATGCCGGCAAGCAGTTTGTGAATCGATTGGGTTGCGTACACCACGGCTTTACGCGGACGGGGGCGCTTTTTACCCATGGCGTGAAAGCGCCCATAAAACGGATGGAATGCCGCATGCGGCAACCATGCTTCGTCGAAATGGATGTTTTCGACATAACCGTCAAGCATGGTCTTGACGGTCTGAGTGTTGTAGAGCACGCCGTCGTAGGTCGACTGGGTCAAGGTCAAGATGCGCGGCTTGATGGTGTTGACATCCACGTCGGGCATGCACTGCTTGACCAAGGGGTTGGCTTTGATCTTGGCTTTGATCGAAGTCGGCTCGAACTCACTTTTGGGTATCGGTCCAATGATGCCAAAATGGTTTCGGGTTGGACGCAGAAAAACGGGAATAGCCCCCGTCATGATGATGGCGTGCAAGATGGATTTGTGGCAATTGCGATCAACCACCACCACATCATCGGGCGCCACCGTGTGGTGCCACACCATCTTGTTGCTGGTCGAGGTGCCATTGGTCACAAAGAAACAATGGTCAGCATTGAAGATGCGCGCTGCATTGCGCTCGCTTTTACCAATAGCCCCATCGTGATCGAGCAGTTGTCCTAATTCCTCGACCGCATTGCAGACGTCTGCGCGCAGCATGTTCTCGCCGTAAAACTGGTGGTACATCTGACCGACCGGACTTTTCAGAAACGCCACGCCCCCAGAATGCCCTGGGCAATGCCACGAATAAGAACCATCTTCTGCGTAGTCCAACAAGGCCTTGAAGAACGGGGGTTGCACGCCTTCGAGGTAGCTTTTGGCTTCACGGATGATGTGCCGCGCCACAAACTCTGGCGTGTCTTCAAACATGTGAATAAACCCATGCAGCTCACGCAAGATGTCGTTGGGAAGATGCCGAGACGTTTTGGTTTCGCCATAAATATAGATCGGGACATCCAGATTTTTACGGCGAACTTCTTCAATAAAATGGCGCAGGTTCAGGACCACCGGATCCAAGTCTGGCCCCAACGTAAATTCTTCATCATCAATTGAGAGAATGAAAGCGCTCGCGCGGCTTTGTTGCTGGGCAAACTGACTTAGATCACCGTAGCTGGTGACGCCCAAGACTTCAAAGCCTTCAGTTTCAATGGCTTGTGCCAGCGCACGGATACCCAAGCCGGATGTGTTTTCCGAACGGTAGTCTTCATCAATGATGACAATCGGGAAGCGAAATTTCATGGCGGGCTCCGGTCTACACGTCTATATTTGAACAGGTCAAAGTGTAAGGACTAAATATGGGCGCGCCTTCAATGAAGTGCGATTTGGCCGCAAAATGCGCGCATAGATAAAGGAAGAGAGGAAGTCATGGCAGATTCAACATACTGGTGGTTGGCCGCAGGCGCTTTGGTCGCTGTCGAGCTCGTCAGCGGCACGTTTTACTTGCTGATGGTTAGCAGCGGTCTGGTTGCAGCGGCGCTCGGCGCTCATCTCGGCCTTGCACCGCCCTGGCAATGGGCCTGCGCGGCTCTGGTGGGTGGCGCCTCGGTATTGATATGGCGTCGCTACCGGCTGACACGTGCAGCCAAACAGCAAGACAGCGAGATTGAACGCGTCCAACTCGATATTGGCGAAACCGTGCATGTAAGTCAATGGCGCGACGATGGCACCTGCAGCGTCAAGTACAGGGGTGCCCAATGGGAGGCAGCCTTGAGAGCTGGTGACACGGCCAACCCTGGTGTTTTCTCCATCGTTGAAGTCGTGGGCAGCCGTCTCATTTTGACTCAATCACCTTCACCCTGATTCAAGGAATTCCCATGGAAATCGCAATTGTTTTATTCGTCATCGCAGTCATCTTTGTATCGAGATCGGTGAAAGTTGTTCCACAACAGCATGCCTGGGTCGTCGAACGACTGGGCAAGTACGGCGGCACCTTGTCTCCAGGACTGAACTTTCTGATTCCTTTTGTTGACAAAGTAGCGTACAAGCACTTACTCAAAGAAGTTCCCCTGGACATACCAAGCCAGGTGTGCATCACACGCGACAACACCCAGTTGCAAGTCGATGGCATTTTGTACTTTCAGGTGACTGACGCGATGCGCGCCAGCTACGGATCAAGCAATTACATCGTGGCCATTTCACAATTGGCCCAAACCAGCTTGCGTTCGGTGATTGGAAAACTCGAGCTCGATAAGACCTTTGAAGAGCGTGACATCATCAATGCGCAAGTGGTTCAAGCCATTGATGAGGCGGCGCTCAATTGGGGCGTCAAGGTACTGCGGTATGAGATCAAAGACCTCACACCACCCAAAGAGATTCTGCACGCCATGCAAGCGCAGATCACTGCAGAGCGAGAAAAACGCGCGCTGATTGCCGCATCAGAAGGTCGCCGCCAGGAGCAAATCAATATCGCAACGGGTGAACGTGAAGCCTTTATTGCCCGCTCAGAAGGCGAAAAGCAAGCAGCCATCAATAAGGCGCAGGGTGAAGCCACCGCCGTGTTGGCTGTGGCAGAGGCAACGGCCCAAGCGATTGAACGGATAGCTGCTGCCATTTCGCACCCTGGTGGCGAACAGGCAGTTCAGCTCAAAGTCGCAGAGAAAGCCGTGGAAGCGTACGCCAATGTGGCCGCAGATTCAACCACCACCCTCATCATTCCAAGCAACATGACAGAGGTAGCCAGCTTGCTCGCTTCTGCCATGCAAATGACCAAACTCAAACCTTAACGGACGCACACCTGCAAGGCATTGATTCAACCGCGGGGTGGGTCCTGTGAAGCGCAAAAGAACACGACGCCGACTGGTGTGAAGGCGCTTTGCGCATGCCCCGCCCTTTTAGGCAAACATTCGGGTTGACCCGAGCGCTATTGGCGCCACTTACACATCCCACGATCCGCCCATGAATTTTCTTCCGACCTTGCCACTGGCCTCCAACACGCTATTTTTCTTTGGCGTGTTGTTGTTATGCGGTGCAACAGGGGGCTACATCACGCACCGCTGGCCATGGCTGCCCAGTATCACTGGCTTCATGTTGGTCGGCCTGCTTGCCGGGCCCAATGTACTCAATCTGGTCAGTTACGCCACCTTAGCAGAATCCAGGGTGATCATTGATGTGGCCCTCGGACTGATTTTGTACCGTCTTGGATTGACCTTGGACCTCAAGAGACTGATCCACGACCGCAAGCTGCTACTGGTCTCCTTGGTCGAAAGCACGCTGACCTTTATGGTCGTTTACGGCGGTATGTTGTTATTGCAGCTTGACAGCTTGACTGCCGCCGTCATTGCAGCCTTAGCTGTATCCTCATCGCCGGCGGTGCTGATTCACGTCGCGCATGAAATGGGCGCTCGTGGTCCAGTTACCGAGCGTGCAAAAAGCCTGGTTGCACTGAACAATGTCATCGCATTTTTGCTTTTTTCTGCCTTGTTGCCTTTGCTTTACCGCCAGGCCAAAGCACCATTGGCTACGGTCTTGGGCGGCCCGGCATACGCCTTGTTGGGCTCTATCCTGGTCGGTGTTGTTGTAGGGTACGTTCTACACGGGGCAGCGCGGCTGACGAAAGCCGCGCACCAGTACCAATTGGCTTTGGTGGTAGGCGCAGTTAGCCTGACGCTAGGGGCTACTTTGTCTCTGAAACTCTCCCCTCTTTTTGCGCCTCTGGTCTTGGGTATCGTGGTGCGCAGCATTGAACACGAAGACCTGGTCGCCGATCTCGAATTTGGCCCCGCGTTCGAGCTGTTTTTCATTGCCCTTTTTGTCTATGCCGGCGCCAACATGCACTTGGAGACGATGTTGACATATGCCCCTGCCATTGGGGTATTTTTGCTTGGTCGGTTCTTTGCAAAATGGTTGGGGGCTGGCATCACCTCTCGCCTCCAGGGCGTTCCGACACGCCAAGCGGCAACCGTGGGCTTGTTGCTGATTCCCATGGCTGGCTTGGCCATTGGTTTGGTCAACACCACCGGCATTTTGTTCCCGCAAGAAAGCGTGGCTGTAAGTTCGATTGTGCTGGCCGCAGTTGCTATTTTGGAAACAATCGGCCCGCCGATAGCGTCTAAAGCTTTGCGCTGGTCAGGTGATGAACTGCGCCCAGACGCGAGCTACGAATCCCCACCTGAAAGGCCCGATAGCGCTACAGCAGCGCCAAGCCAATCGACATGACAAGGGCCTCGCAGCGCAGCAGCGGCGAACACCTGCCCTCGCCGATTTATTAAAAAAAAAGCGGCCGGTACTGCGCCGGCCGCTTGCAGATCGACAGCCCTCAGGCGACGCTGCTGGTCTCGATCTCAACCGGATCTGGATTGGGCGGCACCATGGCGGCAATGATGTCACTCATTGACAGACTACCAAGGTGCTTGCCTTTGCTGTTGACAACGTTGGCTGCCTCTTGGTTTTCACTGCTAAGCAGTCGGGCCGCCTCTTCAATCACCAAACTGGCATCGACCGTCGGCCCCTGAACCTGTGTATCGGGCGTCATCAAGGTACGGCAGCGAATCACACGACCTCTGTTCACATCTTTGACAAAACTGCTGATGTACTCATTGGCAGGTTTCAGAACAATTTGCTGTCCTGTACCCTGCTGAACCGATTCACCATCGCGCAAAATGGCTATTCGGTCACCCAGACGCAAAGCTTCGTCCAGGTCGTGGGTGATGAACACAATGGTTTTACCCAACTCCTGCTGCAAATCGAGCAAGACCGACTGCATGTCACTGCGGATCAAGGGATCCAACGCTGAGAACGCTTCATCCATCAACAAGATGGGGGCATCATTGGACAGGGCGCGGGCCAGCCCCACGCGCTGCTGCATACCACCAGACAGTTGATTCGGATAATGATCCTCGTACCCCTTGAGGCCCACGCGCTCAATCCATTGCATTGAGGCGGCATGCCGTTTCTTACGCGGCATGTGTTGAATCCGCAAACCAAATTCAGCATTCTCGACCACGGTCATATGCGGGAACAAGGCGAATTTTTGAAACACCATGGCGGTCCGCTCACGTCGAAATTGCAACAAACGACTAGGGGACATGGTGACCACGTCCTCATCGCCCACCCACAACTCACCCGTTGTTGGGTCAATCAAGCGGTTGATGTGGCGAATCAAAGTACTTTTTCCAGAACCAGAAAGCCCCATCACCACCTGTATCTGACCCGCAGGCATGTCGATGTTGATATCACGCAGACCCAGCACATGGCCATGCACATCACGCAGCTCCTGCTTGGTCATGCCCGCGCGTACCGCCTCGATGTGCTTCTCAGGTGTGGGGCCAAAAATCTTGTACAAACTCTTGACCGACACACCAACTTGTTGTTGCTGAGACTCAACCATGGACGACCTCCAAATGCTTTTGGAGGCGCTTGCCATAGGTTTGCGATACACGGTCAAAAATAATGGCGATACCCACGATGGCCAGTCCATTGAACATGCCCATGGTGAAGTACTGGTTGGCAATGGCTTTGAGAACGGGTTGACCCAAACCTTGAACACCGATCATGGAGGCGATCACCACCATGGCCAGAGACAGCATGATGGTCTGGTTAATGCCGGCCATGATGGTCGGCAACGCCAGAGGCAATTGCACATGAAACATCTTCTGCCAAATGGAAGAACCAAATGCATCGGCTGCTTCCAGTAAATCACGGTCAACCAAACGGATACCCAGATTGGTAAAACGAATCACCGGAGGGATGGCGTACACCACCACCGCGATCATGCCCGCCACGCGACCAATACCCAGCAGCATCACGACTGGAATCAGATACACAAAGCTGGGCATGGTTTGCATCACATCCAATGCCGGATTGATCGATTTCTGCAGTCGGTCCCAGCGACTCATGGCAATGCCAATCGGCAGGCCAGCGGCCAAGGCAACCACGGTACACACGAAAATCATCGAAATGGTTTTCATGGTGTCATTCCACATGCCAAAGTACCCGATGAGCAACAGAGTCACCACGGTTCCAATGACGATTTTGATGGAACGCGAGCCCAGCCACGCAATGAGCACAATCACTCCCAGCACCAAAGGCCAGGGTGACTGCGTCAAAAGATCCTCTGAGAAAATTAAGAATTCTCTCAAAGGATCAAAGAGGCCCTCGATGGCTTCACCGTACTCGCGTGAAAACGCTCGAAACCCGCCATCAATGGCCCGCCGCATGGCGCTGAGACCCTCAGCCCCCATGGCGGGAAATTCATTGCCCAACATCATGAGACTCAAAGGCTCGCTTTCACCTTCTTAGCCACTTCAGGCGAAACCCAAGTTGTCCACAGGTCTGGCTGGGTCTTCAGGAAATGCTTGGCACCATCAGATCCAGTTGCTTGGTTGTTGCTCATCCAAGAGAGCAGCTGGTTGACCGTGTCATTGCCCCAATTGCGCTTGCTTAAATACTCAAAAGCTGGACCGCCCGCTTTCTTGAACTTGTCTGTGACCACGGTAAAGACCTGTGCTTTGGCCCAGTCACTCTTGACGGGCTTGTCGCAGTCAGCCTTGCTGTTGCAGGTCTCCCATGCCTCTTTGTTGTGCGGCACGCCCGCATCGAGCTTAACCATCTGGTACTTACCAAGGATGGCGGTGGGTGCCCAGTAGTAGCCCAACCAGCCCTGCTTGCGCTCATAAGCTTTGGCAATCGAACCATCCAAGCCCGCAGCTGAGCCGCTGTCGATGAGCACGAATCCTTTTTTGGCTGCATCCCAGGCTTTGAATGCGTTACCCGTTGTCAGCTGGCAGTTCCATCCGGACGGACAGTTGTAAACACCACCCTTGCCTTTGTATTCCGCAGTGGGAAACAGCTCGGGGTGCTTGAGTGCATCGTCAATGGTTTTAATGCCTGGGTTTGCGTCAGCCAGGTATTTGGGGATCCACCACCCCTCCACACCACCGTCTTTCAGTGCTTGCGCCGCGTAATGCAAACGTCCAGACTTGACAGCGGCATCCAGCGGCTGGCGTACCGCATTGATCCAGGCTTCAGGCGCCACGTCAGGCTTGCCTTTTTCCATCATTGCCGTCAATGTAGGCATGGTGTCGCCAGGCACCAGTTCGACGCTGCATCCGTAACCTTTGCTCAGAATGATGTTGTCAATGTGTGCCAGAACCTCTGCTGACTGCCAGTTCATGTTGGCTACCGTCACCTTCCCACAGTTCGATGCCGCCTGGGCCGACGCGCTGCACAATGCTAGCGCCGCACCGATCGCTGCGACGAAATAAGAAAGTTTTTGTGTGCTTTTCATAAAGGTACCTTTTTTTGGATAAATTATTTGGCAACCTGAACCAATCGTGATGATCAGTTAGGCGTTGAGATAGACCCGTAAGTCGAACAAAATACATTTGTGCAAACGTATTTTAGCACAGCTCGGTGGCAGGTCTAGATCAGCCACCAGCGAACGGCAAACGGGTACCCGCACCAGGTCAAGCCAGTCAGGTTCGCTAGCAAGCCCAGATTTACCCAGTGATTACGCATGGCCGGCTTGCCAAATTACCGATTGTCTTGAACATCAATCGGCCCCAGCGCGCCGTTCTCAGTGAGGCGTTAGGCGGCGCGTAAAAATGGTTTGCGCTGAGGACACCCAAGACTTCCAGTTAACGGATCTCAAACCAAATCGCCACGATCAAAGCCAGGATATTGAGCAGACATGGGTACGAGCGGCGCCTATCCAAGCTCATTGTCTCTGCGCCCACAGCGCCTGCGCACCCTTAAAGCCAATAGAACGCCTGCAAGGCGATATCATCCAAAAAAATGCGCATCGGTATGGCCGATCACCGCCAGTAGCGCATGACCCGCAGGCACACCCGCTTCGTTCAGCTTGGCTCATGCCCTCTGCCAGGATTTCATGAAGCTTGCCAACTCGGCATCAGACAACATTGAAGACCCTTCGGGACCAATGCAGCCCTTGAGCATCGACCTTTACCCAATTGGGAATCGGATACCGGAAAGTCTGACGCAGCGCTGGCACCGACAGCAGCCGTACCTTCAATACGGAGAAGATGCAGACTACACCCCCCTGCAAAGGTTTACCGGCGCCGCACAGCGCGGGCGAGCGCTTCGCGGCCACGGGCCCCGTGTCAGGGCCGGCTAGACGGCTGTGGTCCCGCCGCCTGAACCGCCAATGCTGCCCGCAGTGCGGTCAACTTGATACGCAAGCGCTGGTGGTTGGCCGCCCCGGTGCGCACCAATATTTTCTGACCAGCTGACATTGCCTCCCACTGTGGTTCAACGAATTCATAGCGGACCCAGGGCTGTAAGGAAGCGACAGGTCCTCGGACCTCAACCAAGTGCAAAAAAGGCGCACTGGTGAGCACAGGTGCTTCAAGTAGATGGTCAATCACTTGAAGCAAGCGGGTATTGAACGACGCGTTTGGATAACCGAGGTTCACGTAAGCTTGTTGAAGCAATGGATAAACATGCTGGTAGAACGCCACCCATTTTTGGGTAGACACCGATTCAACCAATTGCACAAAAGGTGTGTAGCGAGCTGCATTGGATGCACTCAAGGTGCCTTCTGCGCCATCGGCTCCAGGGACTACCGTGAACCGACCAGCGGTCCGGTTGACTGGCCAGATGATCCAAGAGGAATGGTCTCGGGGCAAGCTGTCAATGGTTGCCGCCACGCGTTGTGCCAGGCCATCAATCTGGAACAACTCTTTAATTGGCTTGCGTCCGACCAGATCCACCACGACCTGTATCAAAAGGTCATTGGCATCCGCGGGGTCTGCTGGAAC
This sequence comes from uncultured Rhodoferax sp., assembly GCA_963925275.1. GTDB lineage: Bacteria > Pseudomonadota > Gammaproteobacteria > Burkholderiales > Burkholderiaceae_C > Rhodoferax. The sequence continues at coordinate 9,611 of CAWUSQ010000030.1, forward strand.
TTCGAGCGCCGGCGGCGCAGAGATAGCTGGGACAGGTTCAGGTGGCGCAGCCGCTATTGGCCCCTCAGGCGTGGTGATGGGCAAAGTTGGTGCACTGGGCTGTACAGGCAAAGGGCTTGGCACCACCACACTGGAGGATGTGCTGCTGCGACCGAAGTACCACCAGACTAGGCCGAGTGACACCACCAACGCTAGAACCAACAAGGTTCGAAGTAATGACTTTTTCATGGGTTTGAAAAATACAGGTTTCTGTGACCCGTGCATCCTAGCATTGCCCCAAGCACATTCGGCTAGGGCCTCAAGACCAGATACAGGCAGCCCATACATACCCGACAGCATGCTCGCAGCGCGCGCAAGAGGCCGAGATTGACTGTCAGCGCATGACCGCCACTGAGCTGGGTGCTTGGTTGGACCTTGGCTGCGCCTGGGTCAGCGCATAAACAGAGGCCCGCCTGCTTAGACCCCTCAGAGCTTGGGCGGGCTCACACCGCGCAAACGCTCATCCATTTCGTCCAAACTGGCAGCCAGCGCATTGCCTGACTGTTCAACCGATTGTTGCACTGCGAGCTCCAAGGCATTGAGACGTTCACGCATCGCGTCTTGCGACGCTTGGTGTGTCAGGGCGATACTTTTGAGCTCAACATCCAAGAAGTTACGCAACTCGGTGAAACGCGAAGCCTCCGCTTGATCCGCCAATTTACGGTTAGCCGCAAGTTCCTTGGTATGACTGCGGGAATCCAATAGAACAGTGGTCTGCAGATAAACCACATAGGTCAAAAACATGGCCAACAAAAACACAAGGACACCCAGCATCACCAAACCCAGCGGCGCCTGTACGCTCGCCAACACCAGGTTCAATTCGGTCGGCATCATGAACACGGTCCAGTTCAGCGCAGCGAAAGTCCCAATCGATGCCAGGACCAGCAGCAAAAACAGTGATCGGAGATTCATGGTCATAACCCTTTAATAGTCAACATAACACGCAGCTGGCCAACACTGGCCAGACCTTCGCGCGTCAATCTGCCAGGTCAGTGTAGCGGAACGCCCGTGACATCCTGCAAAGCTTGAGCAGTCACGCCGGGGGCGCGCTCAAGCACGCGCAGGCCTTGCGGGGTCACATCCATTACCGCCAGATCGGTGATGATGCGATTGACAACACCAACCCCAGTCAAAGGCAGAGTGCATTTAGGCAAAATCTTCAAATCAATGCCGCCGTCTTTCTTTTTGGCCACATGCTCCATGAGCACAACCACATTTTTGACACCCGCCACCAAATCCATAGCGCCGCCCATGCCTTTGACCATCTTGCCAGGAATCATCCAGTTGGCCAGATCACCTTGCGCACTCACCTGCATAGCGCCCAAAATACTGAGGTTGATCTTGCCGCCACGGATCATCGCAAAGCTGTCGTGGCTTGCGAAGATACTGGTGCCAGGCAAGGTGGTCACTGTTTGCTTTCCGGCGTTGATCAGGTCAGCATCCACTTCATCGTCCGTGGGGAAAGGGCCAATACCCAACATGCCGTTTTCGCTTTGCAGCCAAACCTCAATGTCCGGTGAAACAAAATTGGCCACCAGGGTCGGCAAACCGATACCCAAGTTGACATAAAAACCGTCGCGCAATTCTTTAGCGGCAATCGCCGCCATTTCAGCGTGTGTCCAAGCCATGGTCAAACTCCAGTTTTCTCAGTGATGGTGCGCTTTTCAATGCGCTTTTCGGGCGTGGCGTTGAGCACCAAACGGGTGACGTAAATGCCAGGCAAATGGACATCATCGGGGTCAATACTGCCGGTCTCAACAATCTCCTCAACCTCCGCTACCGTGATCTTGCCCGCCATGGCAACAGCCGGATTGAAGTTGCGCGCGGTACGCCTGAATACCAAGTTGCCACTTTTGTCGGCTTTCCAAGCTTTGACCAAAGAGACGTCAGGCACCAAAGCACGTTCCATTAAATAGATTTCACCGTCAAAAACATGGGTCTCTTTGCCTTCTGCCACCAAGGTGCCTACACCGGTACGGGTGTAAAAAGCTGGTATTCCTGCACCACCGGCGCGCAGCTTTTCAGCCAAGGTTCCTTGAGGCGTGAATTCAAGCTGCAGTTCACCCGCCAAATACTGGCGCTCAAACTCTTTGTTTTCGCCCACATAGCTGGAAATCATTTTGCTGATTTGGCGTGTCTCCAGGAGTTTGCCTAAACCAAAGCCATCCACGCCTGCGTTATTTGATATGACGGTCAGATCTTTCACGCCGCTGTCGCGCAGGCCATCAATCAGCGCTTCCGGAATGCCGCACAAACCAAAACCACCGACGGCCATCAACTGCCCGTCTTGGACTATGCCGTCAAGGGCCGCCGCCGCCGAGGGAAAAACTTTATTCACCACTTGCTCCTGGTTAATGAACTAGGGCTAGCATACTACTTATAAAAGTACGTAGTTTTTCGTAATTGCAGCGCCCATAAGGATCAAGCATGGACATCGATTACCGATTGGCGTTTGAACTCGCTCCTGTGGGTTTGGCGCTTTCGCGCAACCGCGTCATCGTGGACTGCAACCGCAACCTATGCGAGATGTTCGGCGTGGCCCCTGAACAACTCCTGGGGCAGTCTTTTCAACAGTTGTATCCCAGCGCCATTGAATACGAACGTACCGGCCAACGCATTGCGCCGCTGCTCAATCGCCACGGAACCTACGCGGACGACCGCATCATGCGACGGGTTGATGGACGCTTGAAGGGGGAGTCCTTTTGGTGTCATGTGAACGGGCGCGCTCTCAACCCCCAAGCCCCGCATGAAGCCGGCATCTGGACCTTTGAAGACTTGAGCGACAGGCGACCGGTAAAAGCCGAACTCACAGCACGGGAACGCGAAGTCGCTGCACATTTGATGAGCGGCATGACCTCCAAAGAAATCGGACGCACGCTCGGCATCAGCCATCGCACTGTGGAAATTTACCGGGCTCGGCTGCTACGCAAATACCAAGCAGCCAACACCGGGGACTTGGTACATCGCTTGATGGCTGGTCAGGCCTGAGCCTCGTGGACGCATCCTGAGGTCCTGATCGGCAATGGCAGCGGCCGTTTCCTGTCTTGAAAGCAGGTTCATGAAAGATGTCTGCGCTTCAACTGACCAGCGCGCGCATCCACCCAGGTAGATCAACCGCTTTTTGTTTCGGGAAGTCTACCCAGATCGTGGTGGCGCCGCCGGCAGCGTAGACCTTGCCAGGCTCATCCACCATCTCCATCGTTACCCAGGTCTCGAAAGTGGTACGCGATGGGTGGCTGGCGTACATTTTGGTTCGCACGTCTCCAGGGTACTCAAGCTGGCGGTAAAAGTTGCAAAACGCATTCACGATGACTGGGCCCTCCCCTTGCGCGTTGGGCATGCAAGCAGCCGCATGCATCCAGTCGATACGGATCATCTCCATGTAGCGAAAGTACGCCGTGTTGTTGACATGGCCCATCGCATCCATGTCTCCCCAGCGGATCGTGATCAAGCTCTCGTGCAAAAGTTTCTTGGTTTCGGGTAACTCAAATTTCATCGCATGTTTGGGAAGCATCCCACCTCATCAATCACAAACCGAAGCCGTCGTCCGCAGCAATCACAGCACCGTTAACAAAATGACTTTGATCTGCACACAGCATCACGATCAGCGCATCCAAATCCTGCGGTTGACCCACGCGCTTGCGCGGCAGCATGTTCACCAGCTTCTGCCCCGCCTCTGTCTGCCAGTGTGCGTGGTTAATCTCGGTATCGATGTAGCCTGGACAAATGGCGTTCACGTTGATACCAAACCGTCCCCACTCAAGTGCCATTGCACGGGTCATTTGGATGACGGACGCCTTGCTCATACAGTAAACACCAATTTTTGGAATCACACGCAGGCCAGCCATGGACGCCACATTGACAATGCGTCCCCCGGTATAGGTACCGGGGGCCTTACCTTGAGCGCGCGCGATCATGCGTTTAGCAACCTCCTGTGCCATGAAGAACGAACCTCGCACATTGGTATTGAACACAAAATCAAAATCAGCTGGGCTGACGTCCTGCAGTCTTTGGGTGGTACTCACGCCAGAGTTGTTGAGCAAAATGTCGATCGAGCCGACTTCGGTTTCGGCATGCGCAACCGCAGCCTTGATCGAGTCGGAATCGTTGACATCCAGCGCAATCACGTGGGCGTCACCACCCTCCCCCTCGATTTCGGCGCGCAATTGTTTGAGCTTATCGACCCGACGGCTGGCCAACACCACGGCTGCACCCGCACGCGACAGCGTGCGGGCGAATTGCGCCCCTAATCCACTCGATGCACCGGTGATGAATGCCACCCGTCCAGACAAATCAATGCTATAGGCCATGTGCACTACTCCTTAAGACGCTCCCCGGCGTTGGCAAAGGGGGGCAAAATTCCATACGTAAAATCAAACCAGCATCGCCGCAATCGCATTGTCCGGCAAGGACTGCTTTCTAACATTATTCCGCGAGAACAAGCATGACAAATGAGGAAATACTGTCGCAATTCGGACCCCGCGAGAGCATGGACTACGACGTGGTCATTGTCGGCGCTGGCCCGGCTGGGCTGGCAACAGCCATTCGTTTAAAACAACTTGCCAGCGAAAAAGGGCAAGCCATTTCGGTGGTGGTGCTTGAAAAAGGCTCTGAGCCCGGCGCCCACATCTTGTCGGGCGCAGTGCTCGATCCCAAATCGTTGAGCGAGCTGATTCCTGACTGGAAGGCCAAGGGCGCGCCAGTTCATCAAGCGGTCACTGATGAAGCCATGCTGTTTCTGACTGACAGCAGCGCTTGGCGAACACCTTCTTTTTTCTTGCCTGCGTGCAGCAAAAACCATGGCAATTACATCATCAGCTTGGGCGAGCTAACGCGCTGGCTGGCCGAGCAAGCCGAAGGACTCGGGGTCGAGATATTTCCAGGATTTGCTGCAGCAGAGGTCTTGTTCGACGACGCTGGCGCGGTACGCGGGGTGGCCACTGGCAACATGGGAATTGAAAAAAATGGTGCGCCTGGCGCCAACTTCCAACTCGGCATGGAACTTCTGGGCAAGTACACGGTCTTGGCAGAAGGGGCTCGCGGTCATTTGGGAAAGCAAGTGATTGCGCGCTTCGAATTGGACAAAGGCCGTGACCCTCAAAGCTACGGCATCGGCATCAAGGAAGTCTGGGAGGTGGACCCTGCCCGTCATGAACCTGGCTTGGTATTGCACACCGCCGGCTGGCCAATGGACAACCAGACCTATGGCGGCTCCTTCTTGTACCACATGGCCGACAACAAGATCGCTTTGGGCTTCATCACCGGGCTCAATTACGAAAACCCTTATCTGAGCCCCTTTGAGGAGTTTCAGCGCTGGAAAACCCACCCTAACATCCGCTGGTACTTGGAGAATGCGCGCGGAGAGGTCAGTGCAAAGCGCATTGCATACGGCGCCCGTGCCATCACCGCAGGCGGTTTATTAGCCTTGCCTCAAACCGTGTTTCCCGGTGGAGCCCTGGTCGGTTGTGACGCTGGCTACCTCAATGTGAGCCGCATCAAGGGATCACACGCCGCCATCAAATCGGGCATGTTGGCTGCTGAGGCTGCATTTGAGGCGATAGCAGCTGGACGTTCACATGATGAACTGAGCAGCTACCCGCAAGCGTTCAAGCAAAGCTGGCTCTACACCGAGCTGCATAAATCACGCAATTTCAAGCAGTGGTTTAAATACGGGCTGCGCGTAGCGACCTTGATGAACGGCATTGAGCAGTTTGCCCTCAAGGGCTGGATGCCCTGGACGCTACACCGTGACAAGCCCGACCATGCTTACCTGAAACCCGCTGCCCAATGCCGGATCATCGAGTACCCCAAGCCCGATGGGAAACTCACCTTTGACAAGCTCTCCAGCGTTTTCATCAGCAGCGCCAACCATGAGGAAAACCAGCCATCACATCTGACGCTGCTAGACGATAGCGTACCCGTCAAGCTCAACCTGAGCACCTACGCGGGACCAGAGGCACGCTACTGTCCAGCCGGCGTTTATGAGTTTATAAAAAATGAAGCGGGGCAAGACCGCCTTCAAATCAACGCCCAAAACTGCGTGCACTGCAAAACCTGTGACATCAAAGATCCATCTCAAAACATCGTATGGGTCACGCCAGAAGGTGGTGGCGGTCCTAACTACGCCGCCATGTGACGCCCTTTATGTGCAGCCGCTTAAGCTTCGCATGCAACACCGTTGTCACCCTCGGGTGGCCTGAACACACAAGGTGTATCGCTGGCGATGGCACCAACCTGGCCTTGGCTAAAAAGAAGGTCTGTATCTGATGCAGCAGCCTGTTAGCAAGCCTCTTCTTGAACTGGTCACCAAAGGTCAAACGTCGCTTGTAGGCAGCGGCCGATTCACCAGCGGCTATTGCCAAAACGGGGCCAGGCGTCAACGCCATCGTACCCGGCAAGTCTGTGCCCAGGCAAGAGACGGCCATGCCTTTGATACCCACGCGGCATTACCGCGGTTAATTGACGTTTTTCTATTTTTTGGAGCGAGACATGACACTGAAGTACACCCCAGACCACCAATGGATCAAATTGGACGGTGATAAGGCCACCGTTGGCATCACACACCACGCGCAAGACGCGCTGGGTGACGTGGTGTTTGTCGAGCTGCCCGAAGTTGGCAGAACCTGCGCGGCCAAAGACGCCGTAGCGGTTGTGGAATCGGTCAAAGCAGCAGCGGATGTTTACATGCCGGTAGATGGCGAGGTGACTGAGGTGAATCAGTCGCTGCGCGACGATCCCGCGCTGGCCAATACCGATCCCATGGGTGCTGGCTGGTTTTTCCGCATCAAGCTGAGCGATGTCACCCAGACAAATGGCCTCATGGACGAGGCCAGCTACAAGCAGTTCACCGAAAACAGCCCGCAGTGAAGCGCTGACCGACCATACGCCAGCGCAGCCATTGATAGACCATGGCCACGACGATCGAACACAGCTAACAGACCCGCTCAAGAACCCGCCGCACACTGCACACCACTGGCTCGGCGCAGATTGGGCCAAGCCCCACACCTGGGCGCACGCGGCCGTACCGCTGGGGGCACAGCCACCTGTCCCATACTGGCCAGCGGTTGGCCGCGTTGACGCTATGGAGGGTGCTTGCAAGCGGTTCTTTTCCTATGCACCAGTCAGAACTTGTGCCAAGGAAACATCCTGATCGCTCACCCAGCGACAGATCTCAATTATTTATCTTTATTCTCAAGAAAACATCCCAACTGCTTATCACATATGGTATTTTTTTAAACAATAGGTGGTCTTTAAGCCGGGTACGGTCAGTAGGTCTCTCCCAACTGCGTGAGGATGGCTGGGTTTTCCAGCGTCGATGTGTCTTGCGTGATCGCCTCGCCTTTGGCGAGCGAACGCAACAAACGCCGCATGATCTTGCCAGACCGCGTTTTGGGCAGGTTTTCTCCAAAACGAATATCCCTTGGCTTGGCGATCGGGCCAATCTCTTTGGCAACCCAGTCGCGCAAGGTCTTGGCAATGGCTTTGGCCTCATCACCGCTTGGCCGAGGACGCTTGAGTACAACAAACGCACAAATCGCCTCACCAGTCACGCTATCCGGACGACCAACCACCGCGGCCTCTGCCACCAGATCGGTTTTAGCGACCAAGGCGGATTCAATTTCCATCGTTCCCATGCGGTGGCCAGACACATTAAGCACGTCGTCAATGCGCCCCGTGATGCGAAAGTAGCCACGGTCCTCGCTGCGCACGGCGCCGTCACCGGCCAAGTAGTAGCCATTGAGCTCGTCAGGAAAGTAGTTTTTCTTGAAACGCTCAGGGTCGTTCCAGATGGTTCGAATCATGCTTGGCCATGGACGCTTGACAACCAAAATGCCCCCTGAGCCGTTGGGCATGTCCTTGCCTGCCTCGTCCACAATGGCCGCCGTGATGCCTGGCAGCGGCAAGGTGCAGGATCCCGGCACCAAGGGCGTCGCGCCTGGCAGCGGCGTGATCATGTGCCCCCCAGTTTCAGTTTGCCAGAAGGTGTCCACAATGGGGCAACGCTCGTGACCTATATGTTTGAAATACCACATCCAGGCCTCTGGGTTAATGGGCTCGCCAACTGAACCCAGTAGGCGCAGACTCGACAAGTCAGAGCGATCGGGGTGCACACGCGCATCGCTTTCAGCCGCTTTGATCAGGGATCGAATCGCCGTTGGTGCGGTATAAAAAATGCTGCACTTGTGGCGCTCAATCATTTGCCAGAAGCGCCCTGCATCCGGATACGTTGGTACACCCTCAAAGATGATCTGGGTGGCGCCTGCAGCCAGTGGTCCGTAGGCCACATAGGTGTGACCGGTGATCCACCCAATGTCTGCAGTGCACCAGAACACATCATCGGCGCGCAGGTCGAAGGTCCACTCCATGGTGAGTTTGGCCCACAGCAGGTAGCCACCCGTGGCATGTTGGACACCTTTGGGCTTGCCTGTGGAGCCCGAGGTGTACAAGATAAATAAGGGATGCTCAGCGCCGACCGCGACCGGTACACACTGCGTGCTTTGTCCGGATACAGCTTGGTCAAACGTGATGTCGCGTCCAGCCACCATGGCACAAGCTGTCTTGGTCCGCTCATACACAAACACGGTTTTGATTGAATCGCAACCACCCATGGCCAAGCCTTCGTCCACAATGGCCTTCAAGGGCAACTCTTTGCCTCCGCGCATCTGGAAATTAGCGGTAATCACCGCCACGGCTCCAGCGTCAATGATGCGTTCTTGTAGCGCCTTGGCAGAAAAACCTCCGAACACCACGCTGTGGGTTGCGCCGATACGGGCACACGCCTGCATTGCGATCACACCCTCTGGGGTCATCGGCATGTAGAGCAACACCCTGTCACCTTTTTGTACCCCCCGTGCTTGGAGCGCATTGGCAAACTGACAGACCCGCGCCAACAGTTCTTTGTAAGTGATCTTGGTCACGGCACCATCATCGGCTTCAAAAATCACCGCAACCTTGTTTTCATTGGGCGTGCCCATGTGCTTATCAAGGCAGTTGGCACTGGCATTGAGTTCACCGTCATCGAACCATTTGTAAAACGGTGCGTTTGACTCATCCAGGGTTTGGGTGAACGCTTTGTTCCAGACCAAGTTTTCACGCGCCAAACGGGCCCAAAACCCATTGAAGTCCTTTTCCGCCTCGGCGCAAAGGGCGTGATAGCCCGCCATTCCCGACACACGAGCGGCATCGACCACCTCTTTAGAGGGTTCAAAAACGCGGTTTTCCACCAACACCGATTCAATCGCAGACGTTTGAGTGCTCACAGATCAATCTCCTCTTGTTAAACGAAACTTCAGACGACATGGTACTGAGCGCACTTACATTGCACTGACTGCGCCACTTGAGGCAGTTTTGCGCAGCACCTTATCTCCGCAGATTCGAGTTTACCGACTTCGCTTGGGTAAACTCCCTTGTCACCCCGCATTTACCCGCATTCCATTCAAGGCTCACAACCATGTCCACCTCCATACGCCAAGACGACCTGATCGAATCTATAGCAGCCGCCCTGCAATACATCAGCTACTACCATCCGAGTGACTACATCAGCCACCTTGCCCGCGCCTATGAGCGTGAGCAAAACCCGGCGGCCAAAGATGCCATCGCCCAAATCTTGACCAATAGCAAAATGAGTGCTACTGGCCACCGACCGATCTGCCAAGACACTGGCATCGTCAACGTGTTCCTCAAAGTGGGCATGAATGTGCGTTGGGAAGGCTTCTCTGCTGGCGTAGAAGATGCCATCAACGAAGGTGTGCGCCGCGCCTACAACCACCCCGACAACACCTTGCGAGCCAGCATCGTGGCAGACCCAGAATTTCTTCGAAAGAACACCACAGACAACACGCCAGCTGTCATTTTTACTGAACTCGTACCAGGCGACACCGTGGAAATCACAGTCGCTGCCAAGGGTGGTGGCAGCGAGAACAAAAGCAAGCTGGCCATGCTCAACCCGGGCGACTCCATCGTAGATTGGGTGTTGAAAACCGTGCCTACCATGGGCGCTGGTTGGTGTCCTCCCGGCATGCTGGGCATTGGCATTGGCGGCACCTCAGAGAAAGCCGTTCTGATGGCCAAAGAAAGCCTGATGGACGATTTGGACATGTACGAACTCCAGGCCAAATCCTCCAGTGGTGCCGCCTTGAGCCCGGTTGAGAACATGAGGCTGGAGTTATATGAAAAAGTCAACGCACTGGGTATCGGTGCGCAGGGCCTGGGTGGCCTCACGACCGTATTGGATGTGAAAATCAAGATGTACCCCACGCACGCTGCAGGCAAGCCTGTAGCCATGATCCCTAATTGCGCGGCCACACGCCATGCCCATTTTGTGTTGGATGGCTCGGGGCCGGTTTACCTGACTCCACCGAGCCTGGACCTGTGGCCTGATGTGGCCTGGAAGCCAGATGCCCAACTCAGCAAGCGCGTCGACCTGAACCAGCTGACCAAGGCCGAGATTGGCGGCTGGAAGCCCGGCGACCGACTGCTACTCAATGGCAAGATACTGACTGGTCGGGACGCAGCCCACAAACGCATTGGCGAGATGCTGGCACGTGGCGAAAAACTGCCTGTTGACTTTACCAACAAGGTGATTTACTACGTCGGCCCGGTTGACCCCGTGCGCGACGAGGTGGTGGGTCCAGCTGGACCCACCACCTCCACCCGCATGGATGGATTCACCGAGATGATGCTGGGACAGACCGGCTTGATTGGCATGATCGGAAAATCCGAGCGCGGGCCAGTAGCCATCGAATCGATCAAAAAACATCAGGCCACTTATTTGATGGCCGTTGGCGGTGCTGCCTATTTGGTCTCCAAAGCCATTAAGACGGCCAAAGTTTTGGCATTTGAAGACCTGGGTATGGAGGCCATTTACGAGTTTGATGTGGTGGACATGCCCGTCACTGTGGCGGTCGATGCCCAGGGTACCAGCGTGCACACCACCGGCCCAGCTGAGTGGCAACAACGCATTGCGACTGGCGAATTCAAAGGTATCGCGCTGCGCTGATCAGGTCAAACCCTCACTGGCGAATCATTTTGAGGCCTACTGGAACCTCCTCAGCCCGTGCACCCATCGGTGTTTTTGACAGCGGTGTTGGAGGGCTCAGCGTGCTGCAGGCGCTGCGAGCAGAACTGCCAAATGAAGACTTTGTCTACTTGGCCGACACTGCCAATGCACCTTACGGGGAGCGTGACGCGTCTTTTGTCCGCTTACGTGCCATGGCGATCGCACAGTATTTAATCCATGACGTTGCGCAGCCCATCAAGGCCTTGGTAGTTGCCTGCAACACTGCCACCGCTGTGGCCATCGCAGCGCTGCGCACGAGCTACCCAGGCTTACCAATCATCGGCGTAGAGCCCGCGCTCAAGACGGCTGTTGCCTGTAGCCGCAGCGCGCGCATTGCCGTCATGGCCACGCGCGCCACACTGCAAAGCGCCAAGTTTCAAATTTTGCTGCACACGCTCAGCGAGCAAGCTGCCTTCTTTTGCCAGCCGTGTGACGGTCTGGCCACCGCCATCGAGCGCGACGACGAGGCACTCATACACAGCCTGTGCGAACGCTACACGCGGTGCATCAGCTTTGGAAGTTGCAGCAGCACACCCGATGAAAAACCAATCGACACCTTGGTACTGGGCTGCACACACTACCCTTTTGCGAAACAGGTTTTACTGGGCTTGCTGGGCCCTGATGTCGCCCTGATAGACACTGGGGCGCCAGTGGCACGCCAGACCAAACGCCTTCTGGGTGCCCACCTCGAAGCTACCGGTTCGGGGGGCAAGGTTGAACTGCTAGCCACTGGTGCGTCACACGCCCTGGCGACGGCTAGCCGGCGCTGGCTTGACCTGCATACCCCCGTAACAAGCCGATCGGTATGAACAACTCAAGCCCAAAACGCCTTTAAAGCCTCGGCCCTGGAGGCCGCTTGTTGTCAGGCACTGAAGGCATCGTGACCAGGCCCCGTAATCCCCGATAATCCTCAGCCATGAATCCCTTGCTTCAGCGACTACAAGCCTACCCATTCGAGCGCCTGCGACAGTTGTTTGCAGGCATCCAGCCCAACCCGGCATACCAAGCCATCAGCCTTGGACTGGGTGAACCAAAACACCCCACGCCCGCTTTGCTTCGTCAAGCGATGGTTGAGGCTATTCAAGCCACCCCAAGTGGTCTGAGTGGCTACCCGGCCACAGCGGGGGAAGTCGCATTACGTCAAGCTTTTTGCGGGTGGGTCAAGCGCCGCTACCAGCTGGAGCTCGACCACGTCTCACAGGTTTTACCAGTTCTGGGCTCACGCGAAGCCCTGTTTGCGCTGACCCAAGTGGTGGTTGACAGGACTGCGGGCTTGGCAAACCAGGCTCCGCTTGTCATCAGCCCCAACCCGTTTTATCAAATCTACGAAGGTGCGGCCCTTTTATCTGGCGCTGAGCCTTATTTTGTAGCCAGTGACCCAAAACGCAACTTTGCACCCGATTGGGACTCCGTGCCTGAGACCGTATGGGCACGCACGCAACTCATGTTTGTCTGCTCACCTGGCAACCCCACCGGTGCTGTCATGCCCTTGTCTGAATGGGAGAAACTATTCAATCTGAGTGAGCGCTTCGGTTTCGTCATTGCATCTGACGAGTGTTACAGCGAAATTTACTTTAAAGATGAACCGCCTTTGGGCGGACTTGAAGCCGCCGCACGTTTGGGTCGAACGGATTTCAAAAACCTGATCGCATTCACCAGCCTGTCCAAACGCAGCAATGCACCGGGCATGCGCAGCGGCTTCGTTGCTGGTGACGCCGCCCTGATTAAACAGTTTTTGCTCTACCGCACCTACCACGGCAGCGCGATGAGTCCGGTGGTTCAGGCGGCCAGCATTGCAGCCTGGAGCGACGAGGTCCATGTGCTGGAGAACCGCGCGCTGTACCGTACCAAGTTTGCCCAAGTCACCCCGCTGTTAGCGCAGGTTCTCGATGTGGCGCTACCCGATGCCGGCTTCTATTTATGGGCAGACGTTGGTGGCTGCGACCAGACCTTCGCCCGAGACCTCTACGCTGCCTACAATGTCACCGTGCTACCAGGCAGCTTCCTAGGACGCGATGTGCGGGGTAACAACCCAGGTGAGGGGCGTATTCGTCTGGCGCTGGTCGCCGACACCGCTGAATGTCTGGAAGCCGCGGGGCGCATGGTTGATTTCGTCCACAACCGCGGCTAAACCCACTCCAATTACCAAGCTATCAACACTTTTTTCTGAAAGTTCTCTGTCATGACCCAACAATTGCAAAACATCCTCGACGCCGCATGGGACGACCGCGCCAACCTCTCGGCGGGCAATGCCCCACGCGAAGTCACCGACGCAGTGGACGAAGTCATCAGCCAACTCGACAACGGACAACTGCGTGTGGCCACGCGCAGCGGCGTGGGTCAGTGGACTACACACCAATGGATTAAAAAAGCTGTTTTGCTGAGCTTTCGCCTCAAAGACAACGCCATCATGCAAGCGGGTGACCTGGGGTTTTTTGACAAAGTGCCCACCAAGTTCTCCGGCATGGATGAGTCAAGCATGCGAGCCACCGGCGTTCGCGTGGTACCACCGGCGGTTGCGCGCCGTGGCAGCTTCTTGGGCAAGGGCGTGATCCTGATGCCTTCCTACGTCAACATCGGCGCCTATGTAGATGAAGGCACCATGGTCGATACTTGGGCTACCGTTGGATCATGTGCACAGATCGGGAAAAATGTGCATTTGAGCGGCGGCGTGGGCATTGGTGGTGTGTTGGAGCCCATGCAAGCTGGCCCCACCATCATCGAAGACAACTGCTTTATCGGCGCACGCTCGGAGGTGGTCGAAGGTGTGGTTATCGAAGAGAACTCCGTGCTGTCGATGGGCGTCTATATTGGTCAGAGCACGCCAATCTATGACCGTGCGACAGACACTGTCAGCTACGGCAGAGTGCCGGCGGGCTCCGTGGTCATCAGCGGCACCCTACCCAAAGACGGTGGCCGTTACAGCCTGTACGCTGCTGTTATCGTCAAACGTGTGGACGCCCAAACTCGGGCCAAGACCAGCTTGAACGATTTGCTTCGCGATTGAGTTTGAACGGTTGATGCAGCGTTGGCTGACCCTGGCGCTGTGGGCCTGGGTGGCCTAGTTGACAAACCACTACGCAGCAACATACCGGTATGTTGCTGCTCCTTACGGGAGGAGCCTACCATGGCAATGACGAATTCAGCCCCAACGCCTATGGGCAATATGGAGCGCATTTTGCGGCTCATGGCGGAAAAACATGCCTCCGACCTTTACCTGTCCACGGGAGCGCCGGCGCTGCTGCGAATCGACGGCGAATGCATACCCGTTAACAACCAAATCCTGCCGCCTGATGCACCACTGCGTTTGCTCAGTGAAATTTTGCCGCCCGAGCAAATCAACGAGCTCAAAGCAAACCGAGAACTCAACGTGGCCTGGTCTGTACCTGGTGTGGGGCGGTTTCGTATCAGTGCCATGCGCCAGCGCGGCACGATAGCGGTGGTGATTCGCTACATCCTGAATGACATTCCAGACTTGGAATCCCTGAATCTGCCTGCGATTTTGTCCACTTTGATTCTTGAAAAACGTGGTCTGGTATTGATGGTTGGTGCCACCGGAGCAGGCAAGAGCACCACCTTAGCGGCCATGCTTGAACACCGCAATGCAACACTGCCTGGTCACATTTTGACGATTGAAGACCCGATTGAATTTTTATTCAAAAACAAACGATCGGTGGTGAACCAGCGCGAAGTAGGCATTGACACCGAATCATTAGAGGTCGCCTTGAGAAACGGACTCAGGCAAGCACCCGATGTGATTTTGATTGGCGAAATACGTGACCGTGAGACCATGTCTGCAGCCATCGCGTACGCTCAAACTGGTCACCTGTGCCTGGCAACCATGCACGCGAACAACAGCAACCAAGCTTTGAACCGCATCCTGAGTTTTTATCCGGCAGAGGTCCGTCCGACCATGCTTGGGGACCTGGCAACTGCGCTCAAAGCCATCATTTCTCAACGTCTGTTACGCACAGTGAAAAAATCACGCGTCGCGGCAGTTGAAGTCATGACCAACACCCGCTTGGTTTCTGAACTGATTGAAAAAGGCGATTTTTCAGGGATTTCTGAAGCCATGGAAAAATCCATGGCCGAGGGTAGTCAGACTTTTGAAGTGGACATTGCACGACTCATCACCGCGGGACTGGTGGATCGCAAGGAGGGTGTGAGCCACGCCGACTCGCCGACCAACCTACTTTGGCGCTTACAAAATCAGGTCGTTGCGGACAAAAAAGCTAAAAATCAGGCGCCGCAAGAGGATCCTGATGACGAACCCACCTTCACAGAAATCACGCTGGACGTCAACCACTGACGCTGCACCACATGAATCCAACCCTTGCATTGGCCGAGCAACTGATTGCCTGCCACTCTGAAACCCCCGAAGACGCTGGCTGCCAGGCCATCATTGGTCAACGCTTACAAGCGCTTGGCTTTGAACTGGAGCCGGTGCACAGCGGGCCTGCGCATTTTCGTGTCGCTAATTTGTGGGCTATCCGTCGCCCTCTTGCGTCCGCACCCCTGGGCACAGCGACACCGTTACTGGTATTTGCTGGGCATACCGACGTGGTACCCACCGGTCCGCTCGAGCAATGGACGAGCCCGCCCTTTGTGCCGACCCAGCGCGACAACAAACTGTACGGGCGAGGCGCTGCGGACATGAAGACATCGCTGGCCGCATTCGTCGTGGCCACTGAGGAATTTTTGGCTCACAACGCGCACACCTCTTTGGCCATTGGCTTTTTGTTAACCAGCGACGAAGAGGGTCCAGCATTGGATGGCACCATCAAAGTCGTGGAACTGCTGCGCGAGCGCGGCGAAAAATTGGATTACTGCATTGTTGGCGAGCCAACTTCGGTACACAAAACTGGTGACATGATCAAGAATGGCCGCAGAGGCACGCTCAGCGGCAAACTCACGGTCAAAGGTGTACAAGGTCACATCGCTTACCCTCACATGGCGCGCAACCCAATCCATCTGCTTGCCCCTGCATTGGCAGAACTGGTCAACGTGTCATGGGACCAAGGCAATGCCTTTTTTCCGCCAACCTCATGGCAGGTCAGTAACGTCCATGCAGGCACCGGGGCCAGCAATGTGATCCCAGGGCACGCTGTGCTTGATTTCAATTTCCGTTTTTGTACCGAGTCCACACCTGAGAGTCTGCAAAGCCGCTTGACAGACATTCTGAACAAACACGGACTTGACTACGACCTCAAGTGGACGCTGGGCGGCAAGCCGTTTTTAACCACCCCAGGAACACTGGTCGATGCAGTCACCGCGGCAATCAAGACCGAAACCGGCATCATTACGGAACTCTCAACCACTGGCGGTACCAGCGATGGTCGTTTCATTGCCAGCATTTGCCCCCAGGTCATCGAACTAGGCCCTCCCAATGCCAGTATTCATAAAATTGATGAACACATTGGGCTCGATGACATTGAACCCTTGAAAAACATTTACCGTCGTACCCTCGAAAATCTGCAGCGCCAGGGACAAGCATGACCCTGCTCGAACTCGTTGAGCGCAGTGTGCGCGCGCTGGACAAAGCGGAGCTGGTCTTTGGTCATGGCACGCAATCGGCCATGGACGAGGCGGCTTGGCTGGTTTTGTGGCGCTTAGGTTTACCGATTGACACCGACCTCAACAGCAATGCATCTGTAGCCCAACAGCTTATCGATGCCGATCAAGTCCACGCGGTTGAAGCCTTGATACGCACGCGCATTGAGCGTCGCTTGCCCGCTGCTTACCTGACGCATGAGGCATGGCTGCAAGGCGTCCCGTTTTATGTAGATGAACGTGCCATCGTGCCCCGATCGCTGATCGCCGAGTTGTTGGTTGACGGCAGCTTGGACTACTGGCTGCACGAGACAACCCAACACGTGTTGGATGTGTGCACGGGCAACGGCAGTTTGGCCGTTTTGGCAGCCATGGTGTACCCCGAAGTCACCGTGACGGCATCTGACCTGTCCACAGACGCGCTGGCTGTGGCAAAAATCAATATTGAACGCCACCAGCTGCAATCACGCATTGAACTTCTGAGCGCTGACGGGTTGGATGCGGCTGCTTTGCAGGCCCGCGGTCCGTTCGACCTGATCCTTTGCAACCCGCCCTACGTCAACGCCGACAGCATGGCAGCCCTGCCCCCAGAGTACCTTGCCGAACCCAGTATGGCATTGGACGGCAACACCGCCGGCGGCCGAGACGGCATGGACTTTGTACGCGCCTTGCTGCGCGATGCAGCCCTGCACATGACACCACAGGCGGTTCTGGTGCTGGAAATAGGCCATGAGCGCGATCACTTTGAAGCCGCCTTTCCCAAGCTCTCAGCCATCTGGCTCGATACCAGTGCTGGTGGCAATCAGGTCCTGCTGCTGCGTCGCGATGACCTCCAGACCTTGAACTCGCCGCACTAGCGGCCCGCGGACAACTCCGCAACCCTTTTTTACGCACAACGGATACCCTGTTTTGATTACTCTGAAGAACGTCACACTGCGCCGCAGTGCCAAAGTATTGCTCGAAGGTGCAACTGTCACCATCAACCCTGGAGAAAAAGTCGGCCTGGTTGGACGCAATGGTGCGGGCAAATCCAGTCTGTTTGCGCTGTTCAATGGCAACTTGCACGAGGATGTGGGTGAATACTACATCCCGCACCAATGGCGCTTGGGTCAAGTTGCCCAGGACATGCCAGAAACCAGTCAGTGCGCGACAGACTTTGTAGTGGATGGCGACACCACCTTGCTTGCGGCACAAGAAGAGGTTCAAGCTTCTGAAGCCACGGAAGACTACGACCGCATGGCACATGCCTATATGGCGCTTCAGGATGCAGGCGCCAACGATGCCCCAGCCCGCGCACAGGCCTTGATATTGGGCCTGGGCTTCAAGACCACTGAGTTGGACGCGCCAGTGAACAGTTTTTCGGGCGGCTGGCGCATGCGACTGCAACTGGCCCGAGCGTTGATGTGCCCATCGGACCTGCTGCTGCTCGACGAGCCAACCAACCACTTGGACCTGGACGCGCTGGTTTGGTTGGAGGCTTGGTTGCGCAAGTATGAAGGCACCATGATTGTCATCAGCCATGACCGTGAGTTTTTAGATGCGGTGACGAACGTCACGCTGCACATTGATGCTGGCAAGTTGGTTCGCTATGGCGGCAATTACACCAAGTTTGAAGACATGCGCGCGGAGCAAATGGTCTTGCAACAAACCTCTTATGCCAAGCAACAAGACAAGATCGCTCACCTGCAAAAGTTCATTGCGCGCTTCAAAGCCAAAGCCAGCAAGGCTAAACAGGCTCAAAGTCGGGTCAAAGCCTTGGACCGCATGGAGAAAATTGCACCCCTGCTGAGTGAGGCTGACTTTACCTTTGAATTCAAGGAGCCGGTGAACCTACCCAATCCGATGCTCTCCATGAGCGAGGTGAGCTTTGGCTACCCGCCCCCACCTGAAGCTGCAGCAGGAACGCCAGCCACCGTGATCGTGCACAAGGTCAGCAAGTCCGTACTCGCTGGACAGCGCATCGGCATTTTGGGTGCTAACGGGCAAGGAAAATCAACAGTGGTGAAAACGATTGCCCGTGATCTCAAAGCCATCAAAGGCGAGATCACCGAGGGCAAGGGTCTGAACATTGGCTATTTTGCCCAACAAGAGCTAGACGTTCTCAGGCCCGCAGACAACCCACTTGAACACATGATTCGTTTGGTAAAGGACATGACTGTGGCGGGCCGCATGGCCGGTCAAGCCACACGGGAACAGGACTTGCGTAGCTTTTTAGGTACGTTTAATTTCGGCGGTGACATGGTCAAGCAGTCGGTCGGTAGCATGAGCGGCGGAGAGAAAGCGCGCTTGGTTCTGTGCATGATCGTGTGGCAACGCCCCAACCTGCTGCTCATGGACGAGCCAACCAACCACCTGGACTTGGCGACGCGGGAGGCGCTGGCCATGGCCCTCAATGAGTTTGAAGGGACTGTGATGCTGGTCAGCCATGACCGTGCCTTGCTGCGCTCGGTGTGCGACGAGTTCTGGATGGTCTCGCATGGCGGCATTGAGCCATTTGACGGCGACCTTGACGACTACCAACGCTACTTGCTCGATGAAGCCAAGCGACAACGTGAGGCCATTCGTCAAGCCAGCACCGCAGCAGCCAAGGCCGAGCGCAAAGCGCAAGCTGACGCGGCCTCGGCGCAGCTCAAAGCACAGAAAAAACCGGCCTCTCAGGGGACGAGCAAGCGCAGAATCCAAGAAATAGAAGCCAAAATGGCCAGCCTCAATGCCGAAGGCTCCGCTTTAGAAGGGCAACTTAGCGCGGCACCCGCCCCCGCTGAAATCGCCGACTTGGGGCGGCGATTGAGCGCTGTTAACAACGAGCTGCAGACGCTGGAAGAGCAGTGGCTGGAAATCTCCACGGAACTGGAATAAACGAAGCGGGCCGGCGACCATGGCTGCAATCCATTTCAGTCTCTGACACAAAAAATCCGGCTCGCTTTGGAGCCGACGGCCACGGGCAGGGTGAAGCCTTTGTCAATCAGTGGAACTGCTCTTCTTGAGTAGAACCCGTCAAGGCGGTCACACTGGAGCGCCCACCCTGGATGGTCGTTGTGACTTCATCGAAATAACCCGTCCCAAACTCTTGCTGGTGCGACACAAAAGTGTAGCCACGCTCGCGCGCTGCAAACTCGGGCTCTTGCACTTTCTCGACATAAGCCGACATGCCGCGCTGCACATAGTCTTGCGCCAAGTCAAACGTGTTGAACCACATGTTGTGAATACCGGCCAGCGTGATGAACTGGTACTTGTAACCCATGGCACCGAGTTCTTGCTGAAAGCGCGCCATGGTTTTATCGTCCAGGTTCTTCTTCCAATTGAACGATGGACTACAGTTGTAAGCCAACAACTTACCCGGATGCTTGGCGTGAACCGCAGCTGCAAACTTTCGGGAAAAGTCAAGATCAGGCGTGCCGGTTTCACACCACACCATATCGGCATACTGAGCGTATGCGACCGCACGACTTACTGCTTGATCCATGCCTTTGTGGGTCTTGTAAAAGCCTTCTGCAGTGCGCTCACCCGTCAAAAACGGCTTGTCATTGACGTCATAGTCACTGCTCAGCAAGGCTGCGGCCTGCGCTTCAGTTAGGGCGATCACCAAGGTGGGAACAACGCACACATCAGCCGCCATGCGAGCGGCGATCAGCTTTTGGCATGCTTTGGCTGTTGGCACCAACACTTTCCCACCCGTGTGGCCACATTTTTTCACCGAAGCCAGTTGGTCTTCAAAGTGCACACCAGCCACGCCAGCTTTGATCATGGCTTTCATCTACTCAAAAGCATTTAACACCCCACCAAACCCGGCTTCGGCGTCAGCCACGATGGGGGCAACCTTGTCGATATAGGCCAGGTCACCCGCATCGATGCCCTTGGCGTGCTGGATTTCATCGGCGCGCCCAAAGGCGTTGTTAAAACTCTCTACGACTGCGGGCACCGAGCCCACCGGATACAGCGACTGATCAGGGTACATGGCGCCATAGCCTTTGTTGTCCGCAGCCACCTGCCAACCAGACAAATAAATGGCTTTAACCCCGGCTTTAACCTGCTGCATGGCCTGACCGTCCGTCAGGGCACCGAGACAGTTGACATAATCTTACGTGTTGAGCTGATGCCACAGCTTTTCAGCGCCGCGACGTGCCAAGGTATGCTCAACGGGAAATGATCTGCGCAATCGAACCACATCGGCAGCGCTGTAACCGAGCTTGATGCCTTTCCAGCGAGGATTGCTCACCCACTTTTTTTCGCGTGCTGTTTGTTGTTCGCGGCTCAATTGTTCGTTAAGTGTTTAGGGCATGTAATCACGCCTGAGGTGGTTAACGGTAAAAATTGGTTTGCCATGATAAGGAATGCTGCGCCGTTTTCAAGTCAACATTAATCCACAATATGAAATTTAATGACGGCATCGGCCTATCGCTGTGCCTGGCTTTCATGCTGAGCATCACGCCGACGCTGAGCCAGGCGACACCTGGTGAAACCCAAACAGGACAAACACTACCCAAAGTCAATTTGCGTGGCCTGAACACACCCAACCAGTCCCTGGCTGGCTGGCTAGGTAAGCCTTTGCTCATCAATGTTTGGGCGAGTTGGTGCGTACCTTGTCGACAGGAAATGGCCTCCATCATTCGCCTAAAGCAAACCTATGCCGGTCAGAAATTCAACATCATTGGCATCAGCACCGACGACTATCTCGAACGCGCACAGCGCTTCGTGACTCAGTTCGGGCTTGGCTTCCCAAACTACATCGACCAAGACTTAGAGCTGGAAAAAATATTGGGCGCAGACAGGCTCCCGCTGACTGTTTTGGTCAATGCACAAGGCGTCGTGCTGGCCAAATATTATGGTTCTCGTGAGTGGGATGACCCCGAGGCCTTGGCTTATATCGAGGGCCTGTTTAGGCTTCGCCTACGAGGTTTGAGGCTAAGCCCATCGAACAGTAGCGGTGTCAGGATCTTTGCGACAAGGGCAAATTGAGCAGTAAGTTTTGGGGCTTGAGCTTCAAGCGCTTGTCTGTGTCCATCGCCATGGCCAAATAGACCGGCTTGCCCCGAACCTGCGCCAGCATGTCATTGGGGTCGACAAATTCCAAAGTAAACAAACACAGCATGCGCTCAAGCCGATCTGGCTCGACCTCTTGACTCTGGTAAAGATCATTGAGAACGGCGCTTGCTTGTGCGTCCAGCCCCACGTGCCACACCCAATGCTCGTCAACAATCTGACTTTCAGTTCGTATCTTGACCTGAACGCCCAGAAAGTGCGCTATCCATTGGCTCATTACTTCACACAGCGCGTTAATCGCTGGCTGGTCTTTATTCAGCGCGATCACCCAGTCCAAGGCTTCGCTGCGGCTCCAATACTCTTGCATGCTGTCTGTATTGAGCACATCCAAGTCGACGCTTCGCAACTTGATGCCGCCCTCTTGCAACAACTTACCCACACCGCCAAAGTTACTTTGGATCGCGAGCCGCTCGACGGTTTCATTGTCCGCCGCCATCACAGCACCGTCATCGGTGACCGAGATTTTTTGCGTTTGAAACAGCATCTCGGCCGCGCGGGCTTGCATTCCGCTGGCCTGATCACCAAGCACATGGCGCAACAACACCTGGGTCAACTGCTGCACCAACATGGGTGGCACATCCACGCCCTTGAACAACGCAAGGTAACTCGCCTCCAATGTGGGGTGCGCCAACAAGCGCTGCCTGAAGCGCAACCAAACACGGTAATTCTCAGCAGCATCCTGATCAGCAATGGCGCTCAAAGCGTTCTCTGCTACGTCGCATCGCGGATCAAGCATCAAGGCTTGCTGCAGGGCTCTTTCAGCCTCACAGGATTCCTCGATCAAGGCCAGTTCCGGGCGTTCGAGCAAAAACCGCAAAAAATCATCACTCACGACCAGATGGCCTGACTCGTTGTGCGTCAACAAGTGGTAACCGCAAGAGGGCCAAAAAGAACGGGTCATAGGATTCACTCAAGAGCCGACGTCTTCGCTGCCTGAGGCATCGAAGACGTCATATGTTCACAGATCATGGCTGTACACCATGTACAGCCACCGCTATTTTAGGTCGTCTGCTTACTTGCGCGCAGGCGGTGAAGCCGTACCCACCCCATGCCCTACTTTGGCCGACATGCCAATGCGCTTGCCAGATCACGAATGCGGGCCGATGGTCTTGCCATGGCGATAGGCCTAACGAGGCAACGCGGTACACCAAGCAACCATCGAGTCCACTGCGAATCGTGAAGGGGCAATCAATTTGACGCCTACATCGTGGGTTTGAAACCATCGCGGGTCGACCCCATGACCAAGCCAGTTTCAACGCCAGAAGATTCAATCCCCAGGATCCGTACTGGCTGGAGTACCCGCCAGTTTTCGGGCCGCTCAGACAGAGCTAAGGACGGCTCAGGATACGCTGAACTTGAGAAAATCCTCGCCCCAGGCCTTGACGTCATATTCATGAACGCGCTGCGCCAGAGACGCCAGCCGGAACTTGCTTTCCTCCTCATCCACGTTCAGCGCAGCCAGCAGGCTTTGAATCATGCTGTTTTCGTCATAGGGATTGGTCAGCAGGGCGCCCTTGAGTTCAACCGCCGCGCCGGCGAATTCCGACAGTACAAGCACCCCGCTCGTCGTCGAAGCCGACTTGGCTGACACGAATTCCTTGCACACCAAATTCAGTCCGTCACGCAAAGGCGTGATCCAGACGATATCGGCTGCCACATAGAAGGCCACCAGTTCCTCGAAGGGTAAGGAGCGATAGAAATAGCGCACCGGTGTCCAGCCCATCCGGGAAAAGCGGCCGTTGATGCGCCCGACGACCTGATCGAGCTTGGATGCTGTCTCCTTGTATATTTCCATGCCCGGCGCGGCCGGCGTCACGATGTTGAACATGATGACCTTGTCGTGCAGCTCAGGATGCTTGGCTAGGAACGCCTCGTAAGCCAGCATTTTTTCGATCGGTCCCTTCACGTAGTCCAGGCGCTCCACCGACAGGATGATCTTGCGGCCCCGGGCCGAGTCCAGCAGATCGTTCACCAGCTTGCGCGTAACTGGCTCCTCGACGATGGACTTGATCTTGGCGTTGTCGATACCAACCGGGTGGGCACCGACGCCGACGATGCCGTAGGGCGTATGAATCTTGCGCGTCATCTCCTCGATGCCCAGCGCGCAGCCATAAGTCAGATAGGTCGGCGCGCACGGCTCGGACTCCAGAATCTGCGCCGGCATATTCGAGCGGACCACGTCGACAAAGTTCTCGACATAGCGCGGAATATGAAAGCCCACGTAATCGCACTTCAGCAAGCTCGAAATAATCTGCCCTTTCCAGGGCAGAACATTGAAGATGTCGGCGCTTGGGAAGGCTGTATGGTGAAAGAAGCCGATCTTCAGGTCAGGGCGCAGGTCACGCAGATAGGCCGGCGTCATCCACAGGTTGTAGTCGTGAATCCATACTGTGGCGCCCTTGGCCGCCACGGCGGCCGTTCGCACTGCAAACAGCCGGTTGATCTCACAGAAATGCAGCCAGTGCTCCTCCTTGAAGGACACCCGATCAGGAAACGAGAAGATGATCGGCCAGAACGATTCTTTCGAGAACTTCTTGTAAAAGATGTTCACATCGTTGGCCGTCAAAGCGACGCGAGAGGCAATCAGCTTAGGGTATTTTTCGGCGTCAACAGGAACGTCCACTTCGAAACCCTTCGGGTTGCGGCTCTCTTGCTGCGACCAGGCCACCCAGGCTCCCTTTTGCCCCTCGGCAAAGAAACCCAGTAGCGTGGGCATGATGCCGTTCGGACTTTTGGGCCGCTCGCGCACAAACTGGTTTCCGCGCTTGACCTCATCGAAGGGCTGGCGGTGATAGACGATGACCAGACTGGCATCGCCAAAAACCTGCTGCTCGAGCTTGTCGACGTCCTGAAAATGCTGGTCGAAACCGTGATAGCGAATGGCCTCCAGAATGCCATTAGGTCCTTCGAGGTCGGCAAAATAAATTTGCTGCGTGACGCGCGCGATGTTCTGCAACGCCACCGCCTTCTTCAGCGCCTGCTCGCCGTTGTTGACCACCACGCCGCGGTAACCGGTCTGCATCAGGGAGAGGTCATTCAGCGTGTCGCCAGCGACCAGCACCTTGTCTTCGGGCAGTTGCTCGGACTTGAGCAGCTCCATCAGGCTGTTGCCCTTGGACACGCCAGCCGGCAGGAAATCAAGGTATTTGCCCGCCGAGGTCAAGATCTCCAGGCCAAGTTCGTCGGCAATCTGCTTGGCGGCCTCCAGCACCCCGGTGTTTTCATAGAAGAATGAACAACGGCGCTCTTGTGGCACTTCCTGCAACTGCAGGCCGGCAAGACCGGCCGTACGACCCTGCACGACGTCGCGGCCGGGCCAGTTTCGGGCAATCTCGTTTTGTATCGGCATGACGGGCACAAAGGCATCGTCCTCCCACTTCAGGAGTGTGGCGCCCACATCGGCAATGATGAAGTCGGGCTTCGGCAGAGAGGGGTTGTCAAGCAGTGGCACGATGCTTTCATAGCCGCGGCCGGTGACATAAATCAGCAGGATCTTTTCACGGTTCTCGATGATGACCTTGTAAAGGTCAGACGAGGTGCCATTCGAATCCGGAAACAGGAACGTTCCATCTATGTCTGTGGCCAGGATCATTTCTATTCTTGAATGCATGTGTTGTCTTCCTTGGCGGCGAGGGCGGCGATTTTCATTATCAATCTTGTCCCAAGAGGCGCTCGGCGACTCTCGGGTTCACAGGGTTCGGGTCACCTTTTGCAGGTTGGCCGGCGCGTCGGCGTCCAGCCCCATCCGAGCGGCCAGCTCCGCGCAGGCCAATTGCGCCAGAAAGGCGAACACCGGCGTGCGGGCCCAACGCTCGTCGGGCAGACGGATCGGCAAGCCCGCCTCGTGATTCGCATCGGTGCCGATGGTGAGAAAGGGCACCGCGCGCGCCAGCAGTGTGGTGACCACAGCCTGCTTGCTTTCCATGGGTTCATCCGCGCCTGAAAACAGGATCACACGGTCGGCAGG
Source organism: uncultured Rhodoferax sp. (assembly GCA_963925275.1). Classification (GTDB taxonomy): domain Bacteria; phylum Pseudomonadota; class Gammaproteobacteria; order Burkholderiales; family Burkholderiaceae_C; genus Rhodoferax. The sequence continues at coordinate 35,269 of CAWUSQ010000030.1, forward strand.
GTGAAACATGCCAATCGGTCCATGCATGAACTCGGCCGCGGAATAAGCAAACGCTGGTATGCCCAGGCTCTCCTGCGTCTTCAGTGCCGCATCCAGTGCACCAGCCAATGACGGCCCTCGAGCTACCCAGGCCACGGTGCGCGCGTCCTGCAGAAAGGATGCCAGCGTAGCGACGGCTTCACTCGCGCTCACGGCCTCCATTGCCTGAGCGGCCTGCGCCGCCGCCTCGGCCATGGGATAGCCTGCCAGTGCCGCTGCCGCAAACAGCTGGGCCGTGAAGCTCTTGGTGGCGGGTACGGCTTTTTCCGTGCCGCAATTCAACGCAAAGGCTGCATCGGCCAGCCCCACCAAGGGCAAACTGGCGTCGCGCTTGGCACTCACCGCAACAGCCAACGCACCGCGCTTCTTCAGCCAGCGCAAGGCTTCAGCCACGTCGATGCTTTGACCCGACGCCGAGAAGGCATAGGCCACTGTATCGCTCCAGTCGGCCTCGGGCAGATTTTGGGTCGTGACCCAGGGCCGGAATTCAACGGGGTGGCGCCCACTGCGCAGCATGAAAAGATAGGCCGCAAAGGTGCAGGCGTTGCCTGAACTGCCGCGCCCGACCAAGGCCACTTGTTTGCGCGTCTGTGCCAATAGGCTGATCTGCGCGGCCTGCGCCTGCCAGGCATCGGCTTCGCGCCTGAGCATGGCCGGCGTCTCTAGGGCCTCTTGCTTCATGTAGCTGTCGTTCATCTCTATTCCTCCTGCGTGTTGATCCGAGCTGGCCTGGTCTTCCAGTACGACTCGCTAGGGACGCTCCCAGTCCGGTGCGACTGCAGGGCCGACATGAGCCCCGCGTCGTCATCGAACAGCGCCGGGATCTGGGAGCGGTAGTGACCAATCAGCGCGGCTTTAACCGCAACATCGACTGGCAGCACCATGCGGCTGACCGGCTCTCGACCCAGTCGCTGCAGGGCTTGTTGCGGACCGTCATCGGCACCGCTACCGACAGCGCGGTCCACCACGTAAGGGAAATCCTCGTAGAACAGCAGCGAGACACCCTGCTCGGCCAGCCGCAGCGCCGTACGCGCCACAATGGTGTGGTCCACATGCTGGCCAATGCCCATGGGGCTGACGAGCAAAATACGTCCCAGGTTGAGGCTCAAGCGCTGCAGCACCAGATAGAGCTCCTCCACATGACCCAGGTCGTCGACCCGCGGCATCACCCAGCGCTCCCGAGCACGCTGGTAGATGAACTGGTTCGTCAGCGGGCTGCGTCGGTAGATGCTGTCGGGAAAACCGAGGTGGACGAAATCGGCGTCGGCCGAATGCATGGCCGCGATGTCCTCCTGGCGTCTCAGGTTCGGGTTGGCATAGCCCTTGCGCTGCAGGGTGCGCCGGCTACCGTCGCTGCTTTGTAACGCCGGTGGGTTGCCACAGTACACGCTGATGACCAGACAGGCCGCCTCACGCCCACGCAAGAACTGCAACAGTGCGCCGCAGCTCAGCGCCGCATCGTCCAGGTGCGGCGACAGAATCACGACGCGTTCGATGTCCTTCCAAGGCAAGGCCGTGGCCAGCGCGACGGTCTTCAAGACAGCATCGGCAGCAACTTGCCGTATTGCACGCGGGCCAAATCCCACAGCGCCTGCGCCCGGGCCTGGCTGCCCACGAGCGGATTGGCGGCCAGAGCGCGCACGATGGCGGCGGCCTGGCCGCTGCGCGCCGCCTCGGCCGCCAGATGCTGGTAGCTTTCAAGCCGCTGCAGCAGTGCCAGATGCTGCGTGGGTACCGCCGGGGCCTGCCTACGTTCCCAGCCATGCGTGCCCAACCGCCCGCGGGTTTCGACCACGGTGTTGCTACCGAACTGCGGCGTGCTGCCACGGTTCGGCGCGTTGAGCACCAGGGGCGTCCCGGCTTCGCCTTTGAGCGCCTGAATCACCAGCACGGCCAAGTCACCAAAGCCAGCGGTACCACGGTGGTGGCGCAGCTGCGGTTGTGCCTTCTCAGCCTCCTCTTGAAAGTGCGCATAGTAGGACGGCAGCCGGGCCGTGATCGCATCGCTGCGCGGCCCCTGCGCGCGTGACAGGGCGACGAAACGCGCCGGCGACGTGTAATAAGGCAGGTAGGAGTTGGGCCAGTAACCTGGCGTGGCCTGTGCCATATCGCGCGACAACTCAAAACGCAGGCGATGCTCGGCGTTCAGTCCGGGCGGGGCCTGGAGGTCTGCGGCGAAGCCATCAAGCGCGTATGCGCCGACGCGCAAATCACTGTACCAAGTGGCATGGTTCAGTCCGTTGCAAACAAAAGAAATCGGCTCGTCGGCGTGGCCCAGCGCGGCGGCCAGGTCATGCACATCCTCCTCAGACTGGTCGCACAGACCCAGTACGCGTTCGTAGCCGGCATCCACCAGGGCTTGCGTCACGATGTTGCTGGGGTTGGTGTAGTTCAGCAGCAGCGCCTCGGGGGCCACCTCGGCCAGCGTGGCGGCCACGCGCAGCGCCTCGGGCACCGAGCGCAGGGCGAAGAAAAAGCCACCCGGACCGACGGTCTCCTGCCCAGGGATGTCCAGGACCAGGGGCAAGGTCTCGTCGATGCGACGCGCCTGGAAGCCACCTGGCCGGGTGCTGTTGAGGACAGCGTCGGCGCCCTGCAACGCAGATGCCAGGCTGTCCGCGGTCTCGATCCGAAAGCCCGCGCTAGCGCTGCGGGCCATGGCCTGGCCCAGACGGCCCACCAGTTCCAAGTGTTCAGCATGGGTGTCATACAGCCGCACCCGGTTCAGGCCCAGCGCGCTGCCCTGCTGAATCAGGGCCTGCAGCAGGCCCGGGGTATAGGCACTGCCGCCGCCCAGAATGACAAATTCCTTGATCATGTTGCTCTCTCTATCCCGGCCAACAGGGCCGCATCCTCCACCACACCACCGGCTTGCGTCAGCACCCGGGCCGCAACGCGGCATCCGTGGCGCAGAGCTGATTCACCAGCCGCCCCGTGCATCAACGATGCCAATAAACCAGCACAAAAAGCGTCACCGGCCCCGGTGAAGTCCTTGACCGTCACCTGTTCGCCAGGACAACTGACGGCCTCGCCGTGCAGCAAGCCGAAGGCGCCCTCAGCACCCGCGGTGACGACGACACTGGCGGCCGCGCCCTGCAGGCGTTCGGGCGCCTGGCGCAGGTCCTCAGCCGCCGCAACGGCTTCCTTGGCATTGAGAACCAACAGGTCCCAGGGCTGGCTGAAATGGGTACGCAGACCAGCTAACTCGCCGGGGGCCCAGCTGCCCGACACGCTGATGCGTGCGCCGGCACGCCGGGCCTGCGCCAGCGGCCCCGCCATGTAGCGGGCCTCTAGCAGGCCAGGGACATGAATCCAGCGCGCCACAGGCAGCGCACCACAGGCACCCAGTGATTGGAAATCGGCTGCGCTCACGAAAGCGCGGTCCTCCGGCCCCGAAAACACAAGGGATACGGCAGGGTCGCGCTTGGCGGGCCAGGTCATGCTGGCTATCCCGAGACGTGAGATTTCTTGCGTGATAGCTGCATCGGACAGGCCACCCCCGCAGGGGTGGGCCAGCACGACATTCAGGCCCAGGGCCGAAGCGACCGATGCGGTGTTGAGCGCACCGCCCAAACCGAGCCGCAGCTCTTCGACGAAAACTTCCTCGCCAGGCGCGGGCATGCGCGCACCGGGAATGAAAACTTCGAAATACACAAGACCCGCGACGCAAAGCTCTGCTTCTGGTTTCAAGGTCATGCATTGATACTAACATCCGGGTCCATTTGGCCTGAACCGCACCGCAGCACACTTCACCACCAGGCTGCCACCCAGCATCTGGGCATGGGCATGGGCATGGGCATGAGATGACAATGCCGCAGACAAACCAACAATCAAGTCCACTGCGAACCATGAAAGGCCGGTCAATTTCACGCCTGCAGCCCGGGTTTGAAGCCATCATCGCTTTGATCAATTTCAATGCCATGCGTTAACCACCTTGATACGGCATCTATCGGGACTTGCCCTGTAAGCGCAGTGCACCACACTGAAAAGCACATGCTAGCAAGTGGTTATTATTGAGTTTTACAGGAGTTTGCAATGAAATTTGGTGACTTTGTGAAAGTCAAATCCTTACAAAGTACGCAAGGTTTCAAAGACAACTTGCTGCGCTTGGGCATTCAGATGCCATGTGATGAAGAACTCGAATCGGGCCCTGATTCAGTGATGGCCCAGCCATTGCAAGTGGGACCTTGGCAAGTGGGCAACCGCTTTGCCATCCACCCAATGGAGGGCTGGGACGGGCAAGCCGACGGCCGGCCCTCAGACAACACGCGCCGGCGCTGGCGTCGTTTCGGCAGCTCAGGTGCGAAACTGATATGGGGTGGCGAAGCGGTCGCGGTACGCCATGACGGCCGCGCTAACCCCAGGCAACTGGTCATCAACCGCGACACGGCTAGCGACATCGGCGACTTGCGCCGCACCTTGGTGCAAGCACACCGCGAAACCATGGGCACCGATGCAGGTTTGGTGACTGGTTTGCAACTGACCCATTCAGGACGTTTTTGCAAACCCAATGACGACGCCCGCATGGAGCCACGCGTTCTGTACAGACACCCCTTGCTCGATGGTCGTTTTGGTCCAGCAGAAAACATCGTAGTGCTCAGTGACGGTGACATTCGCCGTTTGATCGATGATTTTGTCGCCGCTGCCAAACTGGCCCAAAACTGTGGCTTTGATTTCGTCGATCTCAAGCATTGCCATGGCTACCTGGGACACGAGTTTTTATCGGCCACAAGCCGTACTGGGGACTTTGGTGGCTCCCTGGAAAACAGAACCCGCTTTCTGCGCGAAGTGGTAGCGGGCATTCGAGTCCAAGCCCCTGGTTTAGAAATTGGCGTGCGACTGTCCGCCGTGGACTTTTTACCATTCCATCCTGACCCCAACCAATCCAATGCAGAGTTACTGGGCCCAGGCGTGGCTGTTGCCCACGCACATGCACTGCCATACGTCCATGGGTTTGGCATGGACGCGCACAACCCCTTGCTGCAAAGTCTGGATGAACCGATGCTGCTGTTATCGGCCATGCAAGACTTGGGCATCCGCTTGGTCAACATCACCATTGGCAGTCCTTACTACACACCCCATGTGACACGCCCAGCTCTATACCCGCCCTCAGACGGCTACCAACCACCCGAGGATCCATTGCTTGGCGTCATGCGCCACCTGGAAACGGTTCGCGACCTGAAAATGCACTTTCCCGACATGGCTTTTGTCGGCAGCGGCTACACCTATTTGCAAGAATTTTTGCCCCACGTGGCACAAGCCGTGGTGCGCCAAGGATGGACCGACTTCGTCGGCCTGGGGCGCATGGTGCTGTCTTACCCAGAATTACCAGCGGACATGCTGACGGGTCGCCCCATTCAGACAAAACGCTTGTGCCGGACTTTCAGCGACTGCACAACCGCACCGCGTAATGGCATGGTCTCTGGCTGCTACCCATTGGATACCCACTACAAAAAATCGGTGGAAATGGTGCGTTTGACTCAGGTTAAAAAACAAGCCCGCTTGGCATGACACAACTGACACTGATCAATTCCCAAGGCCAATCATTCGGGTACCGCCTGCAATGCATTGACCCCATCCAAGCCCCAACTGATCTGGTGTTCAACCGCATTGCCTTTTCAGCCGCCCATGTGGTGGCCGACCCGCGCGCAGCGCACAGCCCATGGCTCGATTGCGCCATTGATTGGGATGCAAGCTTGCAATACAGGCATCACCTGTGGTCATTGGGGCTGGGTGTGGCTGAAGCCATGGACACGGCGCAACGAGGAATGGGGCTGGATTGGCCGACCTCATTGACGCTGATCCAACGCTGCTTGGCTGAAGCCAAAACCGTACCCGGCGCCTTGGTGGCCTGCGGCTGTGGCACAGACCATCTTTTACCCAATGAAGCACACAAGCTCGATGATGTGGTGCGCGCTTATGAAACCCAGATGCAAGCCATTGAGAAGCTGGGCGGGCGCTTGATCATCATGGCCAGCCGCGCACTGGTGCAGCTTGCGCGCTCGCCGGCCGATTACGAGTATGTCTACAACCGCATCCTTAGCCAAGCCCAACACCCTGTCATCTTGCACTGGCTAGGCGACATGTTTGACCCTGCGCTGCATGGCTATTGGGGCAGCACTTCTATAGAAATGGCCATGCAAACCGCACTTGGCGTGATCCGCGCCAATGCAGGCAAGGTCGATGGCATCAAGGTGTCGTTGTTGAGTAAGGCACATGAAATCGATCTGCGGCGCCAATTGCCCGATGGGGTGCGCATGTACACGGGCGATGACTTCAATTACCCAGACTTGATTGCTGGTGATGGTGTGGGGGCCCACCCCGTGAACCAACACAGCGATGCCTTACTGGGCATTTTTGATGCCATTGCCCCAGCTGCCAGCGCGGCCCTGGCGGAACTGGCGCAGGGCAATGTCCAACGGTTTCATGACATTTTGAACCCAACGGTGCACTTGTCGCGGCATATTTTTCAAGCGCCCACGCGGTTTTACAAAACCGGTGTTGTGTTCATGGCCTGGCTCAATGGTTACCAATCGCACTTCAGCATGGTGGGCGGTCAGCAAAGCGCGCGCTCATTGATGCATTTGTGCGAATTGTTCATGCTGGCCGACCAGGCCAAACTGTTGCGTCAGCCTGAGGCGGCTGCTGAGCGCATGCGCAATTTTGTCAAGTCCTGGGGTGTGGATTAAGCGCTCAGCCCTGTCATGTTTTACTAGGCAGGGCAGATGGCAAACAACCAGGCAAAAAAAGCCCGAACCGTTGCCAGTTCGGGCTTGGACTTTGAGCGATGTGCGTGCCTTACTTGCGCGCAGGCGGCAAATCGGTGCAACTGCCATGCGCCACTTCGGCGGCCATGCCAATGCTCTCGCCCAGTGTCGGGTGCGGGTGAATGGTCTTGCCGATGTCGATGGCATCAGCGCCCATCTCGATGGCCAGTGCGACCTCACCAATCATGTCGCCTGCATGCGTACCGACCATGCCACCACCCAAAATCTTGCCGTGACCGTGGGCTTCAGGGCTGTCATCAAACAGCAGCTTGGTCACGCCTTCATCGCGGCCATTGGCAATCGCCCTGCCTGATGCTGTCCATGGGAACAGTCCTTTTTTAACCTTGATACCCTGCAGCTTGGCCTGGTCTTCGGTGAGACCCACCCAGGCCACTTCAGGGTCGGTATAGGCTACGCTGGGGATGACGCGTGCGTTGAACGCTGCAGCAGCGAGCTCTTTGTTGCCTTGCAGTTCACCGGCAATCACTTCGGCTGCCACATGCGCCTCATGCACAGCCTTGTGCGCCAACATGGGCTGGCCGACGATGTCGCCAATGGCAAAGATGTGGGGCACGTTGGTGCGCATCTGGATGTCGACATGGATGAAACCTCGGTCGGTCACAGCCACACCAGCCTTTTCAGCGGCGATCTTCTTGCCATTGGGTGTACGGCCAACCGCTTGCAACACCAGGTCGTACACCTGCGGTGCGGGCGCTGTGCCGCCCTCCTCGGCTGGCGCAAACGTCACCTCAATGCCTTCAGGTAAAGCGCGTGCGCCCACCGTCTTGGTCTTGAGCATGATGGCATCGAACCGCGGGGCGTTCATTTTTTGCCAAATTTTGACGAGGTCACGGTCAGCGCCTTGCATCAGGCCGTCCAGCATTTCGACCACATCCAGGCGTGCGCCCAGCGTGCTGTACACGGTACCCATCTCTAAACCGATGATGCCGCCGCCCAGGATTAACATGCGCTTGGGGACTTCTTTGAGCTCCAGGGCGCCGGTGCTGTCTACCACGCGGGGGTCATTGGGCATGAAGGGCAAGCGCACGGCTTGTGAGCCAGCAGCGATGATGGCCTTCTTGAAAGCAATGGTTTTCTTGCTACCTGTTTTTTCTTGGGCTGCACCACTGGTCTCTTCAACTTCTACATGGTTGGCTCCCACAAAGCTGCCGTAGCCACGAACGATGGTGACCTTGCGCATCTTGGCCATTGCGGCCAGGCCACCCGTGAGCTTAGCGATGACTTTTTCTTTGTGGCCGCGCAAGGTGTCTATGTTGACTTTCGGTGCACCGTAGTCAATACCCAGGGCACCGAGGTGGCTGACCTCGTCCATTACAGCGGCCACGTGCAACAGGGCTTTAGAGGGAATACAACCCACGTTCAGGCAGACGCCGCCGATGGTGGCGTAACGTTCAACCAGCACCACTTTGAGGCCAAGGTCGGCAGCGCGAAAGGCCGCACTGTAGCCGCCAGGGCCTGCACCCAGTACCAACAGATCGCAGTCCAGATCAGCCGTTCCGGCAAAACTGGCGGCGCCAGGCGCAGCAACGGGGGATGCAGCAGCCACCCGATCAGGCGCTGCTGGCACGGGTGCAGAAGCTTGTTTTTGCTCAGCTGTTTGAGCCACATCGCTTGATTCAAGCAGCAACACAAGCGAGCCTTGCTTGACCTTGTCGCCCAACTTGACTTTCAAGGCCGTGACGACACCGCCATGGCTGGCCGGGATTTCCATCGAGGCTTTGTCGGACTCTACGGTGACCAAGCTTTGTTCAGCTTTGATGGTGTCGCCTGCTTTGACCAGCAACTCGATCACCGTGACTTCGTCGAAGTCACCAATGTCGGGTACTTTAATTTCAATGATTGCCATACATATTCCTATTCAATTGAGGACAGCACCACGCTGGGCGTTACCCTGACAAAGTCAGAGCAGAACGCGACGCAGGTCTGCCAAAGCCTGACTCAGATAGGCATTGAAACGTGCACCCGATGCGCCGTCGATCACGCGGTGGTCATACGACAGCGACAGTGGCAGGGTCAGACGCGGTTGAAACGCTTTGCCGTCCCAAACAGGTTTCATCGCATTTTTTGACAAACCAAGAATCGCCACCTCTGGCGCATTGATCAAGGGCGTAAAGTACGTGGTTCCGATGCCACCCAAGGATGAAATGGAGAAGGTACCACCTTGCATGTCACCCGCACTGAGCTTGCCATCACGCGCTTTCTTGGAAAGCGCTGCCATCTCGGTAGAAATTTCCAAGAGCCCTTTCTTGTCAGCATCTTTTAGCACGGGAACCACCAGCCCATTGGGCGTGTCCGCCGCAAAGCCGATGTTCCAGTAGTTTTTCAAGACCAGTTGGTCACCGTCCAAGCTCGCATTGAACTCAGGGAATTTCTTGAGCGCCGACACCGCTGCTTTGATGACAAACGCCAGCATCGTCACCTTGATGCCTGTCTTCTCATTCTCTTTGTTGATGCGCACACGCAACGCCTCCAGGTCCGTGATGTCAGCATCTTCGTAGCTGGTCACGTGCGGGATCATCACCCAGTTGCGGTGAAGATTGGCGCCGCTGATTTTCTTGATGCGCGAGAGGTCTTTGCGCTCTACCGGACCGAATTTAGCAAAGTCGACCTTTGGCCATGCCAACAAACCGAGCTCTGAGCCACCACCCGAGGCAGGTGCTTTGGCTGCTTGGGCTTTGGTTTGCACCACGCCGCTCATGACCGATTTGGTAAAGGCCTGCACGTCCGCGTCGGTGATGCGACCTTTGCGGCCGGACCCCGTGACTTCCTCCAGGGGGACGCCAAGCTCCCGGGCAAATTTACGTACAGAGGGAGAGGCATGCGGCAAGCCCAAGTTCGGCGCGGTACTTGGGCTGTGGGGCATGGCAGCAGCAGCCGGTTTGCTAGGCGTAGCAACGGGCGCCGGCGCCACCGCAGGTGCAACAACATTTGCAGCATGCGCCACCGAAGCGCTCGCCTCAGCGGGCTTTGATGCTACCGGCGAAGTCCCGGTCAGAATGGCCAAAAGGTCACCAATGTTGACGGTCTGACCGATCTTTACTTTCAGTTCTTTGAGGACGCCTGCGTGTGAGGATGGTATCTCCATGGACGCTTTGTCAGACTCAACCGTGATCAAACTTTGATCAACCGCAATGGCGTCTCCAGCTTTGACCAACAGTTCAATCACAGACACATCTTTGAAGTCACCAATATCGGGCACATGAATTTCCATCACATCGCTGCCTGCAACAACGCCGGTCGATGTGGCTGGGGCTACCGAACTGGGCACAACTGGTGCAACTGGCGAAGTTGATGTGACAGTCGGTGCAGTCGCAACAGCTGGGGCACTGGCCGCTGCGCCAGCAACTTCCAGCATCAACACCAAGGAGCCCTGCTTAACCTTGTCGCCGATTTGAACCTTCAGCTCTTTGACAATGCCATTCGCACTGGACGGGATCTCCATTGATGCCTTGTCCGACTCCACCGTGATGAGCGATTGCTCTTCTGTGACGGTATCACCAGGTTTGACCAGCAGTTCAATCACTGCAACCTCATCTAAGTCGCCAATATCGGGTACCTTGATTTCGATAATTGCCATGTTGTCTCTCTCTTTACTCAGTTGAACTCAGACCAGAATAGCGGTTTGCAACGCTGCTCTTTGGTGCAAAAACGATTGCTTTGGGCCAGAAATGAACGAATCAAGCGTACAGGGGGTTAACCTTGTCTGCGCGTATGCCGTACTTGGCAATCGCATCACTGACCTTGGACAGGGGTACTGCGCCGTCTTCGCTGAGCGCTTTCAAGGCCGCGACCACGATGTAGTGACGATTGATCTCAAAGTGCTCACGCAATTTTGAGCGGAAATCGCTTCGACCAAAGCCGTCCGTACCCAATACTTTGTAGGCACGCCCCTTAGGAATAAACGGGCGAATTTGCTCGGCATAGGCTTTCATGTAATCGGTGGAAGCCACCACAGGCCCCGCGTGACTGTCGAGTTGCTCGGTCACGAAGGGGACACGCGGCGTTTCGTTGGGGTGCAACAAATTGAAACGATCACAGTCCTGACCATCACGACCCAACTCGTTAAAGCTCGGGCAACTCCAGACGTCAGCAGCAACACCCCAGTCCTCAGCCAGCAAGGCTTGAGCAGCAATGCTTTCGCGCAAAATCGTGCCCGAACCGAGCAGATTCACCCGAAGCGCCTTGGACTTTTTGGTCGACTGACCTGGCTGAAGCAAGTACATGCCTTTGATGATCTGCTCTTCGGTGCCCACTTTCAAGCCCGGCATCGGGTAGTTTTCATTGAGCAAGGTGATGTAGTAGAAAACATTGTCTTGCTTCTCCACCATCCGTTTCAAGCCGTGGTGCAGGATGACACCTACCTCATGTGCAAAAGTTGGGTCATAGGAGATGCAGTTGGGAATCGTGGCGGCCAGAATATGGCTGTGACCGTCTTCGTGCTGCAGACCTTCACCGTTGAGCGTGGTGCGCCCACTGGTGCCACCCAACAGAAAACCACGCGCCTGCATGTCACCGGCCGCCCAGGCCAAGTCACCAATGCGCTGGAAACCAAACATCGAGTAGTACACGTAAAACGGTATCATGATGCGGTTAGAGGTTGAGTAGCTGGTGGCCGCGGCAATCCAGCTGGCCATACCACCGGCCTCATTGATACCCTCTTGCAGTATCTGTCCCTTGACGTCTTCCTTGTAGTACATCACCTGGTCTTTGTCGACCGGTGTGTACTGCTGGCCGGCCGGGTTGTAAATACCGACTTGGCGGAACAAACCTTCCATGCCAAAGGTACGTGCTTCATCAACCAAAATAGGCACAACGCGTGGGCCCATCGCTTGGTCACGCAACAACTGCGTTAAAAAGCGCACATAGGCCTGCGTTGTCGAAATCTCACGACCTTCTGGAGTCGGGTCAATCACCGACTTGAAGGTCTCCAAGGACGGCACGGTAAAGTGCTCATCGGCCTTGGTGCGGCGGTGTGGCAAGTAGCCACCCAGCGCTTTGCGCCGTTCATGCAAATAGCGCATTTCAGGCGTGTCATCCGCCGGTTTGTAAAACGGCAGTTCTGCTAATTTGCTGTCGGGAATCGGGATGCCGAAGCGATCACGGAAATGTCGGATGTCATCGTCCGTTAGTTTTTTGGTCTGATGCACATTGTTCTTGCCCTCACCGGCTTTGCCCATGCCAAAGCCTTTGACCGTCTTGATCAACAGCACCGTGGGCTGGCCTTTGTGGTTGACAGCTTCGTGGTAGGCGGCGTAAACCTTATTGGAATCGTGGCCACCACGACGCAGGTCGAAAATCTCGTCATCGCTCATGTGTTCAACCATGGCGGCAGTACGGGGATCCTTGCCAAAAAAGTTCTTGCGCACGTACGCGCCATCATTGGCTTTCATGGCCTGGTAATCGCCGTCCAGCGTGTCCATCATCAGTTTACGCAGTGCGCCGTCGGTGTCACGGGCGAGCAAAGGATCCCAACCAGAGCCCCAAAGCAGTTTGATGACGTTCCACCCGGAGCCTCGAAATTCGCCCTCAAGCTCCTGCACGATCTTCCCGTTGCCGCGTACCGGTCCATCCAATCGCTGCAGATTGCAGTTGATCACAAAAATCAGATTGTCCAAATTTTCACGTGCTGCCAGGCCAATCGCGCCCAGGGACTCAACCTCGTCCATTTCACCATCGCCACAGAACACCCAAACCTTGCGGTTCTCGGTGTTGGCGATGCCACGGGCATGCAAGTATTTCAGAAAACGTGCCTGGTAAATCGCCATCAATGGTCCCAAACCCATCGAGACCGTTGGGAATTGCCAAAACTCCGGCATCAATTTAGGGTGCGGGTAGCTCGACAGACCCTTGCCATCGACTTCCTGCCGAAAATTGAGCAGCTGCTCTTCTGTCAGTCGACCTTCGAGATAGGCCCGTGCGTACACCCCCGGTGACACGTGACCTTGAATGTAAATGCAGTCGCCGCCGTGGTTTTCGCTTTCCGCATGCCAAAAGTGGTTAAAGCCGGCACCAAACATGCTCGCCAGTGAGGCAAATGAACCGATGTGCCCACCCAAGTCACCGCCGTCTTTTGGATTGTGGCGGTTGGCCTTGACCACCATCGCCATCGCGTTCCAGCGCATGTAGGCGCGCAAGCGCCGTTCAATCTCTAAGTTGCCTGGTGAGCGTTGCTCTTTTTCCGGCTCGATGGTGTTGACATAGCCCGTATTGGCAGAAAACGGCAGGTCGATGCTGTGTTCACGTGCATGTTCGAGCAACTGCTCTAACAAAAAATGAGCACGCTCGGGACCCTCGGTCTGTATGACCGCACTCAGCGCTTGCATCCATTCACGGGTTTCCTGGTTATCCACATCAATCCCCAACGGGCTGTTTGAATTTGGAATATGGGTTGACATGCGAATCTCCTCTTCTAAATACTGCGCACTGATGTTAGTTGATAAAACCTGCTACCTTGTGCTCAGAATTTTAAAGGAACTTCTGCTATTTTTTCAAATAGTGTATCTATATTTCATATTATGAACTTATGGACGGTTGTGGTGCAGCGTCCCGAGCGGCCGCAGCCATGCTTGCACGCCAAACGTACGACCAACAACTACCCTACACTTCGCAAATGCCCACCGCCGCCCCGACAAAATCAGGCTTAAACGCCCATGACACACTTGGCACCCGAATGCGACGCTGGTGGAGCCGTCAAGCGCCATACCGCCAAGACCGTTTTGCTGTTCTGGCACCCCTGCTGGCTGTTTTGTTGTTCATTGCGGCCATCGTCACCGCATTTACCTACCTTCGCCTCGAAGAAATCGCCAGAGAACGTGAGGCTTTAAGCCGAGACCTGGAATACACCCAACAGCGCCTACGACTGCGCCTGATGGAGCAACAAGAGCAGTTCGCACGGCTGGCCAGAGAGCTGTCCGCAAGGGGCCTGAGTCGCTCCGACTTTCTAACGCGTGCTGAAAGTTTGGCCAACACCTACTTGGATGTTCAAAGCCTGACATGGGTTAGCCAAAGCAAAAAGGTACGCTGGAGTTACCGCGCCTCAAATTTGAGCAATGAGGCCGATCAAACCGACAACAACCTGCTGATCAACAACGATCTGGCCACTGAGTACCCGGGCTTGCCACAGCAAATGTCCCCTTTGTACGCCCCCCCGAAAGCCAACAATGGGCAAACGCCCTTGTTGCGGCTGCACCTGCCCATCGTCGACAAAAACAGATTCAAGGGCGATTTGATGGTTGAGTACAACATTGACGATTTGTACCGATACGGCATCCCATCTGAGATGAGCACCAAGTACGCTTTGTCGTTTCGCGACCTGGATGGCAAGGTTCTCACAGGAACCATCACCAACGAAAGCAAGCTGCGTCGCAATTTACTGCCTTGGGCCAACCCAATCAACGCATCTGAGGTCGCGATCGCACCCATAGGCCCTGGGCTTTTACTGCGCGGACAGGCCTACAGGACATCGTATGGCGTGATCAGCAGCGCCATGTTCTGGCTTGTGATGGTGCTCAGCGTGGTGACGTGCTGGTTACTGCTGACCAACTGGCGACACACGCGCAGGCGGGTTCGGGCGCAAGATGAGCTGGTACACGAAACTGCATTTCGTCGCGCCATGGAGGAGTCCATGCTGACGGGCATGCGCGCTTTGGACATGGACGGGCGCATCACCTTTGTCAACAAAGCCTTTTGCCGGATGACCGGATGGACCGAAGAAGATCTGGTGGGAACAACCGCACCATTCCCCTACTGGCCAGAAGAAGACCTGGATACATTGAGAGGACGCCTGCAAGACGAACTCTCTGGCAACACGCAGCCCAATGGCTTTCAATTTCGCCTTAAACGTAAGGATGGCGTGCTGATCGACGCCCGCATCTATGTGTCGCCATTGGTAGACGCTTTTGGCAAACAAACCGGCTGGATGAGCTCGATGACCGATATCACCGAACCCAACCGTGTACGCATGCAACTGGCGGCTGCGCATGAACGATTCACAACTGTTTTAGAGGCGCTTGACGCATCTATTTCGGTGGGTCCAACTGGCAGCGACGAACTGCTTTTCGCCAATAAGCTGTACCGCCTTTGGTTTGGCGCCAAGGCACACGGTCACCTGCAACTGATTGCCGACTCAGGCCATACACCAACGCCAATTGAGAGCCCCGACAACGGTGAAGCCATCGACCACTACGCTGGCCTACCGATGGAGGCACTGAACTACAAAGAGACAGAAAGCGCAGAACTCTATTTGGGCAACCTGGGCCGCTGGCTCGAGGTCCGAACCCGCTACTTGAATTGGGTTGACGGCCGCGTGGCCCAGATGGTGATTGCCACCGACATCACGGCACGGCGGATGGCCGAGGAGCAATCCGAAGTCGAAGCTGAGCGCGCTCAAGCGTCAAGCCGATTGATCACCATGGGTGAAATGGCGTCCAGCGTGGCACATGAACTCAACCAGCCACTGACAGCGATTAACAATTACTGCAACGGCATGCTGTCGCGTATTCGGGGCAAACAAATCGACACCGAATCATTAATCCAAGCCCTGGAAAAGACGGCTTACCAGGCCAACCGCGCTGGTCAGATCATCCAGCGTATCCGAGCGTTTGTAAAACGCAGCGAACCCAATCGCAGCCAGGCGCGCGTCAGAACACTGGTATCTGAGGCGCTGGAGCTGGCCGAAATCGAGTTACGCCGTCGCAACGTCAAATTGCAACAGGACATCGCCGCTGACATGCCTGATGTGCTGGTAGATCCTATTTTGATCGAGCAGGTCTTGCTCAACTTACTGAAAAACGCCGCCGAATCCATCGATTCGGCCAAGCGGTCCTCCCATCAACGGTTGATTAAGTTCACCGTCTCGAGCACCATGATCGAGCACAAGCCTGCTATTGAATTCGTCGTGCAGGACAACGGGCCTGGCATATCGCCTGAAGTCATGCCTCGACTCTATGAAGCGTTTTACTCCAGCAAAGCGGAGGGTATGGGTATTGGCCTGAGCCTTTGTCGTTCGATCGTCGAGTCGCACACAGGGCGCATGAAGGCAGAGAACCTCTACAATGGTGAAGTGGTTACGGGCTGTCGGTTCAGTTTCTGGCTGCCCGCCATGGCAGCATTGCCAGCAGCAAAAAATACATCGCCCGAAAGCGATATTGTCTAGGTAGCACCATGAGTTTGATCCCAAAAAAAGGCACTGTTTACGTTGTAGATGACGACGAAGCAGTGCGAGATTCTTTGCAATGGCTGCTCGAAGGTAAGGACTACCGCGTGCGCTGCTTCGAATCTGCCGAATCGTTTTTGGCCCGCTATGACGAGCGTGAAGTCGCTTGTCTGATTGTTGATATCCGCATGCCTGAAATGACAGGCTTGGAGCTCCAGGCCCGCCTCATTGAGAAAAACTCGCCCCTCCCACTGGCTTTCATCACCGGTCACGGCGATGTCCCAATGGCAGTTGACACCATGAAAAAAGGGGCTACGGATTTCATTCAAAAACCATTCAGTGAAAACCAATTGTTGCCATTGGTTGAACACATGCTTGATCAAGCCAAGAGCGCTTTTGAAGACTTTCAAACCGCGTTGAACCGAGAAGCGTTGATGGCGCGCCTGACCATGCGCGAAACCCAAGTGCTTGAACGCATTGTGGCCGGTCGGTTGAATAAACAAATTGCCGATGACCTGCGTATCAGCATCAAGACGGTGGAAGCTCACCGTGCCAACATCATGGAAAAACTTGGCGCCAATACGGTGGCCGACCTCTTGAAAATTGCGCTTGGCCCGAATGGCTCTGGTAGTTCCTAGACCATCCACCTGCTGGGCAATTGCCCGCAACGCCCACCGTATCCGTACGCACTCGAGAAGGCGGATTTTCTTTGCAAACGACACACAGCATGACTGAATCTCATTCCGCAGCCCGCCTGATTGACGGCGTCGCCATTTCTCAGCAACTGCGCAGCCAAGCGGCCACCCGGGTTCAGGCATTAAAAGAACGCAACATCACCCCTGGTCTGGCGGTGATTTTGGTGGGAGAGAATCAGGCATCGCAAGTCTATGTTCGCAACAAAGTCAAAGCTTGCCAAGACATCGGCATGCATTCGGTGTTGGAGCAACATCCCAGTGAACTCAGTGAAGCCGACCTGCTTGCAAGCATCGATGTGCTTAATCAGGACAACAGCATTCATGGCATTTTGGTGCAGCTGCCCCTGCCCGCGCACATCGATGCTAACCGGGTGATTGAGGCCATTGCGCCGAGCAAAGATGTAGACGGCTTTCACGTTGCAAGCGCAGGCGCCTTGATGACGGGTTTGCCCGGTTTTTTACCATGCACACCCTACGGCTGCATGAAGATGCTTGAATCCATCGGGTACTCGCTTAAAGGCAAACACGCGGTGGTAATCGGACGCAGCAACATTGTTGGCAAACCCATGGCGTTGATGCTGCTGCAGCAAAATGCCACCGTCACCATCTGCCACAGCGCCACCAAAGACCTCAAAGTCATGACCCTGCAGGCCGATGTCATCGTGTCTGCCGTGGGTAGGTGCAACGTGCTGCGCGCCGATATGGTCAAACCCGGCGCCGTGGTTTTGGACGTCGGCATGAACCGCAACGAGGCGGGCAAGCTGTGCGGAGACGTCGACTTTGACGGTGTACGCCAAGTGGCCGCTTACATCACGCCAGTGCCTGGTGGTGTGGGCCCCATGACCATCACCATGCTGCTGATCAACACACTTGAAGCGGCCGAACGCAGCGCGCAACAAAATACCAGTGGCACAGACCTTAAGACGCCACTTTGAACCAAGATGCCTTCATGAACAATCCCTTACTTCAATTTGACGAGCTAACCCATTTTGATCAGATTCGCCCCGAACACATTGATGCGGCCATCACCCAACTGTTAACGCAAGCCGAGCAAGCGCTGCAAACCGTAACACAGAGCGACTTCCCCGCCGATTGGGTCGCGATGGCAACGGTACTGGAAGTCGCTGCAGAACAACTGTCGCGATCCTGGGGCGCCATTGGCCACCTCAACAGCGTGCTGGACACGCCTGAGCTGCGTGCAGCATTCAACTTGGCCTTACCCAGGGTCACCGCGTTCTACACCCGACTGGGTGCAGATGAGCGTCTTTATGCCAAATACAAAGCCATTGCGCCCGCGCACCTGAATGCAGAACAAATGCAAGCGCACCGCAACACCATGCGGAACTTTGTTCTGGGCGGTGCTGAGCTTCAGGGGCAGCAGCGCCAGCAATTTGCCGAAATCCAGGAAAAAACTGCGGCAGCCAGTCAAAAATTCAGCGAAAACGCGCTGGATGCAACCGATGCTTTCGCGCACTATGCTGACGAAAGCGAAATAGCGGGAATCCCCGCTGACGTCTTGCAATCAGCCAAGAGCGCGGCCGAGGCTCAAGGCAAATCAGGCTACAAATTAACGCTGAAAATGCCGTGCTATTTGCCAGTGATGCAGTTTGCGCGTCACCGTGGTTTGCGTGAACGGCTTTACCGCGCATACACCACGCGCGCGTCCAACCAAGCCGACGGCGACTTGAAGCAGTACGACAACGCCAGCCTGATTGAGGCGCTGTTGGCACTCAGACTCGAAGAGGCAAAATTGCTGGGTCACCCCAACTTCGCCAGCCTGTCCTTGGTGCCCAAAATGGCACAGTCCCCACAGCAGGTGATTGACTTCTTACGTGACTTGGCTGCAAAGGCGCGCCCCTTTGCCCAGCAAGATCTGGCCGATCTGCGTGTTTTCGCCAGCGAACACCTGCAACTGACAGCCCCTGAAGCTTGGGACTGGCCCTATGTGAGTGAACAACTCAAGGAGGCCCGCTATGCCTTCAATGAACAAGCGCTTAAGCAATACTTTCCACTGCCAAAAGTACTCACCGGACTCTTCAAGCTTGTGGAGACACTGTTTGAGGTGATCATCCGCGAAGACCAAGCGCCCGTATGGCATGAATCCGTGCGCTTTTACCGCATTGAACGCAGCAAGGCGCAGGGCGCTACCGACTTAATCGGTCAGTTTTATTTGGATCCGGCCGCGCGCGACGGCAAGCGCGGTGGCGCTTGGATGGACGATGTTCAAGGTCGTTGGCTGCGCCCTGATACTGGGGATTTACAAACACCGATAGCGCATTTGGTGTGTAACTTTGCATCGGGTGTGAACGGTAAGCCGGCGCTACTCACGCACGATGATGTCATCACCTTATTCCATGAATTCGGTCATGGCTTGCACCATCTGCTCACACAGGTCAATGAGCGCGATGTCTCAGGCATCAGTGGCGTTGAATGGGATGCAGTCGAGTTGCCCAGCCAGATGATGGAAAATTTTTGCTGGGATTGGAGCGTCCTGCAAAATATGACAGCCCATGTCGACACAGATGCCCCGCTACCGCGCGACTTGTACGACAAGATGATCGCTGCGCGCAATTTTCAAAGTGGCATGCAAACCCTGCGGCAAATTGAATTCGCATTGTTTGATATGTTGTTGCATACGGCCCACCCACCCGAACAAGACATCATGCCGCTGCTCGCGCAAGTGCGCGCTGAAGTGGCCGTACTGCAACCACCGGCCTGGAGCCGCACGGCACACACGTTCAGCCACATTTTTGCGGGTGGTTATGCAGCTGGTTATTACAGCTACAAATGGGCTGAAGTGCTCAGCGCAGACGCCTATGCAGCGTTCGAAGAAACGGTGGGCAAGGATGGTCTTCCCAGTGTAGAAACCGGTCGAAAATACCGCCACGCCATTCTCGAAGCAGGCGGCAGCCGTCCTGCCATAGAATCGTTTAAAGCATTTCGCGGACGAGAGCCCAGTATGGACGCCCTGCTGAGGCACCAAGGCATGGTTCCGCTGAATTGAAGGAGATTTCTGATGCGCACATTGCTTACCACCCCCTTGGTCCTGCTTACGCTGCTGCTACCAAGTTTGGTGCAAGGGCAGTCCATTATTTACCGCCAGGTAGACGCCACGGGTGGCGTCATTTTTTCAGACAGACCGATGGGCGACGCCGCACAGAAGACCACCGTGGCGGGCGCCACGGGCTCTGGCCCAGCCAGCGCCGATCAGGCTTTACCCTTTGCGCTGCGTGAAACCGTGCAGCGCTTTCCTGTCACGCTTTTCACTGCCAAGGACTGCGCGCCTTGTGACAGTGGACGCAAATTGCTACAACAACGCGGCATCCCCTTTTCAGAAAAAACCATCGCCACGCCAGAGGATGCCGGGGCGATGACCCGTTTAAGTGGCAGCACCTCGGTGCCCCTCTTGACCGTTGGCAAGCAGCAACTCAAGGGCTACTCAGACAGCAGTTGGACGCAGTATTTAACGGCTGCAGGCTACCCGTCTACTGGCGCATTGCCAGCCAACTACCGAAACCCCAATCCAACGCCCTTGGTTGAGCTGGTCGTCAGCAAACCTGAGCTGGCACAACCCCAGCCGAGCCCGGTTCCCCAAGAACCGGTTCAGCCAGCAAACCGTGCCAGCCAAGAAAACCCTGCGGGCATTATTTTTTAAGGGCTCACAGCGGGGGCAGCGCGATCTGATGGTCGACGCTGAATTGATAGTCTTGGAAGACATGCTCTGCACTGAGCAACTGGTAGCTGCCATCCGCATTGCGCCTTGAGGTGTCTTTAAGGCGGTAGGTGTAGTGCCCACAAGTCCAGACTTTGAAATTGCGCATGTGGGTGCACAAGCAGGTCTTGTCCAAGACCGTGATATTTTTAACATCGGGTTGAATGGCCAGCTCGCGGTTATAAGCCGTCACATAAGCGCAATTGCCATTACCGTCGAGCAAATAGCCATAAGCCTCGCAGTTAGGGCGAATTCCGGAACCGATCGCCGGAGAACTCTTGAGCATGCGCATTGGGTAACCGGTCGGAGAGATGGTGTTGACAATGATGTCTTCCTCAACTGCACCAAAATAGTCCTGCTTCACATCATCGGGCAAACCACATTCATTGCTGACCGTGAAGCGGGTTGCAACCTGCACCGCGGCTGAGCCTGTCTCCAAAAACGACACCGCGTCTGAACCCGTGAAAACGCCACCGGCTGCGATCACCGGAATACCAAGTTGTTCATCCTGAACAAACTTGATCACTTCCTGGGTAATCGTGGCCAAGTCAAAGTCAGCCCAGTCCATACCAAAGCCCAGGTGACCACCGGCCAGCGGTCCTTCCACAATCACATAGTCAGGTACGCGGTTCAAGCGGGCGTTTTTGCGCAAAAACAATTGGAGGGCACGGACCGAGGAGACAATGATGCCCAGCTTGGCATCACGAAAACGCGGGTGATCTGCAATCAAAGCAAATGAGCCCAAATGCAAACCGGCGCTCAAGGTGATGCCATCAATCCCAGCGTCCAGCGCTGATGCCATGCGGACCTGCAAGGTCTCGCGCGGGCTGTTCATGGTGAGCTTTTCCATGCAATTCACAAACACCAGACCGTCGCCTTTTTTGGCGTCCATGGTTGCACCGACGTGCCTGCGGGTTGCGTCTGCCAACACCGCCAGATCGAACTTCACGGCGGTTTTGTCAACGTTATCAATGTTGTATTTGTAAAATTTGGTCTTGTCTTTGACAAAACTGGTATCAAACCGGCGATCGGACACATCGTTGACCATGGCGTCCGAAATATGGCCGATACCACCCAATCGCGCAGCCTCCAGAGCCAACTCTGCGGTCGAAATATCCACACCCATACCGCCCACCATGATGGGCACATATTCTCGATTTCCAAACTTGAGGCGATAGTCGTCAACGCGCTTCATGCAATTCCTTGAACACTTGAGCATGTGGGAGCCTGTTGTGGCGCGCACGCCCTTGAACCGCTCCAACAACCAAGTAAGTGGTACACAACCAGATGAAATGAACTGATTTACCAGCAATTCTACCCATGAGACATGGCGATGCGACAAGCCCATACAACCAGCTTGATCGCTGCATTTGCAGCGCCATGAAAGTTCGTCGCCCGACCTGGTCGTGTTTAGCGCCTTGATTTACGGGTTTATCTTGGATTCTTGTATGCTCAAGCGTCAAAACAGCATCCGTTACGCACCATGGCCACACCTGCTGCCAAGCCCATCCGGCCACTTAAAGGCATTCGCATCCTCAGCTTGTGCCTGAATTTACCCGGGCCAGTCGCGCTGGCCCGCTTGCACAGTATGGGCGCGTGGTGTTTGAAGTTGGAGCCACCCATCGCAGACAACGGTGGCGGTTCAGACCCTATGCGCTCCTACAGCCCAGCCGTGTACCAAACGCTACATGCGGGCATTCACGTTCGATCGGCTGACCTGAAGCAAGCCAAGGGTCAACAACAATTACATAAGGCGTTGGCGCGGGCCGATGTCTTGCTCACTTCCTTCCGCCCGGTTGCACTGCAAAGACTCGGTCTGGGTTGGCGCACCTTGCACCGGCAATACCCCAAGTTGTCCATGGTGAGCATTGTTGGAGCAAGCGGGCACCGAGCGGACGAACCTGGCCATGATCTGACCTACCTTGCTGAGCACCACCTGCTCGACGCACTGGACCTACCCGCCACGCTGTACGCCGATATGGCGGGTGCTTTGGTCGCCTGTGAGGCGGTGCTGCAAGCCGTTTTGCTGCGCCAATCAACGGGCAAAGTCTGCCGACAGGAAGTCGCGCTGTGCGATGCGGCTGCGCACCTGGCTCTGCCACGCAGTTGGGGGCTGACATCCCCTGGCACGGCACTTAGCGGCGCCCATGCAGGCTACCGCCTGTACCCTTGTGCTGACGGGCGCATCGCCATGGCCGCTTTAGAGCCGCACTTCGCCAAAGCTTTGTGCGAAGCAGCAGCGCTCACTTGGCGTGGGCCGGCCATGATGTTTGAAGCCAATGTGCATGCACAGATTGCTGCGTTTTTGGCTTTAAAAAATTGCGCCATGTTGTCGCAATTGGCCAGCGCGTGCGATATTCCACTGCACGCTTTGCCCGATTAGCTTGGGCGTTTTTCCAGCAACACCACGGCTCGCGCCTCCATCGCCAGGCCTTCACCAACCGGCCCCATTTGTTCGGCTGTCTTGGCTTTCACATTGACTTGCTCAAGGGCCACACCCAAGACTTTCGCAATCTCAGCGCGCATGGCATCGATGTGCGGACGCAATTTGGGAGCTTGTGCAATGACTGTGCTGTCCACGTTAACCAATTCCCAACCCGCCGCGCGCACCGTGGCCATGGCGCTGGCCAATAAAAGCTTGGAGTCGGCATTCTTGAACTGGGCATCGGTATCCGGAAAATGGCTACCAATGTCCCCCAGTGCCGCCGCCCCTAACAAGGCATCGGTGATGGCATGCAGCAAAGCATCAGCGTCGGAGTGCCCCTTCAAGCCGAGGGGAAACGCAATCTGGATACCGCCGAGTATCAGTGGCCTACCAGCTACCAGTGCGTGAATGTCCCAACCTTCACCAATGCGAAATGTCATGCTCTGTTCACTTTCAAGTTCAGTCGGTTTGAGCGCGACTGCGCAATACCAAATCAGCTAGATCAAAGTCTTGTGCATACGTGACTTTTACATTCTGGGCGTGTCCCAACACCAACTTAGGTTGTAGGCCCAGCGCCTCGATCGCACTGGACTCGTCCGTCACGGCCTCACCCGCCACCTCCAGCGCCTCCATCAGGCTACCGATGCGAAACATCTGTGGGGTTTGTGCCAGCCATTTGTCAGACCGACTCGAAGTTGCTTCAACCCGACCGTGTGCACCCACCTTGAGGGTATCGGCCAAGGGCACGGCCAGCAAACCACCCACTTCGTCGTCCAGGCAGGCATCAATCAAGGCATTGATCTGCTCCGGCTGAATCAAACAACGTGCAGCATCGTGAACCAAGACCCAGTCATGGGCCGCTGCACCCTGGTCCAACAAGCATTTCAAACCGTTGAACACGCTCGCAGCACGTGTGCTGCCGCCGCATTCGGCCAGGCTGCAGTGACTTGACAGCAAGCCCAATGCCTGGAAGCTTTGGTCTGTAGGGGCCACCACCACCAGCGTTGAGACAACACGCGCCACACGGGAAAAAGCCAGCAACACATGCTGCACCAGGGGCTTGCCAGCGACCAAGCGGTATTGCTTTGGCCCCTGCCCGCCTGCACGCGCCCCGCTACCAGCACAAGGCACCAAGGCCCAGATGCGGGGCGCTGGCGCCATGCGGGTGCCTGAATGGCGCTTAGAGTCGTTTGAATCGATCATAGAAGTGCGTGCATTCTAGAATCAGTCGGATTCACAGCACCCTGCACACTCAGTTGCGGGGTGCACGCGCTTCTACAACTTCAAACCACGCATGGACTTACCCAAACTCAGCACTGGCAAACGCTTCAATATGACCCGGCCAAGCGGCTCAGCCGATGCATTGGTGCTGGCGCAACTGGCATTACGCGAAAAAGCCCTCGGCAAAGTCACTGCGATCGTTGTGGCTGACCCCGCGGATGGCCAGCGGCTAATCGACGAGATGGCCTTTTTTCAACCGCAATTGCGTTGCGTGCTGTTTCCCGATTGGGAGACGCTGCCCTACGACAGCTTCTCGCCACACCAAGACTTGATCAGCGAACGCTTGGCAACGCTGTGGCGCATCAGCCAGTGCGACTCGCAAACCGGTGCTGATGTGGTTTTGGTACCCGCTACCACCGCTTTGTACCGTCTGGCGCCGCCGAGTTTTTTGGCCGGCACCACGTTTCACTTCAAGGCCAAACAAAAACTCAATGAGGCCAAGCTCAAAGCGCAGCTGACCTTGGCGGGCTACAGCCATGTGACTCAAGTCGTCGGCCCCGGCGAGTATGCCGTGCGCGGTGGCTTGATCGACCTGTTTCCAATGGGTAGCCTGGTGCCCTTTCGGGTGGACTTGTTTGACGATGAAATCGACAGTATTCGCACTTTTGATCCTGACAGCCAGCGCAGTCTTTACCCGGTGCCTGAAGTGCGACTTTTACCCGGTCGCGAATTTCCAATGGACGAGGGTGCACGCACCCTGTTCCGCAACCGCTGGCGCGAACTGCTCGACGGCGACCCGACGCGCAGCCGTATCTACAAAGACATGGGGGCCGGCGTGGCCACGGCTGGCATCGAGTACTACTTGCCACTCTTCTTTGAGCAAACTGCCAGTGTGTTTGACTACCTTGGCCCCAAAGCCGTCGTGGTGCTGCACGGCGATTTAGAGCCCGTGTTTGCGCATTTCTGGCAAGACACCCGCGAGCGCTACCGCCTGATGCAGGGGGACCCCGAACGTCCAGTTTTAGCCCCCGACGCCCTGTTTTTAAGCGCTGAGCAGTTCTATGAGCGCGTGAACCTGCACGCGCAGTTATCGGTGCGCACACCCGTCACCGGCGTGGACACCACGGCATTCAGTCCTTTGGAAGACCTGACAGTCTCGCGCGGCCATGAAGACCATTTGAGCCGCCTGAGGCAGCATATGCAGCGCACGCCACACCGCGCTCTGCTGCTGGCCGAGAGCAATGGCAGGCGGGCGAGTTTGCTGGACTTTTTGCATGCCAGTCAGTTTGACCCGCCTGGTTTTGATAGCTTGTCAGAATTTTTAGCCAGCACTGAGAAAATTGGCATCGCCACCAGCAGCCTGAACACCGGTTTTATCTGGCATGCGCAAGGTGTTGAACTCATCACCGAGACAGAACTCTTTGCCGCACCGCCAGCCACCAGACGCCGCAAGAAGCAAGAGCAAGTCAGCGACGTTGAAGCACTGATCAAAGACCTCAGTGAGCTCAAAGTGGGTGATCCTGTTGTGCATTCAGCCCATGGCATCGGGCGCTACCGCGGCCTTCTCAACTTGGACCTGGGCAATCAATTGCCCGACGGCACACCGGATGTGCAGGAGTTTTTACACCTGGAATACGCAGACCAGGCAACACTGTATGTGCCTGTCAGCCAACTTCACTTGGTCAGTCGTTACACCGGCGTCAGTCCTGATGAGGCCCCTCTGCACAGATTAGGTAGTGGGCAATGGGAGAAGGCGAAACGAAAAGCGGCAGAACAAGTACGCGACAGTGCCGCCGAACTGCTCAACATTTATGCACGCAGAGCAGCCCGCGAGGGCCATGCCTTTCGCTACAGCCCAGGCGACTACGAAGCCTTTTCCAACGATTTTGGTTTCGAAGAAACTGCAGACCAAAAAGCAGCTATCCATGCCGTCATTCAAGACATGATCAGCCCGCGGCCCATGGACCGTCTGGTCTGCGGTGACGTGGGCTTTGGCAAGACGGAAGTGGCGCTCAGGGCAGCTTTTGTTGCCGTTACAGGTGGCAAACAAGTGGCGCTATTGGCACCCACCACCTTGCTGGCAGAGCAGCACTATCAAACCCTTTCAGACCGCTTTGCCAAATGGCCAGTAAAAGTCGCTGAGGTGAGTCGGTTTCGCTCAGGCAAAGAAATCACCGCTGCGCTCAAAGGCATCGCCGACGGCACCTTGGACATCGTGGTGGGCACGCACAAGCTTTTATCCAAAGACACTCACTTTAAAAACCTGGGCTTGCTGATCATCGACGAAGAGCACCGCTTTGGTGTGCGTCACAAAGAAAGCATGAAATCGATGCGCGCCGAGGTTGATGTGCTGACACTGACGGCCACACCCATTCCGCGAACCTTGGGTATGGCGCTCGAGGGTTTGCGCGACCTCAGCGTGATCGCCACCGCACCGCAACGCCGCTTGGCAATCAAAACCTTTGTGCGCTCTGAGAGCAACGGCGTCATCCGTGAAGCCGTGTTGCGCGAACTCAAGCGTGGTGGTCAAGTCTTCTTCTTGCACAACGAGGTTGAAACGATTGAAAACCGACGCGCAAAGCTTGAAGATTTGTTGCCCGAGGCGCGCATCGCAGTGGCACATGGGCAAATGCCCGAACGCCAGCTAGAAGCCGTCATGCGTGACTTTGTCGCGCAGCGTAGCAATGTTTTACTGTGTTCGACCATCATCGAAACAGGCATTGACGTGCCCACAGCCAACACCATTGTGATGAGCCGAGCCGACAAGTTTGGTTTGGCACAGTTGCACCAGTTGCGCGGTCGGGTTGGTCGTAGCCACCACCAAGCCTACGCTTATTTGATGGTGCCCGACATCCAAGGGCTCACTAAACAAGCCCGTCAACGGCTTGACGCGATTCAGGCCATGGAGGAGCTCGGTAGTGGCTTTTACCTGGCCATGCATGACCTGGAAATTCGAGGCGCAGGCGAAGTGCTGGGAGACAACCAAAGCGGCAACATGTTGGAGATCGGTTTTCAGCTGTACAACGAAATGCTGGCTGAGGCGGTGCGATGCTTGAAGTTGGGCGTCGAGCCCGATCTGCTTAATCCACTCAACGTCACCACCGATATCAACCTGCATGCGCCCGCGCTGCTCCCAAACGATTACTGCGGCGATGTGCACCTGCGTCTGTCGTTTTACAAAAAACTCGCGACGGCAAAAACCACGGATCAGATCGATGCACTGCAAGAGGAGATCGTCGATCGCTTTGGAAAAATGCCATCGCAAACACAAAGTTTGATTGACGTGCACCGCCTGCGCGTGGTCAGTCAACCTTATGGCGTGTTGAAAGTGGATGCCAGCCCGAACGTCATCACCCTCACTTTCAAAAAAGATCCTCCAATAGATGCCATGCGCATCATGGCGCTGATTCAAAAAAATCGACACATCAAACTAGCAGGCAACGACAAACTGCGCATTGAGCGGGCTTTGCCCGAAGCCAAAGCCCGCGCGCAGATGGTCCGTGACGTACTGAGAAGTTTAGGAACACCTGTTTAAATATGCTGCAAAATATGACCTTACAGCCGACAAACCGCTTTTCCAGCCATCAACCGTGACAGACACCACACCAAACGCCAGCGCGCCACTGACCCGTTTGCGCCATTTTGTGCAAGCTTTCTCAACCCTGCTGGCAGCCAACAGCGATGAAGGTGTTGTGTTGCGCATGGGCTCCAAACTCCTGGAAGACCTGGTTGCTGTAGATGACTGGCTACCCGCAGACTATGCCCTTGCGAGCCCAATACGCTACCGCCAGTACCTGCTCTATACCGACGTACGCGAACATTTTTCTGTGGTCAGTTTTGTCTGGGGACCCGGCCAAGAAACGCCGATCCATGACCACACGGTGTGGGGCCTGATTGGGCAGTTGCGAGGCGAAGAGACCTCGCAGGCTTATGCGCGTGATGCGCAAGGTCAACTGCTGGCCCTGGGCCAGCCTTTGACGCTGCGTGCAGGCCAGGTGTCAGCGGTTTCACCCACACTTGGCGACCTGCATGTCGTGCGCAACGCGCGCCCCGACGGCGTCTCCATCAGCATCCATGTGTACGGTGCCAACATAGGCGCCATTGAGCGTTCGACATACAAACTCAGCGGTGAACGACAAGCTTTTGTATCGGGTTACAGCAACCCCAGTATGCCCAACCTGTGGGATCGCTCTGAAGAAATGAACACCCAACTCAAGGCTCTGAAAGTCTGAGGGCTTGAGAACCGACAACACCCATTCGGCCACTCAGGCCGCAGTAAGTATGACCACTGAAAATCCCGCCACCACAACCACCACCTGTCTCCAAGTGCGTGAGATGCTGCGTCAAAAGCAGGAAATTGCGCTGCTCGATGTTCGCGAAGAAGCGCCGTTTGCCCAATCGCACCCGCTGTTTGCAGCCAACATGCCCATCGGGCGCATCGAGGCCGATGCTTGGAGCCGTATACCTCGGTTAAACACAAGCGTGGTGCTGATGGACCATGGCGAAGGTTTGGCAGTAACTGCCGCGCGCACGCTGCAACACATGGGCTACACCCACGTCAGTTTGCTGGAAACAGCGTCCAATGAACAAGGACAGCCCAGTGGTCTTGCCGCATGGCAACGCAGTGGGGGCGAGGTGTTTTGTGATGTCAACGTGCCCAGCAAGGCCTTTGGCGAATTGGTCGAATCCGTGCGCCACACCCCGTCACTCTCAGCCCCCGAAGTTCAAGCCATGTTGGACCAGAAAGCCAATATGGTGGTGCTCGATGTGCGCCGCTACGATGAATACCACACCATGAGCATTCCCAGTGGTATCAGCGTGCCAGGCGCCGAACTGGTGCTGCGTGCGCGCAGTTTGGCCCCAGATCCCACGACCCATATCGTCGTCAATTGCGCGGGTCGAACCCGAAGCATCATCGGCACGCAATCACTGGTCAACGCGGGCATACCCAACCCCGTAACGGCTTTGCGCAACGGCACCATCGGCTGGACACTGGCTAATCAGCAACTCAATCACGGTGCACACCAGCGCTTTGGCCCAGTAAGTATTGATCAGGCACACCAAGCAGCCGTCGATGCCAAAGCTGTGGCTGATCGAGCCGGCGTGCGCCCTGCAACCATGAACCAGGTGCAGATTTGGTTGCAAGATGGGCAGCGCACGACCTACTGCCTCGATGTGCGAACACCTGAAGAGTTTGAAGCTGCTCACTTGCCAGGATTTCGCAGCGCGCCAGGCGGTCAGTTGGTGCAAGAAACAGATTTTCAAGCCGCGGTACGCGGCGCCCGTTTGGTGCTTTGCGACACTGACGGCGTTCGCGCCAACATGAGCGCATCTTGGTTAGCGCAGATGGCTTGGGAAGTGTATGTGCTCCCCCCGCTGAACGCAGCCCAGCTGACTGCGTCAGGCGCAGTCACACCGCGCATGCCTGCGCCAGCGAACCCGATCGAGCTGGTCGATGCCCACAGCCTGAACAACTGGCTGCAGACGTCTTCACCGGCCACCACCGTTCTGGACTTCACAGCCAGTGCGGCTTACGTCAAAGCACATATTCCCGGCGCTTGGTTTGCACTGCGCTCGCAGCTGGCACAGGCCTTGACGGATGCACCCGAGGCCGACCGCTATGTGCTGACCGACAGCTGTGGAACCTTGGCCCGCCACGCCCTGCAAGATGTGTCCCATTTAAGCGGTAAGCCGGTTTTTTTACTGGATGGCGGCAACCCAAGTTGGCGCCAAGCACAGCTGGCCTTTACCTCTGGTGAGTCTCACCTCGCCTCGCCCCGCATTGACCGCTATCGTCGACCCTACGAGGGCACAGACGCCAAACGTGAGGCCATGCAAGCCTATCTTGACTGGGAATTTGGCTTGGTGGCTCAACTTGAGCGTGACGCCACCCATGGCTTCAAAGTGATTTAGCGCTTCTGGGCGCGTCAGCGCCCGAGTAGCCGAGCGTGCTCAACTTTCAAGCAACGGTCCAGGACTGATTGCATACCAGCCGCTTTGACCAAAGCATCTGCCTCAAGATTCACCACACCAATCTGTTGCCACAAACAGTGGGTTTTGATCGCCATGGCACTCTGGGCAATGGGCAACACGTCTTGCGTGCGCCTGAAAACGTCCACCATATCAAGCGCAAAAGGAACCGACTCTAAACTGGGGTAGCAAGCCTCACCCAGTACATGGGTGTAGCGTGGATTGACCGGCACGATACGGTAGCCGTGCTGTTGCATGTACTTTGAGACATAGTGACTGGGCTTGTCCTCATCCATGGAGATGCCCACGACCGCAATGGTGCGACAGGCCATCAAGATCTGGCGCAAAGAAGAATCCGTGTCGATCATGTCAAGTCCGTTCCCATTAAGCAAGGGGTGAAACATTCTGGGTAAAAGCGCGCACGTGTCTGATGCAAAACATCAAACCCCGCTCAGCATGCGTCTGTTTGTGCCCAGCGGCTGCGCTCAGGACTAGCCAGCGGCGTTGCCAGCCCGCAAATAGCGCACTGCAACCAATCCAGCAAACAACTGAAACAGGGCTACGGACAACACCGCACCAGACCATGCATAACGTTCGAAAGCCAGCCCTGTGATCCAAGAGCCACACGCACCACCGGCGTAATAGCTCATGTAATACAACCCTGTTGCCAGAGATCGACCTTCCGTCACACGGTCAGCAATGCGGCCAATTGTGGCCGACTGACAAACAAACACGCCACACGAACACAGCGTCAAACCCAGCAGAATCACCGGCAAGCTCGGCACCAGCGTCAGGGCCAGCCCGCTTGCCGAACATGCCAAGCCGCCCAACATGGATGGCAAAAAACCATGCCGTGCAATGACTGATCCAGCAAACGGCGTGACCAAGGCCCCCACCAGATAAACCAAGAACACATTGCCCAAACCGCCTGAACTCAAACTAAAGGGCGGCGCTGCCAGATAGAAATTGAGGTAAGTGAAGGTTCCCACCATGGTGAACAGCACACAAAAACCCACCGCGCATATGGCCAACAAGCGTGGGTTGCTCAGATGTTTCAGCAGCACCTGCATGGCGCCAGAGAAGTTGCTGTGCGCTTCAAACTTGCGTGATGCTGGCAAATACCAAAGCACCACCACCGCACCCATCAGGTTCAACAGGGCCAGCGTCACGAACGCAGCACGCCAACCCAACCAGTCGCCCATGTGGCCCGAGATGAACCGGCCGCTAAAGCCCCCCATGACTGTTCCAGCCACGTAAGTGGTGGTCAAGCGGGCCAGACCACCGGATCGAAACTCTTCCGACAAATAGGCCACCAGAACCACCACAATGCCTGGTACGGCCAGGCCTTGTAAAAACCGCAAAAGGACAATCAAGGTCAAACTGTCGGCCAAGCCAATCAGGGCCGTGGGCAACGTCAAAGCAAACATGGAAATGACGATGATTGGTTTGCGGCCCCATGCGTCAGACAGCATGCCCATGAATGGTGACATCAGAGCGATGCCCAGCACGGTCGCACCAACCGTGTAACCGGCTTGCACTGGGGTGGCCTGAAATTCATGCATGACTGTTGGCAACACCGCCTGCATGGCATAGACGTTCAGAAAAGCGAAAAAGCCCAAGAGCCAAACAATCGGCCTTGAGGCAATTTGGCCGTCCCCAAAGACAATTAAACGGAGTTTGTTCAAGGTTTCGCTCAATTGACCATTCCTGCAATCACCCGATTGTGGGTTCATTTGCGCTGCATCGACAAAACCCAAGCAATTTTTATTCATTTAAACCAGCTGTCCTTCATTCAAGGTATGCCAAGATACAGCTTGCAGAGCCCATCTAAACTGTGGCTTAAGCGTTTCAACCGACCGGCATCGTTTCACAATCCAATCTCAGTCATGCCGCCCATTAGCAACTGTTTGAAGTGAACATCGCCACTTCACATGAACGACACAAACATCCTGCAGGCAATACGCCAGGCAAAGCCCGTGTGCTGGCACAACCCAGCGCGCGCCAACAAGCAGACATCCGAGGACGACACCGTCGCCAAGGGTGCTGCTGGCCTCGGCTTGGCTGACCTTGCGCTGGCACAGGCACGATTCGAGCGCTTTGCACCCTTGCTGGCAGAATTGTTTGATGAACTGGCGGCAAGTGCAGGGGCCATTCGATCCAAACTCCAGCCTATAGCGCGCATGCAAAAAGCACTTGGACTCAGCTCTGAGCAAGGCAGGATGTGGGTCAAAGCAGACCATAGCCTGCCAGTTGCAGGATCGGTCAAAGCACGCGGTGGTTTTCATGAAATTCTTGAGCTCACCGAGCGACTTGCGCTGCAACACGGACTGCTCGCGAGCGACGGCGACCTGCGCAGGTTGAGACTGCCCGCATCACGTCGCGTACTGCGAAGCTACCGCGTGGCAGTTGGCTCGACCGGCAATCTGGGACTCAGCATTGGGGTGATTGCGGCGGCACTGGGCTACCGCGCGGTGGTCCACATGTCTGCCCAGGCCAAATCGTGGAAAAAACAGCGTCTGCGTGCGTGCGGCGTTGAGGTGATCGAGCACCCGGGTGACTATGAGCAAGCCGTGGCACAGGGCCGTCAACAAGCGGCAGCTGACCCCCACTGTCATTTTGTGGATGACGAACGCTCTGTGTCTTTGCTACTGGGCTACGCTTGTGCAGCCTACGAGCTTCAAGCTCAGCTGGCAAGCCAGCACGTCCAAGTTGATGCCGCGCATCCACTCAAGGTCTACCTACCCTGTGGGGTTGGTGGCGCACCGGCGGGCATTGCTTGGGGACTGCAGCTGCTCTTCGGCGAGCATGTGCGCTGCTATTTCGCAGAGCCGGTTCAATCACCCTGTTTTTTGCTGCAAATGCTCGCTGCTCAGGGCGCCCACCCTTCGGTTTACGAGCTCGGTCTGTCTAACCAAACCGCTGCAGATGGCCTGGCGGTACCACGCGCATCACTTTTGGCCGCTGAGCTGATGCGCCCATGCCTGGCAGGCACGTTCACTGTGCAAGACGCCACCTTGTACGAACACCTCGCACTGCTGCACGACCATGAAGGCTTGCGCATTGAGCCCTCGGCGGCAGCCGGCTTCGGCGGGCCCCGCATCATGGCCAATTCTGGCCTCAACACCCCCCAGACCAACCATGTCATTTGGAGCACTGGTGGCGCACTGGTGCCACCCGAGCAGTTTCAAGGTTTTTTAGACCAAGGGCGAGGTCTGCGCAATCACTGAACGCACGGGTCATGCCTTTGCACCAAGCGGCGCAGGATCCTCCATACAAGCAAGCCCAAAGCGATACCCAGCGCATCAGCGCCTAAATCGCCCCACTCTGCATAACGGTTGGGCACGAAAGATTGCAGTAGCTCAATCAATCCGCCAAAGGCCAGAAGCGCGACCAAGACCTGCTTGCATGCATGCTTAAAACCCTGGCCAGCCGTCATCGTCATGATCGCAAACGCCGCCAGATGGTTGAGCTTGTCCCAGCCCAAATCCACTGTCTGGGGTGGCGCGGGACTCAGCGCCAAATACAAGACAAGCAGCACTTCGAAAAGCAGCAAAAGCCGCCAACACACCATCCATTGATGGCTTGAAACCACTCAGCGAATTTCCTCTATCGACAAGACCTTGTCTTGAATACGGGGTGTCACCAAGGCATACCCCAAATTTTGCCAATGCACCAACTCAGTGATGGCTGAGGGCGCGACCTCGATAAAGGGCTGCAGATCAGACGCTTGGTAGCCATAATCTTTCATGGCCAGCCCGCAAATACGAAATTTCACGCCTTGCTGCGCGTAGTAACGCATCCGTTGAACCTGCTGGAGGTACTTGTCCTCGTTGTGCCTGGCAACGGTGACAATTTCTGTGCCATGCAACAGCACCACGGCCCGGATGTCCTCGTTGAACATGCTGTAAGGTGACTCCACCAGCGGATTCATGAAAGAGCGCAGCCAGTACAAAGCAGCACCCATTTTGGCGGGGTTGTCGAGGTAAAAATCGAATACCACTTTAGGTGCTGTGTAAGGCGTTTGCACCACCTTGGCTTGCGCGTGTACCGTCGCGGCGACAAAGCTCAGCACAAGCCCAAGGCATAGAACCGATCTACGCAGTGCCGATACACAGCGAGCCAAAAATTTGATGATGAGGTGCATGCGCTTATCCTTTGCAACTTAGCTTACATCATCTTCAGACCCAGGAAACCAATAAACACCATGACAGATTTCAAACCAGCCCTACTGTGTACCCTGATGACCTTGGCCATTGGGGCGCAAGCTCAAACCATCGGTGAGGTCGACACCACCTTCAAATTAATTGGTGCCAATCACAAGATCGTGGTTGAAGCCTTTGATGACCCCAAAATCGCAGGCGTAACCTGCTACGTCTCCAGCGCCAAAACAGGGGGGGTATCGGGCTTGATCGGGCTCGCTGAGGACACCTCCGATGCATCCATTGCCTGCCGTCAGGTCGGCCCCATTGCATCTAACGTACCCATTGGTTTGAACGAAGAAGTGTTCAACCAACGGCGTTCCGTGTTGTTCAAGCGGCTGCGTGTGGTGCGCATGGTTGACGCGCAACGCAAGGTGCTGCTCTACCTAAGCTACAGTGACAAACTGATTGAAGGTTCGCCGAAAAACAGCTTGACCGCCGTGGCGCTCAATGGTGCGCGCATCGCGCTGAAGTAATCCTTTGAGAAACGCAATGTAGCCACCACCGGTCAAAGACGGGTATTGAATATCGGACAATACGGCCAACACAACATCACAGACCTATTGAGGAGAAATCGACATGAAATGTGCCCTGGTTGGCTCGCGCTATTTTGGTGCGCTCGTTTTAGAGTCATTGCGCAAAGAAGATGGGCTCACCTTCACCAGCGTTGTGGCGCCCGCTGAAGACGATCGCTTGGCTCTGGCAGCGCGTGCAGCAGGCATACCGGTTCACGTACTTGAGAACCCCAAATTTGTGCCCGAGCATGCCATTGCCGAGGGCACCGACCTGATCATCGCAGCGCACACCCACGCCAGAATCACCAACGAGGCACTTGCACGTTCGCGCTTAGGTGGGGTCGGCTATCACCCGTCGCTCTTGCCAAGACACCGAGGAATCGCTGCGGTTGAGTGGACCATTCTGGAGGGTGACCCCATTGCTGGGGGCTCGGTGTACCACCTGGCCGACGGCTGGGATGCTGGTGCAATTGCCGCCCAAGACTGGTGCTTTGTTCAAAAAGGCGAGTCCGCTCGTGATCTATGGGAAAGAGCACTGGCGCCCATGGGACTGGCGCTTTTGGCGAAAGTGGCTCAATCGGCACGGCTCAACGGCGTCCTGCCCGCATTCCAGCAGGATGCGCGCTTTGCCACCAAAGCACCAATGATCAAGAAATCCATCGTGCTGACCGAGGAAAATGCGCCCTCTACAGTCTCATTTGTTGTCACCATCAATGGTGCTGACCGTCATGGCATCGTCAGCGCAATGGCCGAACGGGCGCAACGCTACGGGGCCAATTGGGCGGCCAGTCGAATGGCTCGGGCCGCGGGTGAGTTTGCCGGCATGGTGCACTTTGAGGTGCCACCTGAAAATGCCGATGCCTTTGCCAATGCCCTGCGCGGCATGGAAGTAGGTGGCTTACAGTTGGTGATCACCAAAAGCGGTACAGCAAACATAGCAAGTTCTTTGCGCATGGTTGAGCTTGAACTCGTGGGCGATGACCGCATTGGCATCGTCAGTAGCCTGACCAAAATGCTAACTGGCCGCGGCATCAGCATTGAAAACATCCACACCGAGGTGATCCGAAACGGTAGCGACGGCAAACAAACCTTCAAGGTGGGCGCGCAACTGCTCGTTCCTAGCGCTTTGTCGATGGACAGCTTGGAGCAGGAACTTGGCACTTTAGCCAATGAGATGATGCTCGATATCGCCTTAGGTGACAAACTAAAGAACAAGTCCTGAGTGAAGCAGATGGCGGGCTGGCAGAGGCGCCTGTCCACGGGCTTCAAATTGCCGCTCCAAAGCCTTCTGACAACAGCCAGCCATTTTGATCCGGGCTGGGTGGTTTCACTGGCCTTACAATTTCGGCAAATGCCACCCCCCCTTTTAGCGGGTAACTGCCCTTCGATGCAAATAGGAAAAACTCTGTCTTGGCAACATGCAGATCGTCAACGTGACGACCTGAGGTCATGTTCTGGGTAACTCTTTCATGCGCGCCATTTCCCTACACAAACACCCTGAACGCGCGATCATCCACGCCGAGCTTAAGCAAAACAGTTTGCTTAAGAACATCACCGATGCCCAATTGGCGGATTTAGAGACCCATCTGCAAATCGTTGATGCCACTAAAGGCGATTACTTGCTCAACCAAGGTGATCGCGATATGGAGCAGTATTTCATTTTGGATGGGCTTTTGAAACGCGTTGTCAGCAACGCCCTGGGCAACAAAGAAATGGTTCTGCGTTTTTCCAGCGAGCGCGGCATGGAAACCTCTTACGCAGCCTGGTGTTTGAAAACCCCTGCGCCCTACAGCATCATCGCGTCCACCAAATGCCGAGTCGCCAAATTGAACATGCCCGCCTGGGTCACATTTCTAGATGATCACATTGAACTCAAGTCTGTATTTGAGTTTGAGGTGATGAGTTTGATGGGCGACATCATGGCCCATACCATCACGCTGCACCTGCTCGATGCGCCTGGTCGGGTTCATCGTTTTGAGCGCAAGCACCCTGAGCTGTTTGATCGCATTCCAAAAAAAGAACTCGCCGCGTACCTGAATCTGTCGGCAGAAACGCTCAGTCGATTGAAACAACGCGGAAAAATCTAAGGCCGTCAACACAGCGCCCTTGAGCACCACCAAGACGAAAAAAACCCACCGTACTTAGCGGTGGGTTTTTTTTAACTGAATGATCTTGCCATCCAACTCAAGCTTGCTTCAAAACAAGGCTTGAGTTTTGGAGCCAGCTCAGATCAGGCGCCTGACTTGATCAGTTTTTCTTTCAGCATGCTCAACACCGGTAGGAACAACAGGATGATGGCTGTGGCTGTCAAACCACCTACCAGGAAGTTAGAGAAGAAAATCGACATGTCGCCTTGGGAAAACAACATCGCCTGACGGAACGAGGCTTCGGCGCGGTCACCCAACACAACAGCCAACACCAAGGGTGCCAGCGGATACGACAGCTTCTTGAAGACGTAGCCGATAAGACCGAAAAGAACCATCATGTAAATGTCAAATTCATTGTTGTGCACAGTGAAGGCGCCAATCGCGCAAATAACGATGATGATGGGCGCAATCACAGAGAAGGGAATGCGCAAAATAGCCGCAAACAAAGGCACGCAGGTCAAGACAACAATCAGACCAACGATGTTGCCGAGGTACATCGAGGAAATCAGGCCCCACACAAAGTCCTTTTGCTCAACGAACAACAAAGGACCAGGCTCCAAACCCCAAATCAACAGACCACCCAGCAGCACAGCGGCCGTAGGTGAACCAGGTACACCCAGTGTCAACATGGGCAACAAGGCAGATGTGCCGGCAGCATGAGCTGCTGTTTCAGGTGCAACCACACCCTCCACCATGCCGGTACCAAAGCGCTCGCCATCTTTTGATGTACGCTGCGCAACACCGTAGGCCATGAATGACGCAGGTGTCGCACCACCAGGCACGATGCCCATGAAGCAACCAATGATCGATGAGCGTACAGAAGTTGCCCAGTATTTAGGCAATTCTTTCCACGTCTGCAGCACGATACGCAAGTTCATTTTGGCTTTGGTTCCTTTGAATTCCAGACCCTCTTCCAGGGTTTGCAAAATTTCACCGATACCAAACAGACCAATCACCACCACCAGGAAGTCAAAGCCCCCCAACAGGGATTCGGTGCCAAAGGTCATGCGCAAAGTACCTGTCACGGTATCGGTACCGACAGCAGCCAGTGCAAAACCAACCATCATAGAGACCAATGTCTTGAAGGGCGCTTCTTTGTTCATACCGATGAACGCACAGAAGGTCAACAAATAAACGGCGAAGAATTCTGGTGGCCCAAACTCCAATGCAAAGCCTGCAATCACTGGCGACAAGAAGGTGATCACCAAGACGCCAACGAAAGCACCTATAAACGATGACGTGAACGCCGCAGTCAGCGCTTCACCAGCGCGACCTTGCTGACCTAAGGGGAAGCCATCAAAAGTGGTAGCAACCGACCAAGGCTCACCGGGAATATTGAACAAAATGGACGTGATAGCACCGCCAAACAAAGCGCCCCAGTAAATACAAGACAACAAAATGATGGCAGAGGTCTGACCGCCAGGCTGCTGCGCCATACTGAAAGTCAAGGGCAACAAAATCGCTACACCATTGGCGCCGCCCAAACCAGGCAGTACACCAATGATCACGCCAAGAATCACACCGGCAAACATCAACAAGATGTTGGTAAAGGTTAATGCGACGGCAAAACCGCCCATTAATGAATTTAGAGAATCAATCATTTAAGCAAATCCATTTATTTCAACGACGGCAATCAGCCCAGACCGAGCATGGCCTCAATAGGGCCTTTGGGCAGTGGCACTTGGAACCAAATCTCAAACACTAAATAGAAAAAACCAGCGGTCCCAAAACTAACAGCGAGCAGCTTCGCCCAAGCATATTTGCCAAGCCAGCGCATGAAGAAAGCAATGAAAATAACGGATGGCACGTAGATACCAAGCAAGCCCACCAAAGCCACATAGATCGACGATGGAATCAAGACACTGAGCACCAATTTAAGTTGACCCACCTCGACAAATGTGCCGTTTTTCTTGCCGCTTAAACGCATGCCACTGATGAAGTTAACAATCGACCCGATGGCGATCATGACACCAATGTAAAACGGGAAATATCCAGTTTGGGGACCATCCTCTGCCCACCTGGCCCCAATGCGCCAGCTGTCATACATGACTATGGTGCTGAACACAAACGTGATCGTAGCCACAACCATTTCAGCCGTTTTGTTACTCAGTGCGGCACGCACATCCGACGATTCAACCATCAAACACTCCGATAAGAAAAAAGAAGGTGCGCATGGTCTCATGCGCACCCGTATCCAAGAGAACTAAACTGAACTGCGTTTACTTAGCCAAGAACCCAGCTTCGGCCATCAGGGCTTTGTGATCGGTTTCAGCGCTAGCGACCCAATCAAGGTAGGCCTTAGCTTCCAGGTCTGATTGGTTAAACGCACCCTTGGCCATCAAAGCAGCCCACTCAGGTGTTGCACGCACTTTACGCAGGAGCTCAACGTAATACGCCACTTGCTCAGCGCTCACGCCCCCAGCCATGAAGATACCGCGCAGCATCAAGTACGTCACATCCAAGCCCGATTCTTTACAGGTTGGAATGTCATTCCACGACATGGTGTCCGTCATCTTTTCTTTGTAAGGCAAACGGGTGTCATCAAACACGCACAAGGGGCGCAGCTTGCCACCGCGCCAATGCGCCACGGCTTCGATCGGGTTGTTCACCGATGAATCAATGTGCTTGCCAACGAGCTGGACTGCCACTGAACCGCCCCCTTTGTAAGGGATGTAGGTGAACTTGGCGCCGGTTTTTTTCTCGATGGCAGCGGTCACGATCTGGTCTTCCTGCTTAGAGCCCGTGCCACCCATCTTCATTTTGTTAGGGCCGGCTTTTTTCACAGCATTCACGTAATCCATGGGTGTTTTGTATGGGGATTCTGCATTCACCCACAGCACAAACTCGTCCAAAGCCATCATCTTCACAGGTGTCAGATCTTTCCAATTGAAAGGAACACCGGTTGCCAATGGCGTGGTAAACAAGTTGGACAAGGTGATGATGATCTTGTGCGGGTCGCTTTTGGCGTTCTTGATATCCAAAAAGCCCTCAGCACCAGCGCCACCTGACTTGTTAACAACCACCATGGACTGCTTCATCAAGTTGTTCTTGACAATGATGCCTTGAATGGCACGCGCCATTTGGTCAGCACCACCGCCTGAACCCGCTGGCACGATGAACTCAACATTCTTGGTGGGCTCCCAAGCTGCTTGCGCAGACATGGACACTGCAGCAAGTCCAACAGCCGCGACTGTGGCGAGTTGCTTAAATATCACCTTGGTTTTCATATGTCATTCTCCTTAAGTTCAATCAGCAAAATTCAAGATTCACAGCGGAATTTTGCGGACTGTAATGCACTTTCTACAAGCTTAGCGTCACCGTTCCGCAAACTACTGAAACGTCGCTAGGGACCAGTGTCAGGCCTCAGCACCCAAAATCAGTTGACCGCAGTCAATACCTAGGGTAAGCCCTATACATATCATCAGGGATGAATATAGCCAAGTGCAGCCGAAACGCACGCAGAAAATTCGACAAGCATTGCGCGCCAAAGCAAAAAAAATCGCCCTCCCAAAACAGGCAGGCGACCTTGCAATAGTCCGAACTCGATGGCGCCGCGCCCGCGCATCGGTCAAGGCGATCCTTTTGCGCTGGGGGCAGTCGTACTGCGACTTGCTTCGCCGTTTGAACTCAAATCAGACCAGGCCTGCCCGCGCATGGCAGCACGCAGGCTGCGGGCGCCATGCGCAGGTATCAGGCCATGGACAAGTTCAACTTCTCCAGGATCTGACCCCCACCAAAGCTCATGCGCTCAGCCAATGTCCCACCGCGCCGCACGCGAATGGCACAGTACTTGAACTCTGGAATCTTCGCAAACGGATCCAAAGCGGCGTTGGTCAGGCGATTGATGGCCGCTTCGTAGTAACAGAAAGGCACAAAAATAGCGCCTCGAGGAGAGCTTTCATCAGCCCGCGCGTACAAAACCACTTCACCACGACGCGACTCAATGGTGATCACATCGCCGGGCTGGGCGCCCAGATCTGCTAAATCCAAGGGGTGCACCAAAGCCACTGGATCGGGCTCAATGGCGTCAAGCATGGTCGCACGGCGCGTCATGCTGCCCGTGTGCCAATGCTCCAACTGACGCCCAGTGATGAGCACCAAGGGGTACTGCGCATCTGGGCGCTCATCGGCCGGTATCACATCTGCAGGGACAAACCGGGCTCGCCCGTTCTCACGTGGAAAGGTGTCCGTAAACACCACGGATTGACCAGGATCACCTTCTTGGGTGCAGGGGTAGGTGATGGCATGCTCACGCTCCAAACGCTCCCATGTCATGCCCGCAATGCTGGGCATGGTGTGGCGCATTTCGTCAAAGACCTCGGACACGTGAGCGTAGTTCCAGTCCAAACCCATGCGCTTGGCAATTTGTTCAATGATCCACAAATCTTGACGTGCGTCACCTGGGGGGTCGATGGCTTGACGCCCCATTTGAACCAAGCGATCGGTATTGGTGAAACTGCCTGTTTTTTCTGGGAACGCACTGGCCGGCAAAATCACATCTGCCAGGTAAGCGGTTTCTGTCAGGAAAATGTCCTGCACCACCAAATGGTCTAAAGCCGCCAAGGCCTCTCGTGCGTGGTTGGCATCCGGATCTGACATGGCTGGGTTTTCACCCATGACGTACATGCCGCGAATGGTGCCCTGTTTGATCGCGTGCATCACCTCCACCACGGTCAAGCCAGGCTGCGTGTCCAGTGAGCCGGCAGCCAGGCCCCAAGCCGCTTCAAATTTTGCAATGGTCTCTGGCTTGGACACATGCTGGTAATCTGGCAGCATCATGGGAATCAAGCCAGCGTCTGAGGCACCTTGTACATTGTTTTGACCTCGCAAAGGGTGCAAGCCCGTGCCTGGCCGACCAATTTGACCAGTCATCAGCGACAAAGCAATCAAGCAGCGTGCGTTGTCTGTGCCGTGCACGTGTTGTGACACACCCATGCCCCACAAAATCATAGAGGCTTTGGACGTGGCGTAGAGCCGCGCAACGTAACGAATGGTGTCAGCATCAATGCCACAAATCGGCGCCATCGCCTCAGGGCTGTAGTCAGCGACGTTCGCGCGCAGTTCCTCATACCCGATGGTGCGGCTGGCAATGAAATCTTGGTCCACCAAGCCCTCGGTCACGATGACATTCATCATGGCGTTGAGCAAGGCCACATCTGTGTCAGGTTTGAACTGAAGAAAGCGGTGCGCCAAGCGCGCCATGTCAGAGCGACGTGGGTCGCAAATGATCAACTTGGTACCGTTGTGCGCAGCGTTTTTGATCCAGCTTGCAGCCACCGGGTGATTCACCGTGGGGTTGGCACCAATGATAATGACCACCTCTGCCTTGGTCACGTCCATCACCGGGTTGGACACCGCACCTGAGCCAATGCCTTCGAGCAAAGCCACCACTGACGACGCATGGCACAAGCGGGTGCAATGGTCAACATTGTTACTACCAAAGCCGGCTCGCACCAGCTTTTGAAACAGATAGGCTTCTTCGTTACTGCCTTTTGCAGAACCAAATCCAGCCAAGGACTTTTTGCCGTGCGTGTCACGAATGTGAGCGAGTTGGCCGCCAGCAAATTCAAGCGCCTCTTCCCAAGTTGCCTCACGAAAAACAGACATGACGTTATCTGGGTCCACGGCGAAATCGCCCCGCTTGGGTGCATCGGCTCGACGGATCAGCGGCTTGGTTAAACGGTGTGGGTGGTGGGCATAGTCAAATCCATAGCGACCCTTCACACACAAACGCGCATGATTGGCTGGCCCATCACGACCGTTAACAAACAAAATCTTGTTGTCTTTCACGTTGTAGGTGAGCTGACAACCCACACCACAATACGGGCACACCGAGGCCACCTGTTTGTCAGGCACTGTCATGGCCACACCCATGGCAGGCATCAAGGCACCCGTTGGACAGGCTTGCACACACTCACCACAGGCCACACAGGTCGAAGCCCCCATGGGGTCATCCATGTCAAACACAATCTTGGCCTGATCACCTCTGAAGGCGAGCCCAATGACGTCATTGACTTGCTCATCACGGCAGGCCCGCAAGCAGCGCGTACATTGAATACAGGCATCCAGATTGACTGCAATCGCGGGATGGGATAGGTCTTGTTGAACCTGCGCCCTCGCCTCAAAACGGGGTTTACCAATAGCCAGCTTCTCAGCCCATTGGTCGACTTCATTGTGGCGCGTGTAGCTGGTCTCTGGCATGTCGGCCAACAACAGCTCTAAGACCATTTTTTGAGATTTGACGGCACGCTCACTTTCCGTGCTGACTTTCATACCCTCAGAGGGCGTGCGGCAACAAGACGGTGCCAGCACGCGCTCACCACTCACCTCCACCATGCAAGCCCTGCAATTGCCAACCTTCTCAAGTCCATCTTTGTAACAAAGATGGGGCACTTCAATGCCATGCTCTTGGGCGACCTGAAGAATGGTTTGATCGGCGCGCGCGCTGACGGGTTTGCCGTTTAACTCAAAATTGACCGTATGCGCTTGCAGTTGCGCCTGTTCTCTGCGAGTGATTGCGTTCATGTGGGTACCTTCAGGTCAGCTCGTGCGGAAAATATTTGACTACACAGTCAATCGGATTGGGTGCAGCTTGACCCAAACCACAAATAGAGGCGTCACGCATCACCGTGGACAAATCGGCCAAAAGCGGCAGGTCCCACTTGGGCTGCTCAATCAAGGCCGAGGCTTTGGCTGTGCCATTGCGACAAGGCGTGCACTGACCGCATGACTCATGCTTGAAAAACCGCAAGGTATTGCGCGCCGCAGCAACGGCTGAGTCTTGGTTAGACAGCACAACCACGGCCGCTGAACCGATGAAACAGCCATAAGGCTGCAAGGTGTCAAAGTCAAGCGGAATTTGATTCATGCTTGCGGGCAAGATACCGCCAGATGCGCCGCCAGGCAGGTAGCCATAAAACTGGTGGCCTTCTTGCATGCCGCCACAGTGCTCATCGATCAAAGCTTGAATGGTGATGCCCGCCGGTGCCAGTTTGACCCCGGGAGAGTGAACCCGCCCTGAAACAGAGAAAGACCGCAAGCCCTTGCGTCCATTAGCACCGTGTGAGGCAAACCAAGCGCCGCCTTTTTCCAGCAGTGCACGCACCCAGTACAGGGTTTCAAAATTGTGCTCCAAGGTGGGCCGTCCGAACAAACCCACTTGTGCCACGTAAGGCGGACGCAAGCGCGGCATGCCACGTTTACCTTCAATCGACTCGATCATCGCCGACTCTTCGCCGCAAATGTAAGCACCCGCGCCACGGCGCAGGCTGATCTGCGGCATGCTGGGCATCAAGGTCTTGTCGGCACGCAGTTTGCTCAGCTCGGCTTCGAGCATCGCCCGGCAACCATGGTATTCGTCGCGCAGGTAAACATAGACGCTGTCAATGCCAACAGCCCAGGCCGCGATCAGCATGCCCTCTAGGAAACGGTGCGGGTCTTGCTCCAACAAGACGCGGTCTTTGAAAGTGCCTGGCTCGCCTTCGTCAATGTTGACAGCCATCAGGCGAGGCGCAGGTTCAGCGCGCACAATGCGCCACTTGCGCCCGGCAGGAAAGCCTGCGCCACCCAGTCCACGCAAGCCGGAGTCTTCCAGCGTGCTGATCACCGACTCCACCTCTTTTTGGCCAGAAAGGCAGGCCTCAAGCATGGCATAACCGCCTTGTGCGCGGTAAGCGGCCAAGTCGATGAAACCACTTGGGACATGTTTTGTAGCGCCCGCGCTGACCGCTTGCAGCACCGCTTCACACGTAGCATTAGGCACTGGGTTTTGTCCAACAGCCACCGCAGGCGCTTGCTCACAGCGGCCGATACAAGGCGCCGCTATCACGCGCACCTCACGTCCCAACAACGCCGGCAATTTGGCCAACAAATCGCCCGCACCGGCCATCTCACACGACAAACCAT
Source organism: uncultured Rhodoferax sp. (assembly GCA_963925275.1). GTDB lineage: Bacteria > Pseudomonadota > Gammaproteobacteria > Burkholderiales > Burkholderiaceae_C > Rhodoferax. The sequence goes on from CAWUSQ010000030.1 coordinate 80,039, forward strand.
CGCAGACCCTGACGGTGAGTGCAGCTGGCGCTGCTTGCCCTTGGCTGATCACATCAAAGTGGTGGTAGAACGTGGCCACCTCGTACACCTCGGTTTGCGCCAAGCGCATCTCTTGTGCCAATGCAGCCAGATGCGCCGCTGAGAGATGTCCAAAATGATCTTGTAATTTGTGTAAATGTTCGATCAATAAATCCCGTTGACGAGATTCATCTCCAAGCAGCGCTTGCACCTGCGCCAAAGCTGCAGGGTCAACACGTCGACCTTTCGGCGCTTGGCGTTTGCGCTCTTGAGAGCTGCCCTGCACTGCAATTGGAATCACCGGGTGGTTCATGAAAAGTCCTTCTTAATTCAATGGTGTCAGATGACGCGCTCATCGCGCAGCGTCTGAATGTCTTCTTCGCTATAACCCAATTGAGACAGCACTTCCAAGGTGTGCTCACCCAACAAAGGCGAGCGGGTCACGTCTGTTGGGCTGTCCGACAGTTTGATTGGGTTGCCAACGGTCAAATACTTGCCGCGAACCGGGTGGTCGACCTCGACCACCGTACCCGTGGCGCGCAGCTCGGGATCTTCAGCAATTTCTTTCATCGACAGAATCGGACCACAGGGGATGTCAAACTCGTTCAAGATGTCCATCGCCTCAAACTTGGTCTTGGTTTTAGTCCATTCCTCAATGCGCGCAAAAATCATTTTCAGATGCGGCAAACGCGCCTTCGGAGTCGCAAAATGCGGGTCAGCGATCCAACCCTCTTCGTCAATCACTTTGCAAATTGCCGGCCACACTGCCGCCTGCGTGATGAAATAAATGTAGGCATTAGGATCCTTTTGCCACCCCTTGCACTTCAGGATCGAACCAGGCTGGCCACCACCTGAGGAGTTGCCAGCGCGGGGAACGGCTTCGCCGAATTCGATATCCGGGAACTGCGGATACTCCTGCAACTCTCCTGTTCGCTCCAGACGCTGTTGGTCGCGCAACTTCACGCGGCACAAATTCAAAACGGCGTCCTGCATGGGTGCTAGCACTTTTTGTCCGCGTCCTGTGGTTTGGCGCTGCAGCAAGGCGGCCAAGATACCCAGGGCCAGATGCAGACCGGTGCCACTGTCGCCAATCTGCGCACCAGTCACCAAAGGCGGGCCGTCATCAAAACCTGTTGTGGAAGCGGCGCCACCAGCGCATTGCGCTACGTTTTCGTACACCTTGCAATGCTCATACTTGCCTGGGCCGAAGCCTTTCACAGAGGCCACAACCATGCGGGGGTTGATCTCATGGATGCGCTCCCAACTGAAGCCCATGCGATCCAAAGCACCCGGGGCAAAGTTCTCAACCAGAACGTCGCATTGGCGGATCAAGGCCTCCAGCACCAACTTGCCCTTTGGTTTTTTGGTGTCCACCGTGATCGACCGCTTGTTGTGGTTGAGCATGGTGAAGTACAGGCTGTCAGCGTCGGGGACATCCCGCAATTGGCCACGCGTGGCATCGCCCTCGCCCGCGCGCTCCACCTTGATCACGTCAGCGCCGAACCAAGCCAGCAACTGGGTACAGGTGGGTCCCGACTGCACGTGGGTGAAGTCCAAGATCCGATAACCGTCAAGTGCCTTACTCATTCAGGGCCCCCACTTCTCAAAATCAATCATTATTACTGGCTATTGGTCGGCCGTGAGGCCAATTGCGCCTCAAGTTCAGCCAAACGCTTGCGCAAAGCGCGCTCATCCTGGAAACGCTGCGTGTCATCGCGGATGACGGCCACAACCAACTCAACGGCTTGCGCCTCGTCAAACAACAAAGCCACGGTAAACGCAATGGACAGGGTTTGTCCGTTTTTATGAGTCGCGGGCACCTTTAAAAGATCATTGGCGTACCGGGTGGAACCCGAGGCAATGGATTTGTGGTAACCCTCCCAATGCCGGGCCCTGAAGCGCTCGGGGGTGATCAAATCCAGGGACTGACCCAAGGCCTCTTGCTGCGTGTAACCAAACAGGCGCTCAGCTGCCAGGTTCCACAAGCAAATGGCGCCACGGCCATCTGACGCGATCACGGCGTCACTGACGCCATGGACAAGCGCTTTGTAATCAATGCTTACAGACATGGTAGGTCTCGACTAAAAAGATACGTCAGGTAAAAGCCTCAAGCAAGCGACGTCTTAAAAAATAACGGCACCACTGGGGTGCCGTTATCAAACACGTCAAGCCGCGTTGAACAGGCTTAAACCGCCTTGGCTTCGTGGAAAGATTTGATCTGGTCGGCAGAAAAGCCAAACTCAGTCAACAACTCATCCGTGTGCTCGCCCAACAGGGGCGCCGCTGTCACCTCTGGCTTCATGCCTGAGAACTTGATCGGGCTGCCCACTGTCCAGTAACTGCCACGCACTTTGTGCGGCACTTCAACGATCGAACCGCTGGCACGCAATGACTTGTCATGCAGCAACTCTTTCATGGACAACACGGGAGCGCAAGGAATGTCAAACTTGCGGAAAATGTCAACAGCTTCGAACTTGGTCTTGTCGCTGATGAATTTTTCAATCGTGCCGAAGATGTCCATGATGTGCGGCTGACGTCCACGCGGTGTGTTGTAGGCAGGGTCATCTTTCCACTCAGGCTTGCCCAAGGCATCGCAAATTGGACCCCATGCGTGACCCTGGATGGTGAAATAAATGTATGCGTTGGGATCAGTTTCCCAACCCTTGCACTTCAAGATCCAGCCTGGCTGACCACCACCGCCGGCATTACCGCCGCGAGGCACCACATCACCAAACTCTTCATGCGGGTACTGTGGGTACTCTTCCAAGTGACCCAAACGGTCCAAACGCAACTGGTCGCGCATTTTCACGCGGCACAGGTTCAACACAGCGTCTTGCATGGAAACGGCCACTTTTTGACCTTTGCCAGTCTGCTGACGGCCAATGTAAGCGGTCAAAATACCGATGGCCAAGTGCATACCCGTGTTGCTGTCGCCCAGGGCGGCAGAGGAAATTGTTGGACCAGCGTTTTCGCCCTTCCACCAGCCGGTGGTCGATGCGGCGCCGCCCGCGCACTGAGCCACGTTCTCGTAAACCTTCAGGTCTTCGTAGTGGTGACCATCGCTGAAACCTTTGACTGAGGCCAGGATCATGCCGGGATTCAGGCTTTGAATATGTTCCCAGGTGAAGCCCATTCGGTCCAGAGCACCAGGACCGAAGTTCTCAACCATCACGTCGCATTCTTTGATCATCTTCTCCAAGACAGCCTTGCCTTCGGGCTTTTTGGTATCCAAAGTCAAAGAACGCTTGTTGCTGTTGAGCATGGTGAAGTACAAAGCGTCCGCATCTGGGATATCGCGCAACTGTGAGCGTGTCACGTCACCCGAACCAGGGCGCTCGACCTTGATCACATCAGCGCCAAACCAAGCCAACAACTGCGTGCAAGCGGGGCCCGCTTGCACGTGGGTGAAGTCAATGATTTTGATACCGCTTAGTGGTTTGTTTTCCATTTCAAATCTCCTTGTGAATTGATCAAACTAAAACTTATTTCTTTTTTGCAGTCTGCGGATTCAGACTGGTAATGCGCCCGCTCTCAGTGCCTGCGGTCTCATCGATCACAGCATTGATCAGCGTGGGCTTGCCAGAGCGAAATGCCTCGGCAATACCGGCACGCAATTCTTGAGGCGTTGTGGCGGTGACACCCACACCACCAAACGCTTGCATCATCATTTCATAGCGGGCGCCCTTGACAAACACGGTTGGGGCCACATCTTTGCCACCCGTCGGGTTGACGTCTGTGCCACGGTACACACCGTTGTTGTTCATCACCACCACGCAAATTGGCAAGTCGTAACGGCAAATTGTCTCTACCTCCATGCCCGAGAAGCCAAAGGCGCTGTCACCCTCCACGGCCAGCACTTGCTTGCCCGTGACCACAGCGGCGGCAACAGAGAAGCCCATGCCGATACCCATGATGCCCCAGGTGCCGACGTCCAAACGCTTGCGCGGCTTGTACATGTCAACGATTGAGCGCGTGAAGTCCAAAGCATTGGCACCTTCGTTGACCAAAATGGTGTCTTGGTTATCACGCATCACATCACGCACCACAGCCAATGCACTGTGGAAATTCATGGGGCTTGGATCTTTGGCCAAGGTCTCCGCCATCTTGGCAATATTTTTGCTGGTGCGCTCACCAATGGCGTCTGTCCAGGCTGCAGGCGGCTTGGTCCAGTTCTCACCAATACCAGTCAACAGGGCAGCAACACAAGAACCAATGTCACCGATCAAAGGCGCATCAATGGCCACATTACTGTCGGCCTCAGTGGGCGAAATATCAATCTGAATGTATTTCTGAGAGCCCCAGGCCTTGTGGTTTGAACCACCCCAGGTCTTGCCCTTGCCATGCGACAAAAGCCAGTTCAGACGGGCACCAATCAAGACCACCACATCTGCCTCAGGCAACACGAACGAGCGTGCAGCAGCTGCCGATTGCTTGTGCGTATCGGGCAAAATACCTTTCGCCATGGACATCGGCAGGTAAGGAATACCCGTCTTCTCGACCAATGCACGAATGTCATCATCCGCCTGCGCATAGGCCGCACCCTTGCCCAGCAAAATCAAAGGCTTCTTGGCACCTTTGAGCAAATCCAAAGCGCGCGCAACTGCGTCGGCTGCTGGCAACTGCCGAGGCGCCGCATCCACCACCTTGATCAAAGAGCGCTTGCCAGCCAGTGCGTCCATGGTTTGCGCAAACAATTTGGCTGGCAAATCCAGGTACACACCACCTGGGCGGCCCGATACCGCAGAGCGAATGGCGCGTGCAACACCCACACCGATGTCTTCAGCATTCAACACACGAAAAGCTGCCTTGCACAAAGGCTTGGCAATCGCCAACTGGTCCATCTCTTCGTAGTCACCTTGCTGCAGGTCGACAATTTCACGCTCCGAGGACCCGCTGATCAAAATCATGGGGAAGCAATTGGTGGTGGCATTGGCCAAGGCAGTCAAGCCATTAAGGAAACCAGGCGCTGAGACTGTCAGGCAAATGCCCGGCTTTTGCGTCAAAAATCCAGCCGCTGCAGCCGCGTTACCCGCGTGCTGCTCATGCCTGAACGAGATCACGCGCAAGCCCTCTGCTTGTGCCATGCGGGTCAGGTCCGTGATTGGAATACCTGGCAGACCAAAAATGGTGTCAATGTCATTGAGCTTCAACGCGTCAATGAGCAAATGGAAACCATCAATGGTTTCATTGGATTCTTCAATATTGGACATAATCGTATGTATTGTTCGTGGCTGACTAAGCAACCGTGTTGAGCTCTCGTGAGCCAAACTGCACACCGCAGACCCGTCAAATTCAGACTCAGCGCGCCGCTTGTATCGGTGGCGCTCTGATTTTTTCGACCGTCTTAAATTATCCGAAGACGTCCTAATTTTTTCGTTGACCGGAGTCAATTTTCACAAAAATAGCTCGAACAGTAGACATCAAACCCCGATTGGCCTGCGCTGAAAATCTTTGCATAAGTCCCGACACCGCTGGACACGCATGATTTGCCGCCCAAGCCTCTGGTGCACATGACGCCAGGTGGCGTTCGTTCTGCAAAAATTCAATTTGTCCCCATTGAGCGGGCATAGCCCTGTGGATAAGTGGCAAACAACATGCCTAAGCCGCGCCAATGCTGGCGTTCAGGCGTTTGCTCAAAAAGGAAGCAGTCTGGATCAAGCCGGCGCCTAACATGCAACCGTTTTTTAACCCTCCAAAGGTACAGGAGCCAATGTGACATCACTTACCAAATACCTACTGGTCTGTGGCCTTGCGTTTATCTTGGCGCTGGCCTGGAGCAAACCTTTCGAAGCCAGTGCCAACCAACAAGTTGACGACGGGCTCAAGCGCGCACTCGTAACCTACGCCACCGCACGTGCAATGCACGCCGGCGTATCGGCGCTACAGGGCACCCAGGTCAACGCCAGTCCGGCCGGCATTGGGGCCACCTTCAGCCCCGGACAGCTGCTCGCACCGGTGGCTGAACTCTTGAAACAGTTCTCAGACCTGATGCTGCTGGTCGCAGTGGCATTTGGCTTACAAAAATTACTCCTCACCCTTGGTGGCGCGCAACTGCTCACTTTGACGCTGACACTGACCGCTGTCGCGTGGGCGATAGGGCGCTTGCGACAGTCAAGCCCGCCGGTGTGGCTCACCAAAGTGCTCATCATGTTGGTGCTGCTGCGCTTTGCACTGCCACTTGCAGCCTTGGGTTCAGAGCAGGTCTACCAATCGTTCATCCACAACACCTACCAACAAAGCCAGGCAGCCATTGATACCGAATTCAAGACCTCGCTGATTGCAGACAACACCAAGCTCAGTTACTGGGACAGGCTCAAGCAAATCCCTCAGGAAAAATACACCGACATGAAAAGCAAAGTTGAGCAAGCCACCGAGCACATCGTGACCCTGATGGCAATCTTCATCCTGCAAACCATCGTGACGCCTGTGTTGCTGCTGTTTGGGTTTTTCTGGCTGACACGTCAGCTGCTATGGCCAACACCATGAGCGGCTACGCCGTGCTCTTCGTCTGCATGGGCAATATTTGCAGAAGCCCCACGGCCCACGGGGTGTTGCGCCACAAAGTTCGCACGCTGGGCCTGCAAGAGCGGGTCTCGGTGGACTCAGCGGGAACCCATAACTACCATCCCGGCGCCCCGCCAGATGCGCGCTCACAACAACATGCAGCCCAGCGTGGTTACGACCTCTCAGGCTTGCGGGCGCGCCAGATTGAACCGCACGACTTTGAGGCCTTTGATCTGATTTTGGTGATGGACTGGGACAACTTGACACTCACCCAAGAGGCCTGCCAGCCCGAGAACCTGCACAAGATACGTCGACTGACCGAGTTTTGCCGCCAGCACGACAGCCCCGTGGTACCAGACCCCTACTACGATGGCGACGCTGGCTTTGCGCATGTGCTTGTCTTGATTGAAGATGCGTGCGATGGCTTGCTCGCCCACGTAGGGACAAACCTAGCGCAGCGTTAGCACAGACCCAAAGCCGCAGCGCCTCAAGCACCGGACAGAGCGTTGGCTCGCAACCAAACCCCAAGCGTGACAAGACCAATCAACACGGGTTGGTGCAGCATGTAGTAGCTCAGGCTCCAACGCCCCAACAAGACCAAGGGCCGCCAAGCCGGCAAACACGCCAACCAAGACAAGCGTGCGGGCTTTGCCAGCCACATGCCGCTGGCCGCACCCCACCACATCACGCCCAACCAGGGAAAAACAGGCACATAGTCTTCGGTGATGGGTTTTTGCGTGATCCAACCCAAGCAATTGAGCACCGGTGCGTTCATCCATGCCAACACATCGGCACTGCCCCAGCGCACCAACAACCAAGCGACGAAAAATTTACTGGCAACAGCTAACAAACCCGCAAGCCACAAGTACTGACCCCAAGCCATCGTCATGCGCACCAACAGCAGCATCACCGCCATGCCGTGCAAAATACCAAAATAAATCCAGCTTTGTGGAAACATCCACCACGAGCCCAGGCTCACCAGCAAGGCGCAGCCCGCCACTTGGAGCCAACGGCGCATAAAGCGCTGCAGTGTTTGGCCTTGCGCCACCACCAAGGCCTGGCTGAAACCTGCACAGAATAAAAACAAACTGACGATGCAGCTTCGCTGCCAGGTCCACCAGGGATCGGTGTAAAAGTCTTGTGGCCACACCCCTGCATGGTTGAGGTCAAAGCTGAAGTGAAACAAAGTCATCCAGACCATGGCCAAACCGCGCAAGGTGTCAATGGCGTCAATGCGTTGAGGCGTCATCCATGAAGTGTAGGCGCGAAGCCCAGGAATGCTTGGGAAGATGCGCGCCGAGTACACGCACTATTTGACCCTTGGTAAAGTCTGGTGCGCAAGCGCGATATAAGCCTAAGGCCTACCAGTTCGCCTCATGACCAAAGCACACATGCTGCCAGGTCACAGCAGGTCAGCTCAGTCACCTGGTCGCAAGAGACCCTGCGCCTTCAAGACGCGTAAATTAGCCTGTAATTCGGCCAAACAGGCTTGCTGCAACGCCGCTGGTGCCACACCAGTGAGGTGCAAGGCCTCATACAACGCACGTGCCGCTTGGCCGGTTTGAACCGCGCCCATGCTACCTGCCGTCCCCGCCAAGGTGTGCGCAAAGGCCTCCATGCGCGTGACATCACGCTCAGCAATGGCTTGCTGCCACTGGGCCTGAAGCAACAACAAATCGCGCCCAAAAACGATTAACAAATCATCCAGTTCGCCCGGCTGGTCAGTCAACAGAAGGTGCAGCGGCTCTAGGTCAAAACCCTCCAGTTGCCGCACACCATCCTTTGCACTTTGCGGCTGCGCTGGGTCGCCAACCAGTTCATCCACGCGCACATGTTGCACCAGCATTTCTGCCAGCTTTGTGATGTCAATGGGTTTAGCCACCACGCCGTCCATGCCGACTTGACGTATCGCCTCGCGGTCCGCATCGAAAACGGCTGCCGTCATGGCAATGATGGGGATATCTTTCCCCCATGGCGCCGCTCTGATCGCCGCAGTCGCTTGGAGCCCGGTCATCACGGGCATCTGCAAATCCATCAAAACCACATCAATACCCGCACCAGAGCGGCTGGCCAAATACTCATAACCCAACTGGCCATTGGCCAACGACGCCACCTCCACCAGGCCAAGGGACTCTACATGTAGTTTGGCCACCGCTCGGTTGAGCGCGTTGTCTTCGACCACCAGAACCCGAGCACCAGCCAAAGGTTTGAGTGTGGTACGCAGCCGCTCAATCGCAATCGCATCTGCAACAGCGCCCTCACTGACCAAGGTCTGCTCCCTTGTCGTCTCCTGCATGGCTTCAACAACCATGGGCAACGACACCTTGAACCAAAACGTGCTGCCTTGACCAGGGACTGAATGAACATCAATTTCACCACCCATGAGTTCGACCAGTTGCTTACAAATGCTCAAGCCCAAACCTGAACCACCATACTCTTGGTGAACCGTGTCACTGCCTTGCTGGAACGCATCAAACAGGGTAGCGACGTGGTCTTTATCAACACCGATGCCGCTGTCGATGACCTCAAAGAGAAGCCCTGAAGCGGCCCCCAAAGACTCCACCGTTGGACTGACCCGAACGATGACACTGCCTGCGTGCGTGAACTTCACAGCATTGCCCACCAAGTTATTGAGCACCTGCTGCAACCTCAATTTGTCACCCACATAGCCCTCACTCAGGCGCCCAGATACGTCAAAAGAAAGCTTGAGCTGATTTTTTGTCGCCAAGGGCAAGTTGAAATCATGCACCTCACGCAACAAGGCCTGTAGATCAAATGCCGCATTCACCAGATGGGTCGAACCGCTGCGTGCGCTGGAAAAATCCAATACGTCGTTCAAGGTGCGCATTAAACCCTCGCTGGCACTCGAAATACCGTCAACCAGCTTGCGCTGCTCAGCGTCTAAACGGCTGGTGAGCAAATGCGGCAAGAACCCTAAGACGGCGTTCATCGGTGTGCGCAACTCATGACTCATGACAGCGAGAAAATGTGACTTGGCCTGATTGGCCTGCTCGGCCGCCAACTTAGCGTCGCTCAAAGCCTTCGTCTGAAAATCAACTTCCCGCTGAACCGCCAAGTTTCGACCAGTGACCAGCAACAGAAATACCTGCATCACACCAACGGCCAAGATGATAAAAAAGCTCGACCACAAGCCTTTTAACGGAGACAATTGCTGCCACTCAGGTGCGTGCCCGATACCAACGCCCCAGGAGCGCCCCATCATGACCAGTTCATGCCGTACTAGGTCAACCGAGCCAAGGTCGGCATTTGGATGGCTTTGAAAGATAGGTATGTTCGAATCGTCTGCAGTGATTTCGTATAAAAACTCATTAGCCTTTGGTAGGCTTTGCAGCAAGCCAAGCATGATCGGCTCGACCCGAATCTCCGCCACAACAAAACCAAGCAAGCCCT
>CAWUSQ010000031.1:0-3748 GCA_963925275.1 uncultured Rhodoferax sp.
TGCGCTTGCTGGTGGCAGAGGACAACCAGGTGAACCGCAAGGTTGCCGAGCTGGTCCTGTGCGGTGAGGGCGCCATCGTTGGGCAGGCGATCAACGGGAAAGAGGCCGTTGAGGCGGTGCGCAGCGCGCTGGCGGCCAACACGCCGTGGGATGCGGTGCTGATGGACATGAACATGCCGGAGATGAGTGGCATCGAGGCCACGCGAGAGATTCGCACGGTGCTGGGGCTTGACGCCTACACCCTGCCCATCATTGCCGTGACCGCCAAGGCCTGGGAGGAAGACCTGCAAGCTTGCTTGGACGCGGGCATGAACGCCCACATTGGCAAGCCCTATGAACGCGACCCGCTGGTGGCGGCCATCTTGGCGCATCTGGGGCGCAAGGCCTAAGCCGCCTACACGCACTGCACAGGGGCTTCAGACTGCCTGGGCGTTTTGCAGCATGGCGTAGGCCTCGTCTTTCAATGCCAGTTTGGATTTTTTGAGTTGTTCGAGTTGAAGCAAGGTGCTGGGTTCCTTGCCATCCTCCATGCGCGCAATTTGTTGATCAAGCGACTCGTGCTTGTCGAAGACGCTGGCGAAATGCGCGTCGGTGGATTTGAGTTGGGTGATCAGATGGCTGTATTCCGAAAACATGCGTTCTCCTGGTTTTGGGCCGGTTTAGTAAGATTCAAGAGCCCGCCGGCAGGGCCTCTACTGAGACCATTATGGTCCAAACATGCGAGGGTCTTAAAGCCGCATGCGCAGACGATTTTTCAGTCGCGTGTCTTCAGCACCGCTAGGGTCAAGCGCGCCACACAGCTTAAAGCGTCGCTGTCATCGCGCAGATCGATTTGCCAGACTTGGGTGCTGCGCCCAATGTGCACCGGTCGCGCCGTACCCGTGACCCAGCCGCTGCGCACGCCGCGCAAGTGGTTGGCATTGATGTCCAGTCCCACTGCGTGGTCGCCTGCGGCGCAGCACAGGTTGGCCCCGATCGAGCCCAGGGTTTCGGCCAGCACCAAACTCACGCCGCCGTGCAGCAAGCCCATAGGCTGGCGGGTGCGCGCGTCCACTGGCACGCGGGCAGAGATGAAGTCATCGCCCAGCGCCAATAACTCAATACCCAGGTGCGTGGTGGCGGTGTCAGCGCACAGGGCGCTCAAGCGTTCGATGGAAGCGGACTTGGTCCAGATGGGCATGGTGTGGGGCAGCCGTGGGGCTGGCAAAACAAGATGTCACAAACTATAGTCCAGCTTGCTTTGTCATTGACCACCTTAACTTGAGCCGCACCATGATTGACCACCTCGACCACCTTGTCTTGACCACCACTGATGAGGCCGCCTGCATCGATTTTTACACCCGGGTCATGGGCATGCGCTTGGAGCGTTTTGTAGCCGGCACGCCAGCGATTGAGCGCTGCGCTTTTGTCTTTGGCGCGCAAAAAATCAACCTGCATGTGAAGGGGCGTGAATTTGAGCCCAAAGCGCACACCCCCGTGCCCGGCGCGTTGGACCTGTGTTTCATCGCGGTGCTGCCGCTGTCGCAGGTGATGGCGCACCTGCAAGCCGTGCAGTGGCCGATCATTGAAGGCCCCGTGCTGCGCACCGGCGCCACTGGCCCGATTCGATCGGTTTATGTGCGCGACCCCGACCTCAACCTGATTGAAATCTCAGAACCGCTGCACGGCTGAGACGCCTTTGGGCTCAGGCGGGCTTGTGCTGGCTCAGCAAGGCGCAAAAACGGCTCAGGTCAACGTTGCCACCGCTCAAAATGATACCCACGCGCTGACCCTTGAGTTCGTGGCTGAGCTTGCTTGCGGCGGCAAAGCCCAGGCAGCCCGTGGGCTCAACTACCAGCTTCATGCGCGCGGCTAAAAAACGCATGCTGTCAATCAGCTCGTCATCGCTGACGGTCAGCACATCGGTGACATCGCGCGCAATGATGGGAAACGTGAGTTGGCCCAGGTATTGGGTTTGCGCCCCGTCGGCAATGGTTTGTGGCGTGTCAATGTGTACGATGCTGCCACTGCGAAACGAGCGTTGGCCATCGTTTCCGGCCTCTGGCTCGACCCCATAAATACGGCATTGCGGTGCCAAGGCGCGCGCAGCCAGTGCCGAACCCGCCAACAAGCCACCACCACCCAAGCAGACAAACAAAGCATCGAGTGGCCCGGTTTCTTGCAGCAATTCCAGCGCCGCTGTGCCTTGGCCGGCGATCACATCGGGGTGGTCGTAGGGTGGAATCAGGGTCAGGCCCTGCTCTTGGGCCAGGCGCTGGCTGATGGCTTCGCGGTCGTCTTTGTAGCGGTCATAGCTGACCACCGTGGCGCCATAGCCTTTGGTGGCTTGAACCTTGATTGCGGGTGCGTCATTTGGCATGACGATGGTCGCGGGCATCCCGAGTAAGCGCGCGGCCAAGGCCACAGCCTGCGCATGGTTGCCTGAGGAAAACGCCACCACACCGCAGCGGCGCTGCTCGGCGCTCAAGCGCGATAAGGCGTTGAAGGCGCCGCGGAATTTGAAGGCGCCCACGCGCTGGAGGTTTTCGCACTTGAAAAAAACCTCAGCGCCAATCAATTCGTCGGCACTGCGTGAACGCAGCACAGGTGTGTGGTGGGCGTGACCTCGCAAACGCTGGGCAGCGGCTTGAACGTCGGCAAAGGTGGGCAGAGCAGTTTGGCTTGGTGTCATGGTTGAGAAGGCTTGAAAGGATACGGGCGGCGCAACAGCGCCGATTTTGCCGTGTTGCGCATGCCTGAAGTATCCCCGTAGCGCGCAGTTGCCATGCTTCACGTTTTCCCTGATCTGGCGATTGCGTCCACCTGCCCCAAACCCCAATGCACAATCTGCGTTAAACAGAAAGCATCCATGTCCTCAGTACCATCGAGCAGCCCTTCGCCTGTGGGCGCCAACAGCCATGCGCTGGGCCCTTGGCTGATTGTGATGGGCGCTGCCCTGTGGGGCACCACAGGCACCGCACAAGCGCTTGCACCTGAGGGCGCCATGCCCCTGGTAGTGGGTGCGCTGCGCCAGGTGGTTGGCGCCTTGGGCTTGCTGGGCGTGGCCTTGTGGCACCGTGAAATCAGTACAGCGCGTTTGCGTCAGTGGCCTTGGCGCCCCACTTTGTTGGCGGGCCTGTGCATGGCCGCGTACCAGCTGTGTTTTTTTTCTGCGGTGGCGCGCACCGGCGTGGCCGTGGGTACCGTGGTGGGCATTGGCAGTGCACCCATTGCTGGCGGCTTGATTGGCTACTTGCTGCGCGCGGAGCGACCAACGCGGCGCTGGTACCTGTGCACGGCGCTGGCCATTGTGGGCTGCAGCTTGCTGGCCTTGTCGGGGGGTAATCTGAGCTTGAACGTTCTTGGCCTTTTGTTGGCTTTGGGTGCAGGTCTGACGTATGCCTTGTATGCGCACTTCAGCAAAACAATTTTGAGCACGCAGCCACCGGACCTGGTGATGGCCATGGTGTTTGGCTGCGGCGCCTTGTTCTTGTTGCCGATTTTGGGTTTGTACGACTGGGCTTGGGTGATGCAGCCCAAGGGCTTCGTTGTGGTGCTGCATTTGGGTTTGGTGACCACCGCCTTGGCTTACGCGCTGTTTGCCCGCGGGCTAGCCCGTGTCAGCATGGGCACTGCCATGACGCTGACCCTGACAGAGCCGCTGACTGCGGCCATTTTGGGCATTCTTGTGCTGCAAGAGGCCATCACCCCGATGGTGGCTTGGGGTTTGCTGTGCTTGCTGTTGGGGCTGGGTATTTTGACGCTGCGA
>CAWUSQ010000032.1:0-3967 GCA_963925275.1 uncultured Rhodoferax sp.
TGAAGCTGTGATGTCAACCGTCGTTGCTGGCGGTGTCGCCGCAGCAGCACTGTCTGATTGACTTGGCTCTTGGGCCCAGGCGCCGCTTAGCGCACACCCACCCAACAGGCTAAGGGCATAGCAAGTGAAAGACGTGCGCCAACTTGGCATGCGCTTGTTTGGTCTCACGCCAGGGTTTCCGACAACCACTGCAAGGTGCGACCTCGCGCCAGCGCTGCTGCCTGTTGCTTGTACACAGGTCTGCGCCAGCAGTTGAATCCATGCTCGACGTTGGCATAAGTGTGGATCTGTGCGTTGGGTCGACCACTGAATGCTTGACGCACGGCTTGCACTGCCTCGGGCGGAATGTGGGTGTCCAACTCGGCGTAGTGAAACAAGATCGGTCCGGACACCTTGGGTGCTAACGCCAACATGTTTTGAATGCCGCCTCCGTAGTAGCACACCGTAGCATCCACGGCACCTTGGGCGGCCAAGGCGAAGCCCAGACGTCCACCCATGCAATAGCCCATGGCGCCCACCTTACCCTGTACCTCGGGCCGCTGGCGCAGCGCTTGCGCTGCGCTCACCAGATCGTTCACTGCACTGGGAAAATCCAGCGCCGTCATGTACTGGCGCGCCAACTGGGTGCCCGCGGCGTCGTACCCAAGATCAACCCCAACTTGTTGACGCCAATAAACATCAGGCGCGAGCACCACATAACCATCCATGGCGTACTGGTCAGCGACAGCACGGATGTGTTCGTTGACGCCCCAAATTTCCTGAATCAATATCAGGCCTGGCCCTGTGCCTGTTGGCGGTAAGGACAGGTAGCCGTTGAATGTCTGGGCGTCGTGGCTGTTGATGGCAATAAAAGAGTCGTTCATGATGCATGATGAAAGGAGGGCATTGGGCAACAGTTTACGCCCCAAGGATTCTCATTGCGCATCTGCATGCTCGATGCCCGCGGGGACGGCTTCTCTACGTTTTGAGTGACGTGGCCTGCGGCGCAGCCGGTGCATCGCCAATGTGCATGGGCGGTGCGCTGGCGTCTTTGAGTTGTCCTGCGTAAACCGTCATGTGAGGGAAGGGGATTTCAATTCCGAGCTTGTCAAAATGCTGTTTCAATCGTTGCAAGTACGCCCGACGGACTGCCCATTGTTCGCCTGGAAGAACTTTGAAACGGGCGCGTAGCATCACAGCCGAATCAGCCCACTCGTTCACACCCGCGACCTCCAGCTCATCCATGATGCGTGTCTGCCACTGCGCTTCGGCACGCAGCTCTGCACCAACGTCACGCATGACCTGCAAGGCTGCTTCAATGCTTTCCCGGTAGGCAACCCCCACATCAATCACCGCATAGGCGTACTCGCGGGTCCGGTTTGTCACAGTGCTGATGGCGCTGTTGGGGACGAAGTGCACATTACCCTCGTAGTCACGCAGCTGCACATAGCGCAGGTTCATGTCTTCGACCACCCCACCGATACCTGCGATCTGTACCACATCACCTTGACGCATCTGGTTTTCAAGCAGCAAAAAGAAACCTGTGAAGTAGTCTTTGACCAAGCTTTGGGCGCCAAACCCAACAGCCACGCCCACAACACCAGCGGCTCCCAATATAGGCGCCACCGATATGCCTAGTTCACCTAGCAGCAGGGTGCCACCGAGCAGGGTGATCACCACGGTGGAAATATACCGAAACACGCGGCCGAGTGTGGTGACACGTTTAACCTCTTCGGCGTCGTGGATGCTGCGGCTGAGGTATTGCCGCAGCGAGCGGATCAAGCGGTCTGCGCCCTTGATGGCCACCCAGCACAAAATAAGAATCAAGCCAATGCGTACGCCACTGATCAGGTGCGGAACCCAATTGGTGCCTTGCGGTAAATAGTTGTTGAGCCAGTTGGTATTCAAAGCTTTTCCGATTTGAAAAACTGCATTATATATTTGTACAAATATATAATTTACAATTGGAGCAGCGCCGCACCCAAGTGTGTCCTTTAATTTAATCCCTTTACGAACTGTTGTTACCGCCAATCCTTCCCAAAACTCAAGACACGCCCATTGCATCAGGCCGACACGACCCGACGCACGCGTCGCAAGCTGGCGTGCCGGCGGTCAATGCCGACGTCTTGTTCAGTCAGATTCTGCGTTTGCTTCGACGCGTCGAATCCGGGATGAAAGATATCAACCATTCACAGGGCATGAGTGGCGCGCAATTGTGGGCCGTGTGGTTGATCTCCTCTCAACCCGGCTTGCGCATCGGCGACATCGCCGAGGCCATGCAAATCCACCACTCCACAGCGAGCAACTTGCTCGACAAGATTGAGGCGCGTAGCCTGATACGCCGGGAGCGCCTGGTGTCTGATACGCGCGTGGTGCGTTTGTGGTTGACCCAAGAGGGAGAGGTGTTAGCGCGTCATATTCCGGGACCAGTGCAGGCTAAGCTTCGCAAAGCGCTTGAGGACCTGGACACTGATGAACGAGAGCAACTGTCTGCCACCATGGCACGTGTGCTGGCTGCCATAGGCAACTCGGGTCCCAGTTTTACTTAACGCAGTCCCTCACATTCGATCGCGTTGCGCCAAGCTTGGGAAAAGTCGCCACCAACTGAGTGCCACCAAGATGGTCCCCACACCACCGAGCATGACCGATCCAACCGGGCCTAACAGCGCGGCTGTGGCGCCAGACTCAAATTCACCCAACTGGTTGGATGCACCGATGAACACCGAATTGACAGCAGAGACCCGCCCGCGCAACTCGTCAGGGGTTTCAACCTGCATCAGGGTTTGACGGGTGACCACGCTCACACTGTCAGCTGCGCCGGCAATAATCAATGCCACCATGGACACCACGATAGACCGCGAAAGTCCAAAAACAATGGTGGCGAGGCCAAATATTGCCACCGCGCTCAACAGGCGCCTACCCACTTGTCGACGCAAAGGCCATCGTGTCAGCGCTATGGACATGGTCAATGCGCCCATAGCCGGCGCGCTGCGTAACAGCCCAAGACCAACTGGTCCGGTGTTTAAAATATCCCGCGCATAAATGGGCAGCAGCGCCGTAGCGCCGCCAAGCAGCACTGCAAACAGATCAAGCGACAGGGCCCCGAGTAACACTTTTTGTTCCCACACATAGGCCACGCCAGCCAATAACTCTTGCAAGCTCGCTGCCCGCGCGATGCTGTGCCTTTGGTAGTGCACAGTCAGTGCCAATAGCCCACCACAGACGAGTGCTACAAAGCAGCTGCTGTATACCAACAGAGCACCGCCAACATACAGCACACCACCTAGAGCCGGCCCGATGATGATGGCCGCTTGCATGCCACTGGAGCTCACCGCTATCGCACGGGGCAGTAAATAGCGTGGCACCAAAAGTGGTGTCAGCGCCTGCTGAGCGGGCATTTGAAAGGCGCGTGCCACGCCCAACACAATCGACAAGGTCAAAATCAGCTCGCGCGTGACGAAATCGCCTTGGGTGCCAGAGGCCAACAGCAAAGCGAGCAAAGCTTGCGTACCCATACACGCAGCAAAGATACGCCCGCGGTGCCACAGGTCAACCACGTGGCCGGCGGGAAGGGTGAGCAGCAAGGCAGGAAAGAATTGAAACAAGCCAACCAGGCCCAAGTCCCAGGCGCTGCCAGTGAGGTCGTACATGTGCCAGGCCAACGCGACCATCAGCATCTGGTTGCCGATGACGCCAATCAAGCGCGCTAACCAAAAGCGCACAAAGGCTTTTTCGCGCAGCAGCTGCGCTAACTCTGGTGTTGCCAATTGACCGACTCGTTTCTTTAGTTCAGGTGTCAGGCAACGCGGCTTAGCCAGCGCGACAAGCTAGCGCCCATGGCCTGGGGTCGTTCCATGGGCGCCATGTGCCCAGCGTCCTCGATCACGTCCAAAACCGCGTTCGGCGCTAATTTTTCCATGGCCTCGTGTTGGGCCAGGTTGGCCCAACTGTCTTGACGACCCACAGCCAAAAGCGTTGGAATCTTGAG
>CAWUSQ010000033.1:0-14792 GCA_963925275.1 uncultured Rhodoferax sp.
CCCAGCCCAACGCCCAACACACCTCGCTCATGCTCAGCATGGCGAAAAATTCTGGCGGCAAATACTTTGTAGCCAAAAATAAAAATCAGCTGGTCGAAGCCTTGAAAAAGATTGTGCTGGAAATCCAGTCCGTCAACTCCACGTTCGCCTCTGCCAGCTTGCCCATCAATGCAACCAACCGCTCCCAAAATGCCAATCAGGTCTACATTGGCATGTTCCGGCCCGACCCCGACACCAAACCGCGTTGGCTTGGCAACCTGAAGCGCTACCAAGTGGTTCGGGATACAGTCAGCCAAGAGTTGGCTCTGGGCGACAAAAATGGCGATCCCGCCATCAACTTGCAAACCGGCTTCATTTCAGACTGCGCCACCAGCTACTACACCACCGATTCAGGCAATTATTGGGAGGCTTATTCTGCAAACGCTGCGGTGAGCCAAATCAAGCCCGACGCCAGTACCAAGTGCAAATCCTTAAGCACTGACCCTTATTCGGATATCCCAGACGGGCCAAGGGTTGAAAAAGGCTCGGTCGCCCAGATCATCCGCCGCGGCAACACCACAGACGCAACGCCCACTTGGTCAGTCAACCGCACGGTCAAAACCTCTGGCGCAGGCACAGGCAGCACCACACTCAGTGATTTCACCACTACAAGCTCTGGACTTGGTGACACCTTGGTGCGCTGGGTCAGAGGTGAAGATACTGAAAACGAAGACGGCGACAGCACAACGCCTTTGACCAAAACCAGAGCGTCATTGCACGGGGACATCGTACATTCAAGACCGCTGCCTGTTAACTACAGCACCACCAACAACAATTCAAGTTTGGCAACTTATTACGGCTCAAACGACGGCACGTTCAGGGCGGTTGACTCGGTTACAGGCAAAGAGTTGTGGGCCTATGTTGCGCCTGAGTTTTACAGCAAGTTAGACCGCCTGCGCAGTGGCACACCGCTGGTTACCTATGACGGCACTTCCAGTTCAGGCTCAACCCGCAAAGATTACTTTTTTGATGGCTCCATTGGCCTGTATCAGAACGCTGACAACTCCAAGGTATGGATTTACCCAACCATGCGCCGCGGTGGTCGCATGATTTACGCACTCGATGTATCAGTCACCAGCACGGGCACGCCCCCCTTGGCACCAAGCATCAAATGGAAGTTTGGCTGCCCCCAACAGCAAGGTGACGACACAGGCTGCTCTTCGGGTAGCAGCGACATCGGGCAAACTTGGTCCACACCACAAATCGCAAAGATCAAATACGTCAAAACAGACGGTACCACCACCGACAAGCTGGTAGCTATCTTTGGCGGCGGGTACGACACTTGTGAGGACACTGATTCAACCAATCGATGTGGTAGCGGTGTCGTCAAGGGCAAAAAGGTTTACGTTCTGGATGCCGAAACTGGCGCGTTGCTGAAATCCTTTCACACACAGCGCAGCGTGATCGCAGATGTTGCCTTGGTTGACACCGATGGCAATGGTTTTGTGGACTATGGCTACGTTGGCGACACGGGCGGCAATTTATACCGCATTGCTTTCTCAGAGTTTGAAGCAGGCCCCGATACCTACAAGCCATTGACAATCGATAACACAATAATCAAAGACGGTTGGAACATTGCACTGATCGCTCACACCAGCGGTAGTGACACCAGCAGCGGTAGTGTTCGAAAATTCCAGTTTCGACCCTCGCTGTTCAGTGCCCAAGGCACGGTGTATGTTGCTTTGGGGTCAGGTGATCGCGAGCGACCCTTAGAGACCAACTATCCATACACAGCATCTGTTTCCAACCGCTTTTATGTCTACAGGGACTGCTTGACCAATACAGGTAGGACCGCCTACGTCGGAAGCCCTGGCTCTTCCTCTGTCTTGTACGTTGGAAGCGATAATCTTGATGACGTCAGCATAATGAACCAAACCTCTGCCGTATCAACCCCTGGTTGCAGCGCAGAGAAAACCTTGCCGTCAAATTGCGATACCAACAAAGGATGGTTTGTCGACCTGAACAATGGCACGGGCGAACAAACCGTGACCTCCAGCGTGATCTCTGGAGGCCTTGTGGCCTTCAGCACCAACCGTCCTCTGTCAGCCACTAGTTCAACAACTTGCGCCAATTCGCTGGGCGAGGCGAGGGGTTATTTGCTGAATCTTTTCAGCGGCGCTGGCGCAGTTGGCGTTGATGGCATCTGTGGTGACCCTAGTTCTTCTACAAATCCGCCAAGCTCATCAGCTATTTTTATAGGTGGCGGGTTACCACCGTCTCCTGTGTTGGGCACAATTCCCGTTGATGGCGTGATGACCAATATCGTCATTGGTTCCGTGAACAAAACTGGTGTCGCCAGTTCATCCATTTCCCCTCAGCAGAGCAAGGCCAGCGTCGCTCCAATGCGACAAGAAGTTTATAACTACATGAAGGGGCTGAACTAAGCCATTTACCAGGTATGGCGGACAACCCTAGGCACTGACATGAAAGCATCCAGTTTGCTGAAAAGGTTAGTCCGAATTGGTTAAGCGAACGCCAGTCTGGCAACTAGATAATGCGCCACCCCTTGTTGATGCATTACAACCATGACTCCTGCACACGACTCCCTGAAGCTGGCCCTTGACCTGGCTGCACTGGCCAGCCGAATTTCCGACCCCAACCCTCGCGTTGGCTGCGTCCTGACCCTCGCAGATGGCGTCGTCATTGGCCAAGGCCACACCCAAGCCGTAGGTGGGCCGCACGCTGAAGCGATGGCGCTGCGTGATGCGCAGGTCAAGGGGCTGGATGTGCGGGGCGCCACGGCTTATGTGACGCTGGAGCCCTGCGCCCACCATGGCCGCACCCCGCCTTGTTGTGATGCCCTGATCAATGCGGGCGTTGCCAAGGTGGTGGTGGCGCTGCTTGACCCCAACCCGCTGGTGGCAGGCCAAGGCGTGACGCGCATGCGCGCCGCGGGGCTTGAGGTCACCGTGCTGGACCCCAGCGACGCGCTGGCCCAGGCCAGCCGCGAACTCAACATGGGTTTTTTCAGCCGCATGCTGCGCAAAACGCCGTGGGTGCGCATGAAGATTGCCGCCTCGCTGGACGGTCAAACCGCCCTGACCAATGGCGTGAGCCAGTGGATCACCTCGCCCGAGGCGCGTGCGGATGGCCACGCTTGGCGGGCGCGTGCCAGCGCGGTGCTCACGGGTGTGGGCACGGCTTTGCAAGACAAGCCGCGCCTGGATGTGCGCTTGGTGGACACACCGCGCCAGCCGCATGTGGTGGTGGTCGACAGCCGCTTGCAAATGGACCCTGCCGCGCAACTCTTCATGCCAGCGCGCCAGTCCTTGGTCTACGCCGCGGTGCCCGATGCTGCCAAACAAGCAGCACTTGAAGCCGTGGGCGCCACCGTGGTCTACTGCCCAGGTGTCAATCACAAAGTGGACTTGGTCGCCATGCTGCACGACATGGCCGCGCGCGAGGTCAATGAGCTGCATGTGGAAGCAGGCCACAAACTCAACGGCTCACTCATCGCTGCTGGCTTGGTGGATGAGTTTTTGATTTACCTGGCGCCCAAACTGCTGGGCCAAGGCCTGGGCATGAGCGATCTGGGGCCTTTCACCGCCTTGGCGCAGGCACAGGCGCTTGAGTACGCGTCGGTTGACCAAGTAGGCCCAGACCTGCGTGTTGTGGCCCGCGTGCCTGGGCGCTACCTGTTTTAAAGGGCTGATAATTCCGGCCTTGCCCCGAGGGCATCTGGCCCTTGGCCCACGCAATCTTTATTCCCTGAGAAAATACCCCCATGTTTACAGGCATCATCACCGGCGTTGGCCACATCACCCGCATTGACAGCTTGGGCGCATCCAACAGCCACGGCAAGCGCCTGACCATCCAAACACCAGCGGGCTACACGGACGACGTGCAATTGGGCGACAGCATTGCGCTCAATGGCGCCTGCATGACGGTCACCACCTTGGCTGTGGCACAGCAGCAGTTCACCATCGATATTTCAGCCGAGTCTTTAGACAAAACAGCCGGGCTCAATGCAACCGGCGCCGTTAACTTAGAGAAAGCCTTGCGTGCGCACGACCGCTTGGGTGGTCACATCGTCTCAGGCCATGTGGACGGCATTGGCCAGGTCAAGCGTTTTGAGCCCGTGGGCGAGAGCTGGCTGCTGCAAGTACTGGCACCCAGCAGCATGGCCAAGTTCCTGGCCTACAAAGGCTCGATCACAGTCAACGGCGTGAGCCTGACCGTCAACCAGGTGCAAGACACGCCCCAAGGCTGCCAGGTCGACATCAACCTGATTCCGCACACGGTACAAAACACCGCTTTGGGCATGCTCAAACCAAATAGCACCGTGAACCTTGAAATTGACCTGATCGCGCGCTATGTTGAGCGCATGCTGGGCGCGGGCCAACCATAAACCAGCGCGCTGCACAGCTCTTGGCCAATCTGGGACAATAGCGCCCAGTTCCGTCGCATGCCTGACACAAGGCTGCACATTTTGAAATCAGCAAGCATGACAACTCCTCAAACAGTAGCCATTTCACCGGTTGAAGACATCGTGGCAGACCTGCGCGCAGGGCGCATGGTGATCTTGGTAGACGAAGAAGACCGCGAAAACGAGGGTGACCTGGTTATGGCCGCCGAACACGTCACCCCAGAGGCCATCAACTTCATGGCGCGCTTTGGCCGCGGCCTGATTTGCCTGACGCTGTCCAAAGAACGCTGCGCTTTGCTCAACTTAGCACCCATGACCGCGCGCAATGGCGACAAAAAAGGCACCGCCTTCACGGTATCCATTGAAGCGGCCGAGGGCGTGACCACCGGCATTTCTGCCGCTGACCGCGCCCGAACAGTGCAAGCAGCGGTTGCCAAAAATGCCCAAGCGCATGATCTGGTGCAGCCTGGCCACATCTTTCCACTGCAAGCGGTTGACGGCGGCGTGTTGATGCGCGCCGGCCATACCGAGGCCGGCTGCGACTTGGCTGCTATGGCTGGCTGCGAGCCAGCTGCCGTAATTTGCGAAATCATGAAAGACGACGGCACCATGGCGCGCCTGCCGGACCTGCAGGTCTTTGGCGCCCAGCATGGCTTGAAAATTGGCACCATTGCTGACCTGATTCACCACCGCAGCCAGGTGGAGTCATTGGTGCATTTGGTGGGTAGCCGCCCATTGAGCACGCAACACGGCGAGTTCATTGCCCATGCATTTCGGGACAAAACCACGCACGCGGTTCACCTGGCCCTGGTCAAGGGCGAATGGACTGAAACCGAAGAGGTGTTGGTGCGGGTGCACGAGCCTCTGTCGGTACTCGATGCGCTGGAAAAAAACCGCACCATGCATTCCTGGAGCCTGGACGCCAGCCTGACCCACGTGGCCGCACAAGGCAAAGGCGTGGTGGTGTTTCTCAATTGTGGCGAAAGTGGCGAGCAATTGCTGGCACAGTTTGATGGCACCGCGCGCTCCAGCCATGGGCCTGAGCGCGGCCGCATGGACCTGCGCAGCTATGGCATTGGCGCGCAAATTCTGCGCGACGTGGGTGTGAGCCGCATGAAGCTCATGGGCACACCGCGGCGCATGCCCAGCATGGCTGGCTACGGGCTTGAAATTGTTGGCTACGTCGAACCCTGACCTTTTGATCGGACCCCACCACCATGATGCACGCAGACCAAGGCATACCCGAGCAGGCCGACCCACGTCTCACTGGTAAAAAACTCAAAATTGGCATTGTGCAAGCGCGCTTCAATGCTCCCATCACCGACGCACTGGCCAAGGCCTGCATGAGCGAACTACTGGCGCTGGGCGTGCCTGAAAAGCACATCACGCTGGTGCAAGTTCCAGGTGCGCTGGAGATACCTTCTGCCCTGCAAGCCATGGCCGAAAAGCTTAAATTTGACGCCCTGATCGCGCTGGGTTGCATCGTGCGTGGTGAGACCTACCACTTTGAACTGGTCGCCAATGAATCTGGCGCCGGCGTCACGCGTGTGGCGCTGGACTACCAAATACCGATTGCCAACGCAATCCTCACCACCGAGAACATGGCTCAAGCTGTGGCCCGGCAATCTGAAAAAGGCCAAGATGCCGCGCGTGTCGCGGTTGAGATGGCCAACCTGCTGCAGACACTGTAATGAGCGAACCCCTACCCCCAAGCAACCCCACCGTGCGCCCACCTCGGCAAGCACGCAAGGGCGTCACCAGCACGGGCGCGCGCAAAGCCGCCAGCAAATCAGACCGTTCCCGGGCGCGCGAATTTGCATTGCAAGCGCTGTACCAAGTGCTGGTTGGCAAGAACGACGCCGCATCGGTTGACGTCTTCACCCGCGAACTCGCTGGCTTCTCCAAGGCTGACGCGGTGCACTTTGATACCTTGCTGCATGGCTGCAGTGAGCAAGCTGCGGAGCTTGACGCGCTCATCGCTCCGCTCTTGGACCGCAAACTCGAAGAGGTGTCGCCAATCGAGCACGCTGCCATGTGGATTGGTGCTTACGAGTTCAAGCACTGCCTGGATGTGCCTTGGCGCGTGGTGCTCAACGAGTGCATTGAATTGGCCAAAGAGTTTGGTGGCACAGACGGTCACAAATACGTCAACGGCGTACTCGACGCCTTGGCCAAACAATTGCGTGCTTTAGAAGTCCAAGCTGATCGGGGTGCTGCCTAAGCAATGAAGGTATCTTCCAGAGCCCAACGCATCGAGCCGTTTTATGTGATGGAGGTGGCCAAAGCCGCATCCGCACTGGCCGCGCAAGTGGCGCAGTCCGATACGCCCATGGTGTTTTTGAACATCGGCGAGCCCGACTTCACTGCCCCGCCCCTGGTACAAGAAGCAGCCCAAAGGGCACTGCACAAAGGGCACACGCAGTACTCGGCGGCCATTGGCTTGCCAGCTTTGCGCGAGCGCATCAGCCACTGGTATCGCCAACGCTTCCATGTTGATGTGCCGGCCAGCCGCATTGTGGTCACAGCCGGCGCATCGGCAGCGCTGCAGCTGGCTTGCCTGGCATTGGTGGAGGCGGCAGACGAAGTCTTGATGCCTGACCCCAGCTACCCTTGCAACCGGCATTTTGTGTCAGCTGCGGATGGCACAGCGGTACTGATACCCACCTCGGCACAGGAGCGCTTTCAGCTCAGCGCCGACAAAGTGGCGCAGGCTTGGGGACCCAAGACCAGCGGGGTCTTGCTGGCTTCCCCCTCTAACCCGACAGGCACCTCGATTGCACCCGATGAACTGCGGCGCATCCACCAATTGGTCAACACCCGCGGTGGTTTCACCATCGTCGATGAAATCTACTTGGGTCTGAGCCATGACGAGGCGTTTGGCAAGTCTGCGCTTGAGATTGATGACAACATCATCAGCGTCAACAGTTTCTCCAAGTACTTCAACATGACCGGCTGGCGCCTGGGCTGGCTGGTGGTGCCCGAAGTGCTGATGCCCGTGATTGAACGCTTGGCGCAAAACCTGTTCATTTGCCCCAACGTGATTGCCCAACAGGCTGCTTTGGCTTGTTTTGAGGACAGCAGTTTGCAGATTTATGAGCAGCGCCGTGCCGCCTTCAAAGCGCGGCGGGACTACTTCATTCCCGCACTCAACGCTTTGGGCTTGAGCGTACCTGTGATGCCCGATGGCGCTTTTTATGCTTGGGCTGATTGCACCCAAGCCTGCCAAAAGCTCGGCGTCGACAACAGCTGGGATTTTGCGTTTGAACTGATGCAGCGTGCGCACGTAGCCATCACACCTGGGCGTGACTTTGGCACGGCTGACACCCAGCGGTTTATTCGTTTCTCAACGGCTAACTCCATGGACCAGCTGCAAACCGCGGTGGCGCGCCTGCGCGCTGTACTGACATGAGTACATCTGCCGCTTGGCCGCTACGGGTCTACTGGGAAGATACCGATGCCGGTGGCATCGTGTACTACGCCAATTACCTGAAGTTTTTTGAGCGCGCGCGCACCGAGTGGCTGCGCGCAAGCGGCATCAACCAACAAGCCTTGCGCGAAGAAACTGGCGGCATGTTTGTGGTGCAAGACGCCCACGTGCGCTACCTCAAAAGCGCGCGCCTGGACGATGAACTCTTGGTGATCACCACCTTACAAGAGCAGGGGCGTGCATCCATGCGCTTGCTCCAGCAGTGTTGGCTGCGCACCACAGCAAAACCACTGCTGCTTTGTGAAGCGACAATCCGGGCTGGCTGGATCCAGGCTCAAACCCAAAAACCCAGCAGAATCCCACAAGTGATATTGGACACACTGATATGAACCAAGACCTTTCCATTCTTCAACTGGTTTTGCAGGCCAGCCTGGTTGTGCAACTGGTGATGCTGCTGTTGCTGGGTATTTCGGTGACCAGCTGGGCCGCCATTTTTGGGAAATTGTTTTCACTCAAAAAAGTGCGCGGCTTGAACGACCGGTTTGAGCGTGAGTTCTGGTCGGGTAGCAGTCTGAACGACTTGTATGCGGCAGCGGCACAAAACGCCCGCACGGCCGGCCCGATGGAGCGTATTTTTGCCAGTGGCATGCGCGAGTTTTTGAAACTGCGCGAGCGCCGCATCACGGACGGTGCCACGCTGATGGACGGCGCCCGACGTGCCATGCGCGCCAGTTTTCAACGTGAGATGGATGTGATTGAAACCCACCTGTCGTTCTTGGCGTCCGTGGGTTCGGTCTCGCCTTATGTTGGTTTATTTGGTACGGTCTGGGGCATCATGCACGCCTTCACGGGTTTGGCTGCGCTCACGCAAGTCACGCTGGCATCGGTGGCCCCAGGTATAGCTGAGGCCTTGGTGGCAACCGCCATCGGTCTGTTTGCGGCGATTCCAGCAGTTGTGGCGTACAACCGTTTCGCCCGTGATATTGACCGCATTGCGATCCACCAAGAGACCTTTATTGAAGAGTTCTCCAACATTTTGCAGCGCAATGTGGGCGCGCAATCGGCTTCGGGGCACTAGGAGCACACCATGCCCAGTACCGCCAACCGTGGCCGAGGCCGGCGCACCATCAATGAGATCAACATGGTGCCCTTTATTGACGTGATGTTGGTGCTCTTGATCATCTTCATGGTGACCGCCCCCTTGATTGCCCCCAGCATGATTGAGTTACCCAGCGTAGGCAAGGCGCCTCAGCAACCCGACAAGGTGGTGCAGGTGATTGTTGGTAAAGACGAGATGCTGGAACTCAAGATCAAAGACAAAAACCAGCCGGCAACCCTGCAGAACCTGGCACAGACCATCAAACAAATCCAAGGCGATACGCCCAACACCGCCGTGGTCATCAGTGCCGACAAAGCGGTCAGGTACGAGGCTGTGGTGAAAGTCATGGACACGCTGCAGCGTGCGGGCATTCTGCGCGTTGGTCTGTCGGTTCAACTGGCCAAATGATGTTTCGCTACGCCGTGTGCTGAGTGCTGCCGCATGAACGCTGTTGACCAACGCCTTGACTTTGCGCCGCCAGCGCTGCACCGATCGCCACGGGCACTGGTCATCGCGGTGCTGGCCCACGTCGTGCTGGTGGCCGCGCTCACTTGGGGCGTGAACTGGAAACACGACGCAGCCCCCGTAAGCTTTGATGCCGAAATTTGGTCTGCCGTGCCGAAAGAGGCCGCGCCCAAGGGGGTAACGCCACCACCCCCCGTGCCGCAACCGACACCACCCGAACCCGTCAAGCCAGAACCGGCGCCCGAACCCGCGCCAGTGCCACCACCACCTGCGCCGGCGCCGCCCCCACCAGCGCCGCCTGCGCCTGAACCACCCAAAGTAGACATCGCGATCGAGCAGGAAAAGTTACGCCTAAAGAAAGAGAAAGAAGCTGAGCTGGCGCGCCAAGAAGCACTGAAAAAAGAAAAACTTCGCCAGGAAAAGCTCAAAGAAGAGCAGCGCAAGAAAGACCTCGCAGACAAACAAAAGCTCGAGCAGCAGCGCCTGGAAAAAGAAAAGCTGGAAAAAGCCAGGTTAGAAAAGCTGCGCCAAGAAAAGATTGCCAAGGAGAAGAAAGCGGCAGCAGAGAAAGCAGCGGCTGCCAAAAAAGCCGCGGCTGAAAAGGCGGCAGCAGTGAAAGCCGCAGCAGAGCGGCTCGAGAAATTGACCGAGAAGCAGCGTGCCGAACAAATGCAACGCATGGCAGGCATGGCGGGCATGAGTGGTGCCAGCGGCGGCGCAAATGCCAAAGGTACAGCCCTGAAAGCCTCAGGCCCGTCCAGCACCTATGCTGGACGCATTCGCGCTCGTGTCAAACCCAATATTGTCTTCAACCCCGATGAAGCACGCGGGAACCCAGAGGCAGAGGTGACGGTTCGCACCTCACCAGACGGCACCATTGTGGGTCGCACCCTGACGCGCGCCAGCGGCATGACCGCTTGGGACGACGCGGTCCTCAAAGCCATCGATAAAACCCAGCAACTGCCGCGTGATACCGATGGCACCGTACCTTCTTCGCTGACCTTGGTATTCCGACCCAAAGACTAAGGCTGGAACCCGCCCTCATAAATGGGGTCATTTAAATGGGGTCAGATTCCAATTCAGGCGCGCTCAACCGCAGATGCGCAACACCCGAGCGCCATGGCGGCGCGTTCGCCTTGGCGAAGCCACTTACTCGTAAGCGATTTCGGCACTGCCCGGTGCGGCCAGCGCCCACCAACTGGCCAGGGCAGCGTTACTTGGGAAGAAACGTGCACGATCGTTGAGCTGCAGTTCAGCGACAGCGCCTGACTGTTTATCTTCACATTGAAGCGTCACGCGCACCAGCATACCGTGCCACAACTCACCATGCTCGGTGACTTCTTTTTGCGGCGGGTGGGCTTTGAGTACGCGCGCCATCTCAGCCGATCGTTCGCCATGGGCACTGTTCAAACGCAGGCGCAAAAACTTACCAAACCGGCAGCGCGCTTGCTCCAAGCTCCAGACCTGCGTCACGGTGAGTTGCATGCCGCCGGAGAAACGGTCGGGCTTTAGCTGCCCCATCACGACGACGAGCTCGTCGTCTTTTAACAAGTTTTTATAGGTGGTAAGCATGGCTTCGTCGGCACGTGCTTCGATCACACCGGACTTGTCATCCAACTTGAACAAGGCCAGCTTGCCACGCTGACCATTGATGACGCGGTAGTCCGTGACAATAGCGGCCATCAGTTGCGGCTCTCGGGTGTCAATCAAATCGCTGATGGGGCGCTTGGCAAAGCGGCGAACCTCGGCGGCCACTTCATCGAACAAATGCCCTGAGAGGTAAAAGCCAACGGCGGTCTTCTCATAGGTGAGGCGCTCTTTCACGCCCCATGGTGTGGCCTGCACCAGCTCAGGCTCTTGCATGCTTGAGCCGTGGTCGTCTTCACCGCCCAAATCAAACAAACTGGTCTGATTGGCATTGGCCAAGGTGGCAACGCCAAATTCAAATGCCAAATCTAGGCTTGCCAGCAGACTGGCACGGTTGAGGTGAATCGTGTCAAATGCGCCACCCTTAATCAAGGCCTCGACGGTGCGCTTGTTGATGCGGCTACGGTCCACGCGGGCGCAGAAATCAAACAAACTGGCAAAAGGCCCTGCGACCTCACCCAGCGGCCCGACGCCGCGACCCTCTCGCGCCGCCACAATGGCATCAATGGCTTGCTGGCCACTGCCTTTGATGGCGCTCAAACCATAACGGATCACTTTGTCAGAAATGGGCTCAAAGCGGCTCACACCGCGGTTGACATCGGGTGCCTCAAAGGTCAAACCCATTTTGAGCGCGTCCTCGAACAACACTTTGAGCTTGTCGGTGTCGTCCATCTCCACCGTCATGTTGGCGCAAAAGAACTCTGCCGTGTAGTGCACCTTGAGCCAAGCGGTGTGGTACGCCAACAAAGAATAGGCCGCGGCATGCGATTTGTTGAAGCCGTAGCCGGCAAACTTCTCCATCAGGTCAAAGATTTCATCCGCTTTGTCCTGCGTAATCGCATTTTTGGCCGCACCATCCCTAAAGATCTGCCGGTGACGCGCCATCTCGTCAGTGTCTTTCTTGCCCATGGCGCGGCGCAGCATGTCTGCCCCACCCAATGAATAACCACCCAAAATCTGGGCCGTCTGCATCACCTGCTCTTGGTAAACCATGATGCCGTAGGTCTCTGACAGCATCTCTGCCACCAAGGGGTGCGGGTAAACCACCTCTTCGCGTCCATGCTTACGCGCCACAAAGCTGGGAATCAGGTCCATCGGACCAGGTCGGTACAAGGCATTCAAGGCGATCAGGTCTTCCAGGCGCGTGGGCTTGGCGTCACGCAACATGCCTTGCATGCCACGGCTTTCAAACTGAAAAACCGCCTCGGTCTTGCCATCCTGGAACAGCTTGTAGACCGCCTGATCGTCCAGTGGCAGGTTCTCAAATGCAAAGCCCTGCTGACCGGCATGGCGCGCCACAATCATCTGCTGGGCTATTTCTAATATCGTCAGCGTGGCCAAACCCAAAAAGTCAAACTTCACCAAGCCCACGGCTTCGACGTCGTTCTTGTCATATTGGCTCACCGCGGAGTCGCTGCCAGGCTGCTGGTACAAGGGGCAGAAGTCAGTCAGCTTGCCTGGGGCAATCAGCACGCCACCGGCGTGCATGCCGATGTTGCGGGTCATGCCCTCGAGCTTGCGCGCCAATTCCAACAAGGTACGCACGTCTTCTTCGGCGGCTTCACGCGCGGCCAAAATAGGCTCGGCCTCCGTGGCATAAACCATCTTGTCGTCTTTTTTCTTGTCAGCTGGGGGCAGTTGCAAGGTTACGGAAACGCCTGGCTTGTTCGGAATGAGCTTGCTGATACCGTCACAAAAGGTGTAGCTCATGTCCAGAACCCGACCCACATCCCGCACGGCAGCGCGCGCAGCCATGGTGCCAAATGTGGCAATCTGGCTGACCGCGTTCTTGCCGTACTTGTCTTTCACATAGTCAATCACGCGGTCTCGATTGCCTTGGCAAAAATCAATGTCAAAGTCGGGCATGGACACCCGCTCAGGGTTCAAAAACCGCTCAAACAGCAAGTTGTACTGCAAAGGATCAAGGTCGGTGATTTTCAGGGCGTAGGCCACCAAGGACCCCGCCCCTGAACCCCGACCCGGACCCACTGGGCAGCCGTTGTTTTTGGCCCAGTTGATGAAGTCGCCAACGATCAAGAAATAGCCTGGAAAACCCATTTTCTCAATGGTGCCTATCTCAAACTCAAGTCGCTGCTCATACCGCGGCATTTGCTGCGCACGCAGTGCTTCGTCTGGGTAGAGGTGCGCCATGCGCTCAAGCAAACCTTTGTGCGAGGCGTAACGAAAATACGCATCTGGGGCCATCACCACACCATCGACAGGTGGAATCGGGAACTCTGGCAATTGCGGCTTGCCCAGCACCAGGCTCAGGTTGCAGCGCTTGGCAATCTCCAAGGTGTTGGCCACAGCCGAGGGCAGGTCTGCAAACAAGGCGCACATTTGCTCAGCCGACTTGAAATACTGCTCTCGCGTGAAACGACGCACCCGGCGCGGGTTAGCAAGAATTTCGCCCTCAGCGATACAGACGCGGGCCTCATGGGCATCAAAATCATCGGGGGTGGCAAACTGCACAGGGTGTGTGGCCACCACGGGTAACTGCAGGCGCTGTGCCAACTGAACCGCCCCCTCGACCTGGACCTCGTCTTCAGGCCGGCCAGCACGCTGCAACTCCAGGTAAAACCGGTGCGGAAACACCCCCGACAAGCGCATAGCGGCGTCCAGCGCCCGGCTCTTGTCGCCCTGTAACAGGGCTTGGCCTACCGGGCCGGCTTGCGCACCTGATAAACAAATCAAGCCACCTTGCAACTCACGCAGCCAGTCCAAGGTCACCACCGCTTGGACTTTGCCAGCATTTTGAGTCCAGGCGCGCGCCAGCAACTCTGACAAATTCAGGTAGCCCTGTCGGTCCTGCACCAACAGCACGACCTTGGAGAGTTGTGTGGCGTTTTCACCCAAACCTTCCAACCAAATTTCGGCGCCCAGAATGGGCTTAACCCCTCGCTTGCGGCCTTCCTTGTAGAATTTGACGCCGCCAAACAAGTTTGACAGGTCAGTGATAGCCAGCGCGGGTTGGCCGTCAGAGGCAGCAAACTTGAAGCCATCGTCAATACGGGTGGTACCGTCGATAACGGAAAATTCAGTGTGAAGTCGAAGGTGCACAAACATGGCTAGCATTGTAGGAAGTCAAGAGGTTCAAGTTTGAAAATACTGGTGGTTGATGACCATTCTTTGGTACGCCAAGGTGTCAAACAGGTTCTGCAAATGCTGGAGCCTGAACAGGCTATGGAGATTTTGGAAGCAGTCGACGGGGAGCAAGCGTTGCGCACGGCGCATCAACATCCCGATCTGGACTTGATTCTGATGGACTTGGACTTGCCTGGAAAAAGCGGTTTGGCGGTGTTGATTGAGATAGGTAGCCACCACCCGTCGATACCCGTGATCATGATTTCAGGCGTACACAATCCATCTGTGGTGCGGCAAACGATCCAACAGGGTGCTGCTGGGTTTTTGACCAAATCAGGCGACAGCGTGCAATTGTTGAATGCCGTTCGCCATGTGCTGGCCGGCAACGTCTACCTGCCCGACGAATTAAAAACCACCACCTTCATCGGTACACCGCTTGGCGATCAGGCATCGCCCACAGCACAGCCGCTATTGACCTCGCGCCAGCAATCCGTGCTCAGGCTGCTTGTCAAGGGCTTGAGCAACCGCGAAATTGGCGAGCAACTCCACTTATCTGAAGAAACCATTAAGTCCCACGTGAGCACGATTTTGCGCGCTTTCGGCGTTCAGTCCCGCGTTGAGGCCGTGACCCAAGCCAGGCTGTGGGGCTATGTGTCTTGATGCTC
>CAWUSQ010000034.1:0-5757 GCA_963925275.1 uncultured Rhodoferax sp.
TACCTGCCAGGCAAGGTCCAAGTTCAAGTCTTCCCTAGCAGCCAGCTGTTTGGTGACGGCAAGGAAATGGAAGCCCTGTTGCTGGGTGACGTGCAAATCATTGCGCCTTCACTGTCCAAGTTCAGCAAGTACACCAAGCAATTGCAAGTGTTTGACCTGCCCTTCTTGTTTGACAGCATTGAGGCGGTAGACCGTTTCCAAGCCACGGCTCAAGGCCAGGCCATGTTGACTTCCATGACGGGTAAAGGCGTCTTAGGTTTGGGCTACTTGCACAACGGCATGAAGCACCTCTCGGCCAAGAAAGCGCTGATCATGCCTGCGGATGCCAAAGGTCTGAAATTCCGCATTCAACCTTCAGACGTTCTTGAGGCGCAGTTCAAAGCCGTCGGTGCTAACCCCCAGAAGCTGGCTTTTTCTGAGGTGTACCAAGCGCTGCAATCTGGTGTGGTGGACGGTCAAGAAAACACCTGGTCCAACATTTACACCCAAAAATTCTTTGAAGTCCAAGACTTCATCATGGAAAGCAACCACGGTGTGGTCGACTACATGGTGGTGACCAATAACAAGTGGTGGACAGGTCTGCCTGCTGACATACAAAAAGGTTTGGCTAAAGCCATGAAAGAGTCTATTGATGTGGGCAACAAAATTGCTTTTGACGAGACCGAGGCCTACAAAGCCAAGGTGGTTGCAGCCAACAAGGCCAAGGTCTTACCTATGACCAAAGAGTCTACAGCCGCCTGGCGTGCCGCCATGAAG
Source organism: uncultured Rhodoferax sp. (assembly GCA_963925275.1). GTDB lineage: Bacteria > Pseudomonadota > Gammaproteobacteria > Burkholderiales > Burkholderiaceae_C > Rhodoferax. Next base: position 757 of record CAWUSQ010000034.1, read on the forward strand.
CCGGTCTATGCCAAATTTGAAAAAGAGATCGGCAAAGATCTGATTGCTGGCGCGCAAAAATCCAACAAGTAATTTCGGCCCACGCTGATACAAAACCCCGGCTGGCCCGGGGTTTTTTTGGAGTTCATTATGAAAATTGTGGATCGACTTGAAGAGTGGATCATGTCGCTGATGCTTCTTGGAATGACCGCGTTGGCGTTCATGCAGGTGGTTAGACGCTATGTCTTTAACACCGGCTTTTCCTGGACGCTGGAATTGACCATGGTGCTGTTTGCATTCATGATTTTTGTAGGCATCTCCTACGGCGTGCGAACGGGCTCACACATCGGCGTGGACGCGCTGGTCAAACTGTTGCCGTCCAATGCACACCGCATGGTCTCCATGCTTGCGGTGCTACTGTCGCTGGTCTACGTCGGCTTTGTACTTTATGGCTCTGCGATTTATGTCAGCAAAATGATCGAAGTTAACGTGGAGTTTGACGACCTGCCCATTGAGCGTTGGAAGGTCTTGATCATCATGCCCATTGGCTACTGCTTGGTGGGTTTACGTTTTTCCCAAATTTTGTACAAGCTTTTCACCAGGCAGGTCGACGGCCTGCACCTGGCAGATGAAGCTGCCGACGCCATGAAACTTAAAGCGAAGGAGTCTGACCTGTGAACACCATCGTTTTATTCGTATGTCTTTTTGCCTTCATGATGATTGGCATGCCCATCGCAATCAGCTTGGGTTTGGCCAGTTTGCTGACCATCACGTTCTTCTCTAACGACTCGCTGGCTTCCATGTCCATCAAGCTGTTTGAGACCAGCGAACACTACACCTTGATGGCGATTCCCTTTTTTGTGCTGGCGGGCAATTTGATGTCCACGGGTGGCGTGGCGCGGCGCATGGTCAATTTTGCGATTGCCGCTGTGGGTCATATGCGTGGCGGCTTGGCCATTGCCTCCATCTTGGCTTGCATGTTATTTGCCGCCGTATCGGGTTCTAGCCCTGCCACTGTGGTGGCCATTGGCTCCATTGTGATCGCGGGCATGATCAAAAACGGCTACACCAAAGAGTTTGCCGCGGGCGTGATTTGTAATGCCGGCACTTTGGGCATTTTGATTCCGCCCTCCATCGTAATGGTAGTCTACGCAGCAGTGACCCAGGTCTCTGTGGGCCGCATGTTCATGGCCGGTGTGGTTCCAGGCTTGCTGCTGGGCTTAATGCTGATGGCTGCCGTCTGGTGGCGTGCTGGCAAGCTCAATATCACCCCACCGCCAAAAGCAGGCATGCGCGTGGTGTTCAAAACCTTTCGCGAGTCGTTATGGGGTCTGGCACTGCTGGGCATCATCATGGGCGGCATTTACGGTGGTGCGTTCACGCCCACTGAAGCCGCTGCGGTGTCTGCTGTCTACGCCTTGTTTGTGGCCGTTTTCATCTACCGCGACTTGAGCTTCAAACAGTTGCCTGAGGTGTTTTTGGAGTCGGCGAAAACCACGGTCATGCTGATGTTCATTGTGGCCAATGCCTTGTTGTTTGCCCATGTACTGACTTCAGAGCGCATTCCTCAAGCCATTGCCGAACAAATCTTGGCTGTAGGTATGACGCCTTGGATGTTCTTGCTGGTGGTCAACATCATGCTCTTGATTGCCGGCAACTTCATGGAGCCCACCGGTATCATCTTGATTTTGGCGCCCATTTTGTTTCCGATTTCACAACAACTGGGTATTGACCCAATCCACATGGGCATCATCATGGTGGTGAACATGGAGATCGGCATGGTCACGCCACCGGTGGGTTTGAACCTGTTTGTGACCAGCAGCGTCACCGGTATGAACCTGATTCAAGTGGTCAAAGCGGCTTTGCCATGGCTGTCGGTTTTGCTGGTGTTTCTGGTCATCATCACCTATGTGCCGGCCATCACACTGACCTTGCCCAATATGCTCTTCGGTCCGGGTTAAGACCAAGTCAGACCAAGTCGCTCATGAAAAGCCGGTGCCAGACACCGGCTTTTTTATGCGCGCTACCATGCTCAGACCTGACAGCGTCGCACCGAAACTACCCATGAAGCGCATCTTTTCTCTGGCTTACCTGAGCGCCAGCCGCTTGAACCCGGTGCAGGCCATGGACGTGGCGGCCCAAACGGGCTATGCCTGCGTAGGCTTGCGTCTTTGGCCCAATGCGCCGGGCGAGCCCTGTCAGGCACTGCTGGGCCAGCCAGCGCTGATGCGCGAGGCGCTGGCTGCACAACGCGACACCCAGGTGGGCGTATTCGATGTGGAAATCATCCGCATCCAAGCCGACTTTGATCTCCCGCGCTGGGATAGGCTGCTCGAGGCCGGTGCCGCCTTGCAGGCCCAAGCCGTACTGGTTGCAGGCGACGACCCGGATCGCGCCCGATTGGCTGACCATCTGGCACAGTTGTGTGAGCGCATGCGCCCCTTTGGTCTGTGTGCCAACCTGGAATTCATGCCCTGGACGGCTGTGCCCAACGCCGCCACGGCACAGGCCTTGCTGCACGCAGCGGGCTCACCCGTGAATGCCCGCATCCTGGTTGACGCCTTGCATTTTGGCCGCTCGCGCACCAGTCTGGAGGACATTCGCGCCATCCCCAGCCACTGGCTGCAGTACGCCCAAATCAACGACGCCATGGCTGGCCTGGGTTTCAGTAAAGACGAGTTGATCCACACCGCGCGCTGCGCACGATTGCTGCCTGGTGAGGGAACGGTAGACCTGCTTGGCCTGTTTCAAGCCTTGCCACCAGACCTGCCCATCAGCGTGGAAATTGTCAACCAGGCGCGCGAAGCCCTGAGCACGCCTGCGCAATGGGCGCGCCAATGTCTGCTTGCCAGCCAAGCCGTATTGGCCCGCCTTTACCCTGAACAGGCCTAGCTGCCCGGGCTCGGTCCATGGGCTTTGTACATCCGCGACAATGCATGACTGTGAATTGCTGTGCATGGATGGCCACACTGGGTGGCGCTGCCAAGCAAGAAAGAAAGTCTGTCATGAGCACCAGCCCCGAAACAACCCTGACCTTGTCTGCTGAAACCCTGTCGCATTTGCAAAGCTGGGTCGGCAAGTCTGAAATTCTGCACGACGACATCACGGCCGTAGCGCTGCGTGGCCTGAGCGCCACGCTGGACCGCGACGACAGCGCACCAAGCGCCGGCACACCCGTGGCCCCGCTGTGGCATTGGCTTTATTTTTTACCCCAACACCGCCAAAGCGAAGTCGGCCCCGATGGCCACGCCAAACGTGGCGGTTTTTTGCCGCCTGTACCGCTGCCGCGTCGCATGTGGGCAGGTGGACGCCTGAGCTGGCAAGCCGGCAACCCGCTGCGCGTGGGCGATGCCGCGCGCCGGGTCTCACACATCGCCTCGGTGACGCACAAGGCAGGGCGCACTGGTGACCTGCTTTTTGTACTGGTTAAACACGAGGTGCACAACGCGCAGGGCCTGTGCCTGAGTGAAGAGCACGACATCGTTTACCGCGCAGCAGCCCAAAGCACCGACCCCACGCCTGCGCCCATTGCAGCAGCGCCAGGCGCGCCCTGGCAGCGCGAGGTCTATGCCGATGATGTACTGCTGTTTCGCTATTCGGCTTTGACCTTCAATGGCCACCGCATCCACTACGACCGCCACTATGTGACCAGCGAAGAAGGCTACCCCGGCCTGGTGGTGCACGGGCCCTTGATTGCCACCTTGCTGCTCGATTTGGTGCGCCGCAACGCACCCGAAGCCCGTGTGCGCAGCTTCAGCTTCAAAGCGGTTCGACCCACCTTTGACCAAAACCCGTTGCGCCTCAATGGCGCCTTGCAAGCCGATGGCAAAACCGTGCAGCTGTGGGCGCAAGACCACGCGGGCTGGCTCACCATGCAAGGCCAGGCCGAACTGGCCTGACCACCCGCACTGACCTCTTATCGAACACCACCATGATCAAAACTGCTCCCGACCAGTACCAAGACATCCGCGACGCGGTGCGCGCTTTGTGCGCCGAGTTTCCCGACAGCTACCACCGCGGCGTGGACGAGCAACGCGGCTACCCCGAGGCCTTTGTCAACGCACTGACCCAAGCGGGCTGGCTGGCCGCCATGATTCCTGCCGAGTTTGGTGGCTCGGGCCTGGGGCTGGCCGAGGCCTCGGTCATCATGGAGGAGATCAACCGCAGCGGAGGCAACTCGGGCGCTTGCCACGGGCAGATGTACAACATGGGCACGCTGCTGCGCCATGGCTCTGAGCAGCAAAAACAACTCTACCTGCCCAAGATCGCCAGCGGCGAATGGCGCCTGCAATCCATGGGCGTGACCGAGCCCAGTACTGGAACCGATACCACCAAGATCAAGACCATGGCGGTGAAAAAAGGCGACCGCTATGTCATCAACGGGCAAAAAGTCTGGATTTCACGCGTGCAGCACTCCGACTGGATGATTTTGCTGGCGCGCACCACACCCTTGGCCGATGTGAAGAAAAAAAGCGAAGGCATGTCGATCTTCATGGTCGACTTGCGACAGGCAGAAAAGTCCGGCATGACCGTGCGCCCGATTGCCAACATGGTGAACCACGAGACCAATGAGTTGTTTTTTGAAAACCTGGAAATCCCCGAAGAGAACCTGATCGGCCAAGAAGGCATGGGTTTCAAGTACATCCTGGACGGCCTGAACGCCGAGCGCACTCTGATCGCGGCCGAGTGCATTGGTGACGGCTATTGGTTTTTAGACCGCGTCACCAAATATGTGAGCGAGCGCGTGGTGTTCGGTCGCCCGATTGGCCAAAACCAAGGCGTGCAGTTCCCCATCGCCGACGCCTACATCGAGGTCGAAGCGGCCAACCTGATGCGCTACAAGGCCTGCGAGCTGTTCGACACCGGCCAGCCCTGCGGCGCACAAGCCAACATGGCCAAGTACTTGGCCGCCAAAGCCAGCTGGGAAGCGGCCAATGCCTGCATCCAGTTCCACGGCGGTTTTGGTTTTGCCAACGAGTACGACGTAGAACGCAAGTTCCGCGAAACCCGGCTCTACCAGGT
>CAWUSQ010000035.1:0-62743 GCA_963925275.1 uncultured Rhodoferax sp.
TTGCTTGGTGTACTTGCTGAACTTGGACAGTGAAGGCGCAATGATTTGCACGTCACCCAGCAACAGGGCTTCCATTTCCTTGCCGTCACCAAACAGCTGGCTGCTAGGGAAGACTTGAACTTGGACCTTGCCTGGCAGGTATTTTTCAGCCAATTCTTTGAACTTCAAAGCGGACTGACCCTTGGGGGTCTGGTCAGCCACCACGTGGCTGTACTTGACGATGATGGGGGCGGCTTGGGCGCTCAGGCCCACAGCCAACAAGGCGCCAGCAGCGACCAATTTCAGATTCAATTTCATGTAGATCTCCTGATTTATTTGATGTCAAAAGCTGTCTTTTCAGACCGGACCACACGACTGTACCGCGCTACCAAGCCCCGCAGCAACTGTGGTGTTCAACAGCTAGGGTTTACCCTGTTGGGGTGTGCTGGGCGCGCTTCATACCGCTGCCTGGCTGGCCATGGCGTTTTGCAGAGCTTGCATCCAGCCTTCGCCAATGCGTCTTGCCAGAGCGGTCTTCACTGGTGCGACGGCTTGGCGCAGCCCGGCGCGCTGCGCTGCGCTTAAGGTGTGAATATGCGTGACATTGCTGGCGCGCAGGGCTTGCAGGGCTTTGTCGTTTTGCGCGTCGGCAATCAGGTTGGCATAGGTCAGCGACTCTTGAAGCGCCTGGCTCAGGAGGGCACGGTCGGCATCGCGCAGGTGGTACCAAAACCGCTGGTTGCTCACCACGGCATAGCCCAGGTAGGCGTGGTTTGTCAGGCTCAGGTCGGACTGCACTTGGTGCATGCCCTGGGTCCAAAAGTTAGAAACCGGGTTTTCTGTGCCATTCACCACCCCAGCAGCCAAGGCGCTGCGGGTTTCGTTGAAACCCAGTGTGATCGGCGTCGCTCCCAATGCGCGCATCTGGTCGGCGATCACGCCAGAGGCCTGTACACGCATGCGCAAACCCACAAAGTCTTCGGGTGTGAGCAAGGGTCGGTTGGCGCTCATTTGTTTAAACCCGTTGTCAAAATATCCCAAGCCCACCAAACCTTGGCGCTCAAGCCCCTTGAGCAGTCGTCGGCCCAAAGCGCCTTGGGTGATGCGCCGCACATCGGAGAGTTTTTCAAATAAGAACGGCAGGTCAAACAGCTCAAACTCCGTCAAGCCGATGCGCCCAAACTTCGACAGGGAAGGCGCCACCAAATCGACGGCACCGAGTTGAAGTGCTTGCATCTCGTCGCGGTCACTGTAGAGTTGGCCATCAGGGAAAACCTGCACGCTGATGCGGCCCTGCGAACGCTGGTGCACCAGTGCTTGAAAACGGTTCGCAGCCAGGCCCTTAGGCGTGGCCTCAGCCACCACATGGGAGAACCGCACCACGACCGCAGGCTTGTTGGCCGAGTACGCAGGTCTGCTGGCCATTGCAGCGCTGGCCAGCGCCGCCAGGCAATGGCGGCGGTTGGGTCGTGCTGTTGGCAGTAGTGGACGCATGCTGGCTATTATCAGGGCCTCTATGCTTGCATCGCCGCCAACCAACGCTGCTGCTGACCTGTCTTTGGACTTTGCCTTGCTGCAACAGCCCGAGGCCCGTACGGGTGCGCGCAACCGCGTCATGATGCGCTGGCTGGCCGGACTGATTGCGCTGCTGTGCGGCTCAGTCTTGTGGCTGTTGCTGTATCTGAACCAGTTTGAGGCTGATGAGGCGGTGCGCAAACGAGCCGCAGACGCACAGTGGCTGGAGCAAAGTGTCCAGTTTCATTTCAAGCGGCTGGAAGAGGATATGCAGGCCATGGCGCGTGAGTCTTCATTACCTAAACACGACGCTACACATACAGAGCTTAAAGCGGGCCTGCTCTGGCGTGAACCCGGTGTCGTTTTGGCCCGCGGCTGGTTACCGGCTGGCGCACAAGCCGCACCAACACTTGAGCGCTGGCGTCGTGACCTTGCAGCGTCGCCAGTTAACGCACAGGCGCTGGACACCATGCAGCGCACCACCGAAGGCCTGCGCCGCGCCGCTTACGCCGGGCCCATGCGCAACGCGACGCCCGCCAATGACGCGGTGATCTGGGTTGCTGTGCCCTTTGTTGAGCGTGGCGTGTTCGTTGGTAACTATGTGTTGGCAGTCACTATGGTGCGCGCCATGGACGCGTTGGTTCCGGAATGGTTCACGCGTGAGCACAGCGTGAGTTTGCTCGCGCCCGACAGCCCCGCCGAAGACAGCGGCTCCAACGCCTACCGGGTAGCTTTGAACCTGCCGGGCACCGACATCCAATTGCGCGTGGCGCAGACGGTTGATACCCCGACAACGGTGCCGCGTATGTTTTTTGGCGTGGCCTTGTTATTTTTAAGCGGCTTGGTGGTGTCTTTGATAGCCTTGCGGCGCGACTTTGTAAAGCGCCAGCGCATTCAGGCTCAATTGCGCACACAGGTGGCTTTGCGCAGTGCCATGGAAAATTCGGTCACCACGGGCTTGCGCGCCTGGGACCGCTCGGGGCGCATTTTGTATGTGAACCAGGCCTTTGCCCGCTTGGTGGGCTTTAGCGTACAGGACTTGATTGGTCGCACGCCACCTTTTCCTTATTGGCCTGAAGGTCAGCACGAGGCTTTGAGCAACATCCACGGTGGCGTACTGCAGCAAGGCACAGATGATGTGGGCCTGGAGGTTCAGTTCCAGCACCGAGATGGGCGCTTGATCGACGTGCTGGTGCACGAGGCGCCGCTGACCACAGCCAACGGGGTGCAGGTTGGTTGGATGAGTTCGGTGCTTGATATCAGTGAGCGCAAACGTGCACAGCACATGGCGGCCGCGCAACAAGAACGACTCGAAGCCTCAGGGCGACTGGTGGCCGTTGGCGAGGTGGCCTCGACTTTGGCGCATGAACTCAACCAGCCTCTGGGCGCCTTGAGCAGCTTTGCCCACGGCCTGCGAAATCGCCTTCTTGGCGACTCGATTACGCTGGCTGATGTGTTGCCTGTGGTTGAGCGCATGGCGCGCCTGGCGGAGCGGGCAGGCGACATCATTCAGCGTGTTAACGCGTTTGCACGCCAGCGCGAGCTGACCCTCGCGCGGGTCGACCTGTGCTCGGTTTTGGAGCGGGTGCTGTCTGCGCAAGCCGATGATTTGGGGGTGAAGCTGAGCTGGCCCAAAAACATGGGTGCGCAGTGGGTGCAGGCCGACGAGTTGCTGCTCGAGCACCTGTTGAGCAACCTCTTGCGCAACGCCTTGGACTGGGCGGCCCGCGGCGACGTCTCAGACCTTGCCCCCGAAGTGCGGGTGCAGTTACAGCGTTTGCCCGAGCAAGGCATGGTCGAAATTGCGGTGTCCGATACGGGGCCTGGCGTGGCTGCCGACGAGGTTGAAACCATCTTCAATGCTTTCGTCAGTCGTAAGGACGGTGGCATGGGCATGGGCCTGGCCATTTGTCGCTCGATTGTTGAAGCGCACCATGGGCGCATTGAAGTCACGCAGGACAGTGCTTTGCCGGGCGCGCGCTTTGTTGTCTTTTTGCCCCTGGCAAGCCAGCCTGCCAGCAAGGCCCCTGGCGCCACGACCGCCCCAAACACCCCACCCTTACAGGACCTTTTTGTATGAACCGCCCTGGCATCCACATTGTTGACGATGACCCTGATATTCGAGATGGCTTAGCTTGGTTGTTTGACTCGCGCGGTTACGCGCCCTTAACCTGGGCGGGCGGCCAGGTTTTTTTGGACGCCATGGCGCAGCGCAAGGGCGTTTGGGACCACGCTGTGGTGTTGCTCGATGTGCGCATGGCCCCGCTCTCGGGCCTGGTGACCTTTGACAGACTCAAAGCGCTGGGATGTCCCTGGCCAGTGTTGTTTTTAACTGGCAATGGTGACGTTGGCATGGCTGTGGCTGCCGTGAAAAATGGTGCGTGGGACTTTCTGGAAAAGCCCTTCAATGACAACGACCTGGTTGACCGCGTTGAGCAGGCCATGGCGGCCTTACTTAGCCAGAATGAGGGCCAAGCAGAGCTGCAGCGCTTGCGTCTTGCTTTGAGTTCTTTGAGCCCGCGGGAGCGGGAGGTGCTCGACGAGTTGATTCAGGGCCACTACAACAAAAACATCGCGGATCACTTGGGCATCACGCCGCGCACGGTGGAATTTCACCGTGCCAATTTATTCGAAAAAATGGGAGTCAGTTCGGCGATTGAACTGGCGCATAAACTGGGCCGTCTTGAGCGCGGGGTTTGATGTGCGCGGCCCCGAATCGGCAAGCCGGCAACACCTAAGCCGCAACGTTGCTGTGATGCGCTCAGAACCCAGGGTTTGCCGCACAATGCGTCAGCTAAGCGAAGTTGGGCGCCCCCGAGCGGGCAACTGCACCGGGGCGTACCAGCAAGGATCGATAACCGCCCGCCAGCGTGCGTGCTGAACTGAAAGTCCAAGCCATGCCCCATGCCATTGAACGCATTGCCATTTGCACCGGGGGAGGAGACGCGCCCGGCCTCAACGCGGTGATCCAGTCCACGGTGATGGCTGCGCACAAGCTGGGCTGGGTCTGCTACGGCATCCAGGACGGTTTCAACGGCATTTTGTTTCCTGAACGCTATGCTGAGGCAGGCGTGCAGCGCCTCACCCATGAGCGGGTACAGTCTATCGGCCACCTTGGGGGCACGATGCTGGGTACTACCAACACCGGTAACCCTTTGCACTTTCCTGTGATTCTGCCCGATGGCAGTGCCGCTGAGATCGATCGCTCAGATGAGATCCTGGCCTACTTTGCCGCCCACGAAATCGACGCACTGGTTTCGGTTGGTGGTGACGGTTCACTGACCATTGCCAACGCCCTGCACCTCAAAGGTTTGCGTGTGGTTGGCGTGCCTAAAACCATTGACAACGACCTGGATAAAACCTTCACCACCTTTGGCTTTGATACCGCGGTGGGCTTTGCCACCGAATGCATTGACCGCTTGCACACCACGGCACAAAGCCACCAGCGCGTCATGGTGGTGGAAGTCATGGGTCGTTACGCTGGCTGGATTGCCTTGCATGCGGGTATTGCGGGTAATGCCCACGCTATTTTGATGCCTGAAATTGAATTTGACCTGGACGCGGTGGCTGCCAAGATCCGTGAACGTGAGGCGCAGGGGCACCAGCACAGCATTGTGGTCGTGGCAGAGGGCGCTAAACCAGTGGGTGGGCAAGTTGAACGGGTGGCCAGCGCTTGGGCGGGCCATGCAGAGCGTTTGGGTGGCATGGGTGAGCGCGTGGCCGCGGACTTGGGCGAACGCACAGCAAAAGATGTGCGTTCGGTTGTGTTGGGGCACTTGTTGCGTGGCGGTAGCCCCACAGCATTTGACCGCCTGACGGCTTTGCGTTTTGGAGCGGCTGCGGTGCGTGCGCTGCAAGCCGGTCACACAGGGGTCATGGTCTCACTGGGCATGAGTGGCGTGGAGCATGTCGCGCTGCAGGAAGTGGCCGGTCGCATGCGCGCGGTGCCATTGGATGGTGACACCCTGCAAACCGGGCGCGATCTGGGCATTTGTTTTGGCGACTGAGGGCGTTCAAGGCCAAGATACGCTGGCCCGCGAATGGCTGGTGGTGTGCTTGTGTGCGCAGTGGTGCGGCGTCTGCCACGGCTACCAAAGTACGTTTGAGATGGTGAGCGCCAGCGTACGGGCGCAGCATCCCTGTGTGCGCTTTTTATGGGTTGATGTCGAGGATGAGGCTGACATGCTGCATCCGGTGGAAGTGGAGGATTTTCCGACCTTGCTCATCGCCGCTGGCACAGACCCGTATTTTTTCGGGCCGATGACCCCGCAGGCGCAGACCTTGGAGCGCATGGTGCGATCGGCGCTTGCCGATGGCGCCGCTCCAAGACCGTGCGCCCCAGAGGTGCATGCACTGCTTGGCCGCTTACAAACCTGGGGCGGCAGCTAGCAGCGCTTAGCCCAGCGCGTCATTGACTTTTTCGTTGAACTCGGTCAAGTTGAGGGCCGATTGAATTTCGCGTGGCATGGCATCGCGCACCGAGAACACGCCCAGAATCTGGTGGTCCTTGGCAATGACCACCGGCAGATGCCGAAAGCCACGCTCAATCATGATGACCAAGGCGTTGATCACTTTGGTCTCTGGCTCCACGCAGATCGGGCCGTGCGTCATCACGGCGCCAACGGGTGTTGTGCCAGCGTCTAGCCCCTTGGCCAAAATGCGGGTCATCAGGTCGCGCTCGGTCAGAATGCCCACCAGCACGGTGCCTGATTCCACCACCAGAATGCTGCCGCAGTTGGCGGCGGTCATGGCGCAGGCGGCGTCCTGAACGGTGGCACTGGGCGCCACACTCAGTACGTGGCGGTGGATCATTGACTTTAAGACAGTACGATCTTGCATGACGTTCTCCTTATCTCTGGGCTCAATGAGGGTTCATCGAAGCGCTCCATTGATCTTGGCCAGCGCAGCAGATCCCGGGTTGAGCTGGTCTGCGCGCAAGGCGTTGAGCGGTGTGTCGCTGGTGTTCAAAGCGGTGTGCAGGTCATTGGCCAGCGGGTCTAAAAACAACAAACCCGTGACCACTTCGCCGCGTGCAGCGTGGGCCTGTATGAAGCTCATGGCGGCATAGCGGTCACTTGGGTTGTAGTCGGTGTGGAGCTTGCGCAGACGCAGCATCGAGCCGTCATGCTGCTGGACATCAAAGGCTTCGTTAGGCGCATAGTCGGTGGTGATCTCACAGCCCGGTGTCATGAAGTCAATGCGGCTGACGGCCTCGTTGTGCTGGCGGATGTAGTCGTAACTTTTGGTGCTGCCACCGTGGTTGTTAAAGGTCACGCACGGACTGATGACGTCAATGAAAGCCGCGCCGCCGTGGGCCATGGCGCCTTTGATCAAAGGCACCAGCTGCGCCTTGTCGCCCGAGAAACTGCGCGCCACAAAGGTTGCGCCCAACTGCAGTGCAATGCCCACCAGATCGATCGGACTGTCGCTGTTGACCACGCCTTTTTTGCTTTTGGAGCCGCGGTCTGCGGTGGCAGAAAACTGTCCTTTGGTCAAACCATAAACACCGTTGTTTTCAACGATGTAGGTCATGTTCACGCCTCGGCGCATGGCGTTGGCAAACTGGCCCAAGCCAATCGAGGCGGAGTCACCATCGCCCGAAATGCCCAGATACAGCAGATCGCGGTTGGCCAGGTTGGCGCCAGTGAGCACCGAGGGCATGCGCCCGTGTACCGTGTTAAAGCCGTGGGATGCGCCTAAAAAATAGTCTGGCGTTTTTGAGCTGCAGCCAATGCCGGAGAGCTTGGCCACACGGTGTGGCTCAATGTCGAGCTCCCAGCAGGCCTGGATGATGGCCGCTGAGATCGAGTCATGCCCGCAGCCCGCGCACAAAGTCGAGACCCGCCCTTCGTAGTCACGCCGCGTGTAGCCCACCTTGTTGGGCGTGAGCGTGGGGTGGTGGAGCTGTGGCTTGGCAATGAAGGTCATACAGATTCCTTGTTTCGATCTAGGCTTTTTTGAATTGCAGCGACGATGAAACGCGCCGTGATGGGTGTGCCGTCGTAGTGCAGCACACGTTGCAGGCGCGCGGGGTCTACATCGAGTTCGGTGACCAATAGCGTGTGCATTTGGGCGTCACGGTTTTGCTCCACGACAAACACTTTGTCATGGGCTGCCAAAAAATCGGGCACCGATTGTGGAAACGGAAAGCCACACAGACGCAGGCCATCTAAGTGCACGCCTTGTGCCTGCAGTTCGTCCATGGCCTCACGCATCGCCGGCGCGGTGGAGCCGAAATAAATCACCCCTAAACGGGTGGTTTGGCTGGCTTGACTGAACACCGGCTGCGGCACCAATTGCGCCGCGGTTTGAAATTTGCGCAGCAGCCGCTCCATGTTGTAGGTGTAATCGGGGCCCCGCTCAGAGTACTGGGCGTAGGCGTTGCGCGTGGTGCCCCGTGTAAAGAAAGCACCCTTGCTGGGGTGCGTGCCGGGCAGCGTGCGCCAGGCGATGCCGTCGCCGTCCACATCTTTGTAGCGGCCAAAGTCCACGCCGGCTTGCAGGGCCTCGGCACTCATGACTTTGCCGCGGTCCAGGGTGCGGGTCTCATCCCACTCAAACGGCTGGCACAGGCGTTGGTTCATGCCGATGTCCAAGTCGGTCATGACGAACACGGGGGTTTGCAGCCGGTCGGCCAAATCCAGCGCCGCGGCGGCGTGTTCAAAGCATTCATGCGGGTCTTGTGGAAACAGCATGACGTGCTTGGTGTCGCCGTGTGATGCGTAAGCACAGGCCAGCAGGTCGGACTGCTGTGTTCGTGTGGGCATGCCGGTGCTCGGGCCACCGCGCTGCACATTGATGATGGTGACCGGAATTTCGGCAAAGTAAGCCAAGCCGATGAACTCGGTCATCAAGGAAATCCCAGGCCCTGAGGTGGCTGTGAACGCGCGCGCGCCGTTCCAGCCAGCGCCTACCACGACGCCAATGGAGGCCAGCTCGTCTTCGGCTTGAATGATGGCAAAGTTGTGCCGCCCGGTTTTGGAGTCGACCCGGAACTTGTCGCAGTATTTTTGAAACGCCTCCGGCACCGACGAGGACGGCGTGATGGGGTACCAAGCGGCCACGGTGGCGCCGCCGTACAAACAGCCCAGCGCGGCCGCGCTGTTACCGTCAGTGAAGATCTGATTTCCAACTTGGTCGCTGTGGCGCACCCGCAGACCAATGGGCGCCTGCATGTTGGCTGTGACGAAGTCGCGCCCGAGTTGCAGCGCTGTGAGGTTGGCAGCGAGCAGACGCTCTTTGCCTTTGTATTGCTCGGCAAACAGTTGCTCGAATACGCTCACATCCAGATCCAGCAGCACCGACAGCGCGCCCACGTAGACGATGTTTTTAAACAGTTGGCGTTGGCGTGCGTCGGTGAACACCCGGTTGGTGATTTCGGTTAGGGGCACGCCCAGTGTGCTCACGTCGTTGCGAAACCGGTTAGCTGGCATCGGGCGTGTGCTGTCGTAAAACAAATAGCCGCCGGGCTCGATCTCGGCGACATCAGCATCCCAGGTCTGCGGGTTCATGGCCACCATCATGTCAACGCCACCTCGGCGCCCGTGGTAGCCTTTCTCGCACACGCGGGCCTCGTACCACGTGGGCATGCCCTGAATGTTGCTGGGGAAGATGTTGCGCGGACTCACGGGCACGCCCATGCGCATCACCGCTTTGGCAAACAGCTCGTTGGCTGAGGCCGAGCCCGAGCCGTTCACATTGGCAAACTTGATGACAAAATCGTTGACAGCTTCAATGCGCTTCATGCGGTCTCCACGGGTGTGCTGCTGCTGTTGGCTGTTGGCTTGTCGCGGCAGAGTCCCCCAGCTTGTGTGGTGTTGAGTAAGAATTTCTGCATGTCCCAGGCGCCCGTGGGGCAGCGCTCGGCACACAGCCCACAGTGCAGACAAACGTCCTCGTCTTTGACCATGACGCGCGTGCTTTTGAGCTCACCTGAGATGTACAGATCTTGCTCGGGGTTTAGCGTGGGTGCTTTGAGCCGTTGGCGCAGTTCGTCTTCTTCGCCATTGGCCGTGAAGGTAATGCTGTCCATGGGGCAGATGTCTACACAAGCGTCACATTCGATGCAATTGCTTTGTTCGAAAACCGTCTGCACATCACAGTTCAGGCAGCGGTTGGCTTCTTTGAAGGCGGTGGCGGCATCAAACCCCAACTCCACCTCCACGCGTATGTTGGCCAGTGCTTTTTCAGCCTCGGCCCACGGCACTTTAAAGCGCGTGTCGTTGGACACGTCGTTGTCGTAGCTCCATTCGTGAATACCCATTTTTTGTGACAGCATCTGCGTCACTGGGGCCGGGCGCTTCGCGGGGTCTTCCTTGTGCAGATAGCGGTCGATCGACACCGCAGCCTCGTGCCCTTGGGCGACTGCTGTGATGATGTTTTTTGGGCCGTAAGCCGCGTCGCCACCGAAAAACACCTGCGTCAAGGTGGACTGGAAACTGTTCTCAGACAAGACGGGCAAGCCCCACTGGTCGAAGTCAATGCCGCAGTCAGGCTCGATCCAGGGAAAGGCGTTTTCCTGGCCAATCGCCACCAGCACGGTGTCGCAGGGTATAAAAACATCGGGCTCGCCGGTGGCAAGCAGGCGCCGGCGGCCCTTGTTGTCGTAGTCGGCGCGCACCAGCTCAAACCACATACCGGTGAGCTGTCCATTGTGGTGCTCAACCGATTTGGGCACGTGGAAGTTGAGTATTGGAATGCCCTCATGCTGGGCGTCTTCTTTTTCCCAGGGGGAGGCTTTCATTTCTTCAAAGCCGCTGCGCACCACCACCTTGACGTCTTCACCGCCTAAGCGTTTGGCCGAGCGGCAGCAGTCCATGGCGGTGTTGCCGCCCCCAAGCACAATGACCCGCTTGCCAACGCTGCTGACATGGCCAAAAGAGACCGAGGCCAGCCAGTCGATGCCGATGTGGATGTTGGCGCCTGCCTCATGCCGACCGGGTACGTCCAGGTCGCGCCCGCGCGGCGCCCCGCAGCCGATAAACACCGCGTCATAACCATCAGCCAGCAAGGCTTGCATGGAGTCAATGCGTTGCCCGTGTTGAAAGCTCACGCCCAAGTCCAAGATGTAGTCGGTTTCCTCGTCGATCACGGACTCTGGCAGGCGAAAGCGCGGAATCTGGGTGCGCATAAAGCCGCCGGCCTTGTCTTCTGCGTCAAAGACGGTCACCGCGTAGCCCAGCAGCGCGAGGTCGCGCGCTACCGTGAGTGACGCCGGACCAGCCCCCACGCAGCTGACACGCAACTGGTTGGGGCTGGCTGGCTTGGGCATGCGCGCGGTGATGTCTTGTTTGTGATCGGCGGCCACGCGTTTGAGTCGGCAGATAGCCACTGGTTCGGGCTTGGCGTCATTGTTCTCTTCCACGCGGCCACGTCGACAGGCTGGCTCGCAAGGTCTGTCGCAGGTGCGCCCCAAAATTCCGGGGAACACATTGGAGACCCAATTGACCATGTAGGCGTCGTCATAACGACCTTGCCCAATCAGGCGGATGTACTGCGGTACAGGGGTGTGGGCGGGGCAAGCCCACTGGCAGTCGACCACTTTGTGAAAGTAGTCAGGGTTGGCGATGTCGGTTGCTTGCAATTCACTCTCCTTGCGTTAAAGGCACAGTGCATGACCAAGTGGGCACGTCAACATCCTACGCTAAGCGCGTAACTTTTTCTCTAGGCCTGCGATCAAGCAAACAATTCGCGATGCGCGTCAGGGTGTTTGGGCTTGCGCTTAAAGCCGCCGTTATTGATGTGCATCAAGTTCGGCTGAGGCGACTTTTGCACAATGCAGACAAGCAACAAGGAGAAGCAGCATGACCCCCAAAGCGCGCACCACCATCCAAGCTCTGGATGCTTGCCACCAGCAGATTCACCTTTATTTGGACAAACTGCAGGTGCTGCTTGGTTATTTGAGGGCCGACGACGACGAGGCGTTGATTCGCCAAATGGCCGGTGAGATCGAGGTGTTCTTTTCAGGCACTTCGCGACAGCACCATCTTGAGGAAGAGGCTGAAATTTTTCCGCCCCTGCTCAAGAGCGACGATGCAGAGTTGGTGCAGGCGGTGCAAACCCTGAGGCAAGATCACAACTGGCTGGAGCTCAACTGGACGGAGTTGGCGCCCATGTTGCGCGCAGTTGAGCAAGGTGAGGATTGGGTTGATCTGGAGCATCTGCAGCACGCGATTAAGGTGTATGTGAACCTCAGTCATGACCACATCGCCTTAGAAGAAACCTTGATCTATCCGCAGGCGCGCGCCAACCGTGCAGCGGAACTGGCCAAGCGCCAAGCTGGCTAATGGGGTGTTGCTGGCGCGCTTTAAGCTGGCGTGTACTTCTGGGTTTGGCGGGCAGTGCCCCAATGGACAGTCTGGGTTTAAGACGAGCAGCGCCCGGCTACCAACCCCACACCAAAGGCTTGAAGATCCAGCCCTGGGTGCCGCTTTGGCGTTGCACCCGCACCCACGATTTGCGCTGCTCCAGCGTGCGTAACACCTCGCCGTACTGAACCTTGCCCCGGATACGGCTGCGCGTGTTGGGCGCGCTGCGTACATTGGCAATCTGACTGCGCACAATCACATGGGCGGTCTTGCCCACCAAAGGGCGATAGACCCAGCCAATGTCACCCTCAAAATCCTTTACCTTGAGCCATTTGCCTTTGCGCGCCATGACCTGCAGTGGAAACCCCTGAGCCAATGCCCACAGCACGGGTTTGTCTGTGCCAGCGCCGCTGCGCATATTGAGCACGGGACGGTCCACGCTGACCATGGTGCGGGCAAAGGCCTGGCCCCACAGCAGCGAGCAGATCAACAAGAGGGTAGCGGTAAACAGGCGACGGGTATGGGGCATAGGGCAGTGGCTTCGTTGAAATGGGCAAGTACCAGACCACGCTGGTGCAAGCGTGGCGCAGACAGGGCTGGTTTTTGCGGCGCTGCATTGACGCAGCGTGCGTCGGGCTCAGTGGGCGTCTAATGCGCCTTGACAGACCAGCACTGGCACGCCTGCGTGGGTGATCAGACCGGGAATGATGTTGCCGGTGATCAAACGTACCACGGCGTTACGACGTTCAGCCGCCACCACAATCAGGTCGCAGTGACGAATGCGTGCTGCATCTGCCACACAATGGGCATCATCCACGCCCGAGCCCATGGCGCGGTGGCTTGTGACGCCAGCGGTGTCGGCCACGGCGCTGGCCGCGTGCAAGACCTTTGATGCGCTGTCATTGGCTTCGCGTTGGAACTCCTCAGGCGACTGTACAGTGACGGGCAAGGCGTCCACCATAGGGAGTACATAGCGTGGCAGCACATAGAAAAAAAGTACCTCAGCATGGTGAGCTTTGGCCATTTCAACACCTTGACTGACCGCGATATCGGTGTTGGGCGTCTCGTCCACGATGACCATGATTCGTTTGTACATGTTTTCTCCTTGGGTTGTTTTAACCTTACCACAGCGCTCGGCCAGTGTCTAAGTTTATGCTGACCCGCGCGCCTGCCAGGTGCGTAAAAATTCAGCTGCGTCTTGCGCCGAGATGGGGGCGCTGATGGCGGCGCCTTGCGCCTGCTCGCAGCCCAAGCGGCGCAGAACCTGTAACGCTTGGGCTGTCTCTACACCTTTGGCCAGTACCGAATACCCCATAGCTTGGAGCAGCGCGATGAGCTTTTGCAGCACCAGTTGTTTGCCCGGGTTGTCGGTTAAAGCATCATGCAAAGTCGAGTCAAGCTTTACCTGGTTGATGGGCATGTCTCTTAGATAGGTCAAAGAACACTGGCCGGTCCCGAAGTCATCCAGAGAAAACGAAACGCCCAATGAACGGCACTGCCTGATACTGTGACTGATGGCGCTGAGCTCGGACGATCCCGCGGGTTCCATTGTGTCAATTTTGAGTCTGTTTGCTGTGCCGTCTGGGTGCGCTGCAAGCAATTGTTGTAAGCGTTCGAAGAAGTCGGATTGGCTCAGCTGGTACTGGCTGATATGGATGCTGCTGACCACACGCAGCCCTTGGGCGTGCCAAGCTGCCTGCTGTTCAATGACCTGACGCAGTACCCACTCACCGATCGTGATGGCCACAGCTTGCCCCTCCAAGTCAGCGAGGAAGGCTTCAGGCCTTAGCAAGCCGCGTTTGGGGTGTTGCCACCTCAGCAAGGCCTCCATGACCACCACCTGGCCGCTGGCGATGTCTAGCTCTGGGCAGTAAATCAACTCAAATGCGCCATCATTCAAGCCTTGAATAATATCCCTGTTGCTCAAACCAAGATCGGGCGCGTTTTGCCGTCCGCCATCAAAAAATGCGTAGCTGTTTTTGCCAGATTTTTTGGCTTGGTACATGGCCTGGTCAGCCTGAGTGATCAGGGTCTGCCCGTCGATGTCTCCAGCCTGTGGGAAAAAGGTCACACCGATGCTGGCGGAAACGCTCAGAACGGCATCGCCCCAAACCACCGGAGTGCACGCTGCATCAAGTAAGCGTTGCAAACTGGGCAGACAAGCATCTTGGCTTGTAAGGTTGTTGAGGAGCGCAACGAATTCGTCGCCACCGACACGCGCCACGGTGTCGGCTAGGCGCACACTGTCTTGCAGGCGGCGAGCTAAGGCCACGAGCAAGTGGTCACCGGCGGCATGGCCGTGCTGATCGTTGATTGCCTTGAAGCCGTCCAGGTCAATGAATACCACGGCCATCGGGTTCTTGCTCCGATCAGCCTGTGACATGGCCATCTTCAAGCGGTCATCGAGCAAGAGGCGGTTGGGCAATTTGGTCAGGTTGTCAAGCCGCGCCGCCAGACTCAGGTCCTTGTTTTGCATCTCAACCAATTTGCGTACTCTGTGGCTGTCGATGATGTTGCGCAGGCGCAGTTTGAGAATGTCTATTTTTACCGGCTTGCTGACAAAGTCGGTACCTCCCAAAGCCAAGCCTTGGGCTTCCGTTGCAGGATCACGCTGGGCTGTTGCAAACACGATGGGAGTGCTCGCCAGACGTGGGTCGGCTTTGAGCTTGCGGCACACTTCAAAGCCATCCATATCGGGCATAGCGATGTCCAGCAAGATGGCATCGGGCCGCTCTTTCTCGGCCATCTGCAGCCCTTGCGCACCTGAGGCGGCAACGAGCACCTCGTAATCGCCGGACAAGGCAAGCGTCATTAATTTAAGGTTGGTAAGGGCATCATCAATGACCAGCACTCTGCGAGGGGCTGTGAGAAAAGCATTGCTTTGGTCGTTCATGGTGTCCCCAGTTTGCGAGATGGCCAAGGATGTGGCATAACGGTTTTTATTCTACCGACCCGTTGTTGGGCAAGCGCACCGCGGCACAGCAGCGTTGCGCTGATCTGCCAGAACAAGCCGCCTTACTGGCGGCTATGGAGGTGCGGGGATTAGGCTTTAACCAGCCCCATGGCGTCGAGCGCTTGGCTCAGATGGGCCACGCTGCGCTCTGGGTTGTGTAGCTTGTCCAAGCCAAAGAGGCCCACGCGGAAAGTAGCAAAGTCAGCGCCTTCGTCGCATTGCAGGGGCACGCCTGCGGCGGTTTGCAAGCCCTGCAACAAAAACTTCTTACTGCTTTGCACTTCGGCGTCGCCCGTGTAGCTCACCACGACCCCCGGTGCTTTGAAGCCGTCGGCCGCCACGCTGCGAATGCCACGGCCCTCAAACAGTGTGCGCACGGCGTCACCCAGTGCTTGTTGCTCGACCTTGACTTTGTCAAAGCCGTAGGCTTTGGTCTCGAGCATGGTGTCGCGCAGGCGCGTCAGGGCATCGGTGGGCAGGGTGGTGTGGTATGCATGGGTGCCATTTTCATAGGCCTGCATGATTTGCGACCACTTTTTCAAGTCAGCGGCAAAGCTGCTGCTGTTGCTGGTTTGTAGCGCAGCATGCCCGCGTTCGCTGAGCATGACCATGGCGCAGCAGGGTGAACTGCTCCAGCCTTTTTGCGGCGCACTGATAAGCACGTCTACATCGGTGGCTTGCATGTCCACCCAAATAGTCCCTGAGGCAATACAGTCCAGAACGAACAAGCCGCCAACCGCGTGCACCGCGTCAGCCACTGCACGCAGGTAGCCGTCGGGCAAGATCATGCCCGCGCTGGTTTCCACGTGTGGGGCGAACACCACATCGGGCTTGTTGGCCTTGATGGCGGCCACCACCTCGTCGATGGGGCAAGGTACCCAAGGTGCTTGCGGGCCATCGCCTTGGCGGCGCGCTTTGAGCACGGTGGATTCGGCCGGGATGCTGCCCATGTCAAAAATCTGGGTCCAGCGGTAGCTGAACCATCCGTTTCGGATGACCAGGGCTTTTTTGCCGCCGACAAATTGGCGCGCCACGGCTTCCATGCCAAAAGTGCCGCTGCCGGGGACCAGCACCGCACTGTGGGCCTTGTAAACCTCTTTGAGCATGCTGCCGATGTCGGTCATCACACCTTGGAATCTTTTGGACATGTGGTTCAAAGAACGGTCTGTGTAGACCACAGAAAACTCAAGCAGACCATCGGGGTCAATGGTGGACAGCAAGGCGGGCATGGGGACTCCTAGAAAACTCGTAGACGCTAAAAGAGAAGATTTCGAGCACATGGCTACGCGAAATCCGTAGCCTGCACTGTACCTGTTTTGAAAAATACAAAGACTAGAATGAGCGATGAAAAATACAAAAGGTGCAAGGGGGCCATCCTGTGCACCAATGGTACAGGAGTCCGCTCAGGCCTGGTCAAGTTCGACCCAAATGGACGTGGTTTAAGGGGGGGAATGGAAACGTTTCAACTACACGGCCCAACCGTTCAGCTTGTCACGGCTGTACTGATCATGGTCTTGGCCGTTGTCATGTTCATCATCTGGCGGCTTTACCCGACCGTGCCAGGCGTTCAGCTGTGGGGCTTGAGCAGCTTGTCTGCGGTGATGGTCATGTTGCTGGCATTTTCGCGCGGCAGCAACCTCAGCCTTCTCAATTTGGCGCTTACCAACCTGGCGGTCATTATGGTGGCCTACTTGATCTTGTGCGGTTGCCGCGCCTACGTAGGCAAGCCGGTTGTATTTTGGCGCTTGCACCTGACCCTGATCTGCTTGACCGTTTTTCTCATCGTCCTGTTGGAGGTTTTGGGGGCACAGGTGTGGCTGCGCCTGTCTGTCCAGGGGTGGGTGCAGGCGATCATTTTTTTGCTGGCCGCGCGGGTCTTGTTCATGCAAGATGGCTTGCGTCGTGCGACACCGAATTTCTTCATCCTTATGGCGAGTATTCACGCCGCATTTTTGATTTTGGTTCGCCCTTGGTTGGCACAGCGTCACTTCGAGACTGAGCGGACGTTCTCTGTCCCGCCAGGGGTGGCGCTGGAGGCCCTTATTTTTTTCACGGTGATCAGCATTGTGGTGATCCTGTTGGTGACTGAGCATGTCAACCGCCAGCTGGTGGTTTTGTCCGAGGTTGATGGGCTGACGGACCTGTTCAACCGGCGGACGTTTTTACGCTTGCTTGAGAAGGCCCGTATCAGTGCCTTGCGTTCAGGCAAGCCGCTTGCGATGATGATGCTGGACTTGGATCATTTCAAGTTGGTGAACGATCGTTTCGGGCACCAGGGGGGTGACCAGGTTTTGCGCAGTTTTTCCGCGCTTGCGCAGCGCAACTTACGTGCTCAGGATGTCATGGGGCGCTTAGGGGGCGAGGAATTTGCTATTTTCCTGCCCGATACACCGTTTGAACAAGCCAAATTGATTGCGCAGCGGCTGCTGCGGGCCTGTGAGACAGACGAGGTGCTTTGGGACGAGCAGGCTATACGCTACACGACAAGCATTGGTCTGACCATGCTGAACTATGACGATGACCAAGAAGGGCGGGCGTTAGAGCGGGCTGACAAGGCCCTGTACGAGGCCAAAAACAGTGGACGTAACCGCTGCATCGCTGCGCATAGCCCAAACATGCCGCCCGAGGCGCTGCTCGCGAGCGGCCAGGAACAGCCAGCTGGGGCATCAAGCGCTGGGCCTTAAGCCTGACCTGCAAGTGGGCGCATGCCGTCAAACAGTGAGGCCAGCATCCAATGCGCAATCTGCTCGTTGCTATGTTGGCCGCTGTCTTTCATCAGGCCAAGCACGGGGTTGCAGGCACACGCAAACAGGTTGTAGAGCAACAATTCAGGTGGCAGCTTGGCGTTGAGCAGACCGCCGGTTTGGGCCTCTGTGATCCAAGTTCCTAGCTGCAAGCTGAGTTGAATCAGGCGGTCCACATAGCCGTCGTTGGACTTCAGTGATGCACTCAGCGTTGAATCTTGGGATGGCAAGGAAGGCATCTCGCCTTCGAGCTGTGTCAGCATGGCCCAGTGCGCCACAGCTTTGAGTGCACCAAGCGCATGTCGTGGCGTCGACACGCCGTCGGTCGCGCGCAAGCTGTTGACCAGTTCAAGCGCTTTATCAAGCGCCAGCACCATGGCGGCACCAGCCAGCGCCTCCTTCGAGTTGAACAGTTTGTACAAGCTGGCCTTGGCCAGACCGGCCTCGGCAGCGACTTCGTCGACCGTCATCTGGTCGTAGCCCTTGGTGGCCAGCAGGTGGTTGACGGCGGCAATGATGGCGTTCACGCGTACACGTGCCATGCTGTCTTTGAGTGCTGAGCGCTTGACCATGGACCTGATTGTATGGTCATGTGAAAATATTTGAACTCATTAGTTCAAATAAAATACTAATGAGTTACTATTTGAACTGATGCGTTCGCTTTCTCAAGGCATAGGCTAAATAAAATAGGTTTTTCATGAAACAGTTCACTGTACCCAGCTCTGCTGCGCAAGCCCCGAGTTCCCGCGTGGCGGTGATCGGTTCGGGCGTGGCGGGACTGGGTGCGTGCTGGCACCTTCGACAGCAGTCGCCTCAGACCAGCATCACGCTGTTTGAGGCGGGCGGCCACTTTGGCGGTCATGCCAATACCCTGGACCTGACGCTCGAAGGCATTTCCCACGGAGTGGACACGGGTTTTTTGGTTTACAACGAGCGCACTTACCCCGCTTTGATCGATTTGTTTGAACAGTTGCAAGTGCCGACCGCAGCCTCTGACATGTCTTTTTCAGTACAAGTCACCCAAGATGGTGCGCCAGGCTTGGAGTGGAGTGGCAGCAATTTGTCGAGTGTGTTTGCGCAAAGACGCAACCTGTTGAGTCCAGGGTTTTGGGGCATGCTCGCTGACATCGTGCGCTTCAACAAGATCGCCACCGCCTTGGCACGTTCCAATCACGATGCCAACATGGCGCAGTCGGTAGCAGATTTTTTGCAGCAACATGCTTTTGGCGCGCGGTTTCAAAACGATTACCTCTTACCCATGATTGGTTGTATTTGGTCGTGTCCAGTGGACCAAATGCTGCAGTTTCCAATGGCCACCTTGATTCGCTTTTGCCATAACCATGGTCTGTTGCAGGTGAGCAAGCGCCCGCAGTGGTACACCGTGCAGGGCGGATCGCGCCAATATGTCCAAAAAATACTCGCCATGCTGCATGACGCCAGGCTGAACGCGCCAGTGCAGGCGGTTGCGCGCACGCCCGCGGGCGTGTGCATTCACAGTGAGCGCGGTGGTGAAGACTTTGACGCGGTGGTGTTTGCTTGCCATCCAGATCAAGCCCTGGCGCTCTTGGGCTCTGGTGCATCCGAGAGCGAACGCGCGGTGCTGGGGGCCATTCGTTACCAGCCTAATTTGGCAGTCTTGCACACCGATGTGAGCGTGTTGCCCAAACGCCCCGTGGCTTGGGCTGCCTGGAACTATGAGCGTGCCAGCAGCCAGTCTCAGCCGCACGCGCCGGTGTGTCTGCACTATCTTCTCAATCGCCTGCAACCGCTTCCTTGGGCAACGCCAGTGGTGGTGTCGCTCAACCCCTTGCGAGCGATTGACCGTGCCTGTATACATGCAGAAATCGGCTACGACCACCCGGTGTTTGATGCGCCAGCTATGGCCGCACAGCGGCAGGTGCCGGCGCTGCAGGGCCATTTACGCAGTTGGTTTTGTGGTGCCTGGTGTGGTTATGGTTTTCATGAGGATGGCCTGAAGTCAGGCCTGGCCGCATCCCAAGCCTTGCTCGAAACGCTGGCCGCTGAGCGGGGCAATCACCAACCAAAGCTCGCGGTTCCCACGGCTTCACACCAGTGAACATGAACCTGAGCCAAGCCCACAAAGACAAGCAGCCGCTGCTCGGTCTGGGGCAGGTGTGGCACAAGCGCCTGCGCCCGCGCGTGAACGGCTTCAGTTACCCCAGTTATTTCTTGTTGCTGCCCATGCGTGCTTGGCGTGCGCAAGCCTTGAGGCGCACTGCAACGGCGACCGATTTGCCACGCAACCGTTTTGCCATGGTCAGTTTTCATGACCGTGATCATGGTGAAGGTGGCTCGGACGCGCTGGCCTGGCTTGACGCAGTGTTGGCGCGCGAAGGGGTTCATGACGCCGGCGGTGAAGTTTGGCTGCAAACCTTTCCGCGTGTACTCGGCTATGCATTCAAGCCCGTGAGTTTTTGGTTTGCCCATCGGCACGACGGCACACTGGCGGCCGTGCTGGTGGAGGTCAACAACACCTTTGGTGAGCGCCACTGTTATTTGCTCGATGGTGCCGGGCTGGACTGGGCAAAGGAGATGCAGGCGCGCAAGGTGTTTCATGTGTCGCCGTTTTGCAGCGTCAGCGGGCACTACCGTTTTCATTTTGAGCGCAGTCTGTGCAGCACATCGGGCGATTGGTCCCATTTGTTGGCACGCATTGATCTGCATGACCAAGAAGGCGCCTTGCTTCAAACCAGCGTGGCCGGTCATCTGCAACCCTGTACCCGAGAGGCCATGCGCCGCGCGTTCTTCGGCATGCCTTTGATGACGCTGGGTGTGCTCTTTCGTATCCATTGGCAAGCCTTGCGCCTGGCGTTCAAGCGCCTGCCTTTTTTCAGTAAACCACCAGCGCCTGAGCGCTTTGTTAGCCGATGAATTCACACACCGCAACCGTTCATAAACCGTCGATGAAACTGCGCGCTGCGCCCCGTGCTGCGCGGCGCGTGCTGGCCCTGTTAGAAAAAATACCGCACGGCATGCTCGAAGTCCAGCTGCCCGATGGACACACCCTGCGTTTCATCGGTACGCACCACAGTGATTCCAAGCCTTTGCACGCGCGCATCGAGCTCAACAACTGGATGCTCTTTGAGCGCGCCATGCAGTCAGGCGACATCGGTATGGCTGAGAGCTACATCGATGGGGACTGGCAAACGCCCGACCTCTGCGCTTTGCTGGAGCTGTGCATTGCCAACCGCACACACTTAGAGCGCTTGGTCTATGGCACTTGGTGGGGCTCGTTGCTGCACCGTATCAAACACCGCAAGAACCGCAACTCACGTGAGGGCAGTGCGAAAAATATCCACGCCCATTACGATTTGGGAAATGACTTCTACAAGCTTTGGCTGGACCCCACCATGAACTACAGCAGCGCCTGGTTTGAGGGTGTCAGCAACAAAAACGAGGTGCCCTTGGCGCAGGCCCAAACGGCCAAAGTGCGCCGTGCGCTACAACAAGCCAAGGTGGGAGCGGGCAGCCGCGTGCTGGAGGTGGGTTGTGGCTGGGGTGCGTTGGCTGAAGTGGCTGCTGGCGAATTCGGCGCCCATGTCACTGGCGTGACCCTCTCTGACGAGCAGCTGAACTGGGCACAGCGCAGGCTCGAGCAGGCGGGCTTAGGCGCACAGGCCGATCTGCGCTTTCAAGACTACCGCGACCTGCCCGCCCAATATGCCCAAGCGCCCTTTGATGCAGTGGTATCGATTGAAATGTTCGAGGCCGTGGGGCGTGAATACTGGCCAGCTTACTTTGATGCACTCAAGCGCTGCCTCAAGCCGGGCGGCTATGCCTGTATCCAGACCATCACCATCCATGACGATTTGTTTGAGCGCTATGTGCGCTCCACGGACTTCATCCAGCAGTACATTTTCCCAGGGGGCGTGTTACCCAGTCCCCAGCAGTTTGAAGCGCACGCCCACGCAGCAGGCTTTGAGGTGACGGATTGCCTGGCCTTTGGCGCCGATTACGCGCAAACCCTGCGCCGCTGGCGCTTTGATTTCCTGGCGTGCCAGGTGCAAGCCCGCGCGCTGGGCTTTGACACACGATTTGTCCGCATCTGGGAGTTTTACCTGGCTTACTGCGAAGCGGCGTTTGAGCAGGGCAACACCAACGTCATGCAGTACACCTTGCGTCGCCTGTGAACGCGCCCTATCACGGTCACATTGCCCCTTTGGCGCCACCGCCAGAGTGCGGTGTGGCCGCTGCCCAATGGCAACTCATTGGGCAAGGGGCGTTGCAGTTTTTTGGTGTCTCGGTGTACCAGGCTCGCTTGTGGGCTGCGCCTGGATTTGATGCCGACCGGTATACCTGTTTGCCTTTTGTGCTGGCCATGGACTACCAGCGCAGGCTCAGTGCACAGGTCATCGCGGAGCGCTCGCTGGCCGAGATGCGGCGCATCGGTAGTTTCACCGAGGCACAAGCCAGCCAGTGGCTGCCCAAGATGCGCCATGCGTTTGGCGATGTGCAGGCTGGCGACCGCATCAGTGGGCAGCATGATGGCCAGGGCGAGCTGCGTTTTGCCCGCAATGGGCAGCTCAGTGGCGAGTGGATCGATCCCGACTTTGCACGGCTGTTTTTTGGCATCTGGTTGTCACCGCTCACCGTGGTGCCCACTTTGCGGGCACTGCTCACGGGCGCTAGCGTCGCATGAGGCACCTCATGGCCATGAACCCTCCAATCAAAGAATGGCAAGGTCGCACCGTCTGGGTGGTCGGCGCATCAAGCGGTATTGGTCAGGCTAGCGCGCATTTGCTGCACACTTTGGGCGCGCGGGTAGCTGTCTCAGCGCGCAAAGCTGAGGCCTTGACGCAATTTACCAAGACCCACCCCAACAGCCTGGCGCTGCCACTTGATGTGGACGATGCCGCGGCGCTGCGCAAAGCGGCTGATGCAATCGCACAGCAGTGGGGTGCGTTGGATTTGGTGATGTACTGTGCCGGTTACTACCAAGCCAACACGGCGCGCGCTTTTGATCTGGCTGACATGCTGCGCCACCAGCAGGTGAACTACGTGGGTGTGCTGCATGTGCTCGACGTGGTGCTCGCACCCATGTTGGCTGCTGGTCACGGTCATGTGAGTCTGGTGGGCAGTGTGGCGGGCTAC
Organism: uncultured Rhodoferax sp.; assembly: GCA_963925275.1. Lineage (GTDB taxonomy): Bacteria > Pseudomonadota > Gammaproteobacteria > Burkholderiales > Burkholderiaceae_C > Rhodoferax. Next base: position 22,611 of record CAWUSQ010000035.1, read on the forward strand.
CGTGGCTTGCCTAAATCATTGGCCTACGGGCCGACCAAAGCCGCGTTGTCTAATTTGGCGGATTGTTTGTACTTGGACCTGCGCGATGCTGGCTTAGGGGTGTCGCTGATCAGTCCAGGCTTTGTGCAAACACCGCTGACCGCGCAAAATACGTTTCACATGCCCGCGCTCATCAGCCCCGAGCAAGCCGCCCGTGCCATTGTGAAAGGCTGGGAGCAAGGCCTTTTTGAGATACATTTTCCCAAGCGATTCACGTGGTGGCTGCGCCTGTTGCGCCTGCTACCCGATAAGCTTTATTTTGCGGTGATTCGCCGCGCCTTGAAATGAAAAGCCAAGACCCCCGAACCCAGCGCTTGTGTGTTTTTTTCGAACAATTACTGCGCGATGATGTGGCCCGCATGGGGGAGCTGTACGACAGCAATGCCCACTTTGTTGACCCCTTTAATGACGTGTTTGGCCTGGCGCAGGTCCAGCGCATTTTTAGCCACATGTTTGACACGCTCGACGAGCCGCGGTTTGTGGTGATCGACGCCTTCACCGAAGGCGATCAGGCCACGTTGATCTGGGACTTTCATTTCAAACGCCAAGGCCAAGCCAAGCCCTGGCGTGTCCACGGTAGTACCCACGTGCGCTTTGGCGCCGATGGCCGCGTGAGCCTGCACCGCGATTACTGGGACGCCGCGCACGAGCTGTATGCCAAACTGCCCGTACTCGGGGGCTTGATGCGGTGGTTGCGCCGACAACTTGCAAGCCCGTTGTAAACACCATCAGCAGTTAACACCTGAGCGCGGTTTGGGTAGAAAATGTGCTTATGCAAGCTCCTCTTTGCCTGATCGAACGCCGTTTGAAAGCGTGTACGCTGGTGCTCGCGTTGTTGGTGAGTGCTTGCGCGCCTGGGCCGCCAAGCACGTGGTCTGGTTATGCCGAGGCGGACTACCTGTACGTGGCCGCACCCTTGGCCGGTAGGCTACAAAGCCTGCACGTGCAAGTTGGGCAAAACGTGGTCTTGGGAGATGCCTTGTTCCAACTCGACGCTCAGAGTGAACAGACCGCCCGCATGGAAGCTGCAGCGCGTTTACGTGGTGCGCAGGCCCAGGTCAGCAATTTGAGCACTGGGCGTCGCCCGCAAGAGCTGCTGGTGAGTCGCGAACAGTTGGCGCAAGCGCAGGCGCAAGCGGCGCTTGCACGCAGTGAACTGGGCCGTGCACAAGCGCTGTTGGCGCAGGGCTTTGTTGCAAAGGCGCGGGTCGATGATGCCAACAGCTTGGTTCAGCAAACCCAGGCCCGGGTGCGTGAGTTCGAGGCGGTCTTGCGCGTGGCACAACTGCCGGCACGCGCCGATGAGCAAGCGGCCACCCAGGCGCAGGCTGCAGCGGCGCGCGAGGTACTGCGACAAAGCGATTGGCGTGCCGCACAAAAGCAGCAAAGCGCACCTCAAGACGCACTGGTCGCAGAGGTGTTTTTTCAAGTAGGTGAGCAAGTGGGTGCCGGTCAACCGGTGCTGTCCTTGCTGCCGCCCGCCAGTCTGAAAGCGCGCTTTTATGTACCAGAGTCGGTTTTGTCGACGCTGCGCTTAGGTCAGCGTGTGCAAGTGCTTTGCAATGCTTGCCCCAAGGTCATCGATGCGCGCATTTCCCGTATTGCCAGCTCGCCTGAATACACCCCACCGGTGATTTACTCCAACGCCCAGCGCCAACGGCTGGTCTATATGGTCGAGGCCCGCCCCGACGCGCTGGACGCTGTGCTGCTACGCCCAGGACAGCCGCTTGATGTGCGCCTGCCCATGCCGCCGTGAACGCCCCACACCAGGTGAGTTCAGCGGCCATTGATGTGCGTGGCCTGAGTAAACGTTATGGCGAGCACATTGCGGTAAATCAGATTGATCTGCAGGTGGCCAGTGGTCGCATTTGTGGTTTTCTGGGCCCTAACGGCAGTGGCAAAACCACCACCATTCGGATGCTGTGTGGCCTGCTCACGCCGGACGCGGGCAGCGGAACGTGTTTGGGGCTGGACATCATCAAGCAGGCTGCGGCCATCAAGTGCCAAGTGGGCTACATGACGCAGCGGTTTGGCTTGTATGACGACCTGTCGATTCGCCAAAACCTGGATTTTGTGGCGCGCTTGTTTGGCCTGAGCAGGCGCCGCGAGCGCGTGGACGCTAGCTTGCAGGAGTTGGATCTGAGTGCGCGTCGCGATCAGTTGGCTGGCACCCTGTCAGGTGGCTGGAAGCAACGCCTGGCCTTGGCCGCGTGCCTGATCCACAAGCCGCGTTTGCTGTTACTTGATGAACCGACGGCAGGGGTAGACCCTAAAGCACGCAGAGAGTTTTGGGATCAGATCCATCTCCTAGCGGCCCAAGGTGTCACGGTGCTGGTGTCGACCCATTACATGGACGAAGCCGAGCGTTGCCATGACCTGGTGTACATCGCGGAAGGCAAAATTTTGGCGCGTGGCACTGAACGCGAAATCGTGCAGGCCGCAGGTCTGCAGGTTTGGGCGCTGTCGGGCGACGACCTGCCGCGCGCGGCCAGCACATTGAAAACCATGCCTGGTGTGGTGAGCGTGGCCGCATTTGGCAACAGCTTGCACCTGGCCGGACACGACGCCTTGCTGCTGCGTCAAGCGCTGCAACGCGTGCAGTCGCAGCAATCCCTCACTGTACGACCCATGGATACGGGACTGGAAGATGTGTTCATCAGCCTGATGTCTGATGGACCACGCCAGGCGATGCCGGCGCGCACATGAAGGGTTTTTCTGTCAGCCGCATGTGGGCGGTATTCATCAAAGAGTTGCAGCAGATGATGCGCGATCGCTTGACCTTTGCCATGGCCGTAGGTGTGCCGATCTTGCAGCTGGTGCTGTTTGGTTACGCCATCAACACGGACCCCAAGGCCTTGCCAACGGTGGTGGTCAACGCTGATGCCGGTGCGCTGTCTCGCAGCTTCTTGGCCAGCATGCAAAACACCGGGTATTTCCGTGTGACCGAGGTCCTGCAAAGTGCGCAGCGGGCAGAACAACTGCTCGAAACGGGTCAGGCGCAGTTCATGGTGGTTGTGCCTGCGAACTTCACGCGCGAGCTGGTGCGCGGCGAACACCCCGCGGTCCTGGTGGCGGTGGACGCAACCGACCCCAGTGCCTCTAACAATGCGCTGGCTGCGCTCAACGCGCTGGCGCCCCTGGCCCTGCGGCACGACATCAGTGGTGCGCTGCACGGCATCCGTAGCCAGCCCCCGCCGTTTGAGATCAGGGTGCACAAGCGCTACAACCCCGAGGGCTTGTCACGCTACAACATCGTGCCGGGCTTGGTCGGTACGATTCTGACCATGACCATGGTGATGCTGACCGCGCTGGCCATGACGCGCGAGCGTGAGCGCGGCACCATGGAAAACTTGTTGGCCACGCCGGTGCGCCCCAGCGAAGTGATGGCCGGCAAGATCCTGCCCTATGTGCTCATTGGGTATGTGCAGCTCGCCGTGATTCTGGGCGCTGCGTTTGCCCTGTTTCAGGTTCCCATGGTGGGCAGCGTGGGACTGCTGCTGGCCATGATTGGGGTCTTCATTTTGGCCAATCTGGGCGTCGGCTTTACCTTTTCGACGATTGCCAGCAACCAGTTGCAGGCGATGCAAATGACCTTCTTCTTTTTCTTGCCTTCGCTTTTGCTGTCGGGCTTCATGTTTCCATTTCGTGCCATGCCCGAGTGGGCGCAGTATCTTGGTGAAGGCCTGCCGCTGACGCATTTTTTGCGCATTGTGCGCGGTATTTTGCTTAAAGGTAACACCGCTGAGCAGCTATGGCCTGAGCTTTGGCCGATGCTTGTGTTTTTGCTGCTGACGAGCTTGGTGGCGCTCAAACGTTACCGTCAGACCTTGGACTGAGCCGCAGGCGCTGTGCAGATGCGGCGTGGTTGTTGGGCCTTCAAGCGCCAAAAAACCCAGCTGCCGTGTTTGCGGGCAATTGACAATGACACGCCGCAATTTTGCAAGCCCACGTAACATCGTTGTCAATTTCATTGGAGACCAATATGCCTCGAGCCATTCTTGATGAAGCCCAGATTCACTCGGCTATTCGCAGCAAGGTTGCCGAACATGAGCAAGTCATTGTGCGTGAGGTGCAAGCCGCCGTGGCAGCCAACACCGTGGTGGTGGTGGGCATGGGCCTCAACCCCTACCCCAGACAAGCCTGCAAGGCACTCACTGCAGCGGGCATCGCCCACACCTATTTGGAATATGGCAACTACCTCAACCAGTGGCGCAGTCGCAATGCGCTTAAGTTATGGACCGGTTGGCCCACTTTTCCGATGGTGTTTGTGAAGGGCACTTTGGTGGGGGGCGCGACAGATTTAAAGCGCTTGATCGCGAGCGCTGAGTTGCAACAAATGCTGGCGTAAAGCCTGCGCGAGCAGGCTTTACCGAAGCTGGGTTCACGCAATTTCGCAGCGTTGTTGCGGGGTGTGTGCGGCCTCACTGACGTGCCAAATACACACCCCAAACGGCAACCCCAAGCCCCAGCAAGGCCGTCAAACTGAAGGTGTCGCCAAACAGCAGCCACGCAAACAGCGCCGTGCACGGGGGCACCAGGTAGAAAAGACTGGCGACGTTGACCGCGGTGTTGTTGCGAATCAGCCAGTTCAACAGACTGATCGCGCCAAAAGACAACACCAACACCAACCAAGCAATGGCCATGAAGAGCTCGCCCGTCCATTGCACTCGGAACTGCTCTGTCATGAACGCCACCACAGCCGTTCCCAGCGCTGCTGGAATGAATTGCACCACAGCACCCGTGCGCCAATCAAAACTCGGACAAAAGCGCTTTTGGTAAAGCGTGCCACAGGTAATGCCCAATAGCCCCAAGACCGCTGGCCACACTGCTGTGAGTTCAAATTCGGCGCCCAGTTTGCCCGACAGAACCAGTGTCACCCCGACAAAGCCCAGCGCCAAGCCAAGCCATTGCCGGGGGTGGACCTTGTTGCCCATAAAGTAGCCCGATGCGGCCGCCGCCAGCAAGGGCTGTACACCCACCACCAGACTGGCCACACCGGCGGGCAGGCCTTTGGAGATGGCGGTGAACACGCCACCCAGGTAGACGCCGTGCACCAGCACACCAGTGACCCCGATGTGCAGCCAAGCCGTGGGTGATTGGGGCCATGGCGCGCGCGAAACCAGCGCAATCAAGGCCATCCCCGCGATGACAACGCCATAGCGGATCAACAAAAACGTGAGCGGTTCAGCATGTGGCATGCCCAAACGTGCACCAATGAAACCGGTGGACCACAACACCACAAAAAGCAGTGGAAAAGCACGGACGAGGCGATCGGACATGGTGGGGCTTCAAAGGTTGGAGTGCAGCTCGATTGCGGCGCAGCCGGCACGCTTAGCGTTTCGGGCTGCGCAAGCACAGGGCTCGATAATGATCGACCGTATTGTCTACTCCTCACGCATGCCAGAAGCCCATTTTTTTGCGATAGCCTGTCTGGCTGCTGTTTTTGTCGGTTTGTCCAAGGGCGGCCTGCCGGTCATCGGAACCCTCGGCGTACCCACGCTGGCTTTGATGATCTCGCCAGTGAAAGCGGCGGCCCTTTTGCTGCCGCTCTATGTGCTCACCGATGCAGTGAGCGTCTGGTTGTACCGGCGCCACTTCAGTGCGCCCAATCTGCGCGTGTTGATTCCGGCCGGCATTGTGGGTGTGTTGGTTGGCTGGTCCATGGCGACCTTGCTCTCAGACCGCGCGGTCAGCGGCATGATTGGCACGGTTGGCTTGGCTTTTTGTCTGAACATGTGGATGCGCCGGCAAATCTCGGGTGAGCCCAAGTCTGCGCGTTTGTTGCCTGGCGCTTTTTGGGGGATGTTGACAGGCTTTACCAGCTTTGTCTCGCATGCGGGTTCCCCGCCATTCCAAATGTACGTGCTGCCCCAAAAGCTGGAAAAAAAAGTGTTTGCCGGGACGTCGACCTTGCTTTTTGCGGTCATCAACCTCGCCAAGGTCGGGCCTTATATGCAGTTGCGCCCCTATGACGCGGCTGACTGGCAAATCGTCATGTGGCTGGTTCCCGCGGCGCTGCTGGGTACCTTGGCGGGTGCTTATTTGACGCACCGCTTGGCTGAGCGTTGGTTTTTTCGCTTGGTGCAGGGGGCGCTATTTGTGGTCTCGTTGCGCTTGCTCTACCAGGCCTTGGTCGGCGGGCACTGAACAGAGGGGGGCCAGGCCGTAGCCGCTTCAATCAGCAGTCAATGTTGACGGCGTGAGGGTGTCATGAGCAGCTTGTCGATTAGCCTGGCTGGTCTGGCACGCGCTAACATGCGGTCAATACCTTTTTTAAACCGTATCGGAGAGTATCCATGGCCAAAGTTGCCTTCAGCTGGCAAGACCCTTTTCTACTTGAGCAGCAACTCAGCGATGAAGAGCGCATGATCAAAGAGGCGACAGCCGCCTACTGCCAAGACAAACTGCAGCCGCGTGTGGTGCAGGCCTTTCGCAATGAGCAGACCGACGCCACGATTTTTCGTGAAATGGGTGCGCTCGGTCTCTTGGGGCCCACAATTCCAGAGACTTACGGCGGCCCTGGCCTGAACTACGTTGCTTACGGACTGATTGCGCGTGAAGTGGAGCGCGTGGACAGCGGCTACCGCTCCATGATGAGCGTACAAAGCTCTTTGGTGATGGTCCCGATTTTTGAATTCGGCAATGAAGTCACCAAGCAAAAATACCTGCCCAAGTTAGCCACTGGCGAGTGGATTGGCTGCTTTGGCTTGACCGAGCCGAACCACGGCTCTGACCCGGCTGGCATGCTCAGCCGCGCGGTCAAGGTCAACGGTGGCTACAAGCTCAGTGGCAGCAAAATGTGGATCTCCAACAGTCCGATTGCCGACGTCTTTGTGGTCTGGGCTAAAGAGGTCAGCGAGAGTGGTGCGGTAGGCCCGATCCGCGGTTTTGTGCTGGACAAGGGGGCCGCTGGTTTGAGCGCCCCAGCGATCCACGGCAAAGTGGGTCTGCGCGCATCCATCACGGGTGAGATTGTCATGGACAACGTGTTTTGCCCAGAAGAAAACGCCTTCCCAGAGGTACAGGGTTTAAAAGGCCCGTTCACCTGTTTGAACAGCGCGCGCTACGGCATTGCCTGGGGCGCCTTAGGTGCGGCAGAGGACTGCTGGTTGCGTGCACGTCAGTACGTGCTTGATCGCCAGCAGTTTGGTCGCCCCTTGGCTGCCAATCAGTTGATCCAGAAAAAATTGGCCGATATGCAGACCGAGATCGCGCTGGGCTTGCAGGGTTGCTTGCGCTTGGGACGCATGAAAGACGAGGGCACGGCATCGGTTGAGATTACCTCGATCCTCAAGCGCAACAGCTGTGGCAAGGCGCTGGACATTGCGCGTCTGGCGCGCGACATGATGGGCGGCAATGGCATCAGCGACGAGTTCGGCGTGGCCCGCCATTTGGTGAACCTGGAAGTGGTTAATACCTACGAAGGCACGCACGACATCCACGCTTTGATCTTGGGTCGCGCGCAGACCGGCATTTCTGCTTTTAACTAAGGCACGCAAGCCTATCAAGGTAGGCGCTCGCCTCAGGTCTGTGGCGAGCGCCTGCCTTTTTCGTATGTTTTGGAGCCTGACATGAATCAAACGCCGCCGCCAAATACCGGTGCGCTGTCGCATCTCAAAGTGCTCGACCTGTCCAGGGTCCTTGCCGGGCCCTGGTGTACCCAGATGCTGGCCGATTTGGGCGCCGATGTGATCAAGGTCGAACGGCCAGGCGCCGGTGACGATACGCGTGGATGGGGGCCGCCATTTGCCAAAGATGCACAGGGCAACGACACCACAGAAGCCTCGTATTTCATGGCCTGCAACCGCAACAAGCGCGCCATCACGCTCGACATTGCCAAGCCCGAGGGCCAGGTGCTGATTCGGCAATTGGCTGCTCAAAGCGATGTGCTGGTCGAGAACTTCAAGGTCGGTGGCCTCAAGCACTATGGCTTGGATTACGAGAGCCTCAGAGCCATCAATCCGCGCCTGATCTACTGCTCGGTGACTGGCTTTGGTCAAACCGGGCCCCATGCCGAGCGCGCGGGCTACGATTTGATGATGCAGGCGACCAGTGGATTGATGAGCATCACGGGGCATCCAGATAGTGCGCCAGGTGGTGGGCCCTTGCGCGTGGGGGTGGCCGCCATTGATATCTTCACCGGCATTTATGCCTGCAGTGCCATCTTGGCGGCCATCGAGGCGCGCCACCACAGCGGCGAGGGCCAGCACATCGACATGGCTTTGTTGGACGTGGGCATGGCCATCTTGGCCAACCAGGCCACAGGCTTTTTGAATTCTGGGCAGGTGCCCAAGCGGCAAGGCAACTCGCACCCCAGTCTCGTGCCTTACCAAGACTTTGAGACCAAAGACGGCGCCATGCTGCTGGCCATTGGCAACGATGGTCAGTTCGCGCGGTTTTGCGAGGCCGTTGACAAGTGTGAATGGGTCCATGACGCACGCTTCGCCAGCAACACCTTGCGCGTTGCGCACCGCGAAGCGCTGATACCCATGATGCAAGCCGTGACCCGCACCCGCACCACCGCACAATGGATTGCCTTGCTGGAAGACCGTGCGGTGCCGGTAGGCCCCATCAACGACATTGGCCAAGCCTTTGCCGACGGGCAGGTGCAGGCGCGCGGTTTGGCCGTGCATCAAGCCCACACTGCGGACCCCGCGCGCACCATTGGCACCGTGGCCAGCCCCATGCGTCTGTCAGCTAACCCGCCGGTGCTGCTTCGCCCGCCGCCGCGTTTGGGCGAGCACACTGACGCCGTGTTGTCTGAGCTGGGCTTGACGGATGCGGCCATTGAGGACTTGCGGGCGCGGCGTTTGATTTAAAGCGTCTGCCGACGCGCCCCTGCGGTTTCAGGCGGCCTGAAAGTCCAGGCATCTGGAGGTGTGGCCCGCCGCCGTCTGGCTTGAAAGTGGTTGAGCCTGAAACCCCTGTGTGACATGCAGTGGGCGCAACCAGGCGGCCGATCACCGCGGCTTATTGCGGTGGTGGTGGCGGGTAAAAGCGCGGTGGCGGCAAGGGGCGTGGGGCGTTTTGCCGCGTGGCTGGTTTGTAGTTGGCCTGAGGCAACTGGTTGCCTTTGGCGTACATGCATTGTGAGTAGGCCACGTCATAGCGGCGCTGCAAGTCGTTGGCGGTGCGCGAGCCTTGGCTGGCGCCCGCCGAGGTGCCTGCCAGCACACCCATGCCAGCACCCATGGCCGTGCCGTCGTGGCGCCCACCCAGGGCCGAGCCAACAACCGCACCAATCAGACCGCCCACTACGGCTGACTGCACCATGGTCTCGTTGCTGGCTTTGCCAGGATCGGTGCCAATAGCGCTTTGCGCGTAGTTGCGGCACTCCTGGTCTTCCATGCGAAATTGCTCAAAGGGTTTGCCGGGTGCTGGCATCACGGTCACGTGCGGGCCAGGGGGCATCGGGCTGGCACACGCTGCCAAAAGCAGCACAGGCAGCAGTGCCAGCAGGGTCTTGCGTTGTTTCACGGGTGTTTTCATTGTGTGGCTCCAACGGGGGTGGCAGGAACGAGCTTCCAAGGAATCTCGCAACTTGCCACGTAGGGATAGTAAGTCTTGCTGGGTTCGCAGTAATACCAATAAGGCGATTGCTGCAGACCAGGCGCTGGGTTGCTCTGTGGCTGCTCAATTTGTGGCGCCACTACCACGGGCGGACTTTGTTGTATCACCACCGGGGGGCTGTTTTGGATGATCACAGGTGGGCGGTAGGGGTCTGGATACGGGTAGCTGGGGTTGGCATAGAAATACCAGGCACCGCCCACAATCCACCACCAGCCCAAGAGACCGTTGCGATGACCGTGTTCCCAGCGCCCGCTTTGCCAGTGCCGGCGGTCTTGCTTGTCAAAGTGACGAATGTCGCCACGCCAGCCTCGGTCGGCCAGTGCCGGGGTGAGTGCTGCCATGCTGAGCAGCACCAGCAGCAGTGTTTTTTTCAAGTACATGAACCATCCTCTTGCAGTCGTTGCTGTCAGCATTTGACGCCAAAAAAGACAAGTGCATCACTGATCCAGTGCAAAGTTAAGCAAATTGCAAGGTGCTCAGGTGTCCAAAACGGCCAAAGCATCCCCCATCAATTAGCGCTGTACAGCGCCAGGCCAAGCGTCAAGCTGAAGGCGAGGGGGGCGGTAAGGCGCAAAAGTTCCGGGCGAAGGCCTCTACGCGGCTCCAGTCGGTAAATTCCACCACGCTCTGGGGGTCGGTGGGCCCTTTGGTCAGCAGCATGATGAAGCGGATCATTTGGCGGTCCAGCCAGCCATAGCGTGGGTAATCCAACTTGCCGGCAAACACATCGAGTAGCGCCGGCTTCCAGCTGATTTGTTTGAGAAACTTCAGTAAATAAGGGTTGTTCTCAGGCAGGTTTTTATGGGGTTTGCGCGCCACGATGTTGACTGTGAAAAACGCGCTGGGCCGACTCTCTAGCAGGCGCTGGTGGCGGGCGATGAATTGCGCCACTTGCGGCTGGTGCTTGCCGTAGCGGATGCTCGCGCCAATGGCAATGCGCTCGAAGCCGCTCAGGTCCAAGTCCTCAGTCTGGTCGACGCGAACGAGGGTGACTTGCTGGCCCAGCGCGCTCATGGTGGCTTTAATGTGCTCGCATATGCGCAGCGTGTGGCCGTCGGTGGTGGCGTAGGCGATGAGGGTTTTTTTCTGCATGGCTTGTAGCGGTCTTTTGGTCTGAGGGGTCGTCGGGTTGGAATGGTGCGCATGGCTGGCCTTGGGTCGCAAGGGTGGGCTGTGCAGCGTGTGAGAACGTCCTGTTGTAGCCACCTACTGCGCCTGTGAGGGGTTTCAACGGGCACTGGTGGTTGCCGCCTTCGGCCAATGGTGTTGCTCGGTCACCATTTTGCCTGAGCATCGGGCGTGTGTTCAGTTTGGCCATTGGTGATGCCCGCGCTGAGCCTATCAGGTCTGCGCTGGGGGCATCAATGGCGCCGCGCCGCCACGTGCAAGCAAACAGTGCGCAAGTGCCGCAGTTAAGGCTTTACGGGCCTCTTGGGTATAAGCAAATAACCAAACTGTCGTTTGTTTTAAGGCTGACTTACTGAATAATCTAATGGTAACTTTTCCCCAAAATTTTTTAACACATGAAACGTTTGCTTGCCTCTATCGGCTGCCTGGTGTTCGGCCTCGGCCTGTCCTGCTCCGCAACAGCGGCGCAGCCGCTGCTGACGCCCCAAGAGCTCCAAAGCCGCTTGGCCAGCCCGCAGTTGCGCGTGATTGACATCCGCGAGAGCAAGATTTATCTGCAAAATCACTTGCCTGGTGCGCTCAATGCGCCCTATATGTTGTGGCGCGGACCCAGCAGCAACCCGGGTGAACTGCCCGCGCTGGACAAACTAACCGGTTTGGTGCAAAACCTTGGTTTGACGCCTTCCACCCCTGTGGTGGTGGTCTCCAGTGGCGCAGATGCCTCAGATTTTGGTGCCTCCGCGCGCGTGTACTGGACGCTCAAGCTGCTTGGCCTCAAAGAGCTATCGGTTCTCAATGGCGGCGTGAAGGCTTGGGTGCAAGCCGGCCTGCCACAGGAAAAAGCCGAATCCATGGCGCAGACCAGCAGCTACCAGCCGCAAATTGACAGTGGTTTACTGGCCACCAAGGTACAGATCAAACAGCAACTCAACAAGGGTGATGTGACCTTGGTTGATGCCCGACCCGCTGACTTCTTCAATGGCGAAACCCGCGCCGCAGCGGCCAAAGTACCGGGCACCCTGCCGGGCGCGGTGGATTTGCCCTTCAGCAAGTGGTTCACCCCGGGCAGTGCCCTTTTTGTCCCGCTGGATCAAGCCCGGCAGGTTGCCGCCAGCAGCCCATTGCCAAGTGGCAAAGAGACCGTTTCATTTTGCAACACGGGCCATTGGGCGGCCACCAACTGGTTTGCGATGTCGGAGGTATTGGGTCAGAAAAACGTGAAGCTGTACGCTGGCTCCATGGTGGAGTGGTCGCAAGACGTCAGCGGTCTGCCTATGGACAATGTGCCAGGTCGGCTGCAGCAGTTGCTGATTGACGCCAAGATCTGGTCGGCCAAGACACTTCCTTGAATTTACCAAGCCCCAAGAGCGCTGATCAAACCATGCAACGTTGGATGATGTCGGGCCTGATGGCCGCTTTGTTCGGTTTCCTGCTGCTGTTGGTGTCGGTGCGTCAAGCCGTCTTGCTGCTGGTGGGCGTGGGCATGGGCGCGGCGTTGGCTGGTACGCGCTTTGGCTTCACCACGGGCTGGCGCCAGCTCATTGAGCGGCGGGATCCGCGAGGCGTCAGTGGGCAGTTGTTGCTGTTGGCCTTGGCCAGTCTGGCGGCCTTGCCCTTGTTAGCGCAGTTTGCCGAGTTAAAGGCGGCCTTGGGGCCGCCCAGCGTGAGTTTGCTGCTAGGGGCTTTTGTCTTTGGCATGAGCATGCAAATTGCAGACGGCTGCGGCTCGGGTACCTTGTACAAAGCTGGCATGGGTGTGGCCTTGAACATGGCTATCTTGCCCTTGTTTGCCTTGGGCAGCTTCCTGGGATCGGTGCACATTGACCATTGGCTGGCTCTGGGCTACATGGCGCCGGTCAGCCTGTCTGCTGAACTCGGTGGCACTGGGGCACTGCTTGTGACCTTGGCCTTGCTGGGTGGTTTGGCGCTGTTGGTGCGCGTTTGGGTGGGGCCAGGTAAAACCTGGTGGTCGCGCCGCTGGGTAGGTGGTGCGGTGGCGCTGGCCGTATTGGCCACATTCAATTTGCTGCTGGCGGGTCAACCTTGGGGGGTGGTCTATGGTTTTGGCTTGTGGGCGGCCAAGGTGGCGGTAGCGGCCAATGTGTTTGACCCGATGGGTAATGCATTTTGGCAGCAGGCGGGCAACGCCCGCATGTTGAGTCAGACGGTGTTTTTAGACGTAACGAGCATCACCAACATAGGTATTTTGGGTGGTGCGCTTTGGGTGTCTTCCAAAGCCGTGCGGGTTGGAGTCGAAAGCCCTATGGCCAGCAGAAGTGCCAAAACGCTGACGGGGACACAGTGGGCCGTTGGCCTGTTGGCGGGCTTTGTCATGGGTTACAGCTCCCGGCTGGCATTCGGTTGCAACATTGGCGCCATGCTGAGCGGTATTTCTACCGGTAGTTTGCATGGCTGGCTGTGGGTGCCTGCCGCGTTTGGCGGCAGTTTGATTGGGGTGCGCTTGCGCCGCCATTTTCAATTTTGAGGCCTCTTGCAATGAGCTCTGTAGTGCAAAAAAAATGGGTTTTTTGGCTCGTTCTGAGTGCATTTTTAGGCTGGGACTGGGTCAACTCACCACTGCCTGATCTGCGTCAGGAGCCGCCCTTGCTGGCTGCGGGCTCGGGTCAGGCCAGCACCGGTGCGCATTGCGCCTTGGCCAGGTAAATCTTGGTCTGTGTACCCGACGCCCGGGTTACAGACGCGCTGTCTCAAAGTGGGTGTTCTGTGTAAAACTTGCCGCCGTGGTAGAGCAGCGGGGCCAGGCCGCTTTGGTGCGTACAGTTTTCCACCTCGCCGACAAAAATGGTGTGATCGCCTTCCTCGTAACGGCTGCGGTTAAAGCACTCAAAAGTGGCCACGCAACCCTTGAGCAGCGGTGCGCCGCCAGCACCCTGTGCGAACGCCAAGTCGGCAAAACGGTCGACACTGCGACCCGCAAAGCGCATGGCCAGCGCCTGCTGGTCAGCACTCAAGATATTGATCGCGTAGTGTGAGCCGGTTCGAAACGCGTCCATCGAACTGGCAAATCGGGACAAGCTCCATAAGACCAGCGGCGGCGTGAGCGACACCGAGTTGAACGAGTTGGCGGTCAGGCCAACCAGCTCACCATTGCTTGCCCGGCCGGTGACAATGGTCACGCCTGTGGCAAACATACCCAAGGCTTGGCGGAATTCCAGGCTGGAAAATCCGGGAATCTTGGCTTTTGTGGCTGGTACAGGTTGTGTCATAGGCGTGGATTCAGGCCGCGTCGGGCTGTTGTTTGGGGGCGGCCTGGGCGAAGGCCTCAATGCCCGCGCAAACGGCGTCGATGGCGCTGATCAAGGGGTATGGTGAGAGGTCGACGTTAAAACGTCTGGCGCTTTCCACCTGCGCAATCAAATACACGTCGGCAATGGTTGGCGTGTCGCCAAAGCTGAAACGCCCGCGCCGCGGGTCAGCCGCGAGCAGCGCCTCATAGGCCTCAAAGCCGGCGCTGATCCAGGTCGCGCACCAGGTGTTGACGCCCGGGGTGTCACAGCCGAAGTTTTGCCTGAGATAGTCCAGGATGCGTTTGTTGTTCACGGGGTGGATGTCGCAGCCAACGATGGCCGCGAGGGCGCGCACGTGGGCGCGCTCGTTGATGTCGCTTGGTAAAAGCGCTGGTGAGGGGTGCTTTTCTTCCAACCACTCGATGATGGCTGGGGACTGGATCAATACCTTGCCATCGACTTCCAGCGCGGGCACCAGACCTTGCGGGTTCAAGCTTTTGAAAGCGTCCTCTTTGTGCTCATTGCGCCCCAGGTGCACGGGTACGTACTGGGTTTGCAAACCTTTGAGGTTCAGGGCAATGCGCAGGCGGTGCGAGGTGCCGCTGCGGAAAAAATTGTAGAGCTTCATGGATGGGGCTGTCGGGTTGGGTCGTTGACGCGAGCGTGGCGCTGGGGCCGGTTTTGTGTGGGCGTTAGCCGCGCACTTCGTAGATGCCGAGTTTGCGGTGCAGCGGGCTTTCGTCGGCCACGAACAAAAATACCGGTTCACTGCTTGCGTGGTTGTGAAGACTGGCCGCGGTGTAGCCCGGTACGCAGCAGGTATCAGCCTGTGCGAGGGAGAAGCGCTGCGCGGCGACTTGCACGTCGGCAGCACCCTCAATCATGTGGAACACGGTGGCCGGTGAGCGCTCGGGCAATTGCAGCGACTGACCCGGGCGCAGCATCATGGCGTGAAAGCCCAAAATGTTTTCAGCATCCTCTCCGGTTTCCGGGTTGACGTAGGTGACCTGTACATGGGCGCGTTCGGGCTGATCGGCTGCCATGGCCAGCAGGGCATCGCGGGTTTGTTGCCAGGGGTAGCGCAACATGGGATAGCGTTTGCCACTGCGCCCGAACACTGGCGTGGGCACGATGCCCCCGTGCGCATAGGTGCGCGCATCGCTGCCGGCTTTGGTGGCTTGCCGCTCACCGTTGACGTGGTAGCTGGCTTCCAAGTAATGCACCAGGGGCAGGTCCAGCACATCCAGCCACACTACGGGTTCGCAGCCGTCATGTCCGTGCTCATGCCACAGGCCTGTGGGGGTGAGGATCAGGTCGCCCCGCGCCATCGGGCATTTTTCGCCTTCGACCGTGGTCCAGGCCCCCTCACCTTCAACCACCATGCGCACCGCGTTGGGGGTGTGGCGGTGGCTGGGCGCCCACTCGCCAGGCAGCAGCAACTGCATGCCCAGGTAAATGGCTGGGCTGGCCTGCATTTTTTCCAGCCCATGGCCAGGGTTGGCCAGTACCAGCACGCGCCGTTCGGCCTTTTCGATGGGGGTGAGCTGACCGGCTTTGAGCAGTTGCGCCTTCAGGGACGCATAAGGCCAGTGCGTGGCGCGTGTTTGGCGCGTGGGCACATGCGGGGGCATTACCCCGCGCAGACTGGGCCACAGTGGCACCAGGTTCAGGCTGGTCAACGTGTCACGGTAATCTTGAGGTAAATCTTCGAGGCGTCCGAGCTCGTTCATGGTCGTCCTTTTATGGCGGTTTGCGAAGCGGCTTTCCATGATAAGTCCAGAATGGCGTCATCGTCGCCGCCGATTGAATGCACTTGTTCCATGGCTACTGTGGCTTACAGGGCTTGCTGCATCGCTTCAATCAAAGCTTGGGGGTCTTGCGCACCCGATACGGCCACCTTGCCGTTGAAGATAAAGAAGGGCACACCGGTGATGCCTTGCGCGCGGGCTTGGCTATCGGCTGCAGCGACGTGCTCCAAATGAAGGGGGTCGGTGATGAAGGCGCGCGCAGCCACTGCATCAAGGCCCGCTTTGGCGGCAATGTCGCACAGGACATCAACGTCGCCAATGAAGCGGTTCTCCACAAAATACGCATTCAAGATGGCTTCTTTCACGGCGCTGGCATCCGTGTCATTGGCCTGCGCAAATGCCAGCAGGCTATGGGCGGCCAAGGTGTTAGGTTGGCGGGTGATTCCGTCAATGTTGAGATCAAGGCCTGCCGCTTTGCCAGCTGCGCGCACCCGTTCGTAAATTTGTGCAGCACGCTCTGGACCACCAAACTTGTCTGACAGGTATTGTTGGCGCGAGATGCCGGCCGGCGGCATGTCTGGGTTGAGCTGAAACGGATGCCAGCGCACCTTGACCGTGCCCAGCGCAGCGGCTTGCGGCAGTGCCAAAGCAGCTTCTAGCTTGCGTTTGCCAATGAAGCACCACGGGCACACCACATCGGAGACCACGTCGATGGTGAAGTCGGGCTTGCTGTCAGTTTGGCTCATGGAGGCACTTTCTGTCTGTAGAGTGGGTATTTTCGGCGCGCGTCGCTCTGGCCAGCATGCGCTTGTCAGATCAACCCGCAGTTTGAGGGGTGTTTGAGGGTGTGTGATGGCGGCATTGTTTCTTGTTGGCCTGTCGAGCGCGCTGGTTAGCCCGCCTTGTTGTTCTGCTCGCCAATGTTGGGCGTTGGCGTATTCGGCTGTTCAGAGGCTTGTGTTGCGGGCACAGGCGCGCCTGTGCTGTGAGAGGCTGGCAGGCGTTTGAGCTGAAGCTGTGCCAGCGCACTGTACAAAGGTACACAAATCAGTCTGGCCACACCGCTGGCCACCATGGCGCAGGCGATCAGACTGAGCACCAGTGCGTGGCCGTCCACCATTTCCATCACGATGATGAAGGAGGTCAGTGGCGCCTGTGTGACTGCAGCCAAAAAGCCCACCATGCCCAGCGCTATCAAGGTCGCAGGGTTGGCGTATTGCGTGAGGGATGCCAAGTCATTGCCCAAAGCGCCGCCGATGGCCAACGCCGGTGCAAACAGACCGCCTGGCACGCCAGCCCAAGCCGTGATCCAAGTTGCAATGAACTTCAGCAGCACATACAGGGGCTGTGTCTCGTGCACGCCACTGAGCATGTCTTTGGTGTGGTTGTAACCCGTGCCATAGGTGCCGCCATGGCTGACCAAGCCAATGAAGGCGATGGCCAGGCCACACCCAGCAGCAAACAAAATAGGCTTACGCCTGCGCCAAATACTGAAGCGGTCATGTGAGTCACCCCGCAGTGAGATCAAAATCAGGCGCGAAAACAAGCCCCCAGCGAGCCCCGCGCACAAGGCGACCAAAAGACCGGGCAGCAGCAGCCCGATGCTCAGCTTTTCCACCTTGATCACACCGAAGTAAGTAGAGTTTCCGAAGACGGAAACAGCCATCAAACCGCTGAGCACAATCGCCGCCATCAGCAAGCCGCTGCTGCGCTGTTCAGGTCGACGCGTCAACTCTTCAATGGCAAACATGATCCCGCCCAGCGGTGTGTTGAATGCCGCGGCGATACCGGCCGCGCCGCCAGCCATCAGCAAACCCTGTGACGAAACCCCAGTTTTTGCGGGCAAGTACTTGCGTGCATGGTGCATGATGCCCGCAGCGATTTGCACCGATGGTCCCTCACGACCCAAAGACAAACCCGCCAGCAGTCCCCAGGTGGCCAGCACCATTTTGGCGAGCGACAACTTGACGGACACATACAGACCACGGTTTTCGGGCGACACGCTGCTGTCCATGGCCGCCATGACTTGTGGAATACCAGAGCCGCTGCTGCCAATAAAAAACCGGCGGGTAAACCAAACAATGCCAGCCGTGCACAGGGGCGTCCATATAAAGGGTGCCCACCAGTAGGACAAATGGATGTGATCAAAGGCTTCGAGCGCCCATTCGGTCATCAAGGTGAAGGCCACTACCACCAGACCAGCCAAGGAAGCAAAAGCCAACACCAGCGCCCTACCCGACCACAGCTGCCAGTCATAGAGCTCGCTGCGAATGGCATTTAAAACGGGGGCGTCGGATTCAGATTTCTTCATAAGAGACGGTGCAAGATGCCTTTGGTGCAGGCGGCCTGATCTTGTGGCCATGCTGCGGGGCTGAACGAAGGGTTGGTTGCGCTTGATTATCCCTAATCAAGCGCTATCACTTTGGTACAAATGTAAACTCGATGGTACAGGTGGCGGTTCAGCCACTGCGCTGGTGTTTCGGCGCAGGGCGATCGACGCCAGCATCGCGCACCAGATTCGCAGATTCATTTCACCGGAACAAGCCATGTCAACGACCGACCTGCTGCCCACGTACCAGTCCGAGCAAAGTGCCTTGGTGCTGCGGCGTTTTCGCATTGTGTTTGGCGCTGTACGCAGCCACTTCAAGCAGATTGAGAAGGTGGTCGGACTCGGTGGCGCGCAGGTTTGGGCCTTAGGCATCATCCACAAACATCCGGGTCTGAGCATGGGCGAACTCGCCAAGGGCCTCGATGTGCACCAGTCCACGACCAGCAACCTGGTTAAAGGGCTGGTTAACAAGCATTTGGTGCGCGTTGAAAAAGACGTCAACGACAAACGGCTTGTTCATTTGTATGTCAGTGACAAGGCCATTGCGTTGCTGGCCAAAGTGCCGGGTCCGGTCCAGGGCTTGCTTCCAGAGGCCTTGTCGCGCTTGCCTGACAGCACGCTGCGTGAGTTGGACAGCAACTTGGTGGCCTTGATCAGGGTCTTGAAAGCCGACGAAACCGCAGCCGGTATTCCACTGGCCAATTTGTAGCCCAAGTCGGGTTGGTCTGGGGCCTCAACACCCCTGCATCAGCAGCTTGCGCGCTGCTGATGCACAGCGGGGGTCTCAGGTGCCCAGCGACTCCCAGCGTTCTAAGGTTTGCAACAAGGCGTCGTCAATTTCGGCGCTGCGACCGGCCAATTTGAGCGCGCGTGCGTTGTCGATGGCGTACAAGCTGCCGTCAGCCAACAGGCCATGAATTTCAGCCTGTTCGGCTTCCAAGCTGGCAATGCGCTGCGGCAAATCGTCAAGCTCGCGCTGTTCTTTGAAGCTGAGCTTGCGGGCACGGGTAGTGATGGGCGCCGGTGTGGGGCTGACTGCGGCTGCAGCCGCTTTGCCCGCGGGTGAGGGCGTCTCGGCCACCGTGTTGCGCCCCGCCTTGCTGGCCTCAGACTTTTGCAGGGCTTGACTGCGCTTGCTTTGCGTCAACCAGTCTTGCACGCCGCCCTCAAACTCACGCCAGCGGCCATGACCTTCATGTGCGATGGTGCTGGTGACCACGTTGTCCATGAAGGTACGGTCATGGCTGACCAGAAACACCGTGCCAGCGTAGTTTTGAATCAGGTCCTCAAGCAGCTCTAGCGTGTCAATGTCCAAGTCGTTGGTCGGCTCATCAAGCACCAGCACATTGGCGGGTCGGGCAAACAAGCGCGCGAGCAACAAGCGGTTTCGCTCGCCACCACTCAATGAGCGCACAGGCGAGTTGGCGCGTGCGGCTGAAAACAAAAAGTCACCCAGATAGCTTTTCACGTGCTGGCGCCGGTTGCCAATCTCAATCCATTCACTGCCCGGGCTGATGAAGTCTTCCAAGGTGGCATCCAGGTCCAGCGCGTTGCGCATCTGGTCAAAGTAGGCCACGGTCACATTGGCACCCAATCGCACCGTTCCCCAAGGGCTGTGCCCCGGCTCTGGTTGCGGGGCATTGGCTGGCGCTGGGTCGGGTTGCAGCTCGCCCAGAATCAGCTTGAGCAAGGTGGTTTTGCCAGCCCCATTGGCCCCTAGCAAGCCCACCTTGTCACCGCGCAAAACGGTGGCTGAGAAGTCGCGCACGATGCAATGCTCGCCAAAGTGTTTGGAGACATGGGTGAGTTCGGATACCAGCTTGCCGCTGATGGCCCCGCTGGCAACGTCCATGTTGACGCTGCCCACCGTTTCACGTCGCGCTGCGCGCTTGGCGCGCAGTTCTTGCAGGCGCACGATGCGCGCTTGCGCACGGGTGCGTCGCGCCTCCACGCCCTTTCGGATCCAAATTTCTTCTTGTGCCAAGAGCTTGTCAGCGCGCGCGTTGATGACGGCTTCTTGGGCTGCTTGTTCTTCTTTTTGCACCAAGTAGGCAGAAAAGTTGCCCGGGTACGAGAGCAGCTTGCCGCGGTCAAGTTCAACGATACGTGTGGCCACGCTGTCCAAAAACGAGCGGTCATGTGTGATGGTGATGATGCTGCCCTTGAAGTCAACCAACAGGCCTTCCAGCCATTCGATCGAGTCCAAGTCAAGATGGTTGGTGGGCTCGTCGAGAAGCAGCACATCGGGCTGTGCCACCAAAGCTTGCGCCAGTGCCACGCGTTTTTTGGTGCCCCCTGACAAGGTGTTAACCAAGGCCACAGGGTCCAGGTGCAAGCGCTGCAGGGTTTCGGTCACCCGCTGCTCCCAGTTCCAGCCGTCCAGCGCCTCAATTTCACTTTGCATGGCATCCAGATCGCCCTCGCCCTGGACATAGGTGTCGATCAAGCTGCGCACACGTGTCAAGCCGACGCTGACCGCATCAAATACGCTGGACTGGCCGTCTAACTGGGGCTCTTGGGCCACATAGGCGATGCGGGTGTGACTTTGCACTTGCACGCTGCCGTCATCGGGCGACTCCATGCCCGCCAAAATCTTCAAAAGACTGGATTTTCCGGCGCCGTTGCGCCCAATCAGACCAACACGCTCACCCGTCTCTAAAGAGAATGTGGTGTGGTCAAGGAGTGCAACGTGGCCGAAGGCCAGTTGCGCGTCGAGTAAGGTTATGAGTGCCATGAGAGCGTGATTATCCCTTGCCCGGCGCTGGGTGCTCAGCGCTTGCCCGCCTGACTTCTGGCGCTCAGCTCAGCAGGCTGTCGGGGCTAACGTAGGTGTGCGCAAGTGCGTGGGCCACTGCCTCACAGGTGACTTGTCCTTGGCAAACGTTCAAGCCGTTTTTCAAATGCGGGTCATCACGCATGGCCGTCTTCCAACCCTTGTTGGCCAGCGCCAAGGCATGCCCAATGGTGGCGTTGTTGAGGGCAAAGGTCGAGGTGTGCGGGACGGCACCTGGCATGTTGGCTACGCAGTAATGCACGACGCCATGCACCACATAGGTGGGTTCGGCATGGGTGGTGGCCCGCGAGGTCTCAAAGCAGCCCCCTTGGTCTATGGCCACATCCACCACCACCGCCCCCTGGCGCATCTGCCCAATCATGTCGCGGCTAAGCAGTTTAGGTGCGGCAGCGCCTGGGATCAACACGCCGCCGATCACCAAGTCAGCTTGCAGAACGGTTTCTTCAATGCTGTGGGCGGTGGAATAAAGCGTTTGAATCCGATTGCCGAAAAGCAAGTCAAGGTGACGCAAGCGGTCTATGTTCTTGTCCAAAACGGTAACCCGTGCGCCCATGCCAACAGCTACTTGTAGAGCATGCGTGCCCACCACGCCGCCCCCCAAAATGGTCACATTTGCGGCAGGTACCCCCGGCACGCCACCCAACAAAACGCCCATGCCACCTTTCGATTTTTCAAGGTGGGCCGCACCCGCTTGCACGGCCATGCGGCCAGCGACTTCGCTCATGGGCGCCAGCAGCGGCAGGCCGCCGCCTGAACCGGTGATGGTCTCGTAGGCGATGCAAACAGCGCCAGACCTGATGAGCGCTGCCGTTTGTTCAGGGTCAGGCGCCAGGTGTAAGTAGGTGTAGAGGATTTGACCCTCGCGCAGCATGGTGCATTCCTGTGGCTGAGGCTCTTTGACCTTGATGATCATGTCAGCGCGTGCAAAAACCTGCTGCGCATCCTCTGCCAAGCTGGCGCCGGCGGCTCGGTATTTGGCATCTGTCAGGCCAATTGCGCTGCCAGCGTCGCATTGCACCAAGACCTGGTGACCCTGCGCCACCAATTCGCGCACGCTGGCAGGCGTCAGTCCCACGCGGTATTCATTGTTTTTGATTTCTTTGGGTAATCCGATCAGCATGGGCGTGGTTCCGTTTCCAAAGCGTCCAGTTTGACGCAAGGCAGATTGCAAAGCAACCGTTATCCATCAATGATGACGTCAATAAGTGGCGCTGATGGCCCTTCCCGCTGAGGCACTGGCTTTGCCTTTGTTTTGGCGGCATGGCAAAAGCGGGTCAAAATCGACGCATTGATTGCCACCAAGATTGTGTACCGCATGCCCAAATCCCCCAAACTCGTCGCTGGTCCTGTCGGCTCCCCCGATGAAACCGAAAGCAACTTTTACGAGGCGCTGCAAAGCGCTGACCTTGAGCGCTTGATGGCGTGTTGGGCCGACGATGATGAAGTGATCTGCATCCACCCCGGCGGCCCCCGTTTGATCGGTCTTGGCGCGATTCGCTCGGCCTTTGATGCGCTGTTAACAAATGGCAGCGTGCGCGTACAAGCGCAAGCGGTGCGCAAAATTGTCTCCATGGGCTGTGCGGTGCACAGTGTGCGCGAGCACATCGAAATCGCCACCAATGAGGGGCCGCTTCAGGCCCATGTGTTGGCGACCAATGTTTACCTTAAAACCGCACAAGGCTGGCGTTTGGTGGCGCACCACGCCAGCCCAAGCGCAGGCCATGATGCCCAGGACGTGACCGAGCATCCTCCGGTTTATCACTGAGTCGGGGGGTCACCCAAGCATGCCCTTGATGTTGCACAAATGCCTCGATGAGCGAGCAGCCCCCTGGCTGCCCGGAGGCCACCTGCAAACCATTTGGCCGGCGGTGTCGGCGCGTTCAGGCTTGCAAAGCCCAGCTGCACCGCCCTTTGTGCGCGAACGCTGGCGCGCCCCGGACGGTGACTTCATCGATGTGGATTGGCAGCGCAGCGGCGGCACAACAACGCGCCTTTTGTTGCTGTTCCATGGCTTGGAGGGCTCATCCAAAAGCCACTATGCGCAAGCGTTCGCCCACTACGCACGCAGCCATGACCTGGACTTTGCCGTCCCCCACTTTCGTGGCTGCAGCGGGGAGAACAATCTTGCGCCACGCGCCTACCACTCTGGTGACCACGAGGAAATTGCGTGGATTTTGCAGCAAGTGCGCCAGCAAACCACGCGCGCGGTGTTGGCGGTAGGCGTTTCATTGGGTGGCAATGCCCTGCTGCGCTGGGCGCAGGAAGCAGGCAGCACGGCCAAGCACACTGTCGCGGCACTGGCTGCGGTATCTGCCCCGGTTGATTTGCAAGCCAGTGGCCTGTGCATGGGCCAGGGCTTTAACAAGCAGGTCTACAGCCGTATGTTTTTGACCAGCATGAAAGCCAAGGCCTTGCAAAAACTGAGCCAATTTCCAGGCCTGTTTGATGCCCAAGCGCTGCACGCTGCGAAAACGTTGTATGACTTTGACAACGTCGTGACCGCGCCGCTGCATGGCTTTAAAAATACTTTGGATTATTGGCAGCGTGCCTCGGCCAAACCGGGCTTGGCGCGTATCCAGGTGCCCACGCTGCTGCTTAATGCGCGCAATGACCCGTTTGTGCCGGCACACAGCTTGCCCCAGCCCAACCAGGTGGGCCGGCATGTGCGTCTGTGCCAGCCCAAGTGGGGCGGTCATGTTGGTTTTGTGCAGGGCTGGCCGCCGGGCCATGTGCGTGGCTTGCCACAGGCCGTGGGTGAATGGCTGACGGCGCAGGGCGATGGGCATGGATGAACTTGTCGTTCAGGCCATGAGCAAGTGGCCCAATGTGCCTGATTGTTATGGTTGGCTCGGACTCGATGCGCGCGGCAACTGGTACATGCGCGACGACCAAGCGCAAGCGGCTGGTTCATTTACCAGCGGCAAGCCTGGCAGCAAGGGTTCGGTGCTCAAGCACGACAAACTGATCGATTTCATAGCGCGCAATTACGCTGCTGACGCGCGAGGTTGCTGGTATTTTCAAAACGGGCCACAAAAGGTGTTTGTGGAATTGGCGGCCTCGCCCCTTGTTTGGCGCGTCCAGGCTGACTTGTTGATTGAAGACCACTGCCGCTGCGCTGACCACGTGATGGACGCCTGGCTTGATGAGGCCGGGCACTTGTACCTGCAAGGCACACGCGGCTTGGGCTTGGTGCACACCCAGGATATGGGCTTGGCCGCCGATGCTGTTGAGCTGGGCTTGTGGCAGCCGCTGGATGTCTTGCGCGCGAACATGCCTGCAAAGTTCGGGTTTGTCCTCAGCCCCCAAGCGCTGGGAAAGGCTTGAAGCACCAAGGGCAGAGACTGCCGGGGAGCGCCTGAGCGTCACACGCGCTGGTATTGCGCGCCCGCACTGCGATGTGCTCAGCTGCCCCTGTCTATGCGAGAATCATCGCCTGTTGACATCCAAGCCATGCGGCTGTAGCTCAGTGGATAGAGTATTGGCCTCCGAAGCCAAGGGTCGTGGGTTCGATCCCCGCCAGCCGCACCATAAAGCCTTTGATTTAAAACGGGTTTTTCTATTCTTACTCGTTTTCTAGGCACTTAAAGTCACCGATTTCTAGCGATTCCCCGCGCATCTCTGCTAGCAATAGGGGAGAAAAATGCTGTACGCGGCGTGCGGATGGGCCCGATACACCAAACCGCGCTGTGCTGCGGCGAGAAACCCCGACGTATCATGGTGCCTTGCGGTGTTTTTGATTGACCGTAAACAGGTGAACCAAGCCATGCTCAATGCGCAAGCACAAGTTTTGCTGACCAAGGCACAACTCTCGGGGGTGCGGCCCAGATACGAGATGCAGCCCAATGAGGCGCGCATAGCCTACCTGGAAAGTCGGCTACCAACACAGCCCGCACCGCAGTCGGTACACACCCGCGATTTGCAGTTGCCCGGCCTTGGCGGACCCTTGTCGGTAAGGGCCTATCGTCCGCTGGATGCTGCCAATGCGCAGCCACTGCCCGCTTTGGTCTTCTTTCATGGCGGGGGCTGGGTGATAGGTGACCTTGAGACCCATGACGTGCTATGCCGGTCCTTGTGCCATTTGGCTGGCTGTGCTGTGTTTGCGGTGGACTATCGATTGGCCCCCGAACATCGATTCCCGGCTGCCTTTGATGACGCGCTGTTGGCCACCCAGTGGTTGGCACAACACGCGCCAGAACTGGGCATAGACGCCATGCGCATGGCCGTGGCCGGCGACAGTGCCGGGGGCAACCTCGCCGCTGGCGTGAGTCTGGTGCTGCGCGATGCGGCTAAGCTCAAGCTGGTGGCCCAGGTGCTGGTCTACCCTGTGACCGACTTGCGTTGCAACACCAAGTCGTACCAAACGCTGGGGCAAGGCTATCTTTTAAGTGCTGCCGACATGCTGTATTTCAGAGGACACTACCTTGAAGATCTCAAAGACTGCAGCGACTGGCGGGCTTCTCCCTTGTTGGCCGCTGACCACCGTGACCTGGCGCCAGCACTCATCCTGACCGCTGGCTACGACCCTCTTCGTGATGAGGGTCAGGCCTATGCCCAAAGGCTGGTAGAAGCGGGTAACACCGTTGAACACATTTGCTTTGAAGGTCAAATGCACGGTTTTTTGGGTATGGGCAAAGCCATTGATGAGGCCAATACCGCGGTGCAATGTTGCGCAGACTGGCTCAAGCGGTATTTTTTCAACGCTTAGCAAGTCCAGTCACCATCATTGCAATTAAAAATAAGACATTGCTATTCTCAGAATAGGGTGTATCGTGACAGTTGCATTTTCATGCATAGGATACAAAAAAATGCAGAAAAACACAGCACGTAGCCAGCGGTGGACTTAAGCCCCACCTGGGCGCTCACAAACAAGGCGATGCGCGGCCAAAAAAAGCAGCCTCTGGGGTGTAAGGGGGCAGCCGCGTGGTGACGTTCTCTTTTTGGGGCGCATCAATGCGCAGGTGCACCCAGTGCGCCCTTGTCGTACTCATCGTCTCTTTGGTATTCATCTGGACGCTGGTGACTTACTTGAATTGGGCGCTGAGCACAGCTTATGTTCGTGAAGTAAGCGCATTCCAGGCCTCAGTGGTTTCTCTTGCTGCCCAGGACCTCGACGCAAGAATCCATGCCCGGATGATGACCTTGACGCTGGTTGCTGAGGGCATCGGCTCAGCGCTAATCGCTGACCCTGAATCCCTTCAGATTCATTTTGATAAGCACCCGGAACTTCTTGCAACTTTCCGCGACGGTGTCTTCGTCACCCCTCTTGATGGCACGGCCATTGCCGGATATCCAAACGATGGCCGGGTTGGACTCTATTACAGGGACGAGGCGTACGTTGCTGCGGCTCTCACGCAGGGCAAAGCCGGGGTTAGTAAACCTGAATTAGGAAAAACGCGGTCGGATTTGAGTTTCGCCATGTCAGTGCCCATTCGAAATGCGCAGCGTGAGGTCATTGGCGCTCTGTCTGGGATGATCGACCTGCATCAGCCCCATTTTTTTAAGCATCGGACTGTACAAGCTGACTCAATTGGCGACTCGCTTTTACACGACCCGCAGCATCTGCGCCTCGTCCCTGCTTCCGACAAGAGTGGCCTGATGGCGGCGCTGCTGGTTGCAGATGACAACCCGGTGCTGGACAGAATCCTCAATGGCGACGAAGCCACCCAGCATTTCACCAACCTAAGTGGCAGCGCCTTCATGGTCTCTGCCAGGCGTATTCCTGCTGCGGATTGGTTGGCCCTCGTGTCGTGGCCAACCAAGGACGCCTTGGCTCCGATCCAAGACACAGTGCAGCGCACCCAGTGGGTTGGCGGGGGTCTGAGCTTGCTGGCGCTCATGCTTGCAGGGTTGATGTTGCGTCATCAGTGGTCATTGGTGTTGTCAAGGTCGCAACTCGGACGCGCCACGGATAAGCTGAAGCTAGCTCATGATGAGCTGGCATATCACCGCGAAGAGATGCAAGAGCAAGAAACGGAGCTGGCCGTTGTCAGCGTGAAACTGGCGCTTTATAACGACGAGAAGGGCAAACGGGCAGATGAGCTGGCCCTTGCCAACGTGGAGCTGGCCTACCAGAACAGTGAGAAGGTCAAACGGTCAGAGGAGCTGGGCCTTGCCAATGTGGAGCTGGCCTACCAAAACAGCGAGAAGGTCAAACGGGCAGAGGAGCTGGCCCTTGCCAATGTGGAGCTGGCCCACCAAAACAGCGAGAAGGACAAGCGGGCAGAGGAGCTGGCCCTTGCCAATGTGGAGCTGGCCTACCAAAACAGCGAGAAGGTCAAACGGGCAGAGGAGCTGGCCCTTGCCAATGTGGAGCTGGCCCACCAAAACAGCGAGAAGGACAAGCGGGCAGATGAGCTGACCCTTGCCAATGTGGAGCGGACAAAAGAGAGGGAAGAAGCAGACAAACTTTCAAAGTTGTCGTTTTATGACCCACTTACGAATTTGCCTAACCGTCGCTTGCTGAGCGACCGCATGACACAGATGTTGGCTTCGAGTCGGCGCACAGGGCGCCATCTTGCGCTGATGGTGCTCGATCTGGATAATTTCAAGGTGCTGAACGATCTTCATGGTCATGTGATGGGGGATTTGCTGCTGGTCGAGATAGGTCAGCGCTTGATGGCCTGTGTGCGTGAGGTGGATACGGTGGCGCGTTTCGGCGGTGACGAATTCGTGCTGCTCATGGGTGGTCTTGACGTGGACATTGCCCAATCCACAGCGCAGGCGCGTGAGGTCGCAGAAAAAGTCCGGCGTAGTTTGGAGAGGCCTTACCGGTTGAAAAGGCAATCAAACCAATCAGAAGATGCTGTGATCGAGCATCACTGCTCCGTCAGCATTGGGGTCGTTGTCCTGGTTGACCGTGGCTCAAGCCATGAGGGGGTCATTAAGTTGGCCGACGCGGCCATGTACCAAGCCAAGAAGGCGGGACGCAATATGATCCGCTTTCATGAGTCAAGCGCCCAAGGTTGAATGACCGCTGCCGGCAAAGCTGAGCGGCTGGCGCCGGTCTTGGCCCGCCATCTGAGACGGCCCGCGCAAAACCACTGGCTGCAGATTTGCATGGCGCTGCCATGCCTTCAATGCCAGGTGCCTGCTCAGCAAGCCCAGCCCACGACCTGCGCGGCGAAGGCGTAAAGCATGGGCCGTGCCTGCGCTGAGCTGCAGGCTTTCGGGGTGAGCTGGTTTTGATCTCTCAGGCCGGGTGACAAGGCACAAGAGGCGTATCATCTAACGATGCGTGCATTGGCTTTGGCATTTTTGATTGGCGTCCTTGCGTTTTCCGGCTTGCCGGCCGGGGTGACGCAGGCCTCCTGTGTGACTAGGGCCGACCTGAAGATCGAGATGTGCGTGTCGTGCACGGTCGCCGCGTCGGCAAGGGACTCCTGTGAAATCGGGCAGGCAATGGGTCTTCACGGCGATGGTGGTCAAGTCTGTGACAGCTGCCAAGTTGTCACGCTTGCCCCATCGTACAGCGTGGTGGACGTTGGTGTTGTGTCGCATGCCCTGCTGCCAGTGCAGGGTTCGCCGTACACCAGCGCACTGTCTCCACCAAGGCTGAGACCACCCATCGCTTGAGTGCAAGCGCCAGCCGCATTGAAGGTGTTCGCTTTGGACGGCCGTCAGACATCTTCGGCGCTATTTTTTTATTTATATTAGGCCGTGCCTTGTTTGCTAAAAAGCAAGCGCACGATCCCCGTTCCATTATTTGACTATAAGAAGGTATTCATCATGCACAGGCGTTCCCTCATTCAATCACTGGCAATGCTCGGCGTTGCCGCAGTCGGTTTTCCATTGACCGCTCAAGCCCAGGCCCGGCTTCAAATTGAAGTCTGGAAGACGCCCACGTGTGGCTGCTGCAAGGACTGGGTGGCGCACCTCCAGGCCAATGGCTTTGAGGTCAAAGTCAATGACGTCAGCGAAAGCGAAAAAGCGTTAAAAAGGCGCAACTTAGGTCTGAACGAAAAGTATGGGTCCTGCCATACCGCCGTGACCCAAGGGTATGTCGTGGAGGGCCACGTGCCTGCAAAAGACATACAACGCCTGTTGCGGGAAAAGCCTCGCGCTGTGGGACTGGCAGCGCCTGGTATGCCTATCGGCTCTCCCGGTATGGATGGCCCTGCCTACGGGGGGCATAAAGATGCTTACGCCGTGTTGTTGGTGCAGCGCGATGCAGGTGCGATGGTCTATCAAGCTTATTGATTTTCAAGACGAGCGCAGGCGCTTGATTCTGGTGGTGTCGCCCTGGCCTCAGTAGCGGCGAACAGTTTTCGCTGCTGTGCGTCAGCGTATCGCATCGCCCAACACGCTGGTGAGAGACAATCCAGGGCGCAGGGCTAAGCCACGCATGATCCAGCCAAGCTGGGCGGTGGTTTCTATGCCTGGGCAGACCGAAGCCGGTTAAGACCTGATGAAGCGCGGGGCTGTGAAACGCCCTGGATGCGTTTTTCCGACATGCGCGGCCAGCTAACAAACAAGACAACGAATAGCCTATAAAAATGGAATTAATGTCAGATCAGACGGATGCTTACAGGACGCTTGAAGCACTGGAGCGATTGGGTCACAAGCACGAGGTGGTTCATGATGGGTGCCGCCTTGTTTGGCGAAGTTTTGGCCAGGGGCCAAGTGTTGTTTTGCTTCATGGGGGGCACGGCAGTTGGCTGCATTGGGCGCGCAACATTGAAGTCTTGAGCCAGCGCTACCAGTTGTGGTTGCCGGACTTGCCAGGTTACGGCGATTCAGATGCCTTGTCGGACCCCACCATGCACGCCTTGGTGGATGCAACGCTTGCATCGATGACCTCACTACTGGGTGCGGATGGTGTGATTCCTATGTTGGGGTTCTCATTTGGGGGCTTGGTTAGCGCACGTGTTGCTGCTCGACGAGCTGGGCAAACCCCATTGGCACTGCTGGGGCCTGGTGGGCACGGTGGCCCACGCCGACCGATCGGCGATTTGCGTGCTTGGCGTCAGGCGGCGCAACGCCAAGATGGGCGGGAATTGGGCGAGATCATGCGCCACAACCTCTTGATGCACATGGTGCACGAGCCCCAAGCGATTGATGAACTGGCGGTTCAGATCCACAGCGTTTCGTGCCAACGCACCCGTTTTGCCAGTAAGCCGATTTCTCATGCGGGTGGTCTGGCGAAGCTTCTGGAGCACCACCATGCCCCCTTGCTCATGGCTTGGGGGCAGTGTGATGTGACGGCCGATCCGCAGTGGGCTGCTCACGCGCTTTCGGTGAATCACGCCAGTTGCCAAACGCACATCGTGCCAGATGCTGGCCACTGGGTGCAATATGAAGCCGCACAGGCGGTCAACCAGTTGTTGCTGGATTGGCTTGACGCGGTGACCACGCGCTAAGGCTTTGCCTTGAGCGCTTAGGCTTGTTTGACCAGATGGCCCATTGGGCGCATGCGGTGCACAGGCGGCCATCTTCCTTGTCCATGGCCCTGGCTATGGACGCCTCAGTCAGGTCAAAATAGCCTCGCCATTGCAGCCTCTTACCCTTCAAACCCCCATGGACAATCTGGGGTTAACGCCCCCCTGTGACATCAAGAAAAGAGCCGGTGGTGTAACTGGCTTGAGGCGACAGCAACCACATGATCGCCTGAGCCACTTCTTCTGCGCTGCCAGCGCGTTGCATGGGCAACAGGGGCAACATGTCTTGAACGCGGTTTGGTTGACCGCCTGAGGCATGGATCTCAGTGTCGATGATCCCCGGCCTGACCGCATTGACGCGGATACCCTCGAGGGCCACTTCTTTGGCCAAGCCAAGCGTCATGGTGTCTATGGCGCCTTTGCTTGCAGCGTAATCCACATATTGGCCGGTGCCGCCAAGTTTGGAGGCCACGCTGGAGAGGTTGACAATAGCGCCACCTTGCCCGCCATATCGTGTGCTCATGCGCAGCACAGCTTCACGCGCGCACAAAAAACTGCCTAAAACATTGATGTCAAACATGCGCCGGATACGTGTAACGCTCATCTCGTCCACACGCGCGGCCATATCCACAACCCCAGCATTGTTGACCAAGGCCGTCAATGGCCCTAAGGTGTTGTCAATGGTTTTGAACATGGCCAGCACCTGTGCTTCATCGGCTACATCGGCTTGCACCGCCAGGGCCTTGCTGCCAGTGGCTTGAAGGCTTTCAACCAGCGCAAAAGCGGCTTGGCTGTTGCTGCTGTAGTTGATGGCCACTGCGTAGCCTTGTTGGGCCGCTAGGCGTGCTGTGGCTGCACCAATACCTCGGGAGCCGCCGGTGATTAAAACAACTGGTGTCATGGTGGTGTGTGCTGGTTTTGGGTAAGAAGCGCGCGTCAGTCTCTCTCAAGGTAACGCTTGCGCAAGAAAAAGGCAGTCAAAACGACCGCGATCACTGTCATGGCCAACATGGTCAGCCAAAAGCCGTTGGCTTGGTGGGCAAAGGGGATGAATTCAAAATTCATGCCAAAGATGCCTGCGATCAGGTTCAGCGGCAAAAACACGGCAGTTAACACCGTGAGTGTGCGCATGACTTCATTGGTGCGGTGGCTTTGCGCGTTGAAATGGATCTCGACAGCGGTCTCTGCGTTGTGCTCGAGTTGGTTGACGTGGCCTACCACCCTTTCAATGTGCTCGAGCACGTCGCGGCTGCGCACTTGCAGCAAGTCACGTTGATGGTCATCCATCAGTGTGGCATCGGGCGACCATGTTTTCAGGGCTTCAATCCAAGCGCGTATGGCGGCGCGCTGGTCTTCGCAGGTTTCATCGAGTTGGTGCAAGGTTTGGCGAGCATCCAGCAAGGCATGCCAGTTGGCCCCGCGAGAGTTTGGGCTCAAGAGGTCGGCTTGCCAGTTGTCAAGCTGTTGGCTGAGCTCTCTGCGCAAGAGCAAAAAGCCGTCAACGGCGTGGTTGATGATGCGCAGCATGAGGTCTGCTGGGTTGGTTGGCACCCCCCTGGCGCCGGTTGACCGCGCATCGTTGCTGGTGCCGTGGTGCGCCTGGTTGTGCATGCCCCCGCCCGCAACCAGCAAGCGTTGGGCAAACCCGTCGCGCAAAATGCAGTCATCGGGGTGCACGCTGAGTAACAGGCGGTCCAGGACGACAAAGCCGATCGGACTGGTGTCCACCTGGCGCAAGATGGGCAGGGTGTGCCGACGATTTTTTCGGCGAACCTTGGGCGGGTTTGTACTTTCGGTCAACGCACTGTTAGGGGCAGACAGGCGGCGGAAAATTAACACGTCGTACTCGGATGTGAAGTCGTAGCCCGATGAAAGGTGTGGGTTGAGCAGGTCCGATACGTGCAGGTCTACCAACTCCACCGCACACAGGCGTTGCAGTGCGCTTTGAATCTCAACTTGGCGTTGCCCAAATTCGGTTCGACTGCAAGACAGCCATACAAAATGACCTTCCGAGAGGTTGAGCTGTTCCAGCGAATCAAGCGCATTGCTTGTGGCGAATTCGCTCACGCTGTTGTCTTGAAATGTGAAGATGCGCATGGCTTGATTCAAAAAGAGTGAAGGCGGCTGACCAAGGTATTTGCGCGCCTTCAGGCTTGCAAAAGCCTTGCGGCGTCGCGCGCGAAGTAGGTTAAAACACCATCAGCACCGGCGCGCTTGAAGGCCAGCAGGCTCTCCATCATGACAGCTTCACGGTCCAGCCATCCGTTCAGGGCAGCGGCATTGAGCATGGCGTACTCACCTGAAACTTGATAGGCAAAAGTGGGTACTTTAAATTCATCTTTGACTCTGCGCACGATATCCAGATAGGGCATACCGGGCTTGACCATCACCATGTCAGCACCTTCGGCAATGTCCATGGCCACTTCACGCAAAGCCTCATCGCTGTTGCCGGGGTCCATCTGGTAAACCTTTTTGTTGCTCTTGCCCAAGTTGCCAGCGGAGCCCACGGCGTCACGAAACGGGCCGTAAAACGCGCTGGCGTATTTGGCGCTGTAGGCCATGATGCGTGTGTGCACAAAATGGTTGGCTTCCAGTGCTTGACGTATGGCGCCAATGCGCCCGTCCATCATGTCGCTGGGGGCCACAATGTCTGCGCCTGCATGGGCTTGGATCAAAGCCTGCTTCACCAAAATATCAACGGTGGCATCGTTCATGATGTAGCCATCTTCGGCTGGATTGGGGTCGAGCAAGCCATCCTGGCCATGGCTGGTGAATGGGTCGAGTGCCACGTCGCACATGATGCCCAACTCTGGGAACTCCTTTTTCAAGGTTTGCACCACGCGCGGCAGCAGGCCTTCAGGGTTCAGCGCTTCGCGCCCATCGGGCGTTTTCAGGGCGTTGTCGATCACCGGGAAAAGTGCCATCACGGGAATGCCCAACTTGACGCAGTCTTCGGCAACGGGCAGCAAGAGGTCAAGGCTGAGGCGTTCCACCCCTGGCATGGATGCCACGGCCTGTCGTTGATGCGTGCCTTGCACTACAAACACCGGGTAAATCAGGTCGTTGGGCGTCAAGTGGCTCTCTCGAACCAGATTGCGGGTGAAACCATCGCGACGAAGCCGACGCGGACGGCCTGCGGGGTAGCTGGCGAAGTGGGTCATTGCTGTCATACTTTCAGGCAATTTGTTGTAAAAAAGGCAAATATTGCCTTTTGCTTGCGTCTCAACCGAGCGTTCTTTGTAAAATAGTACCCGGGCAGTTTACTGCTCTCCGCTTCACCTCCCTGAGCGGAGCCTTGATGTGTGACAGCAAATAGGCTTTCAACCCCAGCCCAGTGCTGGGGTTTTTTTCTTAGATGCGCCACTTGCCGGGTCCTGTGCCGTGCACCGGGCGCTTGTTGGACTGTATGCATGCAACAGCCATTGACCAGTTGCCGTGAGGAGCCAATTTGTAACGGTTCGGATGGGGCCTGGTCAAACGTGTGCTTGGCGCTTAGAGGTCGAGCATGACGCAGCACAAATCTGCAGCTTGGCCCTTGGCTGTGGTGTACCTGGTGTTGATTGTGTACGCCAGCCTTTATCCGTTCACTTATTGGCGCGACCAAGGTATTTCACCGTGGCTTTTTTTGACAGCGCCACTGCCTAGGTATTGGACATCGTTTGACTTGGTGGCCAATGTTTTAGGCTACGGACCGATGGGTTTTTTGCTGGCTTTGGGCTTGTTGCGCGGCAGCTTATCGGCTTATGCCGGTCACATTTCAGTGTTGCTGTGTGCAACCTTATCTCTGGTTCTTGAAACCGCGCAGGTGTACTTGCCAGACCGGGTGCCCTCTAATCTGGATTTGTTTTTGAATACCGGAGGCGCTGGTTTGGGGGCGCTTGGCGCCTGGGCTCTTGCGCGCTTGGGTTTGCTTGCGCGCTGGAGTCGATTACGCCAAGCCTGGTTTGTCAACGATGCCCGTGGTGGCTTGGTCTTGCTGGCGCTGTGGCCGGTGTCGCTGTTATTTCCGCTGGTTCTTCCCTTTGGCCTAGGGCAGGTTGTGCAGCGTTTGAATGTCGGGTTGGAGGGTTTGCTGGCAGATAGCGCTTTTTTTGGCTTGTTGCCTGGTCATGAACGCGTTCTTGAGCCGGCGCCGGTGGTCGATTGGTTATGTGTTGTGTTGGGTCTGTTGATTCCTGTGTTGCTTGGGTTTGGTGTGTTGCGCGACCTCGCCAAGCGGGTTTGGCTGCTGTTGGCTGTGGCCCTTGGCGGTATTGGTGTTACGGCTTTGAGTGCGGCGCTGAGTTTTGGGCCGGCTCGCGCTTGGGCCTGGCTGAACATGCCGGTGCAAATGGCGACGGTTTGCGCGCTGGTGCTGTCGTTGATTCTGTTGTGGTGGCCTCGGCGCGTTTGTGCATCGTTGGCTTTGTTGAGCCTTGGCGTTTACCTGAGTCTGATCAATCAAATCCCAACAGACCCGTACTTCGAGCAGGCCTTGTTTTTATGGGAACAGGGCCGATTCATCCGTTTTCATGGTCTGGCGCAGTGGCTCGGTTGGTTATGGCCGTATGCAGCGCTGGTTTATGTCATGACATTGCTTTGGTCTAGAGAGGCACAAACTTAGAATCGAGCATATGAGCACTTTGCCTGATACTTCCGCGGCGGTTTCCTCGCCCCAAGCGCCTGCTGGCTACTACCAGCGGCACATTTTCTTTTGCGTCAATGAACGAAGCAACGGCGAAGCCTGCTGTGCTCAGCAGGACGCCATGGCTGCCTTTGAGCAGTGCAAGCGGCAAGTCAAGGCCGCTGGCTTGGCTGGCCCGGGCCAAGTGAGGGTCAACAAAGCGGGTTGCCTGGACCGCTGTGCTGCAGGTCCCGTTGCCGTGGTGTACCCTGAGGGCGTTTGGTACAGCTATGTGGATGGCAGTGACATTGATGAAATCGTTTCATCTCACCTCAAAAATGGCCAAGTGGTTGAGCGCTTGTTGACCCCAGAACACCTCGGTCGCTGAGCGTGGTCCTCAGGCTTTGCGCCGGACCACACCCCAATGGGCGCGCCCCGGCGTTCAAACTTTATCCCTTTACTTAGGTCAGCCGCTTGCACGCGAATGGCGCATCATCATGAAAAAACTATTCATTACCCTGGTTTCCTTGATTGCTTTGGCAGCCGTCGCCCAAACGCCGCAGCCACCAGAGATCGCGGCCAAGGCCTATTTGCTGATAGATGTCACAACGGACCAGATACTGGCCCAGAAAGACATCGACATGCCGGTCGAGCCAGCTTCTTTGACCAAGCTGATGACGGCTTATGTGGTGTTTGATGCCCTGAGGACCAAGAAAATTGACTTGGCGCAGACGCTCCCCGTCAGCACGCGTGCTTGGAAGATGCCCGGCTCGCGCATGTTCATTGACCCCAAAATGCAGGTCCCGGTTGAGGATTTGATTAAAGGCATGATCGTGCAAAGCGGCAATGACGCCACCATGGCGCTGGCAGAAGGGGTCGGCGGTACCGCTGAGCGCTTTGTTCAACTGATGAATGACCAGGCCAAGGCGCTCGGGATGCAGCGTACCAGTTACAAAAATCCGGAGGGCCTGACCGAGTCCGGGCACACCACGACGGCGCGTGACCTGGGTGTTCTGGCTGCCCACTTGATGCGCGACTTTCCAAATGAAGTTAAGTACTACGCGATCAAGAAGTACCGCTATCCGGGCACCCCCGCAGCTAACGACGGCAACCGTAATCTGTTGTTGTTTCGCGATCCGAGCGTTGACGGTCTCAAAACAGGCCATACCGATGCAGCAGGCTACTGCCTGATTGCCACCGCGCGGCGAGATGTGCCCGGCCTTGGCAAGCCCGGCGCCGTTGCTGGAACCTCTGAATTTCTTGGCGGGCGGCGTTTGATGTCCATTGTGTTGGGGGCAAGCAGCGCCAACGCGCGTGCCAACGAATCGCAAAAACTCCTGAACTGGGGCTACACCGCGTTTGAGGCGGTCAAACTGTTTGAGGCCGATCAGGCGGTGGTTTCCCCTGCGGTCTGGAAAGGTTCTGCGCCCAAGGTGGATTTGGGGCATGCCAAAGCGGTCGTGATTGCCGTGGCAAAGGGCGCGGGCGCCAAATTGACCACGCAGGCGGTGTACCCTGAGCCTTTGGTGGCACCTTTCACCAAAGGGCAGAAATTGGGCGTATTGAAGATCAGCAGCGCAGGCGTGGTGGTTAAGGAGGTGCCACTGCTGGCGCTTTCGGCGGTTGAGCAAGCCGGTTTACTGGGCCGGGCCTGGGATGGTTTACGCTTGTGGATTAAATAAATTTGCGAGCTATTCGATCACCTGATATAGTTGAGGGCTTTTCGGAATTTCCGAAGGGTTTCACGTTTTCGTTTGTTCTTGTTTTGTTAAACGTTTAGGGACGTTTGTTTTTAGGAGGCTCGAGTGCCAACCATCAACCAGTTAATCCGTCAAGGCCGCGCGGTAGAGACTATCAAGTCTAAAAGCCCGGCGATGGAAAATTCTCCACAGCGTCGCGGGGTTTGTACCCGCGTCTACACCACGACTCCAAAAAAGCCAAATTCGGCTTTGCGTAAGGTTGCTAAAGTGCGCCTGACCAATGGATTTGAGGTGATTTCTTATATCGGCGGTGAAGGCCACAACTTGCAGGAACACAGCGTGGTGCTGGTTCGCGGCGGTCGTGTCAAAGATTTGCCCGGTGTGCGCTACCACATCGTCCGCGGTTCGTTGGATTTGCAAGGCGTGAAAGACCGCAAGCAATCGCGTTCCAAGTACGGTACAAAGCGTCCAAAAGCCAAGTAATACGGTTTTAAATGGTGTTTGTCGGCTGCGTGGCGTAGCAGATGAACGTAGTGGCCCAATGTTCGGGTCAAGTAAGTGAGAGACTTATTTTTAACTCTCGCGGTGTTGTTAAACACCAACTGAAGCAATAGAGGTGAAAAAATGCCACGTCGTCGCGAAGTCCCCAAACGTGAAATCCTGCCGGATCCAAAATACGGCAATGTCGAGCTGTCTAAATTCATGAACGTGATCATGGAAGGCGGCAAAAAAGCGGTTGCAGAGCGCATCATTTATGGCGCGCTTGAGCAGATCGAGAAAAAGCACCCTGATAAAGATCCGCTTGAGGCCTTTGTTGTTGCGATCAACAACGTCAAGCCTCTGGTTGAGGTGAAGTCACGCCGCGTTGGTGGTGCGAACTACCAAGTGCCTGTTGAGGTGCGTCCTGTGCGTCGCTTGGCGCTTTCCATGCGTTGGATCAAGGAAGCTGCTCGCAAGCGCGGTGAAAAATCCATGGCTTTGCGCTTGGCAAATGAGTTGTTAGAGGCCACCGAAGGCCGAGGCGGCGCCATGAAAAAGCGTGATGAAGTTCACCGCATGGCTGAGGCGAACAAAGCCTTCTCGCACTTCCGCTTCTGATACAGCTCGCGGGCAGGGGTCGGGCGGTCCGATCCTTGCACTCAAGGCCGCAGTGTGCGGCCAATGTCTTTCAAGATACAGATCATTTAAGGATCCATCATGGCTCGCCATACCCCCATTGAGCGTTACCGCAATATCGGTATTTCTGCTCACATTGACGCCGGTAAAACTACGACTACCGAGCGCGTACTTTTTTATACCGGTGTGAACCACAAGATTGGTGAAGTCCACGACGGCGCTGCCACCATGGACTGGATGGAGCAAGAGCAAGAGCGTGGCATCACGATCACTTCTGCTGCAACCACCTGTTTCTGGAAAGGTATGGACAAATCCTTACCTGAGCACCGCATCAACATCATTGACACCCCTGGACACGTCGACTTCACGATTGAAGTCGAGCGCTCCATGCGCGTGCTCGATGGTGCGTGCATGGTGTACTGTGCCGTGGGCGGCGTGCAGCCGCAGTCGGAAACGGTTTGGCGTCAAGCCAACAAATACAAAGTGCCGCGCCTGGCCTTTGTCAACAAGATGGACCGTACGGGCGCCAACTTCTTTAAGGTCGTTGACCAGATGAAGCTGCGCCTGAAGGCCAGCCCGGTGCCAATGGTGATCCCAATCGGTGCCGAAGAGAACTTCACCGGCGTGGTGGATCTGATCAAGATGAAGGCCATCATTTGGGATGAGGCTTCCCAGGGCATGCTGTTTGATTACCGCGAGATCCCTGCTGAGTTGCTCGAGTTGGCTAAAGAGTGGCGCGAGAAGATGGTGGAGGCTGCGGCTGAAGCGTCGGAAGAGCTCATGAACAAGTACCTTGAAGGGGGTGACTTGTCCGAGGACGAAATCAAGCATGGCATCCGCACGCGTACGATCGCCAGCGAAATCCAGCCCATGTATTGCGGCTCTGCGTTCAAGAACAAGGGCGTGCAGCGCATGCTCGACGCGGTGATTGAATTCATGCCGTCGCCAGTGGATATTCCCCCGGTCAACGGCATTGACGATGATGAGAACCCAGTGGTTCGTCAGGCCAGCGACTCGGAGAAGTTTTCTGCGCTCGCGTTTAAATTGATGACCGATCCGTTTGTGGGTCAGTTGACCTTTGTGCGTGTGTATTCTGGCGTGCTGAATAAGGGCGACACGGTCTACAACCCGATTCGTGGCAAGAAAGAGCGTATTGGCCGTATTGTGCAAATGCACGCCAACAAGCGCGAAGAAGTCAGCGAGATCGTCGCGGGCGACATCGCCGCCTGCATCGGTTTGAAAGATGTGACCACCGGCGAAACCTTGTGCGATCCAAACGCGATCGTCATGCTTGAGCGCATGGTCTTCCCTGAGCCTGTGATCACACAGGCGGTTGAGCCAAAAACCAAGGTTGACCAAGAGAAGATGGGTATTGCCTTGCAGCGTTTGGCGCAGGAAGACCCTTCTTTCCGTGTCAAGACGGACGAAGAGTCAGGTCAGACCTTGATTGGTGGTATGGGTGAGTTGCACCTGGAGATCATTGTTGACCGTATGAAGCGCGAATTCGGCGTTGAAGCCAACGTCGGCAAGCCCCAGGTGGCCTACCGTGAAACCATTCGCAAGACCATCGAAGATGCTGAAGGCAAGTTCGTGCGTCAGTCAGGTGGTAAGGGTCAGTATGGCCACGTTGTGCTGAAAATCGAACCCAATGAGCCGGGCAAAGGCATTGAGTTCGTGGATGCGATCAAAGGTGGTGTGGTTCCTCGTGAATACATTCCTGCGGTAGAAAAAGGTATCAACGAAGCGGTAACCCAAGGCGTGATGGCCGGTTACCCCGTGGTGGACGTCAAAGTCACCTTGCACTTTGGCTCATACCACGATGTCGACTCCAATGAACTCGCGTTCAAGATGGCCGCAATTTTTGGCTTCAAAGAAGGCTGCCGCAAGGCGAACCCCGTCATATTGGAGCCCATGATGGCGGTTGAGGTTGAGACGCCGGAAGACTACGCTGGCAACGTGATGGGCGACTTGGCCTCACGTCGTGGGATGGTTCAAGGCATGGAAGACATGGTTGGTGGCGGCAAGGCCATCAAGGCTGAAGTGCCATTGTCGGAAATGTTTGGCTACTCGACCACGTTGCGATCGATGTCGCAAGGGCGTGCGACCTACACGATGGAATTCAAGCATTACTCGGAAGCCCCGCGCAATGTGTCAGAAGCCATCATGGCGGCAAGGGCCAAATAATTTCCCGGTGCCGGATCAGGTTTTGCGAAGCAAATCTGTTCAGGCACCCCGAAGTAAAACTGTCTGCGATTTCGCACCCCAGGCTGCCCGTGGCCAGGGAACCCGTGACGAACTGCAAACATTAAACCAATTCACGGGCATTGCTCTTTTAAGGAATTGAAATGGGAAAAGAAAAATTCGCACGAACCAAGCCCCACGTGAACGTGGGCACCATTGGTCACGTTGACCATGGTAAGACCACGCTGACGGCGGCCATCACCACGGTGTTGGCGGCCAAGTACGGTGGTTCGGCCAAGGCCT
>CAWUSQ010000036.1:0-10656 GCA_963925275.1 uncultured Rhodoferax sp.
TGCTCGGACCGCATCGAGGCTCAACTCAAGAAACACACGAGCGCCAAGCAGGCCTCCCAGGGCACAAAGAAAAGCACCGTGCAGGCGCCGCTGACACCCACTCAAACGGCGAGCGACGTTGCACTGAGCACGGGTCAAAAACGCATGGTCGCACTGGCCATGCTGTTGACGGGCTTTGTTGTCGGCTTGGCCAGCTTTATGCAGCACGAACGCTTGCTGGCTGCCGGCCAAGCGCAAGCACAGTCAATCCGTACGGTGGTGCTCAGCCATCTACGCGACTCGATCACCGAACTGGACGGGCAAAGTCAAAGGCTGCGCGAAAATTTTGACACTCAAAAAAAGCTGGAAGCCGCGCTTCGGACAAATGGCTACATAAGCTCAACTGTCGAATCGGTGTTGCGCCAACGGGCAACCATGCTGTTGGATTTGGAGCCCGCTTTGCTCGAAGTTCACATGCGCTCAGCCGACGGTCTGAAGCTGAACCTGGTGCGCCAGGGACAAGACCCCGCAGCGTGGCCTCAAGCGCTTGCAAATGGCCAGCATTGGATGTGGGACACCCCAGTTGAGCGCGTGGGAAAAAATGGCCCAGTGACCAGCTCGCCACTGTTGCTTACTTGGCGCATAGATCCACACGAGTGGCTAAACAGCCTAGACAGCTTGTTTGATGAATCCAATCAGTCCATATCGTTCGACATTGAACTCCGTGCCGAAAGCTCGAATGGGGCTTCTCGTGATACAGACCGAATTTGGCGCCATACCCGCAGAGCCCTGAATGATGATCAACCCTTGACCCTGAGTGATCAGCCCCAATCGAACCTGCATGTCTGGCAGGGGAAAATGCCTGCGCAGGGTGTCTCGGCGACTATCCGCACCTGGCAGGCTAATGCGGGACTCAGCCAACCCAATCGATTGCTGTTAACCCTACAGATTAGCTTGGCACTGATTGTCCTGGCCGGGCTTCAAACCCAACAATTCCTTCGTTTCAAATCGCTGGCGAGGTTGCGCCGTGTACAGGGGCAACAAGTAGAAAAAGCTCAGGCTGAAGCCGCCTACCTGCATGCCCGAAGCGACGCATTAGAAGAGGTCAACCGCGTCAAATCCCGCCAGGCAGCCGTCCTCGAAGCTTTACCCCTGGCCTTTTGCGAGCTGTATTTCAGCGCCGAGGGCGATGCATTGATTCAATACGCCAACCCCGCTTTCTTAGCGCTCTCGGGCTTGTCTGCAGCGCAAGCACTGTCGAAAAAAGTGCGCTACATCGACAGCCTGAGCGAGAACGACCACCCAGAGGTGGCGCGAGCAATTGAATCCGCACGCGCGCTACAACAGGGCACACACTTCAATGCTCGCTATCTGATCGCCGGAAAAGTGCGGCACGTTCAGGCAATGGTCACGCCTGTGCGTGACGCCAGCGGTACGGTTTTTTGGCATTCGATGGCCGTAGATGTCACCGATCGCGTACTCGATGCCGAGCGCATTCGCCAGCTGTCTAAAGACTACGAATCGATGGCAGAAGTAGCGAGGCACACGACCAACGCGGTTTTTTTCACAGACCCAGCAGGGTCCATTACCTGGATGAACGCCGGCGCTTGCGAGGCCACGGGGCTTTCAATCGACGAAGCCATTGGTCTGCCCTACCAGAACGTATTCTCGCCTGGAGACCAAGCTGAGGGCCTTAGCCTTCCGAAGCAAAACTGGTTTACACAGAGCGACGATGCGGTATTCGACTTACGCTGCATCAACAAAAAAACGCGACGCCCCTACTGGCTTAACGTCAACATGCACGCGCAAAGGGGCGAACGCGATCAGATCATAGGCACCCTGACAGTGGCCACTGACATCACCGCCACCAAAAGTGTCAACGCCATGCTGGAGGAGGTCAATCAAAAACTCAATGAGGTTTTGATTGAAGCCAAATCTGCCGTACGCGCCAAAACTGAATTTCTCAACACAATGAGCCATGAGCTACGTACACCACTCAATGCCATCGTTGGCATGGCTGCCCTCTTGGACAATGACACCACACTCGATGCCCAGCAGCATGCCCGCGTCAAAGCCATTCACCAAGGCGGTATCGACCTTAGCGATGTCATCAACGACGTGCTGGATTACTCCGCACTCGATCAGGGAGAGATGCGCTTGAGCCTTGAGCCCTTCAACCTCAACGAGACCCTACAAGCGCTCAAAGAAAGCTTCCAAACACTGGCGCAAGACCAAGCCTTGGACTTTCACATCCAAATTGCAGACAACGTGCCACCACGGCTTGTGGGCGATGTCCCGCTTCTGGCGAAGCTGCTGGGCCACTACCTGAGCAACGCCTTCAAATTCACCGCCCAAGGCACGGTGACCTTGCGCGTTAGCGCGGACCCGCTGACCGCAGGCACGGTGAAGTTGACCTTTGAGATACAGGACACAGGCATCGGCCTTGATGCGCAAACCGCGCAAAAAATGTACGCGCCGTTTTACCAAAAAGAGAACACCAACACCCGCAGCTACGGGGGCAGCGGACTCGGGCTGAGCATCGCCAAAAAGTGGGTCGAACAAATGAATGGCGAAGTGGGTGTGTCCAGCGATCTCGGGCAAGGTAGCGTATTTTGGTTCAGCTTGCCAATGCGCTTGCCCCGTTAGAGCTGAGCGCTGCAACGGTACAATGGAGGCCTTGCGCGCCAGCTCAGGCTGGCTTTCTTTTTGTCTTGCACCACGGTGCATCTCCCTGTGGGGAGTCTTTAGGTCAGGTCCCCCATGTCTGATTTAAGTCTTCAACTGCAGCGGGCCGGCGGCCAACTACCAGTTTCAAGCTATTTTGATGACGCGCTGTACCAGCGCGAATTGCGAACCCTCTTCGACTCGGGTCCGCGCTATGTCGGGCATGCCAACAGCGTGCCTGAAGTGGGCGACTACGCCACATTGCTTCAGGAAAACGAAGGCCGCGTACTGGTGCACACGCAGCAAGGCATTGAACTGCTGTCCAATGTCTGCCGCCACCGCCAGGCCATCATGCTCAAAGGCCGCGGTTCTATCACGCCCGCTGGCGGCAACATCGTGTGCCCCGTGCACCGCTGGACCTACAGCGGCTCCAACGCCCAAGAAGCAGGCACCTTGATTGGGGCGCCGCACTTTGCCCAAGATCCGTGTTTGAACCTCAAGCGCTACCCTTTGCGCAACTGGAACGGACTTTTGTTTGAAGACAATGGGCGCGACATTGCCGGCGACTTGGCTGGCATGCACACCCGAGAGGCCTTGGACTTTTCTGGCTACGTGCTCGATAAAGTCCAGATGCACACCTGCAACTACAACTGGAAAACCTTTATTGAGGTTTACCTAGAGGACTACCATGTGGGGCCCTTTCATCCGGGCCTTGGACACTTTGTCTCTTGCGATGACCTGCGCTGGCAGTTTCACCCCCACTATTCGGTGCAAACCGTGGGCGTTTCTAACGCTTTTGAGCGTCCAGGCTCCGCGGTTTACGCA
Organism: uncultured Rhodoferax sp.; assembly: GCA_963925275.1. Taxonomy (GTDB): domain Bacteria; phylum Pseudomonadota; class Gammaproteobacteria; order Burkholderiales; family Burkholderiaceae_C; genus Rhodoferax. The sequence goes on from CAWUSQ010000036.1 coordinate 3,469, forward strand.
CGCTGGCACGACGCCTTGTTGGCCTACCGCCAAGGCCGAGCTCCCGAGCGCGGCGCCATCTGGTTGACCTACTTTCCACACATCATGGTGGAGTGGTATCCCCATGTGCTGACCGTCTCAACCCTCTACCCCATGGGGCCTGACAAGACCATGAACATGGTGGAGTTTTATTACCCCGAAGAAATTCAAGCCTTTGAGCGTGAATTTGTGGAGGCGCAGCAAGCCGCCTACATGGAGACCTGCTTGGAAGACGACGACATCGGCGAGCGCATGGACGCGGGGCGCAAAGCCCTGTGGGCCCGCGGCGACAACGAGGTTGGTCCTTACCAAAGCCCCATGGAAGACGGTATGCAGCACTTTCACGAGTGGTACCGGCGCACCATGGCGCTCTGACATCACGCCAGCAACGCCTTCATGCAAGCTTTTTGGGTTGTCGCAGCGGCGTTTTTCTTTGCCACCATGGCCGTGGGCATCAAGATGGCAGCCAGCCACTACGGCACGGCCGAGTTGCTGTTTTACCGCGGTTTGGTCAGCATGGTCTTCATGGCGGTGGTGATGCGCGCCCAAGGCGTCAGCTTGGTCACCCGCTTGCCTCTGATGCACCTGTGGCGCAACGTGGTCGGCGTGATCTCGATGGCCAGTTTTTTTTACGCTGTGGCCCACCTGCCAATCGCCACAGCCATCACCCTCAATTACATGAACGGCGTCTGGATCGCCACCTTCATGCTCGGCGGCGCGCTGCTGTACGGCCGCTCACAACGGCATGGCACACTGATCATGACCGTTTTGGCCAGTTTTGCCGGTGTGGTACTGATGCTGCGACCCAGCCTGGACGCCGTGCAAATGTTCGCCGGCTTGGTGGGCTTGCTGTCTGGCCTGACCTCGGCCTTGGCCATGCTGCAAGTCACGGCACTGGGCAAAGCTGGCGAGCCTGAAGCGCGCATCGTGTTCTATTTTTCAGTGGGCAGCATGCTGGCGGGCTTGCTGGTGGCCTCGCTGCAAGGCTTTACGCCGCTCGCCGAAGTGCCTTGGCAGACCACTATTTGGCTGTTGCCCATTGGCGTGATGGCGTCTCTGGGCCAATGGTGCATGACGCGCGCCTACAGCCGCGGCTCAACCCTGCTGGTGGCCAATTTACAGTACATCGGTGTGATCTTTGGTTCCGTCTACAGCCTGTGGCTGTTTGACGACCACATTGCCTGGATGAGCTGGCTGGGCATGGCCTTGATTGTGGTCAGCGCCATCAGCGCCACCTTGCTGCGCGCGCGTGACGTACCCAAAACAGCGGCCATAGCCCTGCCCCGCAGCACCTGAATACCTCTCAAGAACACCGCACCAGGAGACTTTGCATGTACAACACCCTGATCAGCACCGCACAGCTACAAGAACTGATGCAGCAAGCAGCACCCCTGTTGGTGTTTGACTGCAGCTTTGAGCTGATGAAGCCCCAGTCAGGCGAGGCCCAGTACCAAGAAGGCCACATCACCCAAGCGCTGCGCGCTGACCTGGAGCGCCACCTGAGCGTGCATGGGGCGACCCCTGCCGCCAGTGGCGGGCGCCACCCGCTGCCCACACGCGAAGCCTTTGCCAACTGGTTGGGCAACCAAGGTCTGCGCAGCGACACGCAGGTCGTGGTGTACGACCGCCAAGGCGCCAATTACAGTGGCAGGCTGTGGTGGATGCTGAAATGGGTGGGGCACGAGGCGGTGGCGGTGCTCGATGGCGGCCTGCAGGCTTGGCAGGCATCAGGTGGCGCCACCGAAACAGGCGTCGGCCGCACCCCTGCACCTTGGCCCTACCAGGTGAGCGAGGCCCTGGTTGAACTGGTCGATGCGCCAGCGCTTTTAGCCCAACTTGGGCGGCCCACGCAGACCGTTTTAGACGCCCGCGCCGCACCGCGCTTCAAAGGTGAGGTCGAACCACTGGACCCCGTAGCAGGTCACATTCCGGGCGCGCTTAACCGCGTGTTCACCAGCAACCTGGATGCGCAGGGCTTTTTCAAACCTGCCGCCCAGTTACGCGCCGAATTTGATGCCTTACTCGCTGGGCACAGTGCCCAAGGCGTGGTGCACCACTGCGGCAGCGGTGTCAGTGCCCTGCCCAACCTGATCGCTATGGAAGTAGCTGGCTTGGGTCGTGGCGCCCTGTACGCGGGCAGTTGGAGCGACTGGTGCAGTGACCCCAGCCGCCCTGTGGCGCAGGGCTGAGTCCACCTCTGGACCGGCAGAGCCTCACCCCCCACTGCCCAGGCCGCCTCCTAAGTCTTTAAGCCACCCCGTTGGCCTTGAACCAAGCCAGCAGGCGCGTGAAACCATCACTGGCGGCATCGGCGCGGTAACTGGGGCGGTAATCCGCATGGAAGGCGTGCGGCGCATCGCGGTAAAGCACAAATTCGGTTGCAGCTGCAGCCTTGTTGCCCGCTTTGGCAGCGTCTGCCAAAACGTCTTTTATTTGGTTCACCGTGGTCAGGGGGATGCCTGAATCTTCACCGCCGTACAAACCCAAGACAGGGGCTTTCAGACCAGCGGCCAAATCCAGCGGGTGCTTGGGCGTCAGTGCCGTGCTGTTACCCACCAAGCGGCCATACCAGGCCACGCCGGCCTTGACCCTGTTGCTTTGCTCAGCGTACAGCCAGGTAATGCGCCCACCCCAGCAAAAGCCGGTGATGCCAACCTTGGACGCATTGCCCCCATGGCCAGCCGCCCATTCAACGGCACCGTCCAGGTCAGCCATGACCTGGGCGTCAGGCACTTTGGAGACCACCTCGGCAATCAATTTGGCCATGTTGCCATACATGACGGGGTCACCTTGGCGCGCAAACAGGTCAGGCGCAATGGCCAGGTAGCCTGCTTGGGCCAAGCGCCGACAGGTGTCGGCAATGTACTCGTGCACGCCAAAAATTTCATGGATCACCAAAATCACCGGCAAATTGGTTTTGCCCTTGGGTGCTGCACGGAAAAATGGCACCGAGAAGCCACCCACTTTGTAGCTGCCCTCGCCGGTATCCAAACCGTCCGAGCTGGTTTTAATCGCTGTTTGGGCCATGATGGGCATGGCCGCTGCGGCATAGCCCACACCCAACGCCGCCTTCAAGGCGGTGCGCCGGGTAGCGCCCGCTGCGCCCACCTGGGTTGGCAACAAGGCATCAAAGTCTTGGGTTTGGTCTTGGTTCAACATGAGGTAAATCTCCGAAGCTTAGAAAGAAACGACAGCTTAGCGCCAGTCATAACGCCATGTTTTCTTTGGGGAATAAGATTCCAAGCAAACTGGCCACTTGCGGGCCCACTGGGTTAAGGGCAGCTGTCTAGCGTGGTGCGCACCGTGCGCGGCCGCCCCGAACTGCTGATCACAATTTGCCTTGCCAAAACAGGGCCATCTGAGGGCGTGCACACGGTGAACGTACCTGCTTGAAAAGCGCCAGAAGCATACTTTGTGGCGCCCATGGGCGTGTACGACACATAGCGGGACACGGGTGCGTTGCCAGTGAGCCGTACCGACTCAGGCATGGGCTCTTGGCGCACCAACACCGCTTCGTCCGCATCAAGCTGGGCGTTGTTGTTGGCGTCGTGAAACACCAGCCAACCCTGACCCCAATCGCCGTCTGTGCTGCAAGCCTGGCCAGAGGCTGACTTGCACACCACGGCGCGCTGGTTGCGTTTGATGGCCTCGCTGCGCGCCACCATGAGGCTGGAAAACAAGGTATTGATGGCCGATGTTTGGCGAGTGGCATTCACAAAATCAGCCATGGCCGGCACGGCCACTGCCTGCAAGATGGCCGCAACCGCCACCACCACCAACAGTTCTATCAAAGTAAACCCATGAGCTGCACGGTATCCAAGCATGGTGAAACCCTCCCTTGAAAGCTGGCTGGAGGCGTCCAGAACCAGCGGGAGATGAATCTATACCTGCCGTTTTGCGATGGACATCCCCCGATTGGGGGATTTGAAGTGGCTATTGCGTTAGATCAAAAGACTGATGCAGCCAACCCAGCGCAAACAGTGGCCGTCAAGCTCCGGGGGGCTTCAAGCACCTGCAAACTACAGTCCATCTGCGTGGCCAGTGGCGTCATGCCCCAGTTTGACAGTGATATCTCCCCATACCCCAACCGGTCCGTCTTCAAAGTTTACGGGGCTAAAACGCATCTTTCTAAACGCCAGAGCCACACGGTCAAGCACATCAAGTGCCACATTTCCATCCAGCGCACGCACATCAACGACGCCACCAGAAGGGCCAATCCAAACCCTTAACTTAACCCAAGTCTTGGGTTTTTGCGGCCTGTCAAACATCAAAAAATCATCCAATTGGCTGAGCGCAAGCGGCGTTTCGCTCAACTCTCTTACATCCACATAATGGGGTAAAACGGCACCCCCAATGGTGACTTTTGGTTTCAAGGCATTCACAGCCGCTGATACAGGTCTGGTGAAACTGCGGGGCGCTTCAGGCTGTTTGATCGGGACCGACTTCGCTTGTTCAAAGCTGACGTTCATGGGGAGCGAGGTCGTGGCAGGCACGACATCGACCAAGCTGGTTCCGCCCGAAAAACCCAGAAGGGATGATTGCAACAGCAGGCAAACCGCGATCAGGTGAAGCGCCACTGACCCGGTCACGGCAACACCTAAAGCACAGGGCATGACCTTAAATTCAGCCAAACTCACTCAGATGCGCGCTAATCCTTGTTGAAATACCAGTATGCGGGCGAGCGCGTCGACGCTGGACTTGCTTGCACCCTGACACCCTCAATCGTAGAACCAGCAGCTCCTAGCCCGCCACCTCCGATCACAAACCTTATATATTTCCCGTCCACTTCAACCACTCCCGTTACAGGTGATGGGGGCAGACCACCGCCTGTGAAAGTTGTGTACAAATCATTCCTGTTAACTGTTCCGTCTGCATTACGGTCAGCAACAGCGGTGCCACTGGCAAAATTGATGGCGTAGCCGCGGGCGATACCCAGATTGCTGGTACAAGCATACGGACTTGGTGAATTGGGCTTATTGGTTCCGAAATAGGTCACACCGGCGACCGTCAGGGCCGCATTGACGGTTTTTTCACCATTTTCCAATTCGATGTAATACCCTTTTCTGCTGGAGTCAAACAAATTGAGCGCACCGCCACTGGCTAAATCAAATTGAGATTTACGGGTTAAATCACCCAAATATTTAACCGACGGAAGACCAGAGCCGCTGTCACTATCGCCCACTTGAATCGTGTCTTTGATGACGACAAATAGGTCATTGATATTGCTGGCCAGTGGTTGCTCTCGATTTCCTGAGCCGACCATCAAAAAGGTGTATTCGGGTGGTCCTGGAAAGTGCACGGCATCCGTTGCGAATAAAAACCGCCTATCGTCTGAACCACCATCTCGTCCTGTATCACCCAAAGCCGCAACTTTGTAAGTTTTCCAATTCGCCAATGCCGCCGCATCACCGTCATAAGGCGTGAGGTCATAACGGTAAATGTTCGCGCCAGTGTCTGCCGCGTAAATTCGATCCACGCAGCCATCAGAGTTGGAGTCAAGCAAGGTCACGTCCGCTGCCACGCTGAACTTGATGCTGGAATCTTTTGGCTGCAACAGCTTGATCAAAGCGCCAGTTTCAGGATTCATCACAAAAACACCCTTTCCCATGGTCGGGGTTCTGGCACCGCTTGATGTGGAATCATCCACAGACGGGTCATAGCCCGCCCCCATGATGAGCACACGGGTGTAAGTGTTGGAGTCGCTCAGCTTGCATGCCACACCAGCAGTTTTTTTAATCGGCACCACCTTAGGTTCAGAAAAGGTGTAACCCAGCTCATCAAAACCAGTGTCAGTATTGGACTTTTTCCATAAAAACTTAGGTGTGAAGGGGTCACTCACATCCAAGGCATAAATGAAGCGCCCACCACGCCTGGCCGTGATGAACAAGTGGGTCGTGGCGCGGTCAGGCGTTTGGTAAACACCAATGTTGCCGTCAAAAAAGTAATTGCGCTTGGTAGGTGTTGGGCTAACCGACGTGGTGATGGTGGGAAACTGAATCAGCGGACTGTTGTTGTAAAGTCTTCCCAAGGTGTCGTAGTGTTCGTTGGCGACAAACGACCATTTTTCGACACCATTAGCCACATTGTCACCGGCCAAAACAGCTCGAAAGAGCCCATCATTAGCACCATAAAACGCCATGATGACGTCACTTGTCGAACCACTTCTTGGGCCGTAATTAACTACCAGCGGTCGTGAATGCAAGACATCACCATGGATGGAGGCACGCACATCGGTCAAAGATTCATTTTGGTTTTCATCTTCTTTGTTATCAACGCCACGAATCCATTCAATCAAGGCATTGGCGTTCACGCCGGTACCTGCGGCAACCGTGCCACCAGTAGCGGGCGTGGTCGGGCCCACTGTCACGGTGTAAGTCAGGGTGTTGTTCGATGGAGCCCGAAGGGCTTGATCAGTGCTTAGCTTCACGCCGTTGTACTCGGCTTGATTGGCGCCCACCACCGTGACCGAGCTGGGGCTGGTGAACCCGTGGTTAGCAGCCGTGGTCAGCGTTGCCACGTTGCCCACACGCGTGATGGATGCTACTGACCTGGTTGGGATACCAGTCACGCTACCCGTTTGATTGCTTGGCGCGATGGTATCTGTCACCTTACTTTGATTGACTTGAAAGGTCAAAGTGCATATGGATGAACTTGAGGTTCCAGCACAACTTTTGGTGAAATTACCGTTCGAATATGAGCCATTCAGCTTGGCATTTCCGGTGTTCGAAACGTCAAAAGAGTTGAGATATGGAAGACCTGCATCATTATTTTTAATACAGTCGCCATCGATACCGTTTCGTGTGAAAGTGAATTTGATTAAGCCATCAAGGTCCGTATTGGAAAAAGTGCCCGATATTGAGGCCACATTGGCTGAACTATTACCGGTGGTCCTGCAATTCGCCACCAAGTTACCGGTTGCAGATAAAGGAGGGTCGTTGGGTACAGCAACGACTTGAGCAGCCCCCAGATTAGTCGAAGGCATCAGGTATTTGAAGTTGCTCGTATCAATCACCGTGATTTGGAATGTGCCGTTGTATTCGCATGGCGAGTCAACTGCTGGTGTTTGATTTCGGCCAGTGCACTTGATGTCAGCTGTACTCATAGCAGCAGAAATCGGCGCTCCCGAAACGACCACGGTTTGGCCGGTGACAAAACCATGACTGGCCAGAA
>CAWUSQ010000037.1:0-33756 GCA_963925275.1 uncultured Rhodoferax sp.
GAACCCCGCTGGAGCTTCACGGCAATTCCTGTTAGTCAGCGTCAGTTGCTCGACGCCAGACCAATGTCCGGGCACCAAAATTGACCCCCACTAAAGGCAAGCACTGCAGCCCAGTAGACTGCAGCCATAGATAGGGAGGAGCGCCATCTACTTGCGCAGGCCTAAAGCAACTTGCGAATGCGCTCTATAGCGCGCTCAATGTTCTCAGCACTGTTGGCGTAGGAGAAACGAACAAAACCCTCCCCCCAAGCGCCAAAACTGGTGCCTGCGACCGTCGCCACATTGCCTTCATTGAGGAAGAGGTCTTGGGCTTGACGCGATGTCAGGCCAGTACCTGAAATATTAGGGAAGGCGTAAAACGCACCCGCCGCGTCCGAGCAACGTACGCCGGGCAAACTATTCAAGGCATCGACAATCAAGGTGCGGCGCTGATCAAACGCCACCATCATTTCTGCAACCGCATCTTGAGGTCCGGTCAACGCGGCCAGACCCGCGAACTGCGCCGAGGCGTTCACGCAGGAGTGGTCATTGATGCACAGGCGCGTGACATCGTTGACCAAACTTTTAGGCCAAACCGCAAAGCCCAAGCGCCAGCCAGTCATGGCGTAGGTTTTGCTCCAACCATCCAAAATAATCAGACGATCACGAATTTCTGGGTAGTTCAGCAACGATACGTGCTCGCGACCACCGTATAGCATTTGGCTATAAATCTCGTCGGAAAGAAGCGCCACGTGCGGGTGCTTAGCCAAGCCTGCCACCAGCTTGTCGATTTCTGCTTTCGGCGTGACGCCACCTGTGGGATTTGCGGGGCTGTTGATGATGATTAAACGGGTAGCCGGCGTGATTTGACCAAGCACGGTATCAGCATCCAATGCAAAGCCTTTGTCCTCGCGTAACTCAATCGGTACCGGCGTCGCACCGCTGTATTTGATGACAGACTCGTATATGGGAAAGCCCGGATTCGGGTACATGATCTCAGCACCTGGTTCACCAAACATCAGCACTGCAAAAAACATGGTTGGTTTTCCGCCAGGCACCACAACCACGCAATCAGGGTCAACGGAGGCACCATGGCGACGCTGTAAATCAGCAGCCACCGCTTCACGCAACTGCGGTAAACCGTTAGCAGGGGTGTAGCCGTGGTGGCCATCGCGCAAAGCCTGAATGCCGGCCTCAACAATGTGAGCGGGGGTTTTAAAGTCAGGTTGACCAATGCCAAGGTTAATGATGTCTTTACCCTGCGCTATCAGTGCTTGGGCGCGAGCCAACACCTCAAAAGCGGACTCGGTACCTAATCGGGAGAGGGATGCAGCGGTCTTTAACATAGTTTTATCAGTTGGACGGGTAGTCGATCAAGGGGTTATTTCCAAGGATAGTTTACCCTCAGGCTCCTGAGTTCAACCCAGGCGTGTGGGCTACGTCAGTGGAGACTGCAGCGCGCAAATACGCCAAAGTAGCCATGGGCAATGTGTATGTGATCACCGGCCCTGTCTGTGAACCCGGCATTGGTTCAGTTAAGGCTCGAGTGCCTAAGTACCTGGCCAAGTTGGTCTTCGATGCGGCTAACAAGCGCTCATGGGCGCACTGGTATTTGAATGATGACGCGGTGAAGGGCAGTAAGCCCATTAGCTATGCGGCGTTAGTACCGCGCACTGCCGTAAGGTTCTTGCCGCTGGTGGCTGGGTGACCTCGCTTACGGGGTGTTCAGCTAGGCTGCATCATGGATGAGTTCAGCAAGTGCGATAAAAACACAGATCACCCGACCGCGTAATTGACAACTGCTAGCTTAGTGCTATCTTGAACCAGTATTTGACTGTAGATCTAACCCTCGTAGCCCCAAAGTGGCTACCGCACTTCGGCTTAGTCCCAGGTCAGGCTGGACTCTGGGTGAAAGATTCCGGGGAAGGCCCGATCAATCAATAGTAGTGGTAGTAACCATGCTTCTTGGCCTGCGCGGCATGGTAACGGCCCGTCGACTCCAGAAACCTCAAGGCTGTGCCACCAAGTTTTTTCCAAAAACCGGGCTTTGCAGCAGCTAAAGGGGAGGATGTTTCAGTTATAACTTGATGCAAGCTGAGGTTTTGTGCAATGGACATTGGATGACATTTCTAGGTTAAAAGTTAAGCCCCGACAAGACGATGCAAGGGTTTACCCTAGTATTGTACCAAGACCAATGCTGCAATGCAGCAATGCAGCAATGCGGCAAGTTAAATAATGGCCTTTCAAGTGGCGTTGCTGCATAAACAGGCGTTCTGCCGCAGCGCCGAGGCGCGATACAGGGCAAGCTCGATGCGGCGCAGGGGAACGCATTGGCATAGCCCAGAGACCCGCGTATTACGGGGTTACTCAGAATGCGTTTGGAATTGAAGGCTGCACTAAGAGTGCTGCAAAGGCTAAGCGGCTTGGATTGTGGACTGATGCAAAGCCGATGCCACCTTGGGCTTAATGGCTTGGCGCAACTCGCAAGCTGGCGACTAATGGTTTTCCACCCTTGATCCTGCTTTTTTTTATTGGCGGGAGCGGTGGTGGGAACTGACGCTACAAAAGAAAAAACCCTAAGTAAATCAATCACTTAGGGTTGTATCTGGCGGAGCAGGCGGGATTCGAACCCGCGGTGGGTTTAACCCCACGCACGCTTTCCAGGCGTGTGACTTAAACCACTCATCCACCGCTCCGAAGCTCCATATTTTAACGGAACAATCTCCCTATCCCGACGAGGACAGGCTCATGCTTGGCTTTTTTTATCTATTCCCAAGCAACGGCACTATCTAGTTGATGAACGGGCTGTCTCTAGACTATTCTGAAATCTTCGGGGCATGCCGAAGAAAAGCATACACAGGATCAGGGCGGACGCCGCAGTCAACGGCTTGGCTCATAGAAGTGGGCACACCATCGGCACGGGAACTATTCATAACTTGACGCAAGGTATAAAGTTTTGTTAAGCCAATGACACTTGGCGCTGCTTATGCGGCGCTATTCATGATCGTATAGTGTGCCTAAGGCTGCACAACAGCCGATCAAGGCCATGTTCCGTTTTACCCCATAAATCAAAGCCGTTCAAAACTTCGCTCGACCATTGGCCGCGATGCGCAGGCTGGCTGTAACCGTTGATTTGATAGGTTTTTCCGTCCAGACGTGCCCAACACCTGCGTGCGGACATTAGTCGTGCAGCGCCTTTGCGTGATGCGCGATGTGCTCACCAATGAAGCTTGCAATGAAGTAGTAGCTGTGGTCGTATCCTTGCTGTGTCCGAAGCTGCAAGGGATGCCCTGCCGCGTCACAGGCGCTGCGTATCAGATGGGTCTTAAGTTGTACCTCCATGAATTCGTCTGCACCACCTTGATCGATCAGTATCGGCAAGCGTTCACGGGCTGTTTTCACTAATTCGCATGCATCCCAAGCTTTCCAGGTCGTCGGGTCATCCCCCAGGTAAGCGCGCAAGGCCTTTGCACCCCACGGAACCTGACTGGGCGCAACGATCGGTGAAAACGCGGAGACACTACGGTAGTGGCCTGGATTTTTCAGCGTGCAAATCAATGCCCCATGCCCTCCCATGGAGTGCCCGCTGATGGCTCGAGCGCCAAGCGCAGGAAAGTACGACTCAACAAGTTGGGGCAGTTCATGCACCACATAGTCATGCATGCGATAGTGCGCAGCCCAAGGGGCTTGCGTGGCGTTGACATAAAAACCTGCGCCCTGGCCCATGTCGAAGCTCATGGCGTCGTCGGCGACATCGCTACCGCGGGGGCTGGTGTCAGGCGCCACCAGGATCAAACCGTGCTCGGCTGCGTAACGTTGAGCCCCTGCTTTGGTGATGAAATTTTGCTCGGTACACGTCAGACCTGAGAGCCAGTAAAGCACCGGGCACGGTCTGGCCTGCACCTGAGACGGCAGGTAGATGCCAAAACGCATCGTACAGTTCAAAACACTGGAGGTGTGCGTCCAGACTTCTTGTTGCCCGCCAAAGCAGGCGTGCTGTTCGATGCGTTCCATCACAGCTCCTGATTCAGAAATAGATCACCGTGCGGATCGATTTGCCATCGTGCATCAATGCAAACGCCTCGTTGATGCGCTCCAGTGGGCGGGTGTGGGTGATGAATGGATCGAGCTGAATATCGCCACGCATGGCCTCTTCCACAAGGCCCGGTAATTGGGTGCGGCCTTTGACGCCACCAAATGCACTGCCGCGCCATACCCGGCCAGTCACCAGTTGGAAAGGGCGTGTCGAGATTTCTTGTCCAGCACCCGCCACGCCGATGATGATGCTCTCGCCCCAGCCTTTGTGGCAGCACTCCAGCGCTGAACGCATCACGTTGACGTTACCGATGCATTCAAAGCTGAAGTCCACACCACCGTCGGTCAGTGCCACGATCACCTCCTGAATCGGTTGCTCGTAGTCTTGCGGGTTGATGCAGTCTGTGGCGCCCATGACTTTGGCCAGACCGAATTTATCAGCGTTGTGATCAACGGCGATGATCCGGCCCGCCTTGGCTTGCCTGGCACCCTGAATCACGGCCAGCCCGATACCACCCAAGCCAAATACAGCAATCGTGTCACCTTCCTTGACTTTGGCCGTGTTGTGCACGGCACCAATGCCGGTCGTCACGCCACAGCCGAGCAAACATACTTTTTCCAGCGGTGCCTTGGGGTTGATTCTGGCCAGTGAAATTTCAGCTACTACCGTGTATTCGCTGAAGGTGCTGGTTCCCATATAGTGGTAGATTGGCTGACCCTGATAAGAAAAGCGGGTGGTGCCATCTGGCATAAGGCCCTTGCCTTGGGTGGCGCGTATTTTTTGGCACAGGTTGGTCTTGCCTGATCTGCAAAATTTGCACTCCCCACATTCCGCTGTGTACAGTGGTATCACATGGTCGCCAGGCTGAACGCTGGTGACGCCCTTGCCTACTTCGACCACGATACCACCGCCTTCATGCCCCAACACCGCAGGGAAGACGCCTTCAGGGTCATCACCACTGAGTGTGTAAGCATCAGTGTGGCAAACGCCGGTATGGGTAATGCGCACCAAGACCTCCCCTGCCTCGGGGGGAGCGACATCAATCTCAACGATTTGCAGTGGTTGACCTGGCCCAAATGCGACGGCGGCTCTGGATTTCATGACATGTTTCCTTGTGGGTTATTTAGGTTCTTTGAACGCAGCAGTGCGATAGCCTGGTCGATTTTGCTTCAACCATGTGTGCATCACAATTCACGCTTAGCTTTACAACGTGCCACTAGGTATGCCACCCACGCGGCCTCCACGCACATCAAAACAAGGTAGCGCGTTTCCATGCGGGTTCCCAAATCTGATGTTGATGCCAACATTGTCCTCGCCAGCGCTTATTAAGCAAGCATCCGCCAAAAAGAAAGCGCTGTTTTTTGAAGCCAACCGGGACTGAAATGAACGGTACCGGCGTCAGGCTATTTCCGTAGAGAAAAACCTTTCCAATCATGACTTGAAAGGGCTCTTGTGCGTCAGCTATGTAATGCGACCACGCAATAAAAAAGCCGCCAAACAGGCGGCTTGTGAATGCTTGCTTAAGAAGCTTAGTTCAAGCCAACTTTTTTGCCATCCTTGTAGGTCGACAATGTCATAGATGGGTTTTTCATCTCGCCATTGGACTCAAACCTAATTTGAGCGGTCACGCCTTTGTAATTGGTCTTACCAATAAAAGGAATGTATTTCTTTGGATTAGATGAGTCCGCACGCTTCATAGCGTCAACCAAAATCATGGTAGCGTCATAGGTGAACGGGCTGTAGATTTGGAACTGGCCAGGGTACTTGGCATCGTACTTGGCTTTCCATGCTGGGCCACCGGGCATTTTTGCAATCGAAGAACCACCCTCAGCACAGATCACGTTGTCCATGCTCTTGGCACCAGCTGCAATTTTCACAATTTCGGTTGTACAGATGCCGTCACCACCAAAAAACTTTACGCCAGTCATACCGAGTTGATCCATTTGGCGCAGCATGGCACCAGCCTGCGCGTCCATACCACCATAGAAAACCGCGTCGGGTTTCTTGGATTTGATGGCGGTCAAAATGGCCATGAAGTCGGTGGCTTTGTCGGTCGTGAACTGCTGATCGACCATTTTCATGCCATCTTTGGTTGCCGTGTTTTTAAATACTTCAGCAACACCTTGGCCGTAAGCGGTACGGTCGTCGATCACCGCAACCGTTTTTAGCTTCAGTGTCTTGGACGCGTAGTTGGCCAAACCTGAACCCAGTGCGTTGTCGTTGGCAATGATGCGGTAGGTCGTGTTGTAACGTGGCTTTGTCAGGTCTGGGTTGGTGGCAGCACCGGTGATGTGAGGAATCCCACAATCATTGTAAATTTTGGCTGCGGGAATCGTTGTGCCTGAATTTAGGTGGCCAACGACACCAGCTACTTTCGCGTCGCACAGTTTCTGTGCAACTGCGGTGCCTTGTTTGGGGTCAGCAGCATCGTCTTCAGCAAGCAGCTCAAACTTGACTTTTTTGCCACCAATCATCACGCCTTGGGCGTTGAGGTCTTCAATGGCCATCTTTGCGCCATTGGCATTGTCTTTGCCGTAGTGGGCTTGTGGGCCAGACATTGGTGCCACGTGGCCAATCTTGACAACCATGTCTTGAGCCATGGCCATACCCGATACGACGGCAACGGCTGCAGCCACGGTCAGTTTTAATTTCATGTGCATACAAACTCCAGATTAAAATTTAGAGGTTAAAGATTGACGACCCAGTACCTTACCTCAAATTCGTCGCGAATTAATCCCTGACTACTAGATTTTTTTCACCATCAGCCAAGTGATGTTGATCAAACGTGCGGCGCTCAACCCAGGTCTTTCAGTGCCTTGGTCACCGCTGATCGAATGGATACGGCCAGTTCTTCCTGGCACTGAGCCGTCACCTCACGCCACATACGGCCCGCCAACACCTGGGCCAATCGTTCGAATTCGTCGCGCATGCGCTGGTCCATCATGCGTTGGTTATCCGCAAGCACCTGCTCGACGATGGCATCCACCCTGCTCTGTATCTCTTCAGACAATGGCGACTCTACGTCCAAGGGATCAGATGTTGGGTCTACCACCTCGGTCAGTGTGGGAACAAAGCGCTGCCAATCCTGTGATGTTTCACTCATTTTTCTACCACTCCGCCTAGATCGTGCCGCGTCAACAGCAACCCTTTGTCACTGTATGCACGCCAACGTTCACGCGCCTGCAGACGATCTTCGGGGTCCGTGCTGACGATTTCGATGACACGATCAAACTTATCGACAGGACCTGAAAGAGCCCCCCCGAAATTGACTAAAAAATCCCAAAAAAGGGCTTGCTGCAAATCTGTCGTCAACACAATGGGCGCTTTAGCCACAAGCGCTGAATCATCGACCCAACAGTGCGGCAAAAAATCAGTGGAAGAAAATGTCCATAAGTGACGATCGAGCTCATCGAGCATTTGCCGCGAACCCAAGACCACCGCCCTGCCCTTGGCCGCCGACACTTTGCGCAGTAAGCGACAGCCGTAATCGAGCTTGTCGGGCACATTGAAATGAAATGCAACTTGACCCACGGTGTCACCCGGTAAGTGAAACCAAATAGCCCAGTAATAAACCCACAGGGCGTCCCGTCGCACCCTTGGCGCTGCCACCCTTCCAAGCTGTTCCTGCAATGTCAAGGTGCGCCCAAGGGTAGTTTGCTGTGAAGCGCTCTAGGAACTTGGCCGCTGTAACTGAGCCCGCAGCGCGCCCCCCAACATTAGCGACATCAGCAAAATTGGTTTTCAGCGCATCGGCATAGGCGTCATCCAAGGGCATTGGCCAGCAAAAGTCTTGCGCCTCTTCGCCCGCTGCAAACAAAGCATTCGAGAGGGTCTGGTCCTTGGTGAACAAGCCGCTTCGTACAGCACCTAAGGCAATCACACAGGCACCTGTCAATGTAGCAATGTCGATCACGGCACTGGGTTTAAAGCGCTCTGCGTAGCTTAGTGCATCACACAGCACCAAGCGTCCTTCGGCGTCCGTGTTCAATATTTCGATGGTTTGTCCGCTCATGCTGGTCACCACATCGCCCGGTTTGACCGATCGTCCGCTGAGGAGGTTTTCACAGGCCGGAATCAAACCCACCACATTGATTTTTGGCTTGAGTAGCGCAAGCGCCTTGAAGGTCCCCAATACGCTGGCGGCACCACACATGTCGTATTTCATTTCGTCCATTTCGGCCGCCGGCTTGATAGAGATGCCGCCGCTGTCAAACGTGATGCCCTTGCCCACCAGCACCACGGGCGCAACCGACTTACGGTCACCGTGGTACTGCAGAACAATGAAACGCAATGGCATGTCAGAACCTTGTGCAACTGCCTGAAACGCGCCCATACCCAGTTTAAGAACTTCTTTGGGCCCAAGAACCTCGCACTCTATTTTGGGAAATTGAGCCAAGTCCTTGGCAGCCTTAGCCAAGTGTTCAGGGGTTGCGTGGTTAGCCGGCCGATTGCCCCACTCTTTGGCCAATTCAACACCAGCGCAGCAAGCTGCTGCGTGCTCAAACGGCTCACGCAGGTCTTGTGCATTCAGCGCACTGAGCATCACTTTTTTCAGCGTTCGTGGCTGAGGCTTGCTTTTTGTTGCCGTGTAGGCATATGTCGCATCGGCAACACTGGCCATCGCCGAACGCAAGGCTGCAGCGCTCGGCGGCTGTGAAAAATGCACACCCAATGTGACCGGCTTAGCCCCTTTCAACAAACCCAAAGCGTTAGCAATGGTTTTATACACTTCAGCCGCCTGACCATCTTGCGCATAGGCCAAAATCAAACGGGTCGTTTTCATTCCCAGCGGGCGGTAAATATCCAAGCACTGCGCATTTATGCTTGGCAGGTCACCACTCTTGACGGCCCTGGCAATCAGCATGGAAAGTGCGTCTCGCCCGGCCTTGAAGCCTTTATTGACGACGACAATCAGTGCATCATACGGTTTCTGAGCTACACCATTGAGGTCAGCGTGTTCAAGTTCAAAGTTCATAATTGGCATTTTCCTTTTCTGCAATGTTATTCCATTCATCTGTGCGCAAAGAACTATCACGAGGTTTCGGTGCAACCTTGGTAGTGCTTGCGACCGTGGTCATGACCATGACGCTCATCCGCACCTTAGGCCAAGCCTCTCGTGGCAGGTTTGACGCGGCAGACGTCATGCTGATCATGGGCTATACGGTGTTGTCGTACACGCCGACATTGTTGACTTTGAGCCTGTTCATTGCCATCGTGGCGACCTTGTCACGCATGTTTCGTGAGAGTGAGATGGTGATCTGGTTTGGAAGCGGTCAAGGGCTCGCCTCGGTGCTTCGCCCCCTGATGAGGTTTGCCTGGCCCATTTTTGCGGCGATTGGCTTGTTGTCTTTGCTGGTGCTCCCATGGACCAATCTGCACATCGAAGAATTGCGTCAAACCTATGAAAATCGTGGGGATCTTCAGCGTATCGCGCCAGGAGAGTTCAAAGAGTCAGCGGATGGCTCGAAGGTTTTTTTCATTGACAAGAGCAGTCCTGGCGCCACTTTGGGGACCAATGTATTCATTGCAAGCACAGAGGGCAATAAGCAAACCATGACCTCGGCACGCAGTGGCTACATTGACAGTTCGGCTCAAGGCCAATGGCTGATGCTAAGCAATGGACGGAGACTGGAAATTGAGCAGCCCTCACAGAGCCTGAAGATCAGTGACTTCTCTGAATACGGCAACCGCATCCAAGATGCTGCTCTAAATTCTGGCGCAGCCGCGTCCATCAGCAGCGTGCCCAGCGCCACACTCATCAAGCAAGCCGATTTTGCCGCTTGGGGAGAGCTGTCTTGGCGCTTGGGTCTGATTTTGGCTGCTTTTAATTTGGTGGTGATCGGCGCGGCATCGTCCAGCTCAAACCCACGGGCCGGACGCAGTGTGAATACGGTATTTGCCATGTTCGCATTCATTTTCTATTTTAATTTGGTCAGCTTGGGGCAAAGCTGGATCGGGTCTGGCAAGGTGCCTTTCGTCACTTTCATGCTGGCGTTACACGGCGGGGTTGCACTAGTCGCTTGGCTTTGGCTGGCACGCTGCCACTTCAATTGGCACTGGGGCGCAAGCCCTCGCCAAGCATCGCCAAAGCCCCAACAGACCCAGACGACACCATGAAGACGATGTCGCGCCTCATCTATGTCGAGGTTGCTTATGCAGTGGCCTTGGTCACACTTGGCTTTATTTCTTTGTTTCTGTTTTTTGACGTTGTCGCAGAGATTCAATCCGTGGGTCGGCATGCTACCCAGGGTTACAGCCTGCTCAAGGCAATGCTCTACGTCGCTTTGTTGCTGCCCACCCATCTGTATGAACTGCTGCCGATTACTGTGCTGATCGGCACGATTTTTGTGATGGCGCGTTTGGCCCAGAGCTCCGAGTTCACCATTCTTCGAACCAGTGGCCTTGGGCCTTGGCGTGCACTTAGAAC
The DNA here is from genome assembly GCA_963925275.1 of uncultured Rhodoferax sp. GTDB lineage: Bacteria > Pseudomonadota > Gammaproteobacteria > Burkholderiales > Burkholderiaceae_C > Rhodoferax. The sequence continues at coordinate 10,443 of CAWUSQ010000037.1, forward strand.
CATGCTCTGGATAGGTGTCGTGTTTGCAGTTATAACCTTTGTTCTCGGCGACTATGTCTCGCCAGCCTCAGACCGCACTGCGCAGCTGTTGAAAGCACAATTCACGGGCCGCATCACCGACGTTCAAACGGGCGCTTGGCTGAAGGATCGGCAGGCGCAAAGCCAGTTTTCAGTCAACGTCAAGACCATCTCATCAGATAGCCAATTACAAGGAATCCGAATTTTTGAACTCGACAGTCACGGTTTCGTGAAGTCAACCCTGCAAGCGCAATCGGCCGAGGTCAACATGGATGGGAGTTGGACGCTGAATCAAGTTCAACGCACCGACTTTCCTGATGGAAAAAATCAAACATTAGCCGTGGTGCGAAGCGAAAAGTCCTCGATGCTTTGGCCAAATCTGATCAGCGCAGAGATGGTTTCGGCAGCGCTGCTAAAGCCTGAGCGCATGAGCACGCTGGACTTGTTTCGGTACATTCAACATTTGAACGCCAACGAACAGTCTGCTCAAAAGTTTGAAATCGTATTCTGGAAAAAAGTTTTTTATCCTTTGAGCTGTTTGGTGATGGTGGTGTTGGCACTCCCGTTTGCGTATTTGCATTTCAGGTCAGGCAGCATCGCCACGTTTGTTTTCGGGGGTGTTGTTGCTGGTATCAGTTTTTTCTTGATGAACAACATGTTTGGATACATGGGCTCACTGCATAACTGGCTACCGTGGTTGGCAGCGGCCTTGCCTGGTTTGATTTACACCGCCATATCGCTGACTGCGTTTGGTTGGCTGGTTTTGCGTCGCTGAATTGAGGCTGACCATGCAACATGGCATGACAGGCACCCAAACCGCAAAATTTATAATCTAAATCCTTTTCAATAGACCGCTGGTATGAACCTCAATCAATTTCGCTTTGTTCAGGAAGCCGTTCGGCGAAACCTCAACTTAACTGACGTTGCGAAAGCGTTACATACCTCGCAGCCTGGCGTATCCAAAGCAATTTTGGAGTTGGAAGAAGAATTAGGTCTTGAGATCTTTACTCGCCACGGAAAACGCATCAAACGGGTGACAGAACCGGGGCAGCAGGTACTTAAAAGTATTGACCTTATCCTCAGAGAGGTCAACAACCTCAAGCGCATTGGTGAGCACTACGGCATGGAAGACGGCGGCACGCTGTCCATCGCAACTACCCACACCCAAGCGCGCTATGTGTTGCCAGAGCCTATTGCAAACTTGCGCAAAGCCTACCCGAAGGTCAACATCAGCCTGCATCAGGGCTCGCCCGATCAGGTGGCGCGCATGGTGATTGACGATGTCGCTGACATTGGCATCGCCACCGAATCTTTAGCTGCTTACGACGACCTCATCACCCTGCCATGCTATGAATGGCAGCATGTGCTGGTCATGCCAACAGGCCACGCACTGAGCTTGAAAGCACATGTGACCTTGGAAGACATCGCCAAAGAAGATCTGATCACTTACCACCCCGCCTACACCGGTCGCACCCGCATTGACAGCGCTTTTGCCACCCGCAAGCTGTCTCCCCGAGTTGCCCTTGAAGCAATCGACTCGGACGTGATCAAAACTTATGTTCGACTTGGGCTGGGCGTGGGCATTGCAGCTGAAATGGCTGTGCGGGATGTGCAGGACAGCAAGGGCGCATCGGACCTGTGCGTGCGCCCCGTCGGCCATTTATTTGGTCAAAATGTTTCCCGCGTGGCCTTCAAACGGGGCGCCTATTTGCGGCAATTTGTGTACCACTTCGCAGAGCTTCTCAGCCCGCGACTTGATCGAAAACTAGTCACCCAGGCCATGACTGGCCAGGCCAACGATTACGAACTTTGACCCCCTGGCCTTGCACAGGTTTAACAACATGACCACACCGCAAATTACATCGCGCCTGCCCCATGTGGGCACCACCATCTTCACCGTGATGTCGGCGATGGCCACGGAGCGCGGCGCGGTCAATCTGGGCCAAGGTTTTCCGGATTTTGCATGCGACCCTGTTCTGGTCGATGCTGTTACGCATGCGATGCGTCAAGGTCATAACCAGTATCCGCCAATGATTGGTATTCCTGCGCTCAGAGATGGCGTCGCGCAGAAGATAGAAGCGCTGTATGGGCACCGCTACAACCCGGGTACGGAAATCACGATCACTGCCGGTGCAACCCAGGCCATTCTGACCATCATCATGGCCGTGGTGCATCCGGGCGACGAAGTGATCGTATTGGAGCCCTGCTATGACAGCTACATACCCAACATTGAATTGGCTGGTGGCATCCCTGTGCGCATTCCCCTGAAACCCGGAAGTTTTCGGCCCGACTTTGAGCGCATTGCCGCTGCATTAAGCCCCCAAACGCGGGCCATCATCATCAACTCGCCGCATAACCCGAGCGGCACCGTCTGGTCACACGCAGACATGCAGCGCCTGAGCGAACTGCTGGCACCGACCAATGTGCTGCTCATCAGCGACGAGGTCTATGAGCACATGGTGTTTGACGGCCAAACTCACCAAAGTGCCGCGCGCTTTGAGGGGCTGGTCAACCGATCCTTTGTGGTGTCGAGTTTTGGAAAAACCTACCATGTCACAGGGTGGAAGGTCGGCTACGTGGCGGCTCCGGCCAGCTTGAGCCATGAGTTTCGAAAAGTACACCAGTACACCGTGTTCAGTGTGAATACACCGGTTCAACACGGGCTAGCAGCTTACATGTCCAATGCAGCGCCTTATTTGGAATTGAGTGATTTTTACCAGACTAAACGCGACCTCTTCAGGGCAGGCTTGGCCAGTACCAAATTCAAACTACTGCCCAGCGAAGGCACTTATTTCCAATGTGTACAAACAACAGAGGTCAATGACATGAGCGACGTTGCTTTTTGCAAATGGTTAACGTGCGAAATTGGCGTGGCCGCCATCCCCCTATCCGCGTTTTATGCGGATGGATTTGACCAAGGAATTGTCAGGTTTTGCTTTGCAAAAAAAAATGACACCTTGCGCCAGGCGCTGGACAAGCTCAGTGCACTGTAAACAACACGGACGGGGTACCGCTACAACCGATTCGGTATGGCTCGACGTTGTGGGGGTACCGCACAGCAAGGTCTGGCTGTGGCGAAATGGAGATTTCTGTTTAGTGGCTCAGTCGCGAATGAGCCGCCTGCGGTAGGCGCAAGCAAACACCGAAATATGGCGACAATAAGCCACCCCATCAATACCAACAGTGAGGAGCTGCATGGCTAAAGGCATGATTCTGGCTGCCGGTCAAGGCACACGCGTTAGACCGCTGACGAAAGACCTCCCCAAACCGATGATTCCCATTTTGGGTAAGCCAGTGATGGAGTATCTGATTGAACATTTGGCTCGGCACGGTGTGCATGAAATCATGGTCAATGTGGCCTGGCATCACCAAAAAATTGAGGAGTATTTTGGTGACGGAAGCCGTTGGGGGGTGCAAATTGGATACTCTTACGAAGGTGTGCGTGACCATGGCGACATCCTGCCAAAGCCCCTGGGCTCTGCCGGTGGCATGCGTCGCATTCAAGATTTCAGTGGATTTTTCGATGAAACCACCCTTGTCCTGTGTGGCGATGCCCTGATTGATTTAGACATCACGGCAGCGATTGCTGAACACAAGTCAAAAAATGCCATCGCCAGCGTGGTGGGCATGGAAGTGCCCCTGCCCGAAGTCCAAAGCTATGGCATCGTGGTAGCCGACCAGGACGGTTTGATTCAGTCATTTCAGGAAAAGCCCGAGCCAGAAGATGCGAAATCCAGACTGGCAAGCACTGGTATTTATATTTTTGAGCCCGCTGTTGTAGGCATGATTCCGGAACATTCGGTTTACGACATTGGCTCGCAATTATTCCCCGATTTGGTTGCCCATGAACTGCCCTTTTATGTGCAAAACCGACCCTTTCATTGGATTGACATTGGCCGCGTCAGCGACTACTGGTCCGTGCTCCAGCGTGTTTTGAAAGGTGAAGTGGCTGAGGTGAGCATTCCTGGCAAACAGGTCAAACCTGGCGTTTGGGTGGGTATCAACTGCAACATTCCTTGGCATCAGGTCAACATCGAAGGCCCTGTCTACATTGGCTCAAGTGTGCGCATAGAACCAGGTGCGAGCATTGTGGGTCCGTGCTGGATAGGACATGGCAGTCATATCCGCAGCGGTGCCAAAGTGGTGCGCAGCGTCTTGTTTGAATACACCCGCATCGCCGCAGACATGCGTTTTGTAGAAATGATTGTGTCCCCAGATTACTGTGTGGACCGCCATGGTGACACCCTTTACCGTGGTGACGACACCACCCACCTGCGCTGGGGCGACGCACGCGCCTGATTGTTGATTAACTTTCACGAGAAAATTTTTCCTATGACTTCAACCATTCATCTGCAACCTGTTGTCTTGTCAGGTGGTTCAGGAACCCGCTTGTGGCCACTGTCCCGAGAGAAATACCCCAAGCAATTGCTCAGTCTGATGGGTGAGGACTCGCTGTTACAGGCAACCGTGCGTCGGGTTGAAGGCATTGGCGGCGTTCAATTGGCCAAACCCATGGTCGTTTGCAACGAGGAATACCGCTTTGTGATCGCCGAGCAACTGCGTTTGCTGGGAAAAAGTGGGCCCATCGTGCTCGAACCACTTGGCCGCAACACCGCGCCCGCGCTGGCTTTGGCTGCCTTTGCCGCCATGCGTGATGGAGATGACCCAGTGCTCTTGGTCATGCCAGCAGACCACGTCATCACGGACACGCAAGCGTTTCAGCAAGTGGTGGCCCAAGGCGCCGCATTGGCTGCAGATGGCGTGGTGGTGACTTTTGGCATCACGCCAAGCGCACCCGAAACAGGCTACGGGTATATACAGGCCGGTCAAAGTCTGACAAACGTGGGTGAACCTGCGTCACTCATTGCACGGTTTGTTGAAAAACCCGATGCTGCGACCGCCCAAAGCTATGTGGACAGTGGTGATTATTTGTGGAACAGCGGGCTGTTCATGGTGAAGGCCTCCGTCTGGCTTGAGGCCTTGAAAGCCTGCAGGGCAGATATTTTTCAAGCCTGTGAGACCGCATGGGGTCAGGGCCAAGTGGATGGCGACTTCCTGCGGGTTAACAGGGAAGCTTTTGCGGCTTGCCCCAGTGACTCTATTGACTATGCCGTGATGGAGCGCATTGCCAGCCAAAAACCAGGCGACAGCCTGCCCCTCGGCGTGGTCATACCTTTGAGTGCTGGCTGGTCCGATGTGGGCGCCTGGGACGCTTTGTGGCAAGTTTTGCCGAAAGACAAACAAGGCAATGTGAGCCAGGGTGATGTGATGCTGCAAGATTGCGAAAACACATTGGCGCTGTCAGAGCGGCGCTTGGTGGCCTGTGTGGGTGTGAAGGATTTGGTCGTGGTCGAAACGGTTGACGCGATTTTGGTGGCGCACAAAGATGCCACCCAAGACGTTAAAAAAATTGTCGAGCGCTTGCGCGCCGAGGGAAGAACAGAGAGCAGCATGCACCGCAAAGTCTTTCGCCCTTGGGGTTCGTATGACGGTGTTGATGCAGGCGAGCGCTTTCAGGTCAAGCGCATCATCGTCAAACCAGGTGCGGCCTTGTCCTTGCAAATGCATCACCACCGCGCCGAGCACTGGATTGTTGTCAACGGCACAGCACGCGTCACCAAAGGCGAGACCACCATGCTGCTGAGTGAAAATGAGTCCACTTACATCCCCTTGGGCACCATGCACCGTTTGGAAAACCCTGGTCGCGTTGACCTCGAATTGATAGAGGTTCAATCCGGCTCATACTTGGGTGAAGACGACATCGTGCGCTTTGAAGACGTCTACGGGCGCTGAGTTCACAAGCATCACATCAACAAATATTCAGGCGGGTAAGACTATGATTTTGGTAACCGGCGGCGCTGGATTTATTGGCGCCAATTTTGTCTTGGACTGGTTGGCTCAATCGGATGAGCCGGTACTTAACCTTGACAAGCTCACCTATGCAGGTAACGTGGACAACCTGTCACCACTCAAAGAAGACCCACGTCACATCTTTGTCCAAGGTGACATCGGCGACAGCACTTTGCTGGGGCAGTTACTGTCTCAGCACAAGCCACGTGCCGTGTTGAACTTTGCAGCGGAAAGCCATGTGGATCGCTCCATTCACGGCCCTGAGGACTTCATCCAGACCAATGTGGTGGGCACCATGCGCTTGCTGCAAAGTGTGCGCGCTTATTGGCAAGGACTGGACGCCGATAAAAAGACAGCTTTCAGATTTTTGCATGTCTCAACCGACGAGGTGTATGGCAGTTTGTCCCCCACTGACCCAGCCTTCACCGAAGACAAACAATACGAGCCCAACAGTCCTTATTCAGCCAGCAAGGCTGCCAGTGACCATTTGGTAAGGGCTTGGCTGCATACCTTTGGTTTGCCTGTGCTTACCACCAATTGCAGCAACAACTACGGCCCCCTGCACTTCCCTGAAAAATTAATCCCTTTGATGATCGTCAACGCTTTGGCGGGCAAACCCCTGCCCATCTACGGTGACGGCCAACAAGTGCGCGATTGGCTGTTTGTCAAAGACCACTGCAGCGCCATTCGACGCGTGTTAGAAGCCGGCACAGTGGGTGAAACCTACAACGTGGGTGGCTGGAACGAAAAACCCAACCTGGACATTGTGCATACTGTTTGTGACTTGCTTGATGAACTGCAGCCGCGATCAGATGCTCAAAGCTACAAAGAGCAGATCACCTACGTGCAAGACCGCCCAGGTCATGACCGACGCTATGCGATTGACGCGGGCAAGATCGAGCGCGAACTGGGTTGGAAGCCCGCTGAAACCTTTGAAACCGGTATCCGTAAAACCGTACGCTGGTACCTCGACAATCAAGCTTGGGTAGACAACGTGCAGTCGGGTTCTTACCGTGACTGGGTCCAAACCAATTACCAAGACCGCGCATGAAAATTTTGCTACTAGGCAAAAATGGTCAACTTGGGTGGGAGTTGCAGAGGGGCCTGGCTCCCCTGGGTGAGCTGATAGCGCTGGCCAGCAACAGTACCGACTATTGTGGTGATTTGAGCCAACTGACTGACTTGACCAAAACCGTGCGCCAGATACGCCCGGACGTCATAGTCAACGCTGCTGCTCACACGGCGGTTGACAAAGCTGAAAGTGAACCAGAACTGGCGCACACCGTCAATGCCCAAGCGCCCAACTTACTGGCACAGGAAGCTGCCAAACTGGGTGCGCTTTTGGTGCACTACAGCACAGATTACGTGTTTGACGGCAGTGGTGAGACGCCTTGGCTTGAAAGTGACACGCCCGCACCGCTCAATGTGTACGGCCAAACCAAACTTGAAGGCGAGCAATCCATTCAGGCCAGTGGCTGCAAACACCTGATTTTTCGCACCAGTTGGGTGTACGCAGCGCGGGGCGGCAACTTCGCAAAAACCATGTTGCGGCTGGCCCAAGAGCGTGAACGCCTGACGGTCATTAGCGACCAATTTGGCGCCCCAACGGGCGCAGATCTGCTGGCCGATGTCAGCGCCCATGCGATTCGCCAAGTGCTGCGTCGCCCTGAAGACGCCGGCCTTTACAACTTGGTGGCCAGTGGTGAAACCAGTTGGTGGGCGTATGCCCAATTTGTGCTGGCTCAAGCCAAACTGTTGCGCCCCGATTTGCTGATCAAAGCCACAGAAGTGGCGCCCGTTCCCAGCAACGCGTTCCAAACAGCAGCCAAACGCCCGCACAATTCGCGCTTGAACACGCAGAAACTTCAGGCTGTATTTGGCTTGAAGCTGCCCGATTGGCAAACAGGCGTCACCCGCATGTTGACTGAAACCTTAACGCCTTAAGCCCTCAATTGATCAAGGAAAAACACATGACAACACGCAAAGGCATCATTTTGGCGGGCGGCTCTGGTACGCGCTTGCACCCTGCAACCTTGGCCATGAGCAAGCAACTGTTGCCGGTTTACGACAAGCCGATGATCTACTACCCTTTGAGCACCTTGATGCTTGGGGGCATGCGCGACATTCTGGTCATCAGCACGCCACAAGACACGCCGCGCTTTCAACAACTTCTGGGTGACGGCTCCCAGTGGGGCATCAACCTGCAGTACGCGGTCCAAGCCAGCCCCGACGGACTGGCGCAAGCATTCATCATTGGTGACAGCTTCATTGGCAATGACCCCAGTGCCTTGGTGCTGGGTGACAACATTTATTACGGCCACGACTTCACTACGCTGCTAAGCGGTGCCAACGCACGGGAAGTTGGTGCTACCGTTTTTGCCTACCATGTGCAAGACCCCGAGCGTTATGGCGTGGTGTCCTTCGATACCCAAGGTGTGGCGCGCAGCATTGAGGAAAAGCCGCTCAAGCCCAAGAGTAACTATGCCGTGACTGGCTTGTACTTTTATGACAACACCGTGATCGACATTGCGAAAGCAGTGCAGCCAAGTGCACGCGGGGAGCTGGAAATCACCTCGGTCAACCAGGCCTACCTCAGCCAAGGTCAGCTCAATGTGCAAATCATGCAACGCGGCTATGCCTGGCTAGACACGGGCACCCATGACAGCCTGCTCGAAGCCAGCCAGTTCATTGCCACCTTGGAGCGGCGCCAAGGGCTGAAGGTGGCCTGTGTCGAAGAAATTGCTTGGCGCAACGGTTTCATTGGTGATGCGCAACTGGAAAACCTTGCACAGCCACTGTTGAAGAATGGCTATGGCCAATACCTGCAACGCCTGCTCGCCGAGCGGGATAAGGCCACAGCATAGGAGCTGATTGAACATGAAAATCATTCCTACGGAGCTGGCAGATGTTCTGCTCATCGAACCCAAAGTGTTTGGCGATGCCCGTGGCTTTTTCTTTGAAAGTTTTAACCAGCAGGCGTTTCAAGCGGCAACCGGGGTAACTGCGCCTTTTGTGCAGGACAACCATTCGCGCTCTGCCAAAGGCGTGCTGCGTGGTCTGCACTACCAAATTGAACAAGCCCAAGGAAAACTGCTACGGGTGGTTCGCGGCAAGGTCTTTGATGTGGCCGTCGACCTGCGTCGCTCATCACCCGATTATGGAAAATGGGTAGGCGTGGAGCTCAGTGAAGACAACCAGCGCCAGTTATGGGTGCCACCGGGGTTCGGGCATGGTTTTTTAACCCTGAGTGACAGCGCTGATTTCTTGTACAAAACCACCGACTATTACGCGCCACAATTCGAACGCTGTGTCACCTGGAACGACCCCGGCATCGGCATTGATTGGCCGCTAGACGGCATGATACCGGCACTCTCAGGCAAGGATCAGGCTGGTTTTTCTCTGGCCCAAGCAGAGACCTTTGCCTGAAAAACCGCTGTCTTAGCGCTACGGTTTTCCCGGTGCGCCCGCTAGGCACCGCAGGCATTTCAACGACAATCAGACCTTGATGAAAAAAATGAGTTCAAGGAGTGCGTTATGTGTGGCATCGTCGGGGCGGTTTCCAATGAAAACATCGTGCCTATCTTGGTACAAGGACTTGAGCGGCTGGAATACCGAGGCTATGACTCCTGTGGCGTAGCCGTTCACCATGGCGGCCTCAAACGAGCCCGCAGTACCGCGCGGGTTGCCGAACTGCGCAGTCAAATACAGGCGACACACTTTGAAGGTAACACCGGCATCGCCCACACCCGCTGGGCCACGCATGGCGCCCCGGTGGTGCACAACGCGCATCCGCACTTCAGCACCGGACCAGCTCCAAGCACCGAGGACGTGGCACGGGTGGCCGTGGTACACAACGGCATCATTGAAAACCATGACGCCTTGCGCGCCAGCCTGCAGGCCAAAGGCTATGTGTTTGAAAGTCAGACAGACACCGAGGTCATCGGACATTTGGTTGACAGCCATTACCAAGGCGATTTGCTCGAAGCTGTTAAAGCCGCTGTGCGCGATCTGCACGGTGCTTACGCGATTGCCGTTTTTTGCAAGGACGAGCCCCAGCGTTTGATCGGTGCCCGGGCAGGTTCTCCGCTGATTTTGGGCTTGGGTGCAGACGGCCAATCGCACTACCTGGCCAGCGATGCCATGGCGCTCGCGGGGGTCACAAACCAAATCGTCTACCTGGAGGAAGGTGATGTGGTGGACCTGCGCTTGGGTCAGTACACCGTGATGGACAAGACTTTCACCAGCTTGAGCGCTGCGCAAAGGCCTGTTAAAACCGTTGTAGCCCACAGTGGCGCTGCTGAGCTGGGACCTTACCGCCACTACATGCAAAAAGAAATTTTTGAGCAGCCGCGTGCGATTGGCGACACGCTTGAAGGCATTGTGGGCATCAACGCTGACTTGTTCGACGGCCCGAGCACCAAGGCAGCCACCGTTTTCAACGACATTGACGCCATCCTGATTTTGGCCTGTGGCACCAGTTACTACAGCGGCTGTACAGCCAAATACTGGTTAGAGAGCATTGCCAAGATCCCAACCCAGGTGGAAGTCGCCAGCGAATACCGCTACCGCGAATCTGTACCTCACCCACGGACGCTGGTGGTTACCATTTCTCAATCGGGCGAAACCGCCGACACCTTGGCTGCCTTGCGCCACGCCCATGGCTTGGGCATGGTCCATTCCTTAACCATTTGCAATGTACAAAGCAGTGCCATGGTGCGTGAGTGCGCGTTGGCCTACATCACGCGAGCAGGCATTGAAGTGGGCGTGGCCTCAACCAAGGCTTTCACGGCGCAACTGGCGGGATTGTTTTTACTCACCCTTTCACTGGCAAAAATACGCGGCCACCTGAATGACGAACAAGAACACCAGCAGCTCAATGCAATGCGCCATTTGCCACTGGCATTGCAAGCGGTGCTTGCTCTAGAGCCTCAAATCATGGTCTGGGCTGAAGACTTTGCACGCATGGACAATGCCTTGTTTTTGGGCCGTGGCCTGCACTACCCGATCGCCATGGAAGGTGCACTCAAGCTTAAAGAAATCAGTTACATACACGCCGAGGCTTACCCCGCCGGTGAGCTCAAGCATGGGCCACTTGCACTGGTCACCAGCGCCATGCCGGTCGTGGTTGTAGCGCCCAATGATGCCTTGCTGGAAAAACTCAAAAGCAATATGCACGAAGTTCGCGCCCGAGGTGGTGTGCTGTACGTGCTGGCCGATGCTGACAGCCAAATCAGCAACTCCGAGGGTGTCCACGTGATCCGTATGCCTGAGCACTACGGCGCGCTGTCGCCGCTGTTGCACGTTCTGCCCTTGCAGTTGTTGGCTTACCACACAGCCTGCGCCCGCGGCACTGACGTCGACAAACCGCGTAACCTGGCTAAGAGCGTCACGGTGGAGTGATGTCGTCCTGTAGCGATTTAACTGATCTTTAGGGATAGGGTCTTTGGGACTGTTGCGTAGCTACGGGCTTGGTTACAGCTTCCACCTTCCAGCTTGCGCCCTCCCTTTTCACTGAAGTCCGCGTTTCTACTGCCTTCATGGACGCACCGTCGACGATCAACTCACTGAACTGGTATGTTGCATACTGGGCATTGGTATCGATCGCACCCCAGGCGCAGCACAAAAGACGTAAACTGCCACAGCTTCTCATATTGTCTTAATCGGTACGGCGTAAACCAGCCATTAAGTTGTGCCCGACTTACGGTTCAATACCAATTTGAAACTCAACACTCACAGACTCAAGGTACTAGGCTTTGCGGCGGTAGCTTATCTGGCCCTGGGGGGCTTGGGCTTGTTTTTTGCGGTGGCGCCAAGCTATGCCAGTCCGATTTTTCCGGCAGCCGGTTTTGCCGTGGCCTTTCTGCTATGGGCTGGCCAGCGCGCCTGGCCAGCGATCTGGGTTGGCTCGCTGCTACTGAACCTTGTCATCGGCTCGATGCATGGCGATCTTGGGTGGCGCAGTGCGGTGTTGGCCGCGGGCATTGCCTGCAGCGCTACGCTGCAGGCAACGGTGGCTCGCTGGCTGCTACAGCGTGGAGGACAAGACGGTTGGCGAGCGCTTGAGGATGAACGCAACATCTTTCGTACGCTGCTGCTGGCCGGTCCGCTGGCCTGCCTGGTGGCCTCCAGCACAGTCCTGCCACAGTTGTACTGGGCCCAGTCGGGCTCCGATGCCAACTACCTGCTTATCTGGTGGAACTGGTGGTCCGGTGATGTGCTGGGCGTACTGATGTTGTTGCCCCTGACCCTGGCCGTGTTATTCCGAAAGGAGCCGGTCTGGACGAGCCGGTGGATGCTGCTGCTGCTGCCTATGCTGCTGTCGCTGTCTGTAGTCGGCGGCGTCATGCTGATGTTTACCAAATCGGATCAGGCCGAAGACAAGTTGGTCGTTGCGCGCCATGGCGAAAAGTTGGCGGAAATGCTGGACAAACGCGTCACAGCACATGTGGAGGCCGTGTCGGCTTTGCGCCGCTTGCTAGAGGTCACGCCAGACATGCATATCTCCCAATTTGAACACTTCACGCGCATCACGCTCAAAGACAACAATGACATCTTTGCCTTGAGCATCAACCCTTATGTGCAAGCCTCACGACGCCAAGAGTTTGAGCGCGCCATGGCAAAGCGCTCGGCCATCAGTGGGTTTGAAATCAAGGAGCGAGACAGCCTGCGCGGGCTGGTCCGCGCCACCGAGCGCAGCGATTATTTTCCAGTTGGACTCATTGCTCCGCTAGAGGGCAACCGCGCGGCCATCGGCTTTGACGTCAATTCAAACTCGGTGCGCCGAGAGGCTATCGAACGCGCCAGACGAACGATGGCGTCGGCGCTCACGGGCCCGGTGCAACTGGTTCAGGAAAATCAGAAACGTGTGGGCGTACTCCTACTAGACCCGGCCTTTGAACCAGCATCCAGCGCGGCGGCGAGCCCCCTGCTGATAGGCTTTGCGGTAGGCGTCATTAAGGTCGATGAGATGGTGCAGATTGCTACCCGTTCTGTGACAACCCCCGGTTTGGAATTTCGTCTTGATGACATGCAAGCAGCACCTGAGCAATCGCTGTTGTACAGCTCATTGGCAGACCCCCGCCTGCCAATGAGTGACACCCTTTGGCAGCACAAGCTACGGGTGGCGGACAGGTCCTGGCGCCTGAGTGTGTATCCCACGTCGCAATTTGAGCAAGAACGCAGTCACTGGACGGCCGTGCTGGTCGGATCGGCCGGCATGGCGCTGACCGCCTTGTTGCAGATGCTGTTGCTGGTGACAACCGGCAAGACTGCCGTCGTGCAGCGCAAGGTGCTGGAGCAAACTGCCGCACTACGGGATGCCAGTGAGGCGCTGCAAGATCAGAATGCGCAACTCAGTGCGCTTTTTCGCCTGAGTCCAGATGGGTTTGTGGTGTTGGCGGCGGACGCTCGCGTCAAGTTCATCAATCCGGCATTTCAGCGCATGACGGGGATCGACAGCCAAACCATCCTTGGCATGGAGGCTGGCGTTCTGGATGCCGAGCTCCGAAAGCGCAGCAAATTACCCGAGAGCTTTGTCGGAATTGACGCCGCATTCCAGGGGCCGGAGACAGCGCTCAAGGCACAGATGCTTGAACTGAGCGTGCCATCGCCACGAATGCTCAAGATGGTGGGCATGCACAACGCATCAACCAGTGTGGCACGGATTCTCTACATTCGCGACGTGACGCATGAGTCCGAAGTTGAACGGATGAAGAGTGAGTTCCTGTCCACTGCTACGCACGAGCTGCGTACACCGATGGCCAGCATCTTCGGTTTTGCCGAAATGTTGCTGACGCAGGACGGACTGAGCCCAGATACAAAGGAGATGCTGGGCATCATCCATCGTCAATCCCACCGCATGGGACAGATCATCAACGAGCTGCTGGACTTGGCACGCATCGAGGCTCGACACGGCAAGGATTTTGTTTTTACAGCCCTGCCACTGCAAGCGTTCGTAGAGAACGTTATCGCTGAATTCAAGCTGCCCGATGGACGCACTGCACCCACGCTGATAGTGCGCGGCGCGCCACTGACGGTCATGGCCGATCGCAACAAGCTGTATCAGGCAGTTTTGAATGTCTTGTCCAATGCCTATAAATTTTCACCAGATGGTGGAGACGTACAGATCGAATTGATTAACTCGCCTCAGGTTGAAGCAGCGCAGGGCAACCGAGTTGCCATTCGCGTGAGTGATCACGGCATAGGCCTCACGCCTGAGCAGTTGGCACGCTTGTTCGAGCGTTTCTACCGCGCCGATCCGTCGGGCCATATTCCAGGTACGGGTTTGGGCATGAGCATGGTTCAAGAAATCGTGAAACTGCACGGTGGCACTGTGGAAGTGAGTAGCCAATATGGGGTAGGCACCACGGTTACGCTGTGGTTGATCGAGCAAAAATCCAGCGCTGCACCTGAAACACCCGATCCAATTGGCTCATGACGCGTACTCATACCGCAGTCAGACGTAACGATTCCAAGCATTGGCTGATTGCGTTGAGCAACCCTTCGATCTGAACAGTTTTGCGCCAGCGCAGCGCAACTTATTTTTTCGTCAAGTCCATGACTGCGGTCTGAGGGAAATTTCTACCCTGGATTGCAAACGCCCAGCGCGCGCGGTCCCGCGGTCACATGCGGGTTGACTGCAAAGATGGGCCAGGCCTCCAAACACCGTTGTAGGCCATCGTTCACAGCAGGAATTAACTAATTGAACTGGCTATCAAGATGGTAACTGGCGGCATGGGCATCAATTCAGAACCACCGTTTACCGCTGTGAGGTGCCCTTTAATTGAAGGCTCGTTGTGCTTCAATGCGCACCCTTAAACGGCGCCATCGTGCGCTCAAGGCACTGAAGCAAAGGCGCCTAGAGGACCTTGTTCGAACAGGTCCAGTGCGCAATGAATTGGGCAACCACAAGGTCACCGGGCTTACCAAGCTGGCATGCGTTGCACACGATTGCCACCGTGCCGTTGAACACGACATCAAACACCAGCGTGTCAGCCCTTAAAAAGAAAGTGCATCACCTGATCAATGTGCTGAGCGTAGTCGCTGAGTGCGTGGTCACTGCTTGGTAACAGTTTGATGCGGGCTCCCGGGTAATGCCCTGTCATTTCCTGCCAGTCCAGCACTTCGTCACCTTTGGCGATGACTGCAAAGTACCGATCAGGCTGCGTGATGCACTGAACTTCAAGTGCGCCAAGCTCTGCCAAATACGCGCACTCAAAAACAAGGTGGCTAGTGGGGTCGTGCCAGGCGCTTTGCTCGCCCAGGTGTGCTGCCAGATCCCGCGCAGGATGCACGGCTGGGTTCAACAGCACTGCCTTGCAACCCCACCATTGGGCCAAATAGGTGGCATAAAAGCCGCCAAGCGACGAACCAACAAGCGCCATCGATTCACGGGGCCAGTCCTTCACCAGTTCCACTACTTCAGCCATGGCCAACTTAGGTGATGTCGCCAAGGCCGGACACAGCACGATCGTCTTTGGATAGTGCTGCATGACGGCTTGCACGGTCATGCGCGCTTTGGTGGACGCCGGCGATGACCGAAAGCCATGCAGATACAGGAGATGCGTGGTTGGCATGATCAATGATGATGGTCCGTATCTTTAACCGAGCTAGTGGACCCAGTGACAATAGCCCTGTACCTTAGCCTTAGGTTGGCCAAGGCTGGTTCTCTT
The DNA here is from genome assembly GCA_963925275.1 of uncultured Rhodoferax sp. GTDB lineage: Bacteria > Pseudomonadota > Gammaproteobacteria > Burkholderiales > Burkholderiaceae_C > Rhodoferax. The sequence goes on from CAWUSQ010000037.1 coordinate 25,982, forward strand.
TGGCACCTAGAACGCCTGCCCCAGGCGGGCAATGCCCTCTTCAATGCGCGCCACATCAGCGGTTGCAAAACTTAAGCGCAGACTGCTGAGGTCAGGGTCATGCGCAAAGAACGGCGCACCAGGGACAAAAGCGACGCCGTGCGCGATGGCGCGTTTGGAAAATTCAGCCGCATTTGCGCTTTGACCCTGTGCCCCGGTCAGACGCGCCCAGAAAAACATGCCTCCTTGTGGCGCATCAAACGCCAGTGCATCGCCTAATGCACGCGTCAAGGCTTGCGCCATCACCCGTGCACGCTCAGCGTAGGTGGCACGCACCACATCCAAGGTGGCATCCAGCCGGCTCAGCGTGAGGTAGTGCGCGCATATCGCTTGTGTGAGGTTGCTTGTGTGGGCATCACTGAACTGTTTGCACATGGTGGCGTTGGCCAGCAATTGGGGCGGGGCGATCAGCCAACCCACTCGCAAGCCTGGCGACAGTATTTTGCTAAATGAGCCGCAATAGGCCAAGCAATCTCGACTACCCGGCACATGCGCACTCAAAGCCAACAGGCTCGGCGGCGGGGCTTGGTCAAAATACAACTCACCATAAGGGTCATCTTCAACCACTAACGTTCCAGTTCGAACCGCTATTTCCAATACCCGTTTGCGTCGTTCAAGCGTCAGGGTCGCACCGCTGGGGTTCCCAAAGCTGGGCACCAGATAGACCAATTTAGGCTTGTGCTCAACAATCAATTGTTCCAGGCGGTCCACATCAACCCCATTGGCATCAATTGGGGCACCAATGATGTGCGCGCCATACAAGCGAAAGCATTGGATCGTGGCCAAAAAGGTTGGTGCCTCCACTATGACTTTGTCGCCAGGGGAGATCATGGTCTTGCCGATCAAATCAAGGGCCTGCTGACTTCCCGTCGTAACGATCAGGCCGGATGGCTCCACCTCGGCGCCCTTAGCGGCCATGAAGTCGCTGATGCCTTCGCGCAAAGGCTGGTAGCCTTCGGTAGCGCCATATTGCAGCACCGGTCCAGGATTAGCCGACAGCACGGCCTGACTGGCCATTGCGATACCTTCGACATCAAACAAACCAGGGTCTGGGAAACCGCCAGCAAAGCTGATGATGCCGGGCTTGCCCAATAATTTAAAGAGTTCTCGAATGGCAGAAGTTTCAACGTTTTGCAGGCGGTCAGCAAATTGCATGGGCAGTGGCTTTCTAAATCAGAAATAATGCTTGCGGCGTCGGTCGAGCAACAGGCGGTTACGCGACAACCAAGAAGCCCAAATTGTCTCTGAATTAAAGGTAAAAAAGGCAATCGACTGTTCGCGAATCCGGTAAAGTGCTGGCCAAGGCCAAGATCGCTTTGGGCAACTGCATCCAATATTAGCGCGGCCGCGTGAAGCGCCCGTCGTTTCCGAGCATCATCCGAGTATTCACCATGAACGCACAAAACATCGAGATATTTTTTTCTACATTGGCAAAAGCCAACCCTAACCCGCAAACCGAGCTGCAATTTGCCAGCGTGTTTGAGCTGCTTGCGGCCGTATTGTTGTCGGCCCAGGCCACCGATGTGGGCGTGAACAAAGCCACCCGCCGCCTGTTCATCGTGGCCAACACACCAGAAAAAATACTTGATTTGGGCTTGCACGGCGTGCAAGAGCACATCAAGACCATTGGTTTGTACCATGCCAAAGCCCGGCATTTACTTCAGACCTGCCGCCTGTTGGTGGACTTGCATGGCGGCCAGGTCCCCCGCAGCCGAGAGGCCCTGGAGGCTCTGCCCGGTGTGGGCAGAAAAACCGCCAACGTGGTGTTGAATGTGGCGTTTGGTGAGCCCACCATGGCGGTCGATACACACCTGTTCAGGCTGGGCAATCGCACCGGTCTGGCACTGGGCAAAACCACGCTGGCCGTTGAGCGACAGCTGCTGCTGCGTGTGCCCAAAGCGTACTTGATCGACGCCCACCACTGGTTGATCCTGCACGGTCGTTACATCTGTCAGGCTCGCACCCCACGCTGCTGGGAGTGCGCAGTCTCAGCGGTCTGCGACCATCGACCCAAAACACCCTTACCAAGCAAGCAAGGCCATCACCCCCGCTGACAGATGCGTCCTTGACGCATGCCAAACGGTGCGTTCATGCCAATGTTCTTGGCAGCATCACCCACTGGCCATCCACTGCGACGATGCGGATGCGCTCATTAAACACCGCCTCAATCGCACGATGGGTCTGGGCATCCTGGGCAGAGCCGTGGTGAAGCACCCGCCCCTGCGCCATCACCACGATCTGATCTGCATGCAAGGCAACGTTGATTTCATGCAGCACACTGAGCACCGTCGTACCCTGTGATCGAAGTGCATGAACCTGTTCAAGCCAGTCAACCTGGTGCGGCGGGTCCAGATTGGTCAAGGGCTCGTCCATCACCATCAAAGGCGTTTGACCCGCCAGGGCACGGGCCAACAACACGCGCTGGCGCTCACCCCCAGATAGTTCACCAAGCGTACGCTCGCACCAATCCCAAGCCTGCATGGCTCGCAGCGCGGACTCAACGTTGGCTTGGTCATGCGCACTGGGGCTGGCCAGCCAATCCTGGTACGGTAATCTCCCGAGCATCACAACGTCATGCACCCGTAAATCGAGTAACACCATTTCGCTTTGCCCTAGCCAAGACAACCGCTGCGCCCGCTCACGCCGCGTTAACGCTCTCAGTGGCTGACCTTGCCAGAACACTTCGCCATGCATAGGCAACAAGCCCGCGAGTGCTTTGAGCAAGGTTGACTTGCCCGCACCATTAGGTCCTACCACGCAAGTCCACTGGCCCGTGCGCACGTCCAAGTCGATGCTTTTGAGCACGGGGCGCCCACCCAGTTGCACGGACACCCGGCAGGCCTGCAGGGCCCATGGCAGCACGCGACTCAACGCCGATCCTCTTGTAGCGTGTGCATGCGCCACATCAAATAGCCACCCCCAAGCACCGCCGTGAACACGCCGACAGGCACCTCCTGAGCCGGCAAAATCCCTCTGGCCAGAACATCGGCCGCCAGCAAAATAACCCCTCCCATCAGGCCTGACAACACCAGCAGGTCGGCCTGGTTGGTGTGCAGGCGCGAACGCACCGCATGGGGAGCTGCCAGTCCGACAAATCCGATCAAACCCGTTTGCGCCACTGCCGCACCCGTTGCCAACGACATCACTGCAATCAAAACCAGACGTGCACTGGCAACAGGCAGACCCAGACTTAACGCCGTGGTCTCACCCAAAGCCAAGCCATCAAGTACCCGCGCCAAACCAACCGCCACAAGCAGCGACACCAACAAAACGCCAACCATCACCGCACATGCCGTCCAGCCGACAAAAGCGGTGGATCCCAACAAAAAACCCTGCATGGACAACAACAAATCTGGCCGCAGCAGCGCTGCCATCGATGTAACGGCCCCCAAAACGACACCAACTACCACGCCGGCCAATAACAGTCTCAGCGTTTGGTGAACGCCTCGCGCCAGCGCGAGTGTCAACAACACCGCCATCACCGCGCCGCAGAAAGCCGCGCCCGTCATACCCAGTTGAGACAACCAAGCTGTGCTCATGAGTGAGCTGCCCCAGGCACCCATGTAGACGCTCACACCGAGCGACGCACCCGAGGCGCTGCCCAGCAGGTAAGGGTCAGCTAGCGGGTTTCTAAACAGCCCCTGCGCCACAGCCCCAGCCAAGCCCAACAAAGCGCCGGCCAACCAAGCACCCAGACTTCGGGGTAAACGAATGTCCCACAGGATTTGTATGGCCACAGGGTCGCGATCAGAGCGAACAACAGCCCCCCAAAGCCATTCCAAGCCCCCGCCGCCAACAGCCAGCCCTGCCAGCACCATCACCATGGCCAACACAAGCAATAACAAGGACCATATCTTGGCGTCAGCTTTCACGGCAAGCCTTTGGTCGGCAAGGACGCCACACGGTTTAGACAGTCAACCAAAAGCTGGGCACCCTCTGCCATGCGGGGCCCAGCACGCACCAAAATGTCGGCCTGAGCCTGCGGAAAAATACAAACCCGATGCTCGCGAAAGGCTTTCAGTCCAGACCACCCAGGACGCAGCAGCATGCTCTGGCGCGAACTGTCACCCGCCACAACCACATCGGGCTGGGCCCGCACCACGAACTCCGGGCTAACCATGGGAAACGGTCCCATGGCAGCGGGAAGAATGTTGGAAACCCCGAGGACCTGAAGCATCTCTCCAATGAAAGAGGACTCACTGGCACCGTGAGGCGATGGGCTCACCTCAACATAAACACGCTGAGCGCGGGCCTGTTTTGTGAGCTGGCTTGCCGCATGCTGCACACCCAACTCGATGCCCTGCCAGCTGGAGCGCGCACGCGCCTCGGGTATACCCAAAACTTGCGCCACCGTGAACATGGCGCGCTGGGCATCGGCACGTGTGCGAGGCTCGAGCTTCAAGACGGTCAAACCCAAGGATTCAAAGCGTTCTGAGCCGCGCGTCGAACCCGCCATCAAGATCAAATCCGGTCGCACAGCAACGACGGCTTCAATACTGGGATCAAGGCCACCGCCGAGCTGCGGCAAACGCTGCACCGCGTCGGGCCAGTTGCTGTAGCGATCAACGCCTACCAAACGGTTGCAAGCACCCAGAACACACACGGTTTCGGTCAAGGAAGGCAACAAGCTGACCACGCGCTGGGGCACGCGCGCCAAGCGCAGACGTTGACCATGATCGCCAAGCACCTGGTAAGCCTGGGCCATGCCAGACAAGGCCAGCCCCCCAAAAAACAGCCAAAACCTAGGCATGGTTGGCTGCCCAACGGCTAATGATGCGATGCAACTGCCGCACGCCATCGGTCAAGGCGGCCGGGCCTGGCTGAAGAATTTCAACCGACTTCACCTCAAACACCTGCGCTAATCGGATGGCTGCCACATCCTGCCAGCCAGGGCGACTTGCGACCCGCTCAGGGCGAAATTTTTTGCCGCACCAAGAGCCAATGATGATGTCTGGGTTGCGTCCAACAACCTGCATGCTGTCGGCAATGATGCGGTTTTTACCCAGCGATTGGTTCGCCAATTCAGGAAAAACATCATCCCCACCAGCGATGCCCAACAATTCCGACACCCATCGGATGGCACTGATGTGCGGTTCGTCCCACTCTTCGAAATACACCTTGGGTCGCCGCGGCAAGCCAGCCGCCAACGCTGCAATGTCATCCAGACCTTGACGCATGCTGGCTATCAGATCCAGGCCACGCTCAGCCTGACCCACCATCGCGGCCACCTGGTACAGCATGGCAAAAATCTCGTCCACACTGCGTTGGTTAAACACCGTGACTTGGACACCGTACCGAATCAGCGACGACGCAATGTCGGCCTGCATGTCGGAAAAGCCAAGTACACAGTCTGGCTGTAAGGCCAAAATTTTTTCTATTTTTGCACTGGTAAAAGCGCTGACCCGCGGTTTTTCTGTGCGCACCTGGGGTGGCCTGACGGCGTAACCCGACACGCCGACAATGCGATCTTGTTGGCCGAGCAGGTACAACCACTCGGTGGTCTCCTCGGTGAGGCAAACAATGCGTTGCGGGGTTAGATTCATAGTAGCTTTAAAAGCGGTAGTTCAACGACAGCAGGAGCGCCCGCGGGTCGCCAGGAAAAAAGTAGTAGCTGTTGGTGCCGCTGGCTCCAGGCGTCGACACAAAGCCATAGCCACCATAGCTGGCGTACTTGGCGTTGGTGATGTTCTTGAAGGTTACGCGCGTTTCCATTCGTCCAGCCACATGGCTCCAGAAGGCATCTACAGTTGTGTAAGACGGCATGGCATCCAAGCTTGAGCCGGGAGCTGCGTCATAGGCTTGCTGGGACACATGAAGCGCATGTAGGCCCATCTGGTTGCGGCCATCGAGCACCTGCTTCCAACCTAGGCTGTACACCGCACGTGGCACCAAGCCCAGTTGTTCACCCTGGTAGAGCCCGTTGGCAAACACGGCTCGCTGTAGACGCGCGCTCAAAGTCAGCTGGGTTTTTTTGAGCAGCTGCACGATCCAGTTTGCCACCAAGCTGGTGCGCTGTATGTTATCCGTCAAATTCGAGTTTCGATACAGATCGGGGTTGTAGCGAATCTCATGCTGCGTGGTCGACTGCGAGAGCATAAGTGACAGCTGCTCGCGGGTGGTCTTCATGTCATAACCCAGCTCGAGCGCATTGCTGGTTTGGGGGCGCAGTTCGCCAGAAAACACCCGGTTGCCATAGACGTCATAGCCCCAGTATTCGTCGGTATTGGCAAATCGATAAGATTGGTGGAGCCGCACATAGGTCCTACTGGTTGGATCAAGCCGCAGGCTTAACCCAGCCTCGTGGGCATTGGCAGCAAATTGCCCCCCTGCAGCCTGAACACCGCTGGACTTGTTCAAATCCTTGCCTTCGAAGCTTTGCTGTTGATGCCTCGCACCCAGGCTCAAATCCAAGTCACTGCTAAGCTTGAGACGCGCCAGCGCATACAGCGACTGGCTCCTCAAATCCACCGACTGCTGGTCGTTCAGAATATTGCCCTGATACTGGTACGGTCCTTGGTTAGCCAGGATGAACTGCTGCGCCAGCGTGCTGAAGCTGTTGGCGCCAGATTGCCGGGCCTGACTCACATCGAGTCCGTAGACCACCGAATGGCCGCCCGCCCATTCAGTGCGCAACTTGGGAGACACTGCGTACTCGTCACCCGAGAGCGTACTTTTACCTGCGCCCGTCACCACACCATAAGTGGTGTTGAAGGAGTCAGCAGTGTCGTAGTACGGTTGCACAAACGCGCTGTTCTTGTGACTTGCGCTGATGTTCACATCCAGAAAAGTGCGCTCAGACAGCGCCGCATTAGCACCCAGACGCAACGTGGACTGCTCGATACTGTTACGTGCATCCACGTTGTTGAACTTGGCTGCACGCAGGTCTGTCTGAGCGACCTGGTCCACTTGGCCAAGCACACCACCTGGCAGACCATTGTGCTGTTGCGAGAGTGCGAGTTCGCCATAAACATAGGCAGAGCCCTGCAGGTTTTTACGCACTTGGGTTGTGGCTTGCCGGCTTTCGCCTTGAGCGTTTTCACGCCAACCATCGGTTCGCGTTGCACCGGCATGTACACGCACACTCACATCGTCGCTGGGCCGATCTAGGTTGACATCAGCGCTACGGGCGCTGAACGAACCCAGACGCACACTTACGTCTGTACGTGGCTCGCGCTTACTGTCGGTGATGATGTTGATCACACCGCCTGAGGAGCCCGCGCCATACTGCACGCCCGCAGCACCCTGAGCGATTTCAATGCGCACAATGCTGGTCAATGCAACTGCACTCCAGTCGATGTCGGAGGCGTCAATCGGGTTGAGGCGCCGGCCATCGAGCAGAATCAAGGTGTTTTGAGCTGCCGTGACGCCAAAGCCACCAAGGTCCACCGTAGCGTTGAAGCCAAAGGGGCTAGCCACCACACTGCGCACATTCATACCAGCAAGCATCTGTAAAACATCGGGTACGGAACTCGCATTGGACTGCGCAATGTCTTGCTGACTAATGACCTGAATGGTGGTCGGGGCCTGGAGACGAGGTTCTTCAAAACGCGAACCGACCACAACAACATCAGGCAACTGGTCCTGGCTTGCAGCCGAAACAGGAAACACGGCCGCCACAGTCAAGGAAAACGCAGCGAGGCGCGCAGACAAAAAACGAAAGTTCATAAAATGTACAGGTCAACAAACAGCTCCACCGGCCTCCCCGCCAATGCATGAGCGTACAGCTTGCTGCATCT